>JBAYMJ010000046.1:0-3539 GCA_041663565.1 Candidatus Micrarchaeia archaeon | reverse complement strand
TGCAATCGCAAGGTTCCGTTCAACCGAGTTGGAGATGCTTGCGCGCTTGTGCCACTTGCGCATCCTGTAAAGCTGCGCCTGCTGGCTCGGCGCAATCTTGCCGCCGCGCACGTCGCGGTTGTACTGGTCAATCTCGGTGACAAGCCCCTTGTTTGGGGACATGTACTTGAGGGGTGCGCCGGTCCTTGCCCTGCTTGCCCTCTGCTCGGCGTCGAAGGCGCGCCACTCGGGGCCTTCCTGCACGAGGTTCTCCTCGATGACGAGCCCGCAGTTCTGGCAGACTATCTCGCCGCGGTCGGAGTCGCGCTTGAGGTTAGAGCTTCCACATTCAGTGCACTTGCTGTAAATCATTTTCATACTCACCTTTTTACAAAAAACATGACGTTCTGATTTCTACTGGAATTCCTTCTCGTCCGCGAACTTTTTTGCAACCTGCGCCACCACAAGCGGGTCGCTTACCCGTCCGATGGTCTCGATTATCGCGCCCGCCTTCTCGAGCCGGAAGTGTATCGGCGTACCCTTCTGCACCGGCTCCTTGGAGTCGGGCCGCAGGACGAGCGTCCCGTCGTCGCATTTTCGCACAACGGAGTAGGCCACATCATCAACCTGCAGACGTCGAAAGAGAGCGCTAGGTGCCCTAGGCTTGAAAAATCCGTTGGATACCTAAAATTCGCTTCCGTAAGTTAAACGTATATAAACCTATTCCTCATCAAGCTTAAATTCCTTTGGGCTTTAAAAGGGCGGCTTGGGCGGCCCCGCCGTTCAGTACCGCGGCTTGGACTGGCCATCGTGCGTGCGGATCCTGGAGTCGTAGAAATGGTCAACCGAAAGCGAGTGCTTCCGGTCCACAACCTGGATGTGCGGCTTGAATACCTTGTACTCGCCCTCCTTTTGGAGTGCCTTCAGGATGCTTTTCGCCACTCCCGGGTCCATGCCGCCCTTTACGAAGATTATCGGCCTGTTGGGAAAACCCGTCTCGAAGTGCACCAGCGCCTGGGGGGAGCCCGGGTTCTGGATCTTTTCGTCAGGTATGCGGCTTATCTCGAACCCGCCCTGGTTGGCGGCTTCCGTGGAGGTTATCTGCTCGTTCAGGTCGTTCCTGTGGTACGAGTAGACTTGGCGACCGACCCGGTATCCGGGGTTGTCCTTCAGCACCTTTTCCACTATCTCCCTGCCCTTCCGGACGCGCTCGCGCACGTCTTCGGAGTGGAGCTTCGAGCCGTTGTTTCTGAATATGTCAAGGATTCCCATCTGATTTTTCACTCGGCGGGCTTGTTGCCGATAAGCTAAATGCAGATGATGGAATAAAAAGAGGGTTTTGCGCCGGAAAAAGGAAAGCCGGCAAAAAGTCGGGAAACAGGAAGCGCCTACTGCTTGAGCATTACGGCGTTGGCGATGCCGTTCTGGCCCGGCCGCGAGGTTATCCTTGCCTTTCCGGCCTCGACCTGGATTACCGAGCCTTTGGTGATGACGTTCTCGCGCGAGTACATCCTGTCGGCCTTGTTGTCAACCACGTTGATGATGCGCATCTTCTTGGTCTTGCCGTCGAGCCCGGTGACGTTCGCAAAAAGCGCGTAGTCAAGCGCGAGCTTCTTCTTTCCGCCCTTCGAGCGGAAGGTCTTGCGCACCTCTTTCGGATCCTGGCCCGGCTTCACGTCGTCGGGGCGCAGCACCTTGGTGCGCGCGAAGAAGCCGCCGATGTGGGCGCGCTTCTTGTCTGCGCTGGACTTGAGCTTTCCGCCCGAGCCGGTTGTCTTTGAGAGCCTCTTTGCGTGATATTGTACCATTGTGATTTTTCCCTCCAGGAATGCAAAATTTAGCGTTGCGGCCAAACCCGCCGCAGCGCGCTTTCAATGAAAATATATTGCCCTACGTTGCCAATCGTTTCATGATTTACGTCTATTCCGCCAAGCCGGTTGGGAACGTTCAGGCTGCCTTGGAATGCATAAGGAAAAGCTGTCCAGGCGCCCTGGCCGTCATCGTGCGGCGAAGCTTTGGCTGTAGTAAGCTACTCTATTATTCCCTATTCTTAAGTTTAAAATCCTTCCAGATTGCCACCAACAAGGCCCGCACAGTGGAGCTTGAGTGGCTGTGCAGGCTTGCCTGCGGCTCCAACGTCCAGTCCGCCCTGAAGGCAACCGCGCCAGTTCCCGGCGAGGCGGTCGCAATCGCGTCCACCAAGCCGTTTCCTGCAAAGCTCAAAAAGGTGCTTGGCATTACTGGCGAGCTGTCCTGCAAGGACTGCGACAGCAAGTTCCTCTCGTCCTACTACGGCTTTTCCAAGGCCTCCCTCAAGGCCTACCCGCTTTGCGGCCTTGCTATGGAAAAGATGGCTATCGAGGCTGCAAGATGAACGAAAAGCAGGGCCAGCTGCCGGTTGCCGTGCTTTTGTTGCTAGCACTCGCCACCATCTCGGTGCGCATCTACCCCGCGTTTCTCGGCTCCTTTCCCGACCCGGACCACTACTACCACCTGAGGCAGATGGAATACGTCGCACAGGCGGGGCAGGTCCGCTCGTTTGACGAGCTTTCCAACCTCGGAAGGCCCTACACGTACTACCCGCTCTTCCACATGGTTGGAGGCACGCTGGCGGTCCTGTTCGGGGTTCCCGCGCTCTGGGCGTATGCCTTCGTATCCCTTCTTTTTTCCCTGCTTGGCGTGCTTGCGGTTTATTGCCTTGCAAGAACCGCGCTTGCGCGCTGCGGGGTTTCCACGGATGCCGCCCAATTCTCCGCTTTGTGCGCGGCAGCGCTTCCGATTTTCTTCCTGCGCCAAGGCATCTTTGGCAGGCCCGACGCGTTCGCGCCCGCAGCAGTGGCGCTTGCGTTCCTCTTCCTTTTCCAAAGAAGCGCATTCGGCATGGCCGCGCTCGGCGCGTTCCTTGCCCTCCTGCACCCGTACTCGCTGCTGGTCGTAGGCGGCCTGCTTGCGCTTGCCGTGTTCTTGGACTGGCTCTCCGCTTTTTTCTTCAAGTCCGAGCCGGCGTTTGCAAGCCCGCACGGGACGCCCCGGCAGGGCGCGGTTTCTGCGGCGTCCGAATTCCTGCGCTCCAAGGCCGTATTGTTGCTTGCAGTCTTCGCACTCTCCGCACTTGTCGCGGCGACTTACTACCTGCGGCTTCCGCTTTCCGACCTTGCGACAGCGCACACTTTCCGCACGTCGTCCGAGATGCAGCCAAGCAGCCCCGTCAGCGTGCTGCAGCTCACCGGCCCGGCACTGATACTTTGCGTGATAGCTGTCCTCAAGTCGTTCGGCGTCCCCGAAAAGCCCCGGACAACCGGGAGCCACTGGCTTGTTGCCGCATCGGTCGCATCGTCTGCGCTGATGTTTCTTGCAAGCAGGAACATGGCCTACGCGGCAGTCCCCATCGCAGTGCTTGCAGCTTTCGGGCTTTCCGAAGCGCAGGCAAAGACCGAGAGGTTCGCGCCACTATTGTGGGCAGTGTGCGGCATCGCCGCGCTCTCCTCGCTCTATTGCGCTCTCAACGTGCAGTCCGGCCAGTATTCAGGCCAGCAGCTTGCGGGGTTTGCATACCTGTC
>JBAYMJ010000045.1:0-4150 GCA_041663565.1 Candidatus Micrarchaeia archaeon | reverse complement strand
GTCAAAATTTCTCAAGCCTCAGCCCGGGCACTTTCGAGAAGTGCTTTGAGTTTCCTGTTGCGAGGCTCTCCCCGTTTGCCATGGCGATGCAGGCAATCAGGATGTCGAATTCCCCTATTAATTGGCCTTTGGAACCAAGCTGATGGTAGTACTCGCGGAAAATGGAGCACCCGCGCATGTCAAGCTCAAGTATCTCAAGGAATTCAAGAAGGCGGCCGACCTTGTTGCGGCCGGCCAGGGTGGACTGGTCTGCGCCCTTGTAAAGCTCGCACACGCTCATGACCGTGGTCGTAAGCCGGGTTTTCCTTGCAATGGCATCCTGCACGAAGGCCACTGCATGAGGCTCCTGATGGATGTAGTCAATCATCACGTCAGTATCAAGGCAGACCATAAAGTAATCACACCTTGAACGTGCGCAGGGACTGCTTGCGGCGGTTTTCGTATATTTCCTTTTTCCAGCGCTCCAAATCCTTCGCCTCTTCCGGGGTGGCAAACGGGATGTCAAGTATGCCGCTCTGGTCCTTTCCGGCAAGCCGTACCACTACAGTTGAGAAGGACTCGCCTTCAAGCTTGCGCTTTGAGAGGAGGGAATACGCTTCGTTGCTCAAGGACACCAACTTTGACATATAGTATATGTATACATATATGGTTTTAACCGTTGTGAAACGGCCAAGACAAGTCAGGCCGGGAAGGGATAGGTGGTTTTCGGGACCGCGTTTCCGTTAACAAAAAGTTGATTTTCACCGGAAGCCAGTAGCAATACCCGACTGTAGGATATACGCACCCACAGTTGACAAGAAGAGCATCATAGCCGGAAAAATAGCGAACAAAGGCGATGAGGAGCTTTGGAAATAGCTTCCCTGAAAAACGAAAACGGAGTGGCCCCGCGAAGACATGCAAATGTGCGCCTTACGGTGCACTCGACTCCGCGGACTTACCCACGATAAGCATTTGGCTGGAAGGAAATAAAAAACGAATCCCGATTTAAAAGGGCAAAAAGAAGATGGGGCTGCTGGGGTTCGGGCTTGCCCTTGGCATTTGCCCAAGCACGCGAGGCCCCATACAGGGCAGAACACCCAGATATATCAATTAACAACCATTATATTGTGGTGTTTGCTTAACAATTATGTTATCTAACATTCCTAATATAGTGTTGTTTGTATGGCTTTCTATAATAGTAATGCCGGAAAAGTCTACAATGTTCTGCTAGAGCGCAAGGACCGGGTCGTCCTGACCAAGGACATCCGTACCGCCTGCAACCTTCTAAAACTTGACTACGACGGGGTCTTGGTCAGCCTAATACGGTCAAAGGTCCTTGAAACCGCTGTATTCAAGGGAGTGTACTACGTAAAAAGCCGCGAGGAAAGAGATTTGGGCACTATCAAGGGGGACCCATTCAATGTCGTTGCAAGGGCCTGTAACCTCAAGCTGAAGAACGGCTGGTACTTCGGCTTGGCAACCGCGCTTTACATTGAGGGCTTGTGGGAACACCAGGGCTTGACTGGTATAACAGTCATATCAAAAAGGAGGGTGCAACGAGCCAAGGCCGATTTTGCCGGGATGCGAGTTGAGTTCAAGCAGCTCTCCGGCGTTCCGTTCAATAAGTTGGTTCAAAAAAAGGGAGTCCTTAGGTACAGCAAACCAGCTAGAACAATGCTTGACTACGCATATTTCAGCGCAAGAAACAGGGACTCCGTCGAATACGCAAAGGAAATCCTGCGGGATATAGCGAAAAAGACAGGCGGGGAAGAAAAACTAATCAAAGCTGCTGCACGGTTAATCAACCAATACCCCGGCCTCTACGCGACGTTCCTAAGAAAATTCGTAGGGCTCGATTGACGTGAAGTACGACCCGAATACCGTAAGGCGGTTCGCCGAGTCGCTTGCCGCAGGCAACAGGCAAGGCCTTTCGCTGTCACTTGTGGACAAGGACGTCTGGATTACCTATATGCTGCGCGAGATTTACGCCCTGCCCGAGGGAAAGCACCTGGCGTTCAAGGGCGGCACGTGCCTTGTCAAGGCATACTACGGCTACTACCGCTTCAGCGAGGACGTTGACCTGACGTGGGTGGGCGGAAAACCCAAGGAGCACGACTTCCGCAAGAACGTGGTGGAGCAAGTAATGGGCTCGCTTGGCCTTGAATGGTACAAGGACGAAAAGGTAAGGACGGGCATTGCGGGGACGCAGAGCGGGAACGTAATGAACTACTTTTTCCGCTCCCCCGAACCGAAAGAGCAGTCAAGCAAGCTGAAGATGACTGTGGCGTTCAAGGAAAAGCTTGAGTTCCCGCTTCAGGAAATCAGGCTGAAGACAATCGCTCCAAGCAAAGGGCGCCGGGAACTGGAGGCGCTCTACGGCGACGCCGCAAAGGACTACTTCGACTCCGCAACCGCGCCCTGCTACTCGATCCAGGAAATCGCCTGCGAAAAAATCCGGGCGATGCTAACGCGCAAGGCGCAGCTTGTAAGGTCGCGCGACATAGTAGACCTATACTACATTTCAGGGCGCTTGGGCGGGTTGGAAAAGGCCGCCCCACCAAAGGCCGCAAAAGCCAAGCTTTCTTCCGTCCTGTCAATACCCGCGTACGCAAAGGAGTACGGCCGGGCCACTGCAGACCTTCACGAGCACCTGCAACAACTCGCACGGCAGTCCGAACAGGACCCGGTGTTCATCAAAAGGCCGGAGTTATCCAAGTTGGGCGCGTTTGCGGAAGAATTGGAAGACTACATTGCGGAAAACGTGCTGGTCAAAAGCAGTTAGAAAATGGGGCAGCTACGTTTTTGAAAACAACTTCAATTTTTTGAACAATGACGCCTTGCTTAGGAGAGTCAGCAGGCCCGATAAATAAGGCCTTTCGGGACGTACTTTCCGCTGAATCACTTCCTTGCTTTCCGCACCGACTCAAGCTCATCCAGGAGGTCCTTTCTAGAAACCCCCTTTTCCTTGGCCTCCGAACCGTTCACCGGAAAGACCCTTTAGAAACATTAATTAATATTAATTAATCAGATTATTGTATGGTTAATCCTTATGACCCGCAGAGCCCGGCCAACCCAGACTACTTCGGGGGAAGAAAACACATCCTTAGCGCAGTCTTGGAACGGCTGGAGAAGGCCAAGGTCAAGAAGCAGTCTGGTGGCGTCCTAGTGTACGGCTATCGGGGGGTAGGCAAGACGTCGCTGTTGAACAAAGTCAGCAGCACCATCCAGCCGCAGGACGAGCTGCCGGGCGACGTCCTGGTGGTATACCGCCGCCTTTCAACGACAACGTCCGTCTCTGAATTCTATCAAGTATTGACTGAAAGCCTGGTTGACGAGCTGGAACGCCGGAAGACTTTTGTGGAACGATTAAAGTCGCTCGGAAAGAACATCTCGTCAGTAAAGCTCTTTTCGACGGTGGAATTCCAAAGGGAACGGGAAGATGCTGAACGCACGCCATTCCTACGGTGGAAGGGCCTCTTGAGGGGGCTGTCCGAAGTCTCCTGCATAGTCGTGGAGATAGATGATGCGGACTACCTTTCTCCGGAAGCGCTGGGGGAATTGAAGACAATAGCCGAAGAGACCAGCCTCCCGCCAATCCTCCTGATAGTATCCGGTGCCATTGACTTCGAGGAGCGCCTTGTTGACGATTATTCGCCCATAGCCCGTATTTTTTCAGGCGCAAGCTTCGACTTGGGAGAATTCAAGCTTGACGAGACGCAGGAGGTCCTTGAAAAGCCCGTGGCCGGAAGCGGTACCAGGTGGACTGAGGATGCCATCAATGCGGTGCAAAAATTGTCAGGCGGATACCCCTACCTCGTCCAGTGCCTTGCCAGCGCAAGCTATTTTGAGGACACGATTGAAAAATCGCGAGTCGAGGAGCATGTTGCCGATGCGCTTGAAATCGGGAAGCCTTGGCTTTCGCACGAACTTGGGACTGCATCCGACAATGACATCAGAAGCTTCGAACGCATAGTCAAGAGCGGAAAACCCTCGCTTAGAAGCTCGGAAATCAGCGCGCTCGGGGTGTCGCCGCCGTACATAGGCAGGCTGGTCAAGTTGAAGGTGCTCAAATTCGTGAGCTACGGCAGGTACAACCTCATAATGCCGCCAATAGTCTGCTACTACCATATCCTGAAGCGCAACCTGCAGAAAGAAGAATAGAATGGGGCTG
>JBAYMJ010000044.1:0-4445 GCA_041663565.1 Candidatus Micrarchaeia archaeon | reverse complement strand
GGTGCGCGACGGTGCCGGGGTCTCGCACGCGACAATAAACGGCTCCGGGAGCCTCTGCCTTGAGGACACGGATTGCAACGGCTACGACGCGCTATGTGCAACCCCTGCGGAAGGCTCGTTTGCCATGCGCAGCTCCGACGGCACGGTAGTGTCTTATATAACGCCCGCGGGAGTGCTTTGTGCGACCGGCGGGGTATGGCAGTACGGGAGCCCGTGACTCCAGTGATTTCAACGATTGGTCAGGTGAGTTTGTGAAGATGGCAGGCAATTGGGTTTTGGCGGCATTCTTGGCATTATCCGTGTTCGTGGGCAGCGCTGCCGCCGTTGGCGGAGTGTTCGCGCAGAACGGCGCGCTCAACGCTACCGGCAACCTTTACGTCGGGCCTGCAGGCTCCGTTCTTTTTGTCAATTCAACTAATGGCAGCGTCGGCATCGGCACCGCCTCGCCCGCAAGGCCGCTGCACATTTCCGCAACCCAGGACGCGAACATCCGGCTGCAGGATTCTTCCGGAGCAGGGCCGGCTGCTTATGTGGAGTTTTACAATGACACGACGCGGTGGGGTTACGTGGGTTTGGGCGGACACGACGACTGGATGTCGATTGGGACAACTGCGGAGAAGGACTTGGCGTTCTACACGAACAACTCGCCGAAGATGGTGCTGACTGCGGCGGGAAATGTTGGGGTTGGGACGACGAATCCACAGGCGGTATTGCATGTCAATGCCAGCAGCGCAGTAACGGATTTGTTGTTAAGCCGTACCAGCCTACCCAACCTTCAGTTTCAGGACCAAGGAACTCCATCACTGGGACAAATCTATTACGACTCTGGCAGACTGCTTCACATAGGCACGCCTGGCGGGGCGGACGCGATTACGCTTAACTTGAGTTCAGGCAACGTCGGCATAGGCGCCAGCTCAATCAGCAAGCTGGAAGTCGCCGCATTGAACAGTTCCGTGGCAATCGGCGGTTCGCTGGGCAGCCCTGCAGCATCCCAGACGGGCATCCAGTTCCTCAACTACGGCGTTTATCACGTCGGCTTGCGCTACGACGGCCAGGGCAACCTGATTTATGAAAGTGCGGGAAACAGCGCAAACCCGATGCTGTGGTATAATGGCCAGCCCGCCAACTTCCTAGTGAGAAACGGCAACGTCGGAATCGGCACTACGAGCCCGGTTCAGAAGCTTGACGTGAACGGTAACGTCAATATCACCGGAACGATTTATGGCGGCACCAGCTGCCCTTCTGATATGGCTTACGTTCCCGGGCAGAGGCCTTTCTGCATTGACAAGTATGAGGCGTATCTTGCCAGCGGAACAGTTTCCAACGGCGCTTGTTCGAGTGGTTCGCAGGCTGAGGTGGATGCTGGCGCGACTACTGCTGTTGCGGGTTCCGCAGCCGGGCAAACGCCTTTGGTTAGCTTGAACTGGTGTGCTGCCAAGAAGGCGTGCCAGAATGCGGGCAAGCACTTGTGCTCGAACGAGGAGTGGTTCAAGGCAGCCAATTACAAGGGAAGCAAGTGGAGCCTTACTGGTGAAGAGACGTCGGAAACAATGTCTTGCAATACGGCAAGTGAATGTGGTGGTGCTGCATGCCTTACTGGAGCGAGTCCGGGTTGCGTCACCCAAGAGGGGGCTTATGATATGATTGGGAATGTCTGGGAGTGGGTGGACCAGGTGGTTACTTCTGACCCGACTAACGGCGTGGCATCGGGTTATGTCACCGGGTATGATTTTGCTACTGGCTTGCCCACGTCAATAGGGTCTAGTGCCAACGCTTATGGCAATGATTATTTCTGGGCGTATGATGGTGCGGGCGCGGCTCGCGCGTTCTTCCGCGGCGGGCGCTGGGGCGATGGGGCCAGCGACGGCGCCTTTGCCCTGGACTTGAACTACGCGCCGTCGGACGTGCGCGCGAGCATCGGGTTTCGGTGCTGCAAGTAGTAAGGAAGAAGGGTTGAGGAACAAGTGGATAATCTGAAATCAGTAATCTGGTAATCTGCGCCGGACGCAGGGCAAAAAACCCCGCGGCAGGTCCTGCCCGCGGCCGATGTCCAGAACGTTACGTTGGGGCAGTGGGCAAGCAGGGATGAAAATGGGAAGCGCTTCCCTGCTGGTTTCCAGCATCTTGATGTTTATTCTAAGGTTTTTCCGATAGTTTCGGATACGATGCGGCTTGTCGTTGGCCCTCCCTCCCTTCGGGGGGGTAGCGGTTCTGCGGATGAGAACGCAGTCTTCTTTTTGAATGCAATCCGGAACGAGTCTTTGGAAGTGGTCGCCAGCCTTGCGGAGGGTTACAACAAGTTCCATAGTTCCGACAAGGCCAAGTGCTATTCGCGTGCTAGGGCGTGCGCGTGCCGCGTGCAGTGCCTTTTGCTTCTAGCATCCTCGCTCGGGTTCGTCGACGACGCTGCGGCCAACAAGCTGTGCGCGGACTACGAGAGTTGCCTGAAGATGTTCAACGGCCTAATCAAGGTCTTCGAGGAGAAGCAGTGAGACTATGCTTGACGACTTGATAATCTTCCGGAAGGCTTACGAACTTTTGAAGTACCTTTACCCCGTAGTCGAAGGGTTTCCGAAGTCCCAGCGTTTCCTTCTTGCCCAGCGTTTGGAGTGTTCGGCCTTGGCTTTCCTTGAGCACGTGATGATAGCCAACGCGGCCAGGGACAAGTCAGTAGAGTTGGAGAAGGCGGATTTGGAGCTTGAGAAGCTCCGCCTGTTTGCAAGGCTGTCGCACGAGTACAACTTCATCGGCATCAGGCAGTATGAGGCGATTTCCAAGCAGACGGCGGAACTTGGCCGGCTTCTTGGAGGGTGGAAAGCAAAGTTTTCAGGAAAGTAAACATCACAGTCTTTTCGCCTGACAAGCGGGTGGAAGATAGGACGGTCGCTGTGAAGCGGCGCGGCTCGCGCGTTCATCCGCGGCGGGAACTGGGACAATGGGGCCAACGACGGCGCCTTTGCCCTGAACTTGAACAACGCGCCGTCGAACGTGAACACGAACATCGGGTTTCGGTGCTGCAGCAGTCTTTGCGGGCTGTTTCCGGCCAAGAATTCCCGGCATTTCTCAACGGGGTGCCGGGAGAGTGTCGGAATAAGGCATGCTGGTGGGGCAAGTCCCGTCAGGTATGCAAAGGACTACATCCGGCGGCCAGTCCTGGTCTCGTTGCCGTTTTTGCGGTTAAGGCCGAAAATCAAAAACCGTTCCGGGCTCCTGCGGGAGCCCGGGGCAATTCATTCAAGTTACGCGGAATGTTTGGTTGTATGGGCTTGATGGACGAAGTCGTTTCCTTCCAGAACCTCCTGTCAGCGTTCGACAAGGCTTCGGCCGGCAAGAGGTTCGGAAAGGACTCGCTTTCATACTTCCGCGACGTTGAGTTCAACTTGATTGGCTTGAAAGAGCGGTTGTTGGAAGAAAAGTGGGAGCCTGGTCCGTACCGGAGCTTTTTCGTGAACGACCCCAAGAGGCGGCTGATTCAGGCAGCTCCTTTCGAGGACCGGATAGTGCACCACGCAATCTGCAACGTCATCGAACCTGTTTTTGAGAAAAGTTTCAGCGGCGACTCGTATGCCTGCAGGGTAGGGAAAGGCACGCACGCTGGGATGCTGCGGCTCAAGGCGTTCGTAAGGAAGTGCAAGAGGCAGAACCCCGGAAGGGAGGTTTACGCGTTGAAGTGCGACGTGAGGAAGTATTTTGCAAGCGTCGACCACGCCATCCTGTCGTCAATTCTTGCGCGGAGGATACCTGACGAGCGCCTCTTGCGCCTGCTTTCAAGGATTATCAGTTCGATGCCCGGGCCGAAAGGGATTCCGATTGGCAACCTGACTTCCCAGCTTTTCGCCAACGTCTACCTGAATGAGCTTGACCGTTTCGCAAAGCACTCGCTTCGCTCGAAGTTTTACGTGCGGTACATGGATGATTTCGTGTTTCTCTCGCCAAGCAAGGCGGAGCTTCACGGTTTCAAGCGGCAGGTAAGGAAATTCCTTGCGGACAGTCTCGCTCTTGAACTCCATCCCCGCAAGGCCGAGATTTTTCCCGTAAGGGACGGTGTTGATTTCGTTGGTTACAAGGTGTTCGGTGACTTCATCCTCTTGAGAAAGTCGGGAGTTAAGCGGTTCATAGCGAGGTTCAAGCGGCTTGAAAAGTCGGGCGCTTCCAGCGAGGCCCTGCTTGAGTCGTGGGAAAGTTGGTACGCGCACGCCAAGTGGGCGGATTCGCACAGGCTGGTGGAGCGATTAAAATGTGGCCGTTTACTCGGAAAAGGAACTGAAGGCGGGTTTCGGGGTTCGGTGCTGCAAGTAGTAAGGAAGAAGGGTTGATGACTGGCGGCAGGCCTCAGATGCTGTGGACTTCCGTATGCACCCATTGCATGGTCTATTCGGGTGGGGTTCGGGCTGATTCTTTCCCGCAGCCCGTGTTTTGGTCGCTTATTTTCTTGTGTTTTGAGG
>JBAYMJ010000043.1:0-4748 GCA_041663565.1 Candidatus Micrarchaeia archaeon | reverse complement strand
GTGCTCGCGTTCCGCAATCAGGTCATATAAAGCGGGAGATACTTTGAGGATATCCCTTTCGGATATCATCCCGACGACTTTTCCTGCACTGTCTACTACTGCCAACCGCCTGACGTCGTTCCTCGCCAGGGCCTTTGCGGCCTCGACAAGGTCCTTGTCCGCCCGGATGGTCAACAGCGGCCTGCTTGCAACTTTCCTGATTGGAACGTCAAGCTTCCCAGCCGCAACGGCCTTCCGGACTATGTCTCCCTCGGTGACGATGGCCTCGATTTTCTTGCCATCGGCGACGAGGACGCTGCCAAGGTCATTTTTCTTCATGAGCTTGGCCGCCTTTTCGACGGTATCATCATAACTTATGGTGACCAGTAGAGCCTTCATGCAGTCTCCTACTTTGATCCCTGTGTCCATTGAAAAAATTATGGACGGGAGAGTATATAATCGGTTGGAGAAATTTAAGGCGCTAAAGGGGAAAATACGGCGATTGACGACAAAATGAGTATAGTATACCGATTATTGGCGTTTGCAGCCGAACTTTTTATCATATGTAGGGTGGTCGATGACGTCCAGCACGAAAGCGATGATTTCAACTCCTCCATCGCCGGGCACAACGGAGTAAAGCATGCGCCAAAACATTGGAAGCTTGACGTGATAGAGGTTCGTGACGCCATACTTCAAACGATATTCTGTTGGTATGAGCGCCTTTGCAATCGGCTGGCCGTAGCGAAAATTACCCTTTATGAGGCCTATTTTTGCATTGATTGCACGGAGGATGCTTCGGGAAACCTTTGAGCGGTTTGCCTCCCCATTAAGGCGGGAATATATTTCCTGTGCCTCGCGTGAAAACGCGACCTTTGCCGAAACTACATTTCCGTGCTCTCTCGGAGCGCCTTGCGCAGTATCGGGCTGTCGTTCTGTATCCATACTATCCCCCTCAGGCCAATCGCAATCTTGTTGCTGGCCTCTAGGTACTCGAGGATAGACATGAGCGTGTTGTGGTTAACTTGCTTTGGTAGAACTTTCTTCAACTGCGGGACGGATATCTCGCTATTATACCAATCCTTGATTGCGTCCTCCACCATAATCACCGTGTTGAGGGTCGGCGAGTGCAGGAACTTCGGGGCAGCTTCTTGGGAAATCCGGGGAGCTTGACGGCTTTTCTGGACTTGAACCGTTTTTGACATAATAATCACTAATTGTTATCAGTTGATAACTATTTATTACTTTTGGATAACTGAAAGATGACCGAAAAACTACTGCCGAAAAACAACATTGTTCACAAAACGTGAATGGAACGTTTATAAATTATGAACAACATATTCACAGGATATGAACATCCCCGAGCTTTTTTCCACCAAGGAACGCCTTTCACTCCTATCCAAGATACTCTTTGAAAACGGCGAGATAAGGATACACGACATCGCCCGCAAGGCAAAGACAAGCCCCGCACAGGCGCACAAGTACGTCCTGATACTGGAACGGAATGGCCTGGTGAAGAACCGTAAATTGGTCGACTCTGCAAAAACAAGGGAAATGCGCGCACTACTCAACTTGAAAAAAATCGAAGACTCCGGCGCAGTGAATGTCATCCGAAAGGCATTTCCCAAGCCTAATGGAATCGGCGTGTTCGGAAGCTGGGCAGACGGCACCAACAACAGCGAATCCGACATCGACCTGTGGGCCAGGGTGCCGCAAAAAGCCGACGAGGCGCAGGTTGCGGCTGCCAAAAAGGCTGTCGAGGCGAAGCTTGGAAGCAAGGCGGACCTGATAGTGGTTTCACCGGAAATGCAGTCCAGTCTGAGGCTAAAAAGCGAGGCGTTCTATTACTCCCTATACCACGGAAAAGCGCTATGGGGAGAAGGCTTCTGAAATGGGCTACAACAAGGGATTCGCATTCGAACGCTCGCTTCGCTCCAAGCTCAACGACAAGGGATTCTACGTAGTGAGAACAGCGGGAAGCGGGGTGGACGGCATCTCGCCTGACCTCATCGTCCTTTCCACTACCAGAAAATTCGCCATTGAGTGCAAGGCAATAGAATCAGCTTATCTTGCCATCGAGGTGCCCAAGATGGAGCGCATGTTCGACTGGGAGCGCGTGACCGGAATGCCGGTCTTTGTCGCCTGGAAGCACAACAGGCAGCAGCCCGTTTTCGTCCCGCTTGCTGTTTTCAAGAAGTGCGAGAAAAATTATACTCTGCGGGCAGAGGACGCCGCGTTCGGGCTCTCGATTGATGAAGTGATTCGGCAAGGATAACGCAGTAAAACGCAAGAGGGTGAAAAAATGGCATACATAACAATCAGCCTCCCGAAAAAACTCATTACACGAGTCGAAAAATACTACCCGAACATCAACTGGC
Source organism: Candidatus Micrarchaeia archaeon (assembly GCA_041663565.1). GTDB lineage: Archaea > Micrarchaeota > Micrarchaeia > Norongarragalinales > CAINOH01 > CAINOH01. The sequence goes on along the minus strand of JBAYMJ010000043.1, from coordinate 2,394 downwards.
CTGACACGATTAGGCGGATAATAATCCAAAAACTGGATGAGCTTGAAAGGACGAAGCCACCTACGGGAAAACCTTTCAAAAAGCAGAACTGCTTAACTTAAGTTAAGTAATGGCCGTTTTGCTTAAGCAGGACCGCCGGCAAGAACGAAATGACGCCCCAGCACCCGCCGCGGATGAACGCGCGAGCCGCGCCACCATACGCGCGCAGGACTTGAAGCTCTTGCGGGCAAGACGCCTAAAAACGCCTTTCGTGGCTTTCGAGCATCCACTTCCACAGCGGAAGATACCGTACCCTTCCGCGGATGCCGAACCACTCTACAGACTCGGTTTTTTCCTCGTCACGGGTAAGGACAATGAGGTTCCTGCAGCCAGTCTCCTTTCCTGCCTTGAGCAGGCCGCGCGCCTCGCGGCCTTTCGCCTTCCCGCTTTCCGCGTCAACACAGACTTGGATGAGCGCCACGACTTTCGCGTCCTGCCTTACCAGGAAGTCGACTTCGTTCTGCTTAAGTGCGTCCTGCCAATAATACACTGACACCGCCCCGCCAAGTTCCATCCGCTTCAGCTCGATTGCAACCGCGTTCTCGTACATCCTTCCCCTATTTTCGGAGAACCTGAAAGCCTTTGCAAAAACAAAGCCGTTGTCTATGCAATACGCTTTCCTGTTGGATGAAAGCTGCTCCTTTACCTTGAAGGAAAACCGCGGGAGGAAGAAGAACAGGAAGGCATCCTCAAGGTAGCCCGCGTACTTCTTGGCGGTGTGGGCGCTCCTGTTGCCCGAGATGCGACCGAGCGCGTTGTAGGAACACTCGCAGGCAATGTTGGACAGCAAGTAGGAGCAAAGGTCCTCCATGGCCGGGACCGAACGGATGCGGAAGCGCCGCACCACGTCCTTGTAGATTACCGAATCAAACAAAGCCGAAAGGTAATCCTTCGCGTCAACGCGGCCAAGCAGGGGCTCCGCAAACCCGCCCTTCGAGACGTACTCGTCAAGCTTGGCCTTCTTTTCGCCAGAAGTAAGCTCGCCGGGGCTTAAGCGCAGGTACTCGCGGAACGAAAAAGGCAGCACGACTGCAGGCAGGTGCCTGCCTGTAAGGTGGGTCGAAAGCTCTGAACTCAAAAGGTGCGAGTTGCTGCCGGTCACGAAGAGCTTGTAATCCTGCCGCTGCAGGCGGTTCACGAAAAGCTCCCACTTGGGGACGTTCTGGACCTCATCAAGAAGCAGCGTGCGCGGGTTGCTGTAAACCGAACTTATCGCGGCGACCACCTCGTCGCAGTCAGCTGCCGCAAGCCGCTCGTCATCGAAGTTGGCGTACCCGAAAGGCTTTCCAAGCGATTGCAGGAAGTGCATCGCGAAAAACGACTTTCCGGCCCTTCGCGGACCCAAGAACACGTTGACGAGCCCGCTTTGCGCGCCCTTGACCGCGATTTCGCGTTCCACGTACTTCTCGGACAGCCTAGCCGCAAGCTCGCGCTTCTGCTCAACCAACGCATCGCGGACAGCCATTCGCCCAAAACACCTAAAATTCATAGTGCACAAAAGTTAATAAAATCGTGCACTACGAGAAAACACGGCTTTCCTTGCCGCTTGCAGCAGCGGGACCCGATGAACGTGCAAGAATGCGGGGCAAGCCGTGGATGACCATTTTGTTGGCGTCAACAAATTGGTCGGGATAGGCTCGAAAGCCGAAAGGGAAATCGACGACATAATGCTTACAAGATACGCAGGTTATCTCGTTGCCCAAAACGGGGACCCGAGAAAGGAAGAGATAGCGTTCGCACAAAGCTATTTCGCAGTCCAGACAAGAAAACAGGAACTGGTCGAGCAGAGAATCGCGCTCCAGGAAAGGTTCCAAGCAAGGACCAAGCTGACCACCGCTGAAACGGAGCTCTCGAAACTCATCTACGAGAGGGGCGTGGATGACGCCGGTTTTGCAAGGATACGAAGCAGGGGCGATGAGGCGTTATTCGGGGGAAATGGCACGAAACAGATGAAAAGAAAACTGGGCATACCCCAAAACAGGCCGGTTGCCGACTTCCTGCCAACGGTGACGATTGCCGCCAAGAACTTTGCAACGGAAATAACGAATTTCAACGTGAAACGGAACGACTTGCAGGGCGAAGGAAGAATAACCGGAGAGCACGTCAAAAACAACATGGAAATGCGGAGAGTCTTAGGCAAAAACGACATCGTCCCGGAAAACCTGCCTGCTGAAGAGGACATAAAAAAGCTTGAGAGAAAGGTCAAAAAAGACGAAAAGCGAATAGCGGGCTCCTCAAAACACAAGAAAATAAGCGACCAAAACACGGGCTGCGGGAAAGAATCAGCCCGAACCCCACCCGAATAGACCATGCAATGGGTGCATACGGAAGTCCACAGCATCTGAGGCCTGCCGC
>JBAYMJ010000042.1:0-4919 GCA_041663565.1 Candidatus Micrarchaeia archaeon | reverse complement strand
TAAAACCGGCAGGCAGGTAATCCCTTCATGAACACGGCCGGTTTCAGAAGTGCTGCAGTGCTCTTGTTGTTCTGCTTTGGCGTGCTGTTTTCGCCCGTATCCGCAGGCAGCGTGGTCGTCCAGAACGGTCAGCTGAATGCGACCGGAAACTTTTACGTGGGAGCAGGCTCGTTTTTTGTCAACTCGACCTCTGGTTACGTCGGCATCGGGACGACTTCACCGCAGCAAAAATTAGTGGTCAGGGGCAACTTGACGGTCGGCCACGAGTGGGATGGCGCGACCACCACTGCGCCGGTATATTTCGGCAAGCCCGCATCCGGCGGAGGCTTCGGCGCCGGTTCCGCATTCATGTCTTTTGTCGATGCGGGTTCGGGTGCAGGAGTAAACTACGGGACGGGCATCGCATTCACGCCACATCAGGGCGGGTCGGCCCAGGCGGAAGCGGTGCGAATTGCCGGAAACGGCAACGTCGGCATCGGAACTGCGAGCCCCAGCGAAAAACTGGATATTGAAGGCGGGAACTTGGACATGAGCGGAAACAACATCAGGAATACCTATGAAGGGGACTGGAATTACGTCTACAATGGTAATTTTGAGACGGATAGCTTAAGCGGGTGGTCGCTGTACAGAGTAGGTGCTAGCTATTTATCCGCAAGCGTCACAAACAGCGACGCAAAAATCGGGAACCGTTCCGCGGTGATTACTGAGACCTCCAATCAAGGCGACATAAATTATCGGCTATATATGCCGCTTCCTTCCGACAAGATGATGCCCGGCCAAAAATATACCATAGGTTTGTGGTACAAGATTCCTGTTGGAAGCAACCTGTATGCTTACTATATCGGCATAGATTATGACTGGTACAATACATATGGTGGCAGCAATCTTCCCGCTGCGAACATTGCCGATGGTACCTGGCATTACCTTTCGGGCGTCGTGACAACTGACGCTTCGAACAAGGTTTACTACCTTAACATGGTCTTGGGTGGTGCGGACGAGGCCGGCCAGCAGTTCTTCATCGACGGCGTCACGGTCACAAGGGGCACGCAGGAAAAAGACTGGTTCCCGCAGGCGCCCGATGTCATGGCTGGCGTTTTTTACGGCAACGTCGGCATAGGCACTACGACCCCCGGCTACACACTCACAGTTGCCGGTACTGCTTGGGTGACTTCGGGCTCGTGGTCGGGCTCGGACGCGCGTTGGAAGAAAAATGTGACTGCGCTCTCGTCTTCGTCCTCGCTTGAAAAAGTCCTTGCTCTCAAGCCGGTTAATTTCTTGTGGAAGACTGCGGAGTATCCGAACATGGGCTTCACCAACGGCACGCAAGTCGGGTTCATCGCGCAGGACGTGGAGAAAGTCATCCCCGAAGTAATCACAACTGACGACAAGGGCTACAAGGGAATTTCCTACGAGCGGGTTGTGCCGGTGATTGCGGGCGCGGTGCAGGAGCAGCAGGCAGAGATAACGCGGTTGAGGGCGGAGAAGGACGCGGAAATAAGCGGGCTTAGGGCGGATAATGAAGCCCAGCAGGCGCAGATGGACTTGCAGCAGTCGCAGGTGAGTGCGCTGAATGCCGGCAACGAACAGCTGAAGGAAATCGTCTGTGCAGACCATCCGCAGGCGCAAGCCTGCAAGTAAGCCGGGCCTGCAGAAGCCAGCCGGTAGGTAATCGCCGTTGGCCTGCAGCGCTTTCGCAAAGGCGGGGAAAAGGGGGACGGAGGGAAAGAAGCTCCGGTCCTGCAAAGGAAAAGTCGTTTTGATTCCCGTTGCCTGCCGCCGAGTTTATGCCGTCAGGTTTAAATGGTTATCCAATCATAGGATTATCCTAGAGTTGGATAATATGCGGTTCTACGATAGGCAGGAAGAGTTGGCCGCGCTCGAGAAGGCGTGTTCGGGCAAGGCGGCCGAGATGATAGTCATAAGCGGCAGGCGGCGAGTGGGCAAGACGCGGCTGGTTGACGAGTTCCTCAAGGGAAAAGATGCGGCCAGGGTGCTCGTGGTCCCGAAGGAGGAGAGGCAGGTGGCGAAAGACTTTGCCGAAGCCCTCAAGGACGACGATTACACCCCGTCGTTTGGCAGCGTAAGGGAGGCGGTGGACTACTTTTTTACCAAGTCCAAACGGCGGGTGCTGTACGTGGACGAGTTCCCGAACCTGGCAGAGGTCGACAAGTCGATTCCCTTCGAGTTCCAAGGCGCGTGGGAGGCGCATAAGGGGAGTTCTTCGAAGATACTGATTTTCTCCGGCTCGTACGTGCGGATGATGGACCGGATTTTCACGCGCCAGAAGGCGCCGTTGTTCGGCCGGGCGGGGTACTCGATGGTGCTGCAGCCGCTGCAGTTCAAGGTAGTCTGGAAAATCCAGGAGGACATCGGCGTGGAAAGCGCCACGGAAAAAATCCGGAACTACTGCGTGTTCGGCGGCATACCGTTCTACTACGAGCTTATGGAAAAGCGGGGCGCAAAGGACGCGGTCAACGCGCTTTTCTTCGACGTCGCCGCGACGCTCAAGGAGGAAGGCCAGAACATCCTCCGGCAGGAATTCGGCGCGACGTACAAGAAATACTTCTCGATAATCGAGGCGATTGGGGCGGGCGTCGTGTCGCCCGGCGAGGTGGCCAACCGGTTGGGGACCCGGCAGACGACGTTGTCCAAATATATTGCCGCGCTCCAGCGGGACTTCCAGCTCATCGACCGGACCGTCCCGTACGGGCAAAACCCGGCGAGAAGCAAGAAGGGCATCTACTCGCTCAAGGACAACACCATAGCCTTTTGGTTCGCCAACGTGTACGGCAAGTCGCGGCCGCCGAGCGGGAAGGAACTTGACGACTTCGTGAGCAGGAGGTTTGAGCCGTTCTGCAGGGAGTTCCTTGCAGAGTACCTGAAAAGGGAGGACGTGGTCAGGGTCGGGCGGTGGTGGGGGCCGGCGGAAGTCGCGCCGGGGGCTTTTGAGCAGCGGGACGTTGACGTGATAGTGGAGACGCGGGCGAACGTTTACGTCGGCGAGTGCAAGTGGACCAGCGAAAAAATAGGGCTTGCGGAGTTGAACCGTCTTGCGGAGTCTGCAAAGGCGCTTAAAGCGAAGAAACCGGTGAAATTGGTCATGTTCTCGAAAAGCGGGTTCAGCATCAAGGAAACCGAAGATACTCTGCTGTTCGACCCGGAAAGGATCGAGAGGGAAATCAAGCGCATCCAGCCATGAACGCAAATTTAGCGTAGGTGGATGAAGACGTGGAGGCAATGGCCGGTTTTAATTCGTGCCGGCGGTTATTGTCTCTAAGTGGCTTGGGAGGGTTTTTGCGTATGTTTAGGCTAGGTTTCCTTCGGGGGGGGGGGTAACCGTTTTCAGGTTGCGGCGCACGGCCGTCCTGTAACTGGTTATGCGGCCGAGGTTGGGCCGGGAACACGCAGGGTTCTTTTGCTGTTTTTCGTTTTTTGTTTTGGTTTCCTGCAGCCGGCTGCTGCAAGTTATGTCATAGTCCAGAATGGTCAGTTGAATGCCAGCGGCAATTTTTTCGCGGGCAACGGCGCTTTGTTTGTCAACTCTACTTCGGGGTACGTGGGAATCGGCACAACTTTGCCGGGGAGGCCGCTGCAAATCGCCGCAGCGCAGGACGCTATCCTCCGGCTTCAGGACACTTCCGGCGCTGGTCCCGCTGCTTATGTTGAGTTCTATAATGACACTTCGCGCTGGGGTTACGTGGGCCTTGGGGGCCACGACGACAAGATGGTGTTAGGCACTACAATCGAGAAGAGCCTTGCGTTCTATACCAACGATTCTCCGAAGATGGTTTTGACTGCGGCGGGAAACCTGGGGATTGGGACGGCGAGTCCGGGTTATGCGTTGGTTGTAAACAATTCCAATCCGCTTTTCGGTAGCGCGGATACTGGTTACTTGTGGGATGGGTCCAACACTACCAATTACTTGAAGATAAACAGCGGCAGCAACGTGGGCGGAATTGTAATGCAAGGTTCGGACATTTATTCGCCCAGTCTTTTTTGGAGTCGAAAAACCACCAACTCTACGGACGTATGGTATGCAATTGGAATGAACGGCGCAAAGGACTTGCACCTGGACATAGCTGTTCAACCTACGGGCTATGTTCCAAACGTTCTTTATGTAAAAAATAACGGCAACGTTGGCATAGGAACGACGAGTCCGACATATTTATTGGATGTCAATGGTCGGGCTAAGGCGACAAGCGTTGCAGTCACCAGTGGCGTGGGTGACTTGATTAATAACGCGCCTTGGTATGGCATTGGAGTGCATAATACGCTCGACTTAGGTGGTGGAGAGGTCGTACAGCTTGCCGGGTGGGGTGGGTTGACTTTTCAAACGGGTGCTGGGCAAATGGTCATCAAACAAAATGGCAACGTCGGCATCGGGACGACAAGTCCTGCGGCAAAACTTGATGTGGCTGGAAGTGCGAATATCGGCGGAACTGTTAACGGAGCTATTATGACGAGCGGTAGTGTACAAACAAGTGGCAGCTGGACCGATATTCCGGTAAACGGTGCAGGGATACTTATATTGAAAGGGACTTATGGGAGCGCTACTTACGCTATCGTGGGCTATGCGGGTAGCGATTGGAACCAGCCAAGGGGATGCGCCCTTTTGACAAACGGCGCTTGGTGCAGTGGATATCCTCAAGCGCAAATTCCCAACCAATATTCTAACGTACAAGTAAAGATGACTGGCAGCGAATGCGATGGCAACATGGTGGTTTATTGGACTTTTATTGGACGTTAGTCGTATGATATAATTTAGGTTTCACCAATGGAACGCAAGTGGATTGTTTGCTTTTCCGGTTCGTTCGGAATGTATAAAACCGGCAGGCAGGTAATCCCTTCATGAACACGGCCGGTTTCAGAAGTGCTGCAGTGCTCTTGTTGTTCTGCTTTGGCGTGCTGTTTTCGCCCGT
>JBAYMJ010000041.1:0-5182 GCA_041663565.1 Candidatus Micrarchaeia archaeon | reverse complement strand
CTTTCCTGCATTTCCTTCAGCTTGAAGAAGCACTTCGCGCACGCTTCCGCGTCCGTGTATGCGCTGTGGCTGCCTGCGAACTCCTTTGCAAACAGTTTCCAGTGGAGCTGGGCGAGCGTCGGCCACTTGTACCCCTGGCCGTAGCCGGGCTTCGGGATTGCGCAGTAGTTGGTGGCCGCCTTCATCGTGCAAATCTTGTCGATTTCCTTGAGCGTCTCGATGTCTGCGTGTAGTCCGAGGCGGTATAGTTCCGCTCCAAGTATTTTTTGGTCGAAGTCGATGTTGTGCGCGACAAGTGTGTGCGCCTCGTCAAGGACGTCAACGAACCTGTCGAGCGCCTCGGCGAGTGCAATCCCTTCGGCAAGCGCCCGTTCGGTGGAGATGCCGTGTATCTTTACGACTTCCTCCGGTATCGTGAAGCCTTCGGGCTTGATGATAAGGTCCGCGCTTTCCTTCAGTTTTCCCGCGTCGTCGTACACTAGAAAGCCCAGCTGGACCATGCGTGGCCAGTTGTCCACGTCGGAAAAGTCGGCGTTCCAGCGCTGCGGCAATCCCGTTGTTTCAGTGTCGAAAAAAAGGTACACTCATGCTTAGTGCTGTCAAAAGAATATTATCCCCTAGGCGTCCGTTGCAATCACTGTGCCTGCTGGAAATGCTCGAAGAACTTGCGGGTTGGCTTGAGCATCCGGGTGTTGCCGTGCTTTTCCGAGATTATGTAGCCGCGCTCCTTCAGCTCGGTCACGTACTCGTAGATTTCGCCGCGGAAGTAGTTCTTCAGCCCGCTCTGCAGGATTTGGCCCTTCTTTGCAATGAGCGCAAGAATCTTGAGCGACTTTCTTGAAAGCTCGATTTCCTTGGAAAGCTGGGATACCGCCGGCAGGTAAAGGCTTCGAACCTGGAGCCTGGCTTCGTTGTTGATGAATTCAATCATCAGTGCGGACTGCCTTTCGTCGTATTCGGCCTGCAGGTTGTAGATGAACCGGGTGGCCTGCTTTACCGTGCAGTGCGACAGGAGCGCAAGCTCTGCTGGCGTGAGCGGCTTGTTTGCAAGAAGCAAAGCCGCCTCGATTACCTTGGCCTTGTCCAACTCGGGCCTTTCCTTTGCGACCTCGGATAGCTGGTCAAGAGCAGACTGGCCGATGTCGCCTTCCTCCTCGTACTGGGGCTCTTCCTCTTCCGCGTCCTTTGTAGTCATTGAGGCGCGGGAGTCGCCTTCCGAGGCCTCCTCGGCATCGATAATTGCGGGTTTTGTGGCGTCTGCCTTCAAATCGGCAGTTGCCTCTGTTTGGGCGGTTTCCTGCTTCTCTTCCAAAGCAGTTTCCTTCTTTCCCTCTTCGATGGCTTTGCCTATGACGTCGGACGTCTTCTCAAGCTCCGAGCCGCCAATCTGCTCCTCGTGGGCGTTGATTGCCTCCTCCTTGATGGACTCCACAAGCTCGTCCTCCATCTTGTCGGACTGTGCCCTAAGTTCCTGGACTTCGGCAGTCGGTTTCACGGGCTTTCTTGCCATAAGCGTTACACTCATCCTTTGCTTACTAACCTAGTGGGTTATAGTAGTCAATGAGCGGTTTTATAAAAATGCTTCAGCCCAAGGATTAACGGCAACAGCCGTCTTTGTGCTGTTGACTAACTGCCCGCGTGTTGCAACAAGGGCAATAGAACTAAGGTGTAGGCAAGACTATGGCAGAGACTCTTCTTCCACAGGAAAAATATCTGGAATCCGGCATCCACATCGGTACCAAGACCAAGAATGGCGGCATGCGCGCATTCATCTACAAGGCGCGCGAGGACGGCCTCCACGTACTCGACCTCAAGAAGATGGATGAGCGCATGAGGCTTGCTGCAGGAATGCTTGCGGCATACGACCCGGCAACTGTTTACATCATCGGCAGCAAGGACAACGCCTTCGGCCCAATCAACAAGATGTGCGAAATGACCGGCTTCAACGGCCTGAACAACCGCTTCACTCCCGGACGCTTCACAAACCCCGAGCGCGCTGACTTCGTCGAGCCGGCACTCATCTTCGTGACCGACCCCGGGGTTGACAAGCAGGCTGTTAAGGAGGCCAACGTCATCAACGTGCCGGTAATCGCGCTTTGTGACACCAATAACAGCACGCGCTTCGTTGACCTGGTGATTCCCGCAAACAACAAGGGAAAGAAGGCCATCGCTCTTGCGTTCTGGCTGATTACACGCGAAGTGCTCAAGCTCAAGGGAGTAATCTCGAACTACGACGAGTTCAAGGAACTGCCGTCGGACTTTGAATAAATCAGCTTTAGGTTCAGGCTGCTTTTGTGCGCCTGAACTCCTCAATTTTTCTTTTTACGAATTCCGCCCTTTTTTGTACGCTGCCCAAGTCAGGCACTTCTATCACGTTATGCCCTAGCCTTGCGTAGGCTTGGCGGATGTGCTTGTGGAGCTTTTGCGCCTTGCTTTTGTCCTCGCGCCTGACTGCGTCCATCCTGTAGTTTTTGAGCGGCTCTAACAGGAAGACAATGTCGCATTTGAAGTCCTTGGCTTGCCTGAGGATTTCTTTTGTGGGCTTTTCGCCATGCGCTTCCACGTAGGCGACTGGGTCAACCGGGCTCCGGTCAAACACGACTGCGGGTTGCGCGTTCTTTTGCAGGTTTTCCTTTTGTGCCTGTTGCACCTTTCGTGCAAGCTCAATCTGGTGCTGCAGGGCTATTTTCATCTGCCGCGGCCTCTTCTGTTCAAGCACGGTCCGCGCAGCTTCGGGGACTGTAGAGAAGTCGTGTTTTTTCAGTTCGCCGAGCAAGGTGGTCTTGCCTGTTGCCGGCCCGCCTGTAAGCACGTACCTTTCCTGTGGCATCATCACACCTTGACGCAAAGCCCTTCCTTGGCAGCAACCGCCTTCACTCCGGTCTCCTTCTCAAAACGGGAAAGTTCCTTTTCGATTCCGGTCTTGAGGAAGCGCTCGCCAAAGTGCGAAAAGACAATCGTTTTGGGCGGGTTCTTCATCGTCTTGACTCCGGTTATGACTTCATTCAGGCACAGGTGGAACTCAAAACCGTCGGAAGCCGGCCGCAGGCAGTTCACCACGAACGCATCCAAGCCGCCTTCCAAGTCATATTGCTTCCACAGCCCCGGGAAAACCTGCGTGTCTCCGGTGTAAGCGACGGTCTTGCCTGCTGCGGACTTGTAGATGAACCCTATCGAAGTGGGGTCCTCGTGGTCGCACGCCGTGGCGGTCAGCCTGCCCGCCTCGAACAGCTGGCGGGACTCGCCCGGAGCCAGGGCCTTGCAGTTGAGCAGGAGCGACTTGAAGTATTCCGGGATTTCCTTTTCAAACTCGCCAACGCCTTCGAGTACGCTCCGCGCGGCAAGCAGGGTCCCGAACTTCTTGTGCCAGTGGTCAAGGGTCATCGCCTCGATGACTATCTTGGCGTCTCCGACGTGGTCGAGGTGGCAGTGGGAGACAAAGACCGTGTTGAGGTCCTTGAACGACAGGCCGTTGGAGAACGTCTTGAGGAATGCGCCAGGTCCGGGGTCGCAATGCATGCAGAGCTTGCCGTCAGTCAGCCGGAAGCCGCCGGTAGGCATGGTCTGGGTGTCAAGCACTACGCGGCCACCGCCGCAGCCGAGAAAAAAGAGTTCCATCGGTTAGTATATCCCGCCACGACCCATAATTCCGAGTTCATATTGGTTTCGAGGTTTCCTTTTTTTATCAATTTTTTTTAGTCTATCTTTATGGGTTTTTAGTGAATGGCAAGTCGTACAAAGTGCTTGTCCATTACTGACGATTGTTCTTCCCCCGATTTCCCAAGGGATTATGTGGTCGTAGTGGGTTGCTGACCTAAGGAGCGTACTTTGTTCGCAGTGGGAACCTGCACACCTGCCACGTTGTCTATCCCATATTTCATTTTTTTGTGTTTGGGAGAAGTTACGTCTTGGGTCTCGTTCGGGTTCTTTTTTTATCGGATTAAATACGTCCGGCTGGTCCATTATTGACGGCATTTTATCCACTTTAAAATCAAGAATACCTAGTCGAGGTTTACTCCCCTTTTTTCTTTTTCGTGGTTTATCGATGTCCCAGTCACCAAACATATTCCCACCAAGGACAGGTTGGTTTTCCTTCATTTTAAACCAAAAGGTTAGACCTAAGGGTTTCAAAATAAAAAAATAGAGAAAAGAAAAAGGGGAACGGAAAGAGAACTTATGTCCTCTTTGCGTATTTCTTGGTCCAGCGGACGCGAAGCGGGTTGCGCTTCTTTGCGTTGACCTCGCACTTGTGCGAGCAGTAGTGGCTCACTATGCCCTGCTTGGTGATGAAGGTCACGCCGGTGCCTACCGGGTACTTGTTTCCGCAGAATGTACAGACAGCCATTTACTTTGTAGCACCCCTTGGCTTGATTGGCTTGGCCTCGCGCTCGGTCTCAAGCAGGATAAGGTAGTCTCCCTTGCGGATTGGGCCCTTGACGTTGCGCCGAATGACGCGTCCCTGGTCCCTTCCTGTGAGCACCTTGCACATTACCTGGATGACTTCGCCGAACACCCCGGACCTTCCGAGGATCTCGACTACCTGCGAGGGGTAGCCTTCGAAGTTGGCAAGAGCTGCCGGTGCGTCGGAGGCCTTTGTCTCCTGCGCCTTGGCCTGCTCCTCCTTTTCCTTCTTGGATTCAATCTTCTTTTTTCCGCCCATGAATAGTCACTTCTCTAAAAGTCAAATCTGCGTAAGCGGATTTACTTTTTCTTCTCCTCTGCCTTGGGCGCAAGCGCAACGGCCTTCTCAACCACTTCCTTGAGCACAGTCTCTGCCTTGTCGGCCTTGGCCACTGCAACTGCAGCGGTTCCCACTCCCAGGCCAGCGGCCTTGCCGAGTGCGAGCTTTTCGGAAATGAACACGTACGGGACCTTCTTCTCCCCGCAGAGCATCGGAAGGTGCATCACGATTTCCTCCGGGTCAACGTCAGCTGCGATGAGCACGAGCTTTGCAGTCCCGCGCTCAATGGCCTTGGTCGCCTCGTTGGTTCCCTTGCGCAACCCGCCGCATGCAAGGCCTGCCTCCACTACTTGGAGCGCCTTCTGCTGGACGTCTGCTGGGGTTTCGTACTTTACATAAGACTTTGCCATGTTTCAGATTCACCTTTCTCAATTTCGCTTTCATTGAAAGACGTTCTATCGCTTTCCCCGGGCAGCTTTCGGCCGTCGCCAGGTCATAAAG
>JBAYMJ010000040.1:0-5558 GCA_041663565.1 Candidatus Micrarchaeia archaeon | reverse complement strand
CAAGTCGACCGTCAACGAGCGGTTGGCGGGCACGCGGAAGACCGCGTGCCTGTTGTGGGCGGTGGCTCACAACGTCAGGACTTTGGCTAAGAGCCTAAGACGTCTGATTTATTGGACAGTCTCCTTCGCCCCGCTCTATTATGATCGTGTAGTCCTTCATCATCAACACCGTATTCCTGAATGCTTTGGTGTCGAACTGCACAAAAAGGGTTTGCCTGTCCGGCCAAAGGTAGTCCGGCAGCCCCGAAACCGCCTACTTTACCTCCGACGTCTTTTTCCTTCACTGCCTATCGCTGTCTTACGAAACCTCCTTTCATTTCCCCAAAACCAAACAATTTTAATTATCAACATTTATTGATAATATCAACTAGTGATGATAATGAAGCTGACGAGTCCCAAGACCTACCGCGTCGTGCGGTTTGCCTTGGAGCATCAGGTGTTCCGGCAGTACGAAGTGCCAAAGCAGGTCGGCGTATCGTTCGGGATAGTCAACCGGACGGTCAATTGGATGGTGTCAAGGGGGTTCGCCTCAAAAAGCAGCAAAGGATACCAGGTGACCGCGCCGGCGGCCTTGGCGAACGCGTTCGCGCTGTTTCGCAAGATGGAAGACCGACGCATAGGAATCTTCGAAATCGAAGCAAAGAAAGAAGACGTCCGGGAAGAGCTGGACAAGCTGGGCGCCACAGCGTGCCTTTCAACCGCCCTCGCATATTATGACGATTACCTCCGGGACCCGGCAATCTGCGTCTACGGCGACGAGAAAATCACCCAGTTCCTTCGAAAGGCGATGCCGGGGAGCACGCGGGTGGAGGTATACGAAGACGATTTAAGGCAGGATGACGACTTTTCGGTTAACAAAGGTAAACGCGTCACTAAAAGGGTCCGGACCATCATAGACCTGCTGTGCAGCTTCCGCGCGTACGGCGCGGAAAACCTGATCCGGAACACTTGGAAATGACGCGGCGAATTTGATGCAGGAGCTTTACTCCGACGAGATAACCGGAGAAACAAGGAACGAGCTTGCGGAGTTCGTAAAGTGGTTCAACAGGCTTTTCGGCCACGAGCCTTTGATAGTCGGCGGCTGGGCCGCATGGGCATACCACCGGGGAATCGGGTCGAAGGACATCGACGTGGTGTTTCCCGGTTCAGCGGCCATGGACAGGAACCTAGTCGCCTATTACACCGCACGCGGCTTTTCCCAGCGAAAGACCGAGATGTTCGACTACGCGTTTTACAAGGAGCGGAAGACAAAAAGCGGAACGTCCGTCGAGGTGATGGTTGACGCGGTCGCATCCAACCGCAACGTAACAGTCACAGGAACAGACCTGATAATCCCGTGGGGTCTGGCTGAAAAACACAAGCAAAAGTTCGAGTTTTCAAAGGACGTCGAGGCGTACATAGTCAAACCCGAGCTGCTTCTTTTCTACAAGGCAGGCGCACTGATAGGTCGGTCGCATCTTTTGAGGCAGGCGACGAACAAGGGCCATTACCAGAGCAAGCTGTGGAAGGACGCAAAGGATGTGGCGGGCTTGGTTGGTAACTGCGAGCTTGACGCGGTCGAACTCCAGCAATTCTCAACCCAATGCAACTTCAAACAGGCCGACTGGCAATACGTCTTGAACGTGGCGCAGACGTACCTTGATGAGACGGAAAAGAAAGCAGTACGGGATTCCTGGAAGAAATTGGACTTGCTTTAGCAGTCAACTCCCCCGTTGACCAAATCCTTATACTTCGGGTAGACTGCACGAAAGTTGCATGTCTATTTTGTAAAAAAACATAGTCTTTTTTTTTTTACTTGCCAGATGATGTCCCTACAGCGCGGTATCTTTCAACGTCCGCATCCACCATCATCTTGACGAGTTCCTCGAACCCGACCTTGGGCTTCCAGCCGAGCTTCTTGAAGGCCTTGTCGGACTTTCCGTGAAGTGCGTTCACGTCAGCTGGCCGCTTGAACATGGGGTCGCTCTTTACGTATTTCTCCCAATCCTTTATCCCCGCGTGCTCGAGCGATTTTGAGGAAGTCCTTGATTGAGTGCGTCTCGCCAGTTGAAATGAGATAATTGTCAGGCTCCTTCTCCTGCATCATCAGCCACATGGCCTCGACATAGTCCCCTGCAAAGCCCCAGTCGCGCTTGCTGTCAAGGTTGCCGAGCCGGATTTCCTTTGCAAGGCCGCACTTGATGCGGGCGATTCCGTCCGTAATCTTCCTTGTGACGAACTCCTTGCCGCGGATGGGCGACTCGTGGTTGAACAGGATGCCGTTGCAGCAGAACAAGCCGTAGCTTTCCTTGTAGTTGTTGGTAATCCAGTAAGCGTACAGCTTCGAGATTGCATAAGGGCTGCGCGGGTGGAACGGCGTCTCCTCGGTCTGCAGGCCAGACGTATTGCTGTTTCCGAACATCTCGGAAGTTGATGCTTGGTAGAACTTGGTGCTAGGGCTGAATTCTTTAATCGCGGAAAGGATGTAAAGCGGCCCCAGCGCGTTTATCTCGGTCGTAAGCTTCGGCTGGTCCCAAGAAGAACCGACGAAGGACTGCGCCGCAAGGTTATACACCTCATCAGGGTGCAACCTCTTGATTACCTGCATCATCGAGCACTCGTCGGACACGTCGCCTTGGATGAACTCAATCCTGTCCGTCACCCCCAAGTAGTCCGTGTTGCCGAAAGTGGGGTTCGCGTGCCGCCTCAGCAGGCCGTAAACCTTGTAGCCCTTGTCAAGAAGGAATTTTGCCAAGTACGCTCCATCTTGGCCTTGAATGCCGGTAACCAGTGCAGTCTTCATCTTCCAATCACGTATTTTCTCTACAAACCAGTAATATTATCCCTTCTCATGCTCCCATCCGATGAGCTTCTCCCGTCCCTTCTTGTGCCAGGCCTCAATCGCGTCAAAGATGAGCTTGGAGGAGTTGCCCTCCCCGTACGGGTTCCTTGCCTTGGACATCTTGGCGTGGTTCTTTTCGACCTGCCCGGCAGCCTTGGCTATGGACTCAGCTGAATCGGGGTGGGCAAGTATGTTCGCTCCGGCCTCCACGCTCTCAGGACGGTCGGTGACGTAGCGAACGGTGATGCAGGGAATGTGCAACGCAGCAGCTTCCTCCTGCATCGAGCCCGAGTCTGTGCACACGAAGCGGCACCTGCTCATGAGGAACATGATGTGCGGGTAGGATGGGATTTCCTCAATCCGGTGGATGTTCGGCTCGGCCTTAATCAGGGCCTCCAAAGCATAATTCTTGATTGCCGCCTTGGTCCCGGGCCTGATTGACCACACCACGCAGTAGCCCTTGCGGGCAAGCGCAATCGCGCCCTTCGCAGCTGCTGTGAAACGCTCCTTGGACAGGGTAGTTTCCCGCCTGTGGATGGAGTAGTAGATTGTGGGCTTGGAGAAGTCAACTCCGTGCGAGCGGAAGGACCCGGCCCCGCTCTCGCCCCGCTTGGCGGCCCAGACAGCAGCATCAACAACCGTGTTTCCGACAGTATAGATACGGTCCGGGGAGAAACCCTCGTTCAGGAGGTTCTTTTCGTTGGTCTTGGTTGCTGCAAAGAACAGGTCTGAAGCCGCGTCCGAGCACCGGGTGTCCAGCTGCTCTGGGAACGGTTCCCGACTAAACGTACGCAACCCGGCTTCAATATGGCCAACGGGCACCAGGGAAAGGTAGGAAGTCAAGGCGCCGGCCATCGAGGTCATGGTGTCGCCGTGCACGAGCAGGATGTCGAAGTCGGGTTCGGCAACAAGCAACTTGTCCAGCGCAAGCATCATCCGCGCCACGCTCTGGGTTGGCGTCCTGCATTCACCCAGCTCGAAGCGGTGTGCAGGCTGGGGCAAATCCATGCTCTCGTACACGCCTGCGAACAGGTGGTCGGAGTAGTGCTGGCCTGAGTGGATTAGAACGGGGTTGTGGCCGCGCTTCTTGGCCTCCCAATAGAGAGGAGCCATCTTGATGATGTCCGGCCGGGTGCCGGTCAGGATGCCTATTTTCATGGTAATAATCAGCTTATCTAATAGGGAAAAGGCTGGTTTTAAGGCTTTCAGCGAGTTGCAAATCAGCGGAAATGCGGTTGCGAAAATCTTGTTTACTTAGGCAATCCAAGGAAATTTGGTAAGAAGGCCGAGGAAAACTATATGCTTAACCAGTGCGCAATCAATATATTATTGGATGTTCATTCAATAATCATAGGTGGTTTTATGAACATCAACCTCGGAGCGCCATACGAACGGATATTGGCTGGGCTTATAGAAAGAGGGTATGCCGGAAACCAGACCGAAGTCATCCGACAGGCCCTTGTTGCCTACGACCGGCAGATAAAGGAGGAAGAGGCAATCTTGGTTCACAAGGGCGTAGTTGCTGAGATGGCGGAAGTAAAGTCGGGGAAAGTCAAGACGATTCCCCTAGCCAAAGTTTTGAAGGAGGCCGGGCTTTGAGATGCAAGTCGAATTCAAGCCAGCAGCGGCCAAAGAATTCCTTGCATTGGACCGTCAGCTTCAGGTCTATTTCAAGAGCCATCTGGAGAAGCTTTCAGCGATGCCCCCGCGCAGGCATCTTCGGTTCGGTCTGCCGCATCACGTCGAAGACGTAACTCGTCAGGCGCGCCTTGTTTTTGACATCGAAGGCGATGTTCTTTCTGTAGTCCACTGCTTCGCAACGCACAAGGAATACGAAAAGTGGTACAAGTCGTTCAAGTGAAGAACCGCTGATTTTCAAATCTCGATGTTTACGCAGGTCATGATGCCCCGGATGACCATGAACGTGCCGAAGTTTCCCGCAAGCCCGCCTATTGCAACCGAGTTGGAAATAAGGAACAAGCCCATCAAAAGGTCGGAGCCCCCATAGAACACCTTGGACTCGATGGTGTACGGGGTTATTGACGCGCCCACCAAAGTCATCATGGCGCGTCCGAACATGAACATCGAGACCAGGTCCAGCCAGGCTATCTGGGGGGCGAAGAACAGGAATACCGAGAACACGATGTCGGTCCCGCCGTAGAATATCCTGGAAATGAACGACACTCCAAAACCCCTAATCATCTAGTCTATAATCATTCCGGCTGCAGTTGCGCCGGCGCGGACCAGCAGGATGCCGCCGAACGTGCCGGCCGGGTCGCCAAGTGCTGCTGCGCTTGACAGCATGAACAGGCCGATGAGCACGTCCGTGCCCCCGTAGAACACCTTGGTCAGCAGCATTTCCGGCGGCAGCGTGGCCTTCATCAGCGTCATCGCGCCAATCCCGATGAGCCAGAACGCCATTATGTCCGAGTCGCCGACCCGCGGCGCTACGAAGAGCAGGAAACCGCCTATTATGAAGTCAAACCCCGAATAAACGACCTTGCTGATTATCGACACGGTATCCTTGCCCCTTACAAACGGGTTATGGGGCTGACGCTATTTATTGGTTTATATAAAACAAGGAAAGAAAAGGAAAAAAGAAGAAAAAGGGGGTTAGGGGCGTTACGCCCCTTTCATCCGTAGCCGCTTACTGCTTCTTCTGGAGGAAGAAGTACGCGCCCGCGCCGATTATGACCACCACGATGGCGATTATCCAGAGCGTGTTGTCACCGCCGGT
>JBAYMJ010000039.1:0-6122 GCA_041663565.1 Candidatus Micrarchaeia archaeon | reverse complement strand
CAGGTTGGTTGCTCCGGGCCCGCTTGTGCTTATGCACACCCCCGGCCTTCCGCTTGCCTTGGCGTATCCTTCCGCAGCGTGAGCCGCTCCCTGCTCGTGCCGAGTCAGTATGTTTCTGACCCCGTCGTCCTGGAAAATCTCGTCGAACACGTGCATTATCATTCCGCCCGGGTATCCGAACACCGTGTCCGCACGCTCGGCCTTGAGGCACTCGACAACCGCCCTTGCGCCATTCATCTGCATCTTTCCCAACCTGTCTGTTTTTGCAAGAAGGCCAAAAAGAGGGCCGGGAAGGTGCAGGAAAAGCAGCCGAGCGCTTTCGCTGGTTTTTGGAAAGCCGGCGGAAAAGTCTTGTTATGTTTTTGTTTTCAAAACGCGGAAAACTTTATTTGGGGTTTTCCGCCGGCAGCAGGTTATCCGACTACGATAACCGCTGCGACAATAAGCACGAGAAGAAGTACGTCAACAATCCCGATCTTTTGCGAACTGGCGTCTATGCGAGGCAAATCGTATGCACGTTCGAAAGCACAGCCCAATCCCAAAACCTTCTGTTGTTCTATTCCTTGGAACGGACCCTGCATATAATACCGGATATTTCGTGACAGGAAAATATGATGTGTTATTACCCGCCGTCACGTTTTTTCCCGACTTCCGGCGTTTTACATCCGCGTCGGATTTTTTTGCCTACTCGTCGTCTTCCTCGTTTTCCTTTTCCGGCTTGTTCGCAGCAGCTGCAAGGCCGTCTGCTGCGGCTTGGAATAATTCCACAATCAGCTTTGCCGCCTTCCCGTTCCCGTCCTTTTCCTGCTCGTACTCCGTCACGTGCAGGAACGCGAGGTGGTCTCCGAGCTTGCCGAAGCTTGAGGCAATCTTGGCCGAGTCAAGCTTGGTGGCAAGCCCTTTTTCGTTCATCTCGTTTCCCGCAAACTGTGCGTAGTCACGGATTTCCCTGACTTTTTCCGCATCGAGCTTGATTTTGTTCTTCCTTGCGAAAGCGATGCGCTCTTCCACGAACTTTTCCAGCTGTTCGCCGAACTTTTCGTCGTACTGAACAGCGCCGATTTTCTCGAAAGCGTCCAGGTCAACGTCGATTCCGACCATGTTCTGCGGGTTGCATCGCGCCAAGGCCATTTGCAGGCCGTCGGCGAAGTCCTTGACCTCGTCAGCCGGGATGACTTCGACCTGCGCGCCGAGCTCCTCGAACGTGCCGCCTTCGCGCCAGCCTTTTGCGAACTGCCTGTTGTATTCCGAAACCTTCCTGTCGTGTTCGTGCAGTATGAGCTCCTCGCTTGCCTTCGTCCCCACGAAGACGATTTTTTCGATGAACGCCTTCTCGTCAAGCGCGCGCAGCACGTTCGCCTTGGTAAGGCCGGAGCCCTGGCCCTGCGAATAGATGTCCAGGTGCGCGTCGAACACTATCATCGAAAGAGCGACGGGGTCCTCCTGCGCAAAGGCCGTTATCTCGTGCCTGTTCGCAAGCGGGTAGGTCGCCGCGTGGTCGTTCGAGAGGAAGAATTTTCCCGCAGGGAGGTAGTCGAGCACCATCTCTTCAGTGCTCACGTAATCCGGCGGCCTCGTGCCGCCTATGGTGCTTCCGAAGTCCTCGGGCCTCTTGACCGGCAGCTTGGCGCCTTTCTCCGCCACGTCGTACCAGTCCTCTCCTCCGTCGGTTACGAATATGGGCAGTATGTCGTGCATGACTTGTCAGTCCTGTTTGGGTGAGTTATGTTTTTTCTGCTTCAATGAATAAAAAAAGGCCGTTTGGCCGGGGGGACTTGCAGTGCCTTCAGGGCAGGTCCTTTCTCATCGGCACTTCGTTCAAGCCGCAGTGCTGGTAGAGCCGCCTCAGGTCGGCCTGCGCCATGCTTTTCCTCGTGATTGCCTGCACCTGGTTGAAGCCGCCGCCAAGCCTGACTTCGAAGCCCTGGCTTTCAAGGAGGTCGGTGAGCTCCTTGGCGGTGAAGTTCCTGTTGGGGTGGTGATGGAAGAACACGCCGCCTACCTTGAGCGAGTTGAGGACGTTCTCCAATGCAACCGCCTTGTTGGTCGCGTGCTGGAGCCCGAAGCGGCTCTGGATGACGTCGAAGAAGCCCTCCTTCTTGCCTTTTTTGCGGATTACCGTGGATTCGAAGTGCCTTCGTATCCAGCGTCCCCTCGGCACGTACGAGTCGTCCGAGGGGTAATTCAATCCCAGGCCGTGCGCAAAGACGTTCCGTCCCACGCCCTCAGCAACCTTCAGCCCGTCGCCGTGCCCGGGGCCGAGGTCAAGGAAGTGCACGGTTTCCTGTCCCTTCGCCCGCCTTTCAAGTTCAAGGCAGGCGCTCGGCACCAGCGCGCCATTCGAGTTGCCGTAGTTCTTGTAATTCATTGCCTCGGCGGTCCTGTGCCTTGGCGTGTTGGTCTCCCGCTCCGCGAACAGCTTGCTTGCAAACGGCCTCCGGTAAACTATCTCCATTTCCGGGTGCTCCGTCCTGTTCCTGCGCGCAAGTTCGGCTGCGCTTTCCCTGGTTTTTGCCGCCCTCTCCTCGGCTGCGGACAGGATTCTTTGGGCCATAGGAAAACTATTGCAAGACGGGTTTAAAGCGGGTTCCAAGGCGCCTTGGGCAGGGCTTTCGGTTGAAATCAACTTTTAGTTAACGGAAATGCGGTCCCGAAAACCCGTTATCGTCTTTCTTTCACCTTTCCTTTATGAGGGAGGGAAACTTTCAGCAATCAAGCGCAGAGCCTTCGGAAAAGCCATTAAATAGTGGTTTGACTACTAGAATGACTATGAAAACCACTATCGCAGTGACTGGCTTTCCTGATTTGGTGCTGTCAAGGGCGGTTGAGGCTGGCATTGCGCGCTCCAAGACCGATGCAATCCGGCTTGGCATACTTGCGCTAAACTCGCAGTACGGCCTTGTAAACAACGCAGAGGATGAGCTTGTGGCGGCAAAGATACAGCGAGTGCTTGCAAGGAACCGCAAGCTTGGCAAAAAGCCGGAAACAGACGAAGATGTCCTGAAGAAGTACCCGCACCTTAGGGAGTAAAACTCCCGCCGCGGGTGAATAGTTTTCCTTGGACTTGTCGGACGAATACGGACTTACGAACCTGGCTGGAACCGGCACTTTCGCAAGTTCGACCCGTCAACCCAGAAAATAATCTACAAGAAGATCCACCAGCTGGAAAGCCCGATTGTCGGAAGGCATCTTTCACACGGCCTTCCGCACTACGTCGAGGAAGTCGGCGGGTACCGGATAGCTTACTTGTCCGATGATTCTTCCAAGGTCCGCAACATAATCTTTGTCGGCGACCACAAGCAGTACGAAAGGTGGTACAAGACGAGATGATTTTGCTTCTTAAGAACCAGTCCGTCTTTTGTTTCCTTCCGTTGTCCTGAAAGATAAACTTTTAGTTAACGGAAACGCGCCTCCCGCAAGCCCTTATAGTCTTTCTGCGTGGTGTCGTGGGTATCTGCGATGATTTTCTTCAGCAAGGACGAGGACGGGGTTTCCGCCTGCGAAAAGATATTGTGCGGCGAAAAGACGGTCACGCGACGTCAGAAGCCGCTTACCGTGGGAAAGGAGTTTGCGGTGCAGTCAGGGCGCGGGAAAAAGGCTGTGTGCCGGGCCGTTGTCGTCGCTTGTGTTCCCCACAACTCGTGGTACGCCTCGCAAATCTCGCCGCTTGAAGGCACTCCCCGCTGGAAGGACGCGATGCTTGCGGAGGCTCGGGCCGAGGGTTTTGAAAGCGTGGATGGTTGGCTCGACTGGTATCCGAGGCACAAGCTGGACGTCAATGAGACTTACCGGATTGAGTTTCGGAAAAAAAGTTGCTAGAATTTCAGCCGCGTCAGGATGATCTTTTCTTCCTTGCCGTCGCGCACCGTGGTTATCACCACGTGGTCCTTGCTCGTCCAGCCGAGGAGCTTGGCTTCCGTTGTTATGAAGACCGCGAGGCCTTGCCCCCACTTGATTACCTTCTTTACGTTCTTGGTCAGCGTCTCTTCCATCGGAATTTACCCTGACCACTATTTTATGGCGCGTGGAATAATAATAGCGTATTTATATTACTGATTAGTCTAGTATTCCTAATAGAGTTTGGTTTACAAGTAACTGTGGTCGGTTCGCTATGGGTAACGGAAGAGGCACGAATGCACGATTTTCCGCGTCCCTATCGGTCCTTGTCTTTTGTTTCCTCGGCTTGGCAGTGCTTCCCGGGTTTGCCGGTGCGGGCAGCGTGGTTGTCCAGAACGGCCAGCTTAACGCGACCGGAAACTTTTACGCGGGAGCAGGCGCGCTTTTTGTCAATTCGACTTCGGGTTTTGTAGGCATCGGCAACAGGACTGACTTTTCAGGTCCTGCAAGGCCGCTTCACATCTCGGCAATTCAGGACGCGGTCATCCGGCTTCAAGACATGTCCGGAGTGGGACCGGCCGCGTACATCGAGTTCTACAACGACACTTCGCGCTGGGGCTATGTGGGATTGGGAGGGCACGACGACAAGATGGTGTTAGGCACTACGGCTGAGAAGAACCTCTCGTTCTACACAAACAACTCCTCCAAGATGGTGATAACCGTGGACGGGAACGTCGGGGTAGGAACTACTGCGCCTGCGGTTAAGTTTGATGTTGTTGGTGTGGGTGATATGCTTGGCTCGCCTACCTCGGATGCCAAAGGCGCAGTCATAATCCGCACGAGTGATATCTCGGAGGATAGTCGTATAGCGCTTATGCTGTTGAGAAGTTCCGCCCAAGTCAGCACGACAGACCGAAGGATATCCATGATTTTCGGCCAGTCTGCTTGGGGATATAACCCGCAGCATTATTTTGGCAGAATCACCGGAGGTAATACAGTTGGTAATGGCGGGGGCGGCTATCTTTCGTTTCATGCAGGCAGTGATGGAAATACACAAGTAGACCACATGACCATACTTTCATCAGGCAACGTCGGCATCGGCACGACGAGCCCAACCGGACTGCTTACCGTTGTCGGGTCCGTGTACACCGGTGCGGTAGTGCACGTAAAGGGGTTGTATCCCAGCGACCTTGCCGATACCGCCTATATTAACGACCTTGGCGCGCTGGGGTATTTCGGCGTCGGCGGCTCCTACGCCTGCTGCAGCTCGTACACCAACAGGACGTTCATAACCTCCTACGCAAACGCCGCGCCCGGGCTAAGCGGAATGTCCTTCATCCTAGAGGGAACCGCAAACGGCGCGCAGGACTGGCGGTTCGTGGATGGGAACAATCTGGCCGGAACGCGCGTGTTGATTACGCAGGCGGGCAACGTCGGCATCGGCACTGTGAATCCTACTGAAAAGTTGGATGTGGTTGGCAATCTGAGATTTTCAAATGACATGTCTGTCTCCGGGGGTACGTACATTGATTGGAGGCGTGACTATGATGGGTGGAACCCCGCGAGGGTTGCCGGGGGTTGGGTTGGTTCCGCTTTTGGCGGATATATATCGTTCTACACTAACAACGGCGGAGGCCTGAGTGACCTCACAGAAAAAGTCCGAATAATACAGAACGGCAACGTCGGCATAGGCACAACAACTCCCAGCTACACCCTTACCGTCGCCGGCACCGCGTGGGTGACTTCGGGTTCGTGGTCGGGCTCTGATGCAAGGTGGAAGAAGAATGTTACTGCGCTCTCGCCTTCGACTTCTCTTGAAAAAGTCCTTGCTCTCAAGCCGGTTAATTTCTTGTGGAAGACTGCGGAGTATCCGAACATGGGCTTCACCAACGGCACGCAAGTCGGGTTCATCGCGCAGGACGTCGAGAAAGTGATTCCCGAAGTGGTGACAACCGACGACAAGGGCTACAAGGGAATCTCCTACGAACGCATCGCGTCTGTGCTTACTAGTGCGATACAGGAACAGGAAAAGAAAATCGAAGCACAGCAGGCCCAGGTTGACCGACAGCAGGCGCAGATAGAAACGCTCAATGCCAACAACGAGCAGCTTAAGGCGCTGGTGTGCCAAGACCACCCGTCAGTTGATGCGTGCAGCTAGGTTCGCTTTTCCGGTTCGTTCGGAATGTATAAAACCGGCAGGCAGGTAATCCCTTCATGAACACGGCCGGTTTCAGAAGTGCTGCAGTGCTCTTGTTGTTCTGCTTTGGCGTGCTGTTTTCGCCCGT
>JBAYMJ010000038.1:0-8804 GCA_041663565.1 Candidatus Micrarchaeia archaeon | reverse complement strand
GTCCTTGACTGCAAGCACGTTCTTTACCGCAACAACGAGGCCAGCAAGCTTCCCAACGGGCTTTCCGGACTTGATTTTTGCGTCAACTTCTGCTGCTGACCTTCTTGCGTCGTCAAAATAGGTCTCGATGAACGCCTTTACTGCCGAATCGTATTTTTCCACCCTTGCAATCTTTGCTTCCAGGTTCGCGCTTGCAGTGAGCCTGCCGGACTTGATGGCGTTTGCAGTTGAAAGAGTCCTTGCGGTTTCCATTCGTTTCACTCAGAAGCTCTTCGGCGCAAGCATGTAGTTGTCCTGCTGCCTGGCAAACCCGCGGCGTATGCCCGCAGGGTCGGTCTTTTTCTCCTCGTCCGGCCTCAGCGCGTTGTCGTGCGGAAGAACGTAAGTCTGCGGCGTTACTGAATCGGGAATCTCGTCAATCAGGGAAAAGTATTCCAGGATTGCGTTGGCATCCGTAGTAAGCCCGTCAAGCTCTTCAGAGGACGGGCTAAGCCGGGCTATGGAAGCGACGCGCTCGATGTCCTGCTTGGTGATTTTCTTTTCCATGATAAAGAGCAACTTTCTTTTGGCCTATGGTATGAACTAGGGCTGTAAAAAGTAAAAAAGGGGGTTGTAATGGCCGCGGGGCCGCGTTTTGCTGCAATAGCGTTTTTGGCGGTTTTCGCCAGCAATTCAGTCGATTTTTACGCTTCCTGCCTTCGCGCCGTCGGCAACCTTTGGCACGCGCACCTCAAGCACCCCGTTCTTGTACGTGGCCTTGGCCTTTGCGGATTCGACGCGCGCGGGAAGCGATACGGATTCGGAGTGGCCCTCGAAGCGGGCGGAGTACTCATAGTGCCCCTGGCCGTGCCTTTCCTCCCTGTGCCCCTGCCGGACCTGGAGCAGGAGCGAGGACGGCGAGACCTTGAGCGAAATGTTCTCCTTCTTGACCCCCGGAAGCTCAATTGTCGCGACGACTTCGTCCTTGGTCTGGAAAACGTCAATCACGGGCTCGGAGAGCGCCTTGTGCATCATCTTCGCGGCAAAGCGCGGGAAGGGGAATTTTTCCTCCTGTGGGAAACCCCCCAGCGTCGGGATAAAACCAGATTTCTTCTTCATGGGCAAAGTCACCTCTGAACGGTATATTGCGGCCGTCTTGAAAAATGTTGCTTGCACAAACTTTCGCGAGGGCCTTTCTAGACGAACGCATCCAAGTCCGAATCGGAAAGGACCGCGCCCGGCGCGGTCTCGAACTTGCGTGCGATGTCTTCCAGCCCGCCGAGCCTCCCGCCCCTTGCGCTCTTGGGCATGCGGATGCGGACAAAGACCGGGCTTCCGACAGCCTCGCCGATTATCACGCCTTCGCCAACACGGAGGGTGGTGATTTGCGAAAGCGCGCCGGCGTCCATCGCCTCGCAGCTTTCGCCGATGTGCTTGATGTCGTTGGGGTTGGTCACGCGAAGGATTACGAAAGTGTTGCACTGCGCAAGCGCAGTTGTTGAAAGGTTTGCAGGCCGCTGCGAGACCAGGACAAGGCACGCGCCGAACTTTCTTCCTTCCCGTGCGATGCGCTCGATTGCGTGCTTTGCCGCGCTGTCGCCCTTCTTGGACTGCTCGCGCGCGAAGTTGTGCGCCTCCTCGACAAAAAGCACGAACGGCGGTATCTTTTCCTTGTGCCGCTGCACGAAAAGGTGCGACGCAAAGTACGCGACTATAATCTGCCGTCGTTTCTGGTTGGTGAACGTGGACAGGTCGAATACCGTCAGCCCGCCGGGCCGCACTACGTCCTTTGCCTTGGGGTAGTCGTTCTTTGCAAAGAGGCGCAGCGACATCAGGTGCTCCACGCTTGCCAGAAGCGGTGCCTTCACGTTGTCCTTGATTTCCTCGTCGGCCTCGATGTGCGCCCGCACGTCTGAAAGGTCGAACGGGACCTCGTTGCCCTCCTCGTCGACCTTGGTCTGCTTCAGGTATGAGATTACCCGCGAGAGCTCGCGTGCCTGCGCAGGCGAAAGGTCCGGTAAGTATTCCGACGCCTTTGATGCAAGCCTTCTCGTTGCTATGCGCACTTTCTTGCCGTCGATGACTTCCGTCTTTTGCGCCCACTCGTAGTTCCTGCGCTTGTCCGCAAAGGACGTATATTCGCCGTGTACGTCAAACACCACGACGCCCACACGGCCTTTTTCCTTCTCGCGCGAGAGCAGCTCCTCGATGATTACGGTTGCGAGCACGCTCTTTCCCGCGCCGCTCATTGCAAGGATTGCCAGGTGCTTCTGCAGGAGCTTTCCCAAGCCGACCTTGACGTCGAGGTCGTGTGCAAGCATCTTTCCCAGGTGCAATCCCTCCGGGTCAAGCTGGAGGAACTCGGAAATCACTTCGTGAGGCGCCTCAGAGACCTTGCTTCCGGGCGACGGCGGGAAACCCACGCGCAGCGGCGGTTTTCCTTTCGCGTATTTTCCCTGAACTGAGCATTTTGCAACCAGGTACTCCCAGTCGCTTACCGGGAAGTGGTCGAAGAACGAGCCGCCGGTTTTTGCAAAATTCTTTTCGTACTCCGCAATGCTTTCGGGCCGCTCGAAATACCTGTTCGCCGAGAACAAGTCGGAAACAGTTGCAATTATCGGTTCGTCGGAGTCGCCCACCTGCACGTACTGGCCCTTGCGGACGTCCTTGGAGCCAACTACGAAGTAGAAATCATTCGTCGAGGGACTTTCAAGTGCTGATATGACCGTGCCGAGGACTTTCATCGCAGTTGTTCACTCATCACATTAGGGCAGGCCAACAGTTAAGAAAAGGCCGGGTGGGGGTTTCGCAGTTTGGATTGGAAAAATAAAAAAGAAAGAAAAGAAAGGCCGGGGCGGGTGCGACTTTTATTTCCTCACCCCCCTTTGCCGTCGAATTATTTCACGTCGCTCAAACCGGCTTCAGTGACCCTGAACACGCACTCGCCATCAGGCAGGTTCGGCGAGTCAACTAGCTTTGCAATCCTGCGATCCTCCTTGCTCCTGCGAAGATAGAGCCTGTAGGTCGTCTGGTGTGCAACTATGTTGCCTCCAATCGGCACAGTGGGGTCGCCAAACAGCATCCCCGGCTTTTCCATCACCTGGTTGGTCACGTACACCGCGAGGTTGTGCGTGTCCGCAAGCTTCTGCAGCTGGTGCAGGTGCTTGTTGAGGCTCTGCTGCCTTCTTGCAAGCATCTCCATTCCCAGGTAATCCGAGCGGAACTCGGACATCAGCGAGTCGATTATGATGAGCCTGATGTTGTTCTCGCGCACAAGCTTGTCCGCCTTCTCGATGAGCAGCGACTGGTGGTCGGAGTTGAACGCTCTGGCGACGAAGATGTTCTTGAGCACCTTGTCAACGTCCATCCCCTTCGCCTCGGCCATCTGCTTGATGCGCTCGGGCCGGAACGTGTTCTCAGTATCAACGAACATCACCGCGCCGCCCAGGCCGCCCTGCTCCTTTGGAAGCTGGCAGTTGACGCACAGCTGGAACGCAAGCTGGCTCTTTCCGGAGCTGAACTTGCCGAAAGCCTCGGAAAGCGCCTGCGTCTCAATACCGCCGCCAAGCAGGGTGTCAAGCTCGGCCGAGCCGGTTGTGATGCGCTCGATTGCAAGCCGCCTGGTCATGACGATGTCGGCGCGCTCGAAGCCCATTCCCATGGCTTCCTTTGCAGCTTCGATAATCTTCTCAGCGGTCATCTCGCCGATGCCGCCGATTTCCTGCAGTTCCATCCTCCGGGCCTTGGCCACCTGGTCAAGGTTCTCGTAACCGGCTTCTGCAAGCTTCTTTGCAGTCGACTCCCCCACTCCGGGAAGCTCGTAAATGCTCGTAATCCTCTTGGGTCCAGTATCGCTAGAAACAGCCTGTTGCTGGATCTCTTCTTCCGCTTCTATCTCCATGACTGGAGATGACTTTTCCTTTGCCATTCTCAACCAACTCCGCAAGAGCCGCGCACGATGCGGGCATTTTCGCAATTTCCGAATGGATAAACAACTCTGTGCACCTTATAAATAAAAAGCAGGCCGCATTTCCGGTGAACCCGCCGGGGCGTTCAGGGGGTATTTAAGGGCCGGGCTGCGAGTAAGGATATCGGGAGTCTTTTATGGAGCCGCAGAAAAGGAAGTACATCGTGCACGGCTGCACGCCCTTTGGGAAGGGCCACTTGCTGGCGGTTTCCGGCTATTCGCCCGACCTCGTCAAGGCCGGCAAGGCTTTTTGCGAGCTTCCCAGGTTTTTCTATTCGCCCGAGCCGGTGGAGCTGGAGACCACCTTTTCCAAGCTGAAGCCCCATTTCGTGGAAGTCCACGCAAGAATGTCCAAGGCCGCCCTTGCGGATGCCATCCGCCGCGCGCACGCCGCATTTGGAAGGAAATAGGCGCTTTTTTTCGCAGCCGCGCAACCCCTCCGCCCTCTGGAAAACACCTCTTAATATACCCTATTGTCTCCGTTTTTCCCTCGTGCCCTCGTAAAAACGCTTATAAACGGAGTTTCATTAATTGCTCAGAAGGTAGGGGAAGAGGCAAAACGCGTCTAAAAAACGCGTGCGACGATTTTCCCTTCTTTAAACAATAACCAAAATTGGAGGGGTTTAAACCTATGGCAGCAAAGAAGCCCTTTGGTGGCTACACCATCTCCTTCGGCGGCGTAAAGGACGCAACTGTTGGGGAAGTATTCGGCACTGGAGCAATCACTCCGTCAGAAATGACAAAGAAGCTCTGGGTATTCGTCAAGAAGAAGAACCTTTCAAAGAAGTAAGCTGAAAGATTTTCTTTATTTCTTTTTTTTTCTTTTTTCTGGTTTTCAAAGGGTTTTATCTTGTATAGTTGTGCCTTCCGTAGCGGATGGTGGCCTGCTGCGTAGCGTGGAACTTCACCGCGCTGTCGTTTATCTTTCCCCCAAACAGCGCCTGCTCTTCCTTGGTGAGGCTGTTGCGAAGAGACGCGTAGAGCCGCGAGCAGTCCTCGACGTGCGGCTTTGAAGCAAGGCGCTTCAGGACCTGGCTGCTTACCTTTCCCTTCCTTGCCATCTCCACCATCCATTGCGGCAGGAGGTCTATCATCGTGATGCCTTCGGGGGACACTATGAAGTTGTTCGCGTTCGCGTCGCCGTGCCCCATCTTCAGCCCGTGGAGCTTTCCAAGCTCGGCCAGCGCCGCATTGAGCGCGGCAACCCTTTTCTTGCGGTTGTCTTCGGTCGTTGCCGGGTGCTGCTCGAGGAACTTGTCAAGCGTGGTGCCTTCGACGTGCGCAAAAACCGACACCGGCAGGTTCCTTCCGTCAAAGAACACCGCAAGCGGCTTTTCCACGCGGACGCCCGCCCTGGCCGCGGCCTCGAGTGCGGACACGTCTGGCGTCGGGATGCGCGTGATGGCCTGTATGCCTGTTTTCTTTCCGCCCTTTTCCGCAACCGTTCCGAGGGAAAAAACGTGGTTGATTGTCTCGGTCGAGCCCTTCGAGAGGCGGTGCTTGCGCTCCCATGCATTGACGACTTCGGGGTACTCCGGGTTGTAGAATGCAAGCGAGGTGCCTTCCTTTCTGGCAACCCAGTTTTCAGGCATCGACAGTGCTGTTGGCTCCGACAGCTTGACATTCAAAAGGGCGTGGCCCTCTCCAGCATCTTCGGTTTCTTGGGCCATATGGTCGGACCTTACTTTACTGAAATCACGTGCCTTGCCGTTACTTCCAAGTTTCCTGAGAACGCGTTTGTCCTTGCTGCGAAGACCCCGCGCACCTTCTTTCCAATCAGGTACTCGCGCTTGAGCCGGACAACGGTGTCCATGTCAACCGTAATCTCGTGGACATCAAGCAGCTCCTTTGCCTGTGCGTCGAAGAACGCCGCGCGGATGTCCTTGGTGCCGTCGTTGAGCACAACCGAGACGACAAGCAGGTCGCGCGCATTCGTGCCCCCGCACTTTTCGCAAGCCTTTGCGCCAGCCTTGATTGACGTGTTGCAGGCGCGGCACTTGCGGATTACCTGCGCGCTGTCGATGCCGGTAATCGTTCCCCACGATATGAACTCGTCGCCCTCAACAGCGCTTGCCAGGGGCTTTTCTCTGTACATTGAAGAGAGCACGCTTTCCTTGTCGCCAAGCGGGTGCTTCTTGGGATGCAGGAAGATGTGGCCCTTCCATCCGACGTTGATTTCGAAAGCTTCGGAATTGAGCGCCTTCTTCGCATACCCGCCCTCTATCTTAAGTGCGTCGCCGACTTTGGCGCGCTGCGCAATGTCGGCGTTCTTGTCCCACAAGATGACCCGACAAGTGCCTGAGCCGTCCGCAATCAGGAGCTTGGCAACCCTGCCCTTGCGGCCGTCCTTGTACACGAACTCCTTCTCCTCGTCAACGCGCAGCACGCGGCCGTAAAGGTCGAACTCGGGCTCGGCGTCGGTAAGCTCGGAAATCCTGCGAACCGGAACCGCGGTGTTTGGCAGGATGCCCGCTGCAAGCTGGGAAAGCTCGGCCGTAATCTCGTCCGGCTTCTTCACGATGACCTTGGTGAGCATCGAGGACTGGAGCTCAAGCGGTTCGGTGGATTTTACTTGTGCGTTGCGAATCAAAAGAAAGTCGTTGCGTTCTATCTTCCCATATTCTACAAGGTCCACGTCTCGGTTCCAAAGCACAAGCGACGCCTTGGTCTTGCCGTCGGTTATCTGGACGTTGCACACGCGGCCCTTGCGGCCGTTGCGCTCGAAGCCCTTCGGCGCAAAAACCGAAACTACCCGCACGAACACGTCCGCCTGGTCCAAAGCGTCTGCAAGCGGAATCACCGCAGAGGCGTCCTCGTCGTTGGAGTCGCTTGCAGCCTCCACCCCGGCTTCCTGCGCCAAAAGCTGGGCCGCTCCCTTCTCGGTAAGGAGCCCGGAGAACTCCGCCTGCTTGTCCTTGACTTGCTTGCGCACGGAGTCCGCGTCAACACCCCTTGCCTTGGCTATCGAGTTTATGAGTTCGTCAAGGGCCGTGGCGGTCATCAGTAACACTGTTCTGGTTTGGTTTGCTTCTAGGGCGTTAAACTAAATGGACAACAACTATTAAGCCCTTGCGCCTAAACTTCTTAACAAGTTTTCAGAGGTAGGTTGCAGTTATGTTGCCCCCGCGTTCAATTGGAAAGACCGAGAAGTACTACCACGAAAAGCTCGAGTGCCAGGGCGCCATGCTCTTTTCCCTGATAGACCCCGACAAGATATACCTGGAGCGCGCAGTTGCGCTTGCAAAGGAGTCGTACGAGAACGGCGCGGACGTCATCCTCCTTGGAGGCAGCATCGGCGCGCAGGGCTCCCAGCTTGACGAGACGACCCGCATGATAAAGGAGGAAGTCAGCATCCCGGTCGTGCTCTACCCCGGCAACGTGTCAGGGCTCACCCAGTACGCCGACGCGGTGTACTTCATGCACATGCTCAACTCGCGCGACGTGTACTGGATATCAACTGCGCTCATACAGGCTGCGCCGGTTGTGCACAAGATGAAAATCGAGGCAATCGCAACCACTTACCTCATTATCGAGCCGGGCCGCGCAGTTGGCTGGATAGGCAACGCAAACCTCATACCCCGCGACAGGCCCGACCTTGCCGCAGCGTGCGCGCTTGCGGCGAAATACTCCGGCTCGCACGTAGTGATCACCGACTCCGGGAGCGGGGCCGAGATTGACAACCCGCCGTACGAGCTCATCAAGGGCGTCGCAACGGCGTGCAACCGCGAGCTGTTCTACTTCTACGGCGGAGGCGTGCGCACGCCGCAGGCAGGCGCCCAGGTCATCGCAAGCGGGGCCGACGGGATACAGGTAGGCAACGCGTTCGAGGACGTCAAGATAGGCGACAAGATAAGGAAGTTCGCCGAGGCAATCAGGAAGGAAGGAAAGAAAAGAATCTGAGCGGGAGTCGCTTTCCTCCCAAACCCAATCAAAAAGAAAAACAAAGCAATTGCCTAGTCGTGTTTCTTGAACGCGCCGTCCTGCGTCTTGTCGTTCTTTCGCACCCACTCGATGAGCATCGCCGCGTGCTCCTTCTCCTCGTCGCGGTTGTGCGCAAGGATTTTCTTGAGTTCCGCGTCCTTTGCGGACTCGATGCGCTTTTCGTACCAGCTTATGGCCTCAAGCTCCTCGGTTATGCTTATGCGCGCCTTGCGCAGGTCGGAGTTCTCGACTTCGTTTGAATACATATCAAATCCACCCAGAAGACAATACGCTTTCCGGGGTTATTAGCGTTGTTTTTACATCACCGGCAGCGCGGTTCACCAGCAGCTTATTTTGGTTTCTTCCCACCAATTACCTTATGGACGGGACAGGCACGGAAAGGGGCGGCCGCGAGGCTTTCTACGCGCACTGCAGGGAAATCGGCGAGCGCGCGTTACAAATGGAAAACCCCGTCATCGCGCACCACTACGACGCGGACGGCCTCTCAAGCGGCGCGATAGTGTGCCGTGCGTTCCGGCTGCAGCAAAAACAGTACGAGGAAATCACCTTCAGGCAGCTTGACGACAAGGCAATCGACAGGTTGGCCGCAAGCGACCGGGACGTAATCGTGGTTGACTTCGGCTCCGGCCAGGCCCAGCGGCTCCTTGCGAAAATCCCGCCGCAAAAAATCGTAATCATCGACCACCACGTCATCGACACGTCGGCGCAGGAGCGTCCTGCACTGCAGCTTTGCGAGGCGAACTGCGAGCTGTTCGGCCTTTCAGGCGCAACCGAGGCGTGCGCGGCGTCAACGGCATACTTCTGCTTCAGGCATTTGGACGACTGGCTCATCAACGAGCTTGCGGTGGTGGGAACGGTGGGCGACATGCAGGACAAGGACGTGCTGTCGCCTTCGAACCAGAAGGTCGTTGACGAG
>JBAYMJ010000037.1:0-8835 GCA_041663565.1 Candidatus Micrarchaeia archaeon | reverse complement strand
GTGCTTCGCGTCAGCGACAGCGGCTCCCACGGTTCCATTGACATTGGCGTGGATGCCAACCAGCCGTGGTTCGGCACGTCGACTGCCAACGACCTTAGGGTAATCTCCAGCGGTACTGAGCGCCTTCGTCTTACGTCGGCAGGCAACGTCGGCATCGGCACCGCAAGCCCACTTAGTTTACTTAACGCATATTCGTCCGGCAATGCCCGGCTGACCCTTTCACATGGGGGCGGGACAGGTAACGGCGGGTCTATTGACTTTGACCATACCGGCGAAAGCCAGAAAGTCCAAGCACGCATCAGCGGCTACGATGATGGCGCCAATGCGGCAACATTAAAGTTCTGGACAAAGGACGCATCCACTTCCGAAGCCAACTTGACGGAGCGCATGACCATCCTCCAGAACGGCAACGTCGGCATCGGCACCTCAAGCCCGTCAATCGGGCAGTTACAGGTGGAGTCCGCAAGTTCGGTTCCCGCGGCGTTTCTGAGGCCGGCCATGACTGCAGGGCAGATAAGCGAGGTGTATGTAGGCAAGACAAACAGCGGCTACCAGAGCCTTGCTATGGGTTATGTTGACAGCGCCACAGCTTCAAGTAGGTACGCGTTCCTGAGGCTGTGGGGGTTTGGCGATGCAAATTCACTGATACTTTCAGGAAACGGCAACGTCGGCATAGGCACAACAACTCCCGGCTACACTCTGACCGTCGCCGGAACCGCTTGGGTGACTTCCGGCTCGTGGTCGGGCTCTGATGCAAGGTGGAAGAAGAACGTTACCGCGCTGTCGCCTTCGGGCTCGCTTGAAAAAGTCCTTGCGCTCAAGCCGGTGAACTTCGAGTGGAGGGCGAGCGAGTTCCCGAACATGGGCTTCACGAACGGCACGCAAGTAGGGTTCATCGCGCAGGACGTGGAGAAGGTGATTCCCGAAGTGGTGACAACCGACAACAACGGCTACAAGGGGCTTTCCTACGAGAAGATGGTGCCGGTCGTGGCTGGTGCAGTGCAGGAGCAGCAGAAGCTGATTGAGGACCAGCAGGCGCAGATTGACGCGCTCAAGGCGGTAGTGTGCGCGGACCACCCGCAAGCGGAAGCTTGCAGGTAAAGCACCCATGCAAATACTTGCTTCCTATGCGTGTTTTCCTGTCCTGCCTACGGAGGAAAGGTATTCCTCGACGTCTTTCCTGCTGGTCACCCATGACCGGCCGCGCTTGAGCGCGGGCAGCCTGCCTTTCCTTGCGAGCAGGCTGAGGTATTCCTGGCTATAGGGGGTGAGTCGGGCTGCCTTGGAAAGCGGGATTAACTCCGTTTTTCCGGATGGCTTTTCGAGCACCTCGAGGTAAAGGTCAAGCGAGCGTTCGGCGCTCCTTGCCACCAGCTCGACGAATGGCGAAAGGTTGCCTTTGTGGGCGGCGTCAAGCGAGGAATAGTACCTGGACCGGTCGCTTTTTTGGATGACTGCCGGCGGGAAGCCGTGGCGCATCAGGAACAGGTTCATGAGCAGCCTCGCGGTCCTGCCGTTGCCGTCGACGAATGGGTGGATGTCAACGAGCCTGAAATGGGCGATTGCGGAAAACTCTACCACTGCCAGGGGGTCCTTCGGCTCTTTTGCAAACGACGCGGCAAAACCCCTCATCAGTGCGGGAATTTTTTCCGGTGACGGGGGCGAAAAGTCGGAGCCGGCAATCCTCACGCGCTCATGGCGGTAGAAGCCCGCGTTGAACGGGTCTATCCTGTCAAGGATAAGGCCGTGTATTTCCAGCACGTCCTTTTCAGTTATCGCCTTGTTCTTTTGCAGCCCATAGACGAAGTCTATCGCAGCCTTGTGGTTCGTCACTTCGAGGTGCTCGCGCAAGCTCTTTCCGCCTATCGTCAGGCCTTCCCGCAGCACGAGCATGGTCTCGCGCATCGTCAGCGTGTTCCCCTCGATTGCGTTGGAGTTGTAGGTCCATTCAAGCTCGAAACGCTCCCGAAGCTTGCTAAGGGAACCCTCGGGAATGGGGCGAAGGCTGTCGAGCCTTTCCCGTTTTTCGGTTATCCGTCGCGAAAGCGCGTCAGGAATCATAGATTAATCGCCCGATACCGATATTTAAACCTATCCGATATAGTCGATATCGGCAAGGCATCAGTATCGGATAATGTCCGGCTCAAAGCAGCCTCCTGCGGAAAGGGCGACGGTGCTTACCGGTGCGGTGCAGCAGTCGCAGATTGAGGACCTCAAGTCGCAGGTGAACGTGCTGAAGGAAGACAATGAGATGCTCAAGGAACTTGTATGCGCGGACCACCCGGCTGCGGAAGCGTACAGGTAACGCCCTTAGGCCGCCGGGGCATCCGCCACCCTTTCAAGCCGATTCAGGCGGACTCGATTTCTTTCCTGAGCGCAAGGTAGACGTCCAGCTTGAGGCGGTAGCCTTCGGCGACCAGCGAGTCGAGCATGGCCAGGGATTCCTGCCTGCCGGCTTTCTTGTTGCGGAAGGCCCAGAGCAGGAACGCGGACAGCGGTATCGCCCGCACCCCGAGGCTGGATGCGATGACTCGCGCTTTGTGGTCGTCGCAGAAAAGCGGGGCCTTGCTTGCGGCCGCAAGGCTTATGGCTTCGCGTTCACCCAAGCCGAGGCAGTCCGTCGCCAGCGGCTTTGCCTGTTGCAGGATTATCCTTCCCTTCCTTATTTCCGCTTCTATGCTTTGCACTTCCGGCTTTCCAAGCAGTTTTCCGGCAACGACCGTCTCGTCAAAGACCGCCTGCGGGACCAGCAGTTTTCCGTACCTCGAAAAGAGGATGGCCTGCAGCTTAGGCACGCGAAAGGAAAAAATGAGTGAGGACGAGTCCATTACCGCGCGCATGGCCTTCTCGCCTCAGGCGTGTTCGGCGGCATCGAGGACGTCGCTTGCCGTGAGGGTGAGCTCCACTTTCTTTTCCGAAAGAAGCTCGATGAATTCCCAAAGCGAGGTTCCCGCCATCTCAGCTGCCTTGCCGACCGAAACTTCCCCCCGGCCGTATTTTTCAAGCGCGAGCTTTTGCCGCTTCTGCGAAAGGCCGACCTTGAATATGTCACGGAAGGCATCCGAGCGGTTGCGGCCCTCGGACTTGGCCAGCCGCAAGGCGTCTTCAAGCAGGCCTTTCTGCGTCCGAAATGACACGTAATCCGACATGAAACATCACTGTATAACATTGTGCACAAAGTTATATTATTGTTTTCCCGGCGGCTTTCCGCAGCAAGGGAAATAGCATGCCGCTTGGTTTTTTTATCCCGAGCCAGGCCACGTTTCCGGTCATTTCAAGGAGCCCGGACGCGGCTTTTGCACGCACCCGACCCATGGGCCTTTCCATGCAGTGTGCGATTTTTATAGCTGGCCGTAAAAAGTCAATCAGGGTTTATGGAAGCCAAGGGTTTATTCATCGTTCCAAGGGGGACTGGTTCTTGATGGCAATCGAAATCTCGGAAAAAAAAGGCATCGCGCTCGCGCTCGCTGCGGCGCTGGTCAGCGGCGTCTCGGTCTTTGTAAATTCCGTCGGAGTGTCCGGTCAGGACCCGTTCGCTTACACAATACTCAAGAACGCCTTTGCAGGCGTGCTGTTTGCGGCTGCGCTGCTTGTTCTTGGAAACTACAAGGACGTGCTTGCGCTTTCAAGAAAGCAACTGGCAAAGCTCTCGCTCATCACGATAGTGGGCGGCAGCGTGCCCTTCCTTATGTTCTTCTACGGGCTTTCAATCCTCGGAGGTCCCGCAGGCTCGTTTCTCTACCGCTTCCTCTTTGTCTTTGCCGCAATCTTTGCAGGCGTCGCGCTGAAGGAAAGGATTGACTACAAGTTTGCGGCAGGAGCCGGGCTTGCAATACTCGGCAACTTCATCCTGCTTGGCTCCGGCAAGCTCTCGCTTGGCTTGGGCGAGGCGCTCGTGCTTGGGGCAACAGTGCTCTGGGCGGTGGAGTGGACGCTTACGAAGAAATTCATCGCAGAGATTCCCGGCAGGGTAATCGCCACAAGCAGGATGCTTGCGGGTTCAATTGCGATGGTGGTGATATTGTTTGCTATTGGAAAGGCGGATTCGGTTTCAGCCCTGTTGTCCTTTGCGCCTTCCACCCTGCTTTGGGGCGCGGCAGTCGGCACCCTCCTGTTCCTCTACCTGAGTGCGTGGTATTCCGCGCTCTCAAGGATTTCAGTCACAAAGGCAACCGCAATCCTTGCGCTTGCAGGCCCAATCACCACCCTCCTTGGAGCAGCGTTCGCAGGCTCGGCGGTGTCTCTCAACACCGCGTTCGGGTTTGTCCTGCTTTGCGCGGGCGCGCTTTTGATTGCCGGCTACTCCGAAGTGCTTGCGGCAGCTGTTGAGTACGCGCCAAAGGCGCTTCGCCTCGTCCTGTCGCCTTCCAAGGCAGTTGCAAGATGGAAGCAATAGGCCGGATGGCCGGAGTCGAGCTCTGTGCAAGATTCGGCCTCGCACCAAACCTGCGCGGCTACTGCGGCGACCCGAAGTTCCAAAGCCCGTTCTCGAAATATTTGGAAAACCCGTCGAAAGAAAATTCGGCGCGGCTAAGAAGGGAGCTTTCCAAGTTCGGCACCCAAAAAGCGTATTTGGAAACAATAGCGCAAGCCAATGGCATCGACGACGTCTACGACTACGATGTGGCTGAAGCCTTCTGGATTGGGAACAAACTGCTTGACCGCATTTCACGCGACGATGTCGTCGGGATGTTCGCAAAGAAGTGGGTTGGAAGAAAATTTGTATCCAAAGAAAGGGCTGACGAAATAATCTCCAACCTTCCCAAAAAAATCCCGCCCCTCCAGCACACCTTCCACCCCTACGTCGCGGGCTTCGTATCGCGGAAGGCGCAGAAGAGCGCGAAAAACAAGGACCTGTGCAGGCCAAGCTGGGCGAAAGTAGCGGACTTGGATTTGGGCAAGGAAAAAATTTCCGTCAAGCGGCAGCCCGTCGTCTATTCGTCCGGAAAATTCGTGCTTGGAACGGAAAAAATCGAAAGGCTCCCATTCAAGGTCGGAAAAATCCCCCTAGTTGAAGACGGTGCGGGGCGTGTCGCGTGCCACTGGGGGGTTGCGGTGAAGGAAATCTCAAGAAAAGAGGAGTCGGCGATGAAGACGTACTCCGCCCGCGTCATTTCCGCAATAAGCCGTTAGTCTTTTTGGCAATGACCTTGAACCCCTGCACCCCGTTGTGCACGTGGGAAGTGACTTGCACCAAGTCGCCGTTCATTTTTCCGGTGATGTAGTCGGAAACCGCGCGTCCAATGGCCTGTTCGTGACTGTCCGCGCCGTGATAGCCAATCGCGCTTTTGAGGCTTTTTCTGTTCTGTTCGCCAGCGGGAACGAAGACGTGGCCTTCCTTTTCGATGATTTTGGCGTTGATCTTTCCGGAAGGCGTTTCAGAAAGTGCCGTGTGAATTTCTCTCAACTGGTCCTGCCGTTCCAGTCCTAAGAACGCACTTGGTTTCAGGATGGGTTTCCGTGCCATTGCCATGATTATCACTTTGCGGATTTCCTATTTCTTCATCGGGCTGACGCGGAACCCCCGCGGCCCGATGGTGATGCCCACGAGGTTGCGGTTCTTTCCGGTTATGTATTCCGTGACCTGCCGCTCTATCGCCTCGTACGGCGAGGAGACGCCGTGGGCCTTTGCGAGCGCGGCCAGCTTCTCGTTGTTTTCCTTGTCAACGGGCACGAATATGTAGTCGGCCTCCTTCTCCGCATTCACAAGCCCCGACAGCGCGTTGTACACCAACGCGAGTTTTTCCTGCTCGGTAAGCCGGTGGAACACTTCCGGCGTGATGCGCGGTTTCCTTGAAAGTTCAGTCATCGCAAAATCTACTTCGCGTTCGGGTTCCGAATGGTGAACCCGGCTCCCTGCACGGTCTCGCGGAAATCTATGACCGCGCCGCGCACTTCCGGCTCAAGCTTCTTCGAGACTATCACGCGTATCCCGCGGCAGCCAAACTCCAAGTCGTCCTTTCCCGCGGACTGCTCGAAGTCCATCTCGAAGCGCCCAGCAGGCCCGCCTTCGGGCTTGAGTATGCGCAGCCCGAAGCCGGTCTTTTCCTCGGCTTCGAGTATCTTTGCAAACTGCAGGCCTGCGGCCTCGGTGATTTTCACCGGCGAGTCCGGGCAGTTTTCCTGCATCTCCGATTCGTCCTTTGCAATCGCCTGGTTGATTTCATCGACGAGCGCGTCAATCTCCGAAGGCTTCATCCCGTGGGCTTCGGCGCCCTGCCTTACGGTCTCGAACGCCGAGGCGTGGCAGCCCACGCAGTGCATGCCTTTTGCAAAGAGGATGCCGATTGCAATCGGGTACTTGGAGGCCAGCTCGCCTATCTTCGTGTCCTTGGTCGCGTATTCCTTTACTGCCGGTTTCTTCCGGTCGTGCACGGGGGTTGCCATACGAAATCACTTGCAATATAGGTTATGCCTCCTCTGGAATATTAACCGGCGGTGATTACGTTCATTGCCGTTCGGCTAAACTTATTTTAACCGCCTTGCAGTTACTAAGACAACCCGCTTTTCAGAGCGTTTCAGAATACCGGAGTAATTGCATATGCTCGTCGAAATAAGGTTCCACGGCCGCGCAGGCCAAGGCATGGTCACCGCTGCCGAGCTTCTGGCAACAGCTGCCGGAGCCGAAGGCAAGTACTCGCAGGCGTTCCCCGTGTTCGGCTCCGAAAAGCGCGGCCCGCCGGTGATGAGCTTTTGCCGCATCTCCGACTCGCCCATCAAGATTTACGACCAGATTTCCGAGCCCGACGTCGTTGTCGTTGCGGACCCCAGCGTGCTTTCAAGCGTAAACGTCGCAGCCGGGCTCAAGAAGGGCGGCATACTCATAGCAAACTGCAGCTGCAACGCCTGCGACCTTGGAATCTGCGACGCAAAAGTATATACCGTTGACGGCACAAAGATAGCGCTTGAGCACCTCAAGAGGCCGATATTCAACACCGTGATGCTCGGTGCGTTCATCAAGGTCACCGGGATGGTCAGGATGGATTCAATGGAGAAGGCCATCCACGAGGAGTTCGGCGAGAAGGACAAGGCGATTGCGGACAAGAACGTCGAGGTAATCCGCGCCTGCTACGAGCTTACTAAAAAAGAATAGGAAAATGAGGCATCTTCTGGAAACAAAATGTTCACGATGATAAAAAAATGAAATTCGCAGTATCCAAGCCCGGAACAACGGTCGCAATCAAGACCGGCGAGTGGAGGTCGCAGAAGCCGGCAGTTGACTTGGCAAAGTGCATAAAGTGCGCGACTTGCCAGAACTACTGCCCCGAAGGCTGCATG
This sequence comes from Candidatus Micrarchaeia archaeon, assembly GCA_041663565.1. Taxonomy (GTDB): domain Archaea; phylum Micrarchaeota; class Micrarchaeia; order Norongarragalinales; family CAINOH01; genus CAINOH01. The sequence continues at coordinate 1,557 of JBAYMJ010000037.1, read as the reverse complement.
GGAACTCCTGGCCAGGCGCCCGACATCGATTTCGATTACTGCAAGGGCTGCGGCTTGTGCGCACAGGAGTGCCCGGTGAAATGCATCAGGATGGAGCAGGAAATAAAGCTGGTAGGAAAGAAGAAAGCGTAATGAAAAAGCAGACGAAAAGAGCACAAAGCAGTTTTGAAGATTGAACGTGGACCAAATGGCAATAAGGACGATGAATTATTCTGCCGCGATTGCGGAAGTCGCATCCTACTGCAAAGTCGACGTGGTCGCATCCTACCCGATTACTCCCAGCACGCCAATCACCCACGAGCTGAACAAGCTTTACGTGAACGGCGGCTTTCCCAAGTTCATCACCGTCGAGGCCGAGTTCTCTGCAATCTCCTCACTTCTAGGCGCAAGCGCCGCCGGCGCACGCACTTTCTCCGCAACCTGCGGCCAGGGCCTCATGCTCATGCACGAGGCGCTCTTTTCCACTTCCGGAATGAGGCTTCCGGTTGTGATGGCTGTTGCAAACCGCGCAATCAGCTCGCCGCTCAACATCTGGGCCGACGAGCAGGATGCGATGTGCCAGCGCGACTCCGGCTGGATACAGCTTTACTGCAAGAACGGCCAGGAAGCAGTTGACACCACAATCCAGGCCTTCAAGATTGCCGAAAAGATGATGATTCCCGCGATGGTCTGCCTGGACGGCTTCTACCTGACCCACTCAGTTGGCCAGATTGACCTCCCGGACAAGGACAAAGTCGCGGCGTTCCTTCCGCCATACAAGAATCCCTTCGTGCTCGACCCGCAGAACCCGCTAACCGTGGGAGCTTACGCCGTCCCGGCAGACTACCAGGACTTCCGCGAGGACCTCTGCGCGGACTTGGAGAGCTCCGCAAAGACAATAGAGGAAGTCGGAAAGGAGTTCGGAAAAGTTTTCGGCCGCGAGTACGGGCTTGTTGAATACCACAACTGCAAGGACGCGGACCGCGTCATCATCACGCTTGGCTCGGTTTACAACACCATCGAGATGGTCGCCGATGCGCTCAGGGCAAAGGGCGAGAAGGTAGGTGTTGCGCACTTACGTTCATTCAGGCCGTTTCCCGCTTCCGACCTTCGTGCAAACCTTGGCGGAAAGCACGTGCTCGTAGTGGAACGCGACGTCTCGCCGGGTGCCGTTCCTCCAGTTTACGCGGAAGTATCCGAAGCCCTCGGCGGGACCGGCTCAACCGTCTCGGTTGCCGCAGGCCTGCTCGGCGGACGCGAGGCAAAGCGCCAGGCGTTCGAGGCGCTTTTTGAGAGGATGAAGCAGGGCAAGGTCAAAGCGTGGCTCTGCTCCAAGGAAAAGAAGCTGTGATTTTGGTATGATTACGCAAAGGCTGGACGCGCGAAGAAAATGAAAATTGTGATTATATGAGCACGCAATCAGAGATGCACTTGTACGCGCCCGGGCACTCGGGCTGCCCGGGATGCGCGCCCAGCCTCACGCTCCTTACCGTATTGGACGCCCTTGGAAAGGACGTCATAGTGGTCAATGCAACGGGCTGCATGGAAATCAACTCAAGCCAGTACCCCAACAGCGCC
>JBAYMJ010000036.1:0-8879 GCA_041663565.1 Candidatus Micrarchaeia archaeon | reverse complement strand
TTGTTCAGAGTCCCTGCAGCATTCCCTTCTGGCGGAGCTGCTCGGCCTGCACGCGCGTGTAGCGGTAGGCGATGTCGCCCTTCTCGTTGGACTCGACAGTCCAGGGGGTGATTGCGACGATGTCACCGGGATTAATCAAAAGCTTCCTGCGGATTTTTCCGGGAATGCGGCACATGCGCACGAAGTTGTCCTGGCACTGCACGTTCATCCGCGAGCCGCCGAACAGTTCGGTGACCTTGCCGAGGATCTCTCCCTGGTGCGGGGTGCGAACCCGGAGCGGCAGGCCGTCCGGGCCCATCCCTGGCGCCATCGGCTTGCGGACGCCGGGCCTCCTCTGCTGGTAATGCGGTCTTGGATGGAAGTTTGCCAAAATCAATTTTCACCTTCTAACATAATCGTGTTGCGGACTAAATCCTCACGGGCGCCTTCGCGCCGCACGCCTCGCAAATCAGCATCTTCAAGTGCCTGTCGATGCTTTCAAGGTGCGTGTCGGGCTTCCCGCACTCCTTGCAGATTACCGCGGTTGTCACGTAGTTCTGTATGCGGTCGTTGACAACGCGGTCGGAGAACTTTCCCGCAAGTATGAGCCGTCCTGCCTGGATTTCCCCGGGCACCGCAAGCTCCTTGAATAGGTATTTCGAGAACTCGGCGTCGGTGCGCCGGATGCGCGAGCAGATGTCGCCGTAGTTCGTGATGATTGTCTTGTTGCCCTGTATCAAAAGCGCAGCCCTGGGCGTCTCGAACCTCTCGCCGGAGGTGAGCTTTTCCTTGTCGGGTATGTTTGCGCGTGCGCGGTCCAGGAGCTTGTCATAATCCATTATAGCCTAACCTTTTTGAAACGTCAGAAAACGTCTTGACTTGAAATAGCATTATGCCTTTGGCGATTAAAATAACCTTTGCAACCCCCTGTTGGTTTCCCGCCTGCTGCTTATGCGATTCCGAACAGCGAAAGCGCGCACCAGTACAGGGAGATGCACAGGAGCGAGCCGGCCGCAATCGGCGGCACTGCCGGGAAGTAGCCTCCCTTCCTTTCAAGGTAGATGAACATCAAAGTAAGCCCCGCGCTTGCGCCGATGACCGATGCAAGGCCGTAGCCGAACGAGGGGAACGTGCCAATCTTGAGCGCGGCAACGGAAAGCATGACCCCGATTAGGAAGTCTCCAAGCCCGAGTTCGATACCGTTGCGCACTGCAGGGGCTTTGCCGGGGGCTGCGGCCCTGGTTTCTTCCGCCAGGCCCGCCTTTGCGGCAACGTCGGTAGTTTTGGGCTTTGCAGTCTCGTCCTTTCCTTTCCCTGCAGGGAGCGAAACGCCGATTTTTATGCTGAACGCGGCCTCGCGCTCGGACAGGCCCTTCGCAAGCTCGACCATGTGCTTTGTGCGGAATACCGCGATGTAGTCGTACGCGGCAAGGAGCGTCGCAAACACCGCAACGGGAATGAAGTCAAGCGAGGCGCCGAGTATCGCGCCAACTACTATGCTTGAAAAGAGCAGGAGCACGGTCTGGAGCCGGGGGAGCAGGAGCCTCGCGGCTACTGCCGCAATCACGATGTACAAGTCATATCCTGGAAGGAAAACCGCACCGAACACTTCGGCGCTTGTCGCTATGAGGCCGTATTCCAAAAGCTGGAAGAGGAGCTTTCCTTTGTAGAACCTGAGTATGAGAAGCATTAATGCTGCTGCAAAAATCATGTAGCCGATTAGTCCGAACGAGTTTGCGACATCCGCCGGGTTGTCGACTACGGTGAGCTGCTGTGTGATGAAGCCCGCGCCGATGAAAAGGGAGATGAGCAGGGTGTTTGCGAATGCCGCAAGCATCAAAAAGAGGTTTATCTTGCGGCTGAATGCGGCGATGCGCTCATTTCCGGTTGCGTTTTTCGTGCTTTTCTTCAAGTGCGATTACCCTTCCTTACCTTCCGCGCGAGCTCTTCACGAAGCCCACCTTGGGCTCGTACAGGTCGCCGTTGCGCTTGAGCTCGTCGATGAGCCTGCGCGCGGAGTTCTCGTCCATGCCTATGGTCTGCGCCTGCTCGACTATGTCGTCGATGTCGACCATGTCGAGCTTCTGCTCGAGCGCGTTGATGATGCCGAGCACCGAGCGCATCTTGTCCACCTTGCTCTTGGGCTGGCCGGTGCTGATGATGTCCGAGTCTATCTTTCCGGTCTCCTTGTCCATGAATATGTCGGACAGCACGAAGTGCACGAGAGAAATCGCCCGCTCGGAATCGCGCAGCTCAACCGAGTTCGACAGGCGCATCTTGGCGCTTGCCTCGCTCATGCGGATGAGGCCCTCTATCTCTCGCGCGGTGACCGGGAAGGTGTTCTGCTGCGCTCCCATCCTGCGCAGGGAAAGGTAGTATTCCTTGATGCGGTTTGCAGCCTCCTCGGAAAGCACCGGGTGGATGTTCTTTCGCGCATAGGATATGTACTTGCGCAAAAGCTCCGGCATGATTGGCGGCACGATTGGCGAGTCCTTTAGGTCGGAGAGCTTCTGCTTCTTTGCTGCGAACATGTGGCCGGTGAGCACGTGGTCGACCAGCTTGCGGTCCTTGGCCTCGTCGAGCACGTCCTTGATTGCGAAAATCAGGTCGAACCTGCTCATCAAAGTTGGCGGGATGTCGAACTGCTGTGCCGGAGGGGTGTTGGGGTCGAAGCGTCCAAGCTTGGGGTTTGCGGCTGCGAGTATCGAGGTCTTTGCCTTGAAAGTGGTGACGATTCCCGCCTTGGCAACGCTAATGGTGTTGTGCAAAAGCATGCATTCGGAGATGAAGCTCCGGGTCGGTTCTACCGTGACGTCATAAACCCATCCTTCGGTCTCGTTGGGCACGGATTCGACTTTTTTTACTTTGCTCCAGGCGACCTGTCCGAAAGCGAGGCGTTTGAGGAAGGTCACTTCGCCTGAGGCGCGTTGGGCATCCGTGCAATATTTTTCAAGCGCATCCCGGAGTTGCTCAGGGTTTTTATTGCCCCGTTCTATTGACGAAAGCGTCTGGTGGCTTACTCCTGCGCATTGCTCAAGGTTTGCAAGCGAGACGTTCAGGCCCGTGCGGACGCTCTTGAGTTCCTGTGCGGACGTCAGCACCGGCAGTTCCTTGCTCGCTTTTTCAAAGGCGCCCAATTTCTGTTCAAGCGCCGTTGCGAACCTCTTCAGGCCCCGTCTTGAGAAGTTCTGCCTGCCTGCCTTGAACGGCATTATGGAATAGCCAAGGGTCTCCGACTCGTCGACTTTCAGGACGTGCGAGAGCCTTGCAACGGACGCCCCCACGTTCGGAACAACGTCCTTTACCGTCCGGTAGCTTTCGGGGTCCAGCTGTGCTGCGAGCCGGTTGTTTTTCCTTTCCGAAAGGAACGACACGCGTTCGTGGAAACGGCGGAGGTTGTCCGCGCCGGTAATTACGACACGCCAAATTTTCTTTCCGCTCCCGGTCTTCTGTTCAAGCAGGCTTGAGGGTATGCCGAAACGCAGGAGCAAAGTCTGGACTTGTTCGCACCCTTCCTTGTTTGGCGAGATGAAACCCATCCGGTTCTCGGTGGCCCAGCCGTCGCACTCGAACATCGCGGAAAGCATCGGCCGCAGGTCGGCTGTTGCGGACTTCATTAGGAATGGGGGGATGCGCTTGTGGTCGCTTTTTTCCGCAAAGCACGCGTCAAGCCCGCAAAGGTGACTCAAGAGGGCCTTGTTTGCTATCCGCGCCATCATAACCCCGTCCTTGCGCGTGCGCACGTACGGGCGGATTCTGAAATATTTCTGTGCAAGGTTGCAAAAATCGTCAATCAGCGCCCCGTCCTTGTTTGTGAAGTTCACGCCGACCTTCCTGCCGCGGTTCATCTCATACCCGCCGTCGGTAATCAGGTAGCCTATCAGCTTGCAGAAGCCCGCGTCATTGTGGCTTGGGAAACAGTCGGCCTGCACGGCCATATTTTCCCGCCTATCCCGCACTTTCAGTTCGATGGGCCGCGTTTCCCTCTCGATGGCTTGCGGCTTCCCGGCTACGGGAATCGTGGTTGGTATGGGAAGGAAGTCTTCGTCCGAGACGCTTTCAGCCGGCTTTGTCGTGACCTTGCCGTCCTCTATAACCCAGCACGGGTGTTCCGGAGTCACGCAAACGCTCCTGCCGTTCTGCAGGGTGATTTTAACGAAACTTTTTGGTGCTTTGTGCCTGCTTATGCGATCAACGCTCGTCTTGAACACGTCGCAGAAGTCCGAGGTGAACAGTTCGAGTTCACCCGGGTTCAACGGGAGGATTTCGCAATCCTTTCCCGCAATCACCTGCTCCTTGCGGCCGCCCATCAACCCGTCGACAAGGGGGCCGATTTCCTTTTCGCTCCCGTCCGAAAGCAAAACCCTCGTCTTTGAATGGTATGATTGCTGTTCCATTGCCTCGTGCATGCTCGCGCGGTCGTTGGGCTCCATCTTGTCGAACTCGTCCACCATCACGACTCCGCCGGATGCGAGCACGAGCGCCCCTGCCTTGAGCACCCAGCCTCCATCCGCAATCTCGTCCTTCTCTGCAGAGGCAGTGAGGCCGACCCCGCTTGCGCCCCTGCCCGAGACGTAGATTCCCTTGGGCGCGAGGTCCTTGACGTACTGGAGGATTGTGGATTTTGCCGTCCCAGGGTCTCCCACCAACAAAACGTGTATGTCGCCCCTGATTTTCTTGCCGTCCGGGAGGACCTTGTTCTGCGTTCCCCCGAAAAGCTGGACTGCGATGGCCTCCTTCATCTCCGAATAGCCGTAGATGCTGGGCGCGATGCTCATGATGACCTTGTCGATGAGGTGCGGGTCGCGGGAAATCTCAAGTATCTGGTCCTCCTCTTCCTTGGTGACCGAAAGCTCCTCGAACTCCTTCTGCATCTTCTCGACTCCGACCACGTCGAAGAACTTCGAATAGACCGGGGTGGCCTTGCCGCCCCTTGACTGCTGGTTCTGCCGCAGGCGCAGTATCCCCGTGATTATGACGTTGTCTCCCGGAGAGAGCATGTTTACGAAGTCGTCCTCAAGCCACAGGTCCACCTGCGGGGCCGGGATGTTGCCCTTGATTTTCTCAACGGGGTCCTGGATTTGCGAGCGCTGCATGTTCACAAAGCCGCTGGCCTGCTCGGAAAGGTAAAGCCCGTCGCCCCTGCCGCAGCCCGGGCACACCGACGGCTTCTCGACCCCGGTTTTTCCAACCGGCGTGTCTATCGAGCGCGTGCAGTGGATGCATACCCAGCGCGCCATCTGGAGCTTGGGCATGATTTGGGTAATCAGCGTGACTATGCCGTCAACACGCACGACCTTGTTCAGGTGTTCCGCGCCAAGGTTCTGGACGGTAATCGAGATTACCTCGGGCACGCCGACTATGCGCACGTGCGGGTTGAACTCGCGCTCGCCTGCAGTCACGACGTCGAGCTGTCTCGCAGCCGCCTCGGCTGCCTTCAGGTAGGTGTCCGGCCGGTCTATGAGCGCGTCCGCAAGCTCGGAGTTGAACTTGGAAAGGAGCGAGAAGTCTATGTTGAGGCTGCGCTTGTCCGGGTACGACTGGGCGAGGTCCATCACCTGCTGGTTGCAGTACTCGTTGAAGAACTCGCCGAACAGCCGCGTGGCTGCGCCCTCCTCTATGGGTAGTGCGGACTGTTGGACTGTAGCCACCATGAACCCCTTAGCTGGAACCCCAAAACCCCGGAAAGGCGGTTAGCGTTGATGCTGTGCCTATCGGGAGTAATAATCGTTGCCACGGACAATAAAAATGGTTTCTGAGGCGCAGTTCCTATAAAAGCGTTATAAACCAGACGATTTATTGTCATCTTATCCTACGGAGTTGATTATGGTGGTTACTGAAGCGCAGATTAGGGATACCGGACTTCTTTTGGGCGTGTATGCCGGCATGACTGCCGGCGACAAGGCGCACGCGACCCTCGTATCCGCCGCATTGGATGCGTTCAGGGCGAAAAAATATTCCGCCATCCCCCAGCACCTCTCTAAACTGCCCGACAGCGTCCACCGCCAGGTAGGCAACACGCAGATAGCATCAGCGGACAGGGAAATCATGCCCTGCGTGAAGGCAGTCTGCGTGCGCCACTGGTAAAAGCGGGCGCAAAGGAATCCTCCGGCTAGGGAAGGTTAAAAACAAAACGCCCACCGGAAGGCAGGCAAAATTGAAAAATAGGAAAAAGGGAAACCGTTCAGTTCCCGCCTTCGAGCCTGAGAAGCAGCTTGCGGCCCATGACTTCCATGTACTGGATTTCCTTGCCGACCTCGATTCCTGCTGACATCTCTTCCGGGATTGTGACCTCGAAAGTCTCGAACGACACCAGGTCCATGAGCTGCGCGGTGTTTCCGCTCATCGACACGACCTGCGCCTTCTTGCGGTCGATTACGGGGACTTCCACGTCCGCGTCCGAGGGCTTCATAAGCATGTGCTTGCTGCCGTCGAATATGGATACTGCCTCCATGTTGATCTTGCCCGCGCCGTGCTTTCCGGTCTTGCTCTTGGACATGCTGAGAATCTTGCAGGGGTGCTCCTCGGCTATGATGTACCTGCCGACGCGCATGTCGCCCATTGTTGAGAACATTCTGTCTACCATTTGAAATGACACCTCTAGAAATGCGATTGTCCCGCGTCCCATCGCCCCTTTCGGCTGGTTTGCGGCCAATAATTATGGCAACGAATTTTTATAAATGCCTGCAACCGTTATTCCTTTGCGTATGGTTCGGAAATTGGCTACTGACTTTAAGGAACTTGAACCCGAATCATTCAAGACGGACTTTGAACGTCATTACAAAGACCTGGAAAAGAAGCCGCCGAAAGTGACGCAATTCAAACTGGACATCGGTGGCTACCTATATGAAAGGGAAAAAGGGGTTTTGACCCATTTTCCATTCGCCACGCAGTCCCCTCTTGATACTCCTATGCGCATCATTGCTGCGCTCAAAACTGCATTTCCGAAAAAAGACAATGAGACAATCCACGTAGCGGAGTTCGCAACCGGCACTGGGCAGATAGGTGAGGCTCTTGAGAACCAAGGCTATTCCGTTGCCTTCTTTGACAGGAACGCCAAAAGCATAAACTATGGAAAGGAGCGTGGCATCCGCGGCGGGATGGTTGCCGATGCAACTACCGTGCCGCTCAAGGACGGGTCAGTACACGCAATCGTGTCCAAGGACTTCCTGAATTCGGATTTTCCCGGGATCCATGGTCTGAACCGCCGTGTCCTTCCCGAGGCATCTCGAATACTAAAGAAAGGCGGCATCGTCATCGTAGATGGCGCGGATAAGGTTCCGTACATGACTTGGAAGGATGCATATACTAGGTCGCCTCTTGGAAAGTGCTGGAAACTGGTCTATACTTCGGAACCGGACGTTGTAGGAAATTACTTCCATGTGATGCAGAAAATCGCGGACGAGACGGACTTCAAGCGCCATGATTTGGAGAGCAACATCAAGTACTACTCGGCCAAATACGCCCTTGCAGGAGAAGGCCGTTCAACCGGACACAATGCCCACTCAATATTGGCTGCAATCAAAACACAATTTCCGAATGGGCTCGGTACCACAAATACCCCCCACAACCCTGAAAAAATAAAGGTCCTCCAGATTGCGGACGAATCCTGCCATCTTGAGAAACTCCTCAAGCTTGAGGGGGCAGAGCCAATCATAACCCCCGGAGAACCGGCCAACCTGTTTTTCGGCCCCAACCAGGCCAAGAATGGTGAAATTCCCCTGTCATCCTGGAAACTTCCTGCAAAGGATTCCTCGGTTCATACTGTTGTGTCCGACGGTTTTGTATGGACGAAATGCTTGTCAAGAAGGCGCGAAGCGGCTATAATGAACGAGGCAAAGCGCGTGCTTTTCGAAGGCGGGATATTGGTCCTTCACAGAATAGACCATTCTTCGATATCGGATTATTTGGACGTTGAAGGTTGGAAGAAGATATATGAAGGCAAGCCCGCCGGAAAGTCGGACTGGATGGTTGTCCTGCAAAAGCAATGATTTCCTGACAAGTGCTGTCAAACCCCCGGAAATGAATTTTTATAATTCCCTGTAACTGCTACTACTGTGATGAACTTGCCCCTGGCCGGACTTTTAAAATTAAAGGAATCGCTCGACCGGGGTGCATTCTGGGCGAAAATGGAGCGCAACGTCCAACATTATCGGGAAAAATACCCCAAAATAAAAACGCCGCCCGAAATCAGCGTTCCGGACCGTGAACTGCCGGGGGTTGACTTCTATGACCCCCGGACTGCAAAATCATTCCACCCTATTTTAGCCGCACTCCGGACCAGGTACCCTCAACCATCGCGTCTTTCCTCCCTTGTCAAACCGTTGCAGAAACTCAAGGTTCTCCAGCTTGCGGGCGGCTTCGGCCAGCTTGAAGAGCTACTAAAAAGGGAAGGCATGGAACCTGTGATGCTTGACGCGTCAAAAGAAAATATCCGTCATGGGCGTAAACATGTCGGCCTGGTCGACGGGCTGATGGCCGACGCAACGTTAATCCCGCTGAAGGACTCCTCTGTTGACGCAGTGGTATCCGACCACTTTCTCTTATCAGGCTACATCCCGGGAATTGAGCGAAAAGTAGCCGATGAGGCCAGGCGCGTTCTCAAAAAGGGAGGCATACTGGTCATGCACAATGTCCTTCGCAACCCGAGGCTGCAAGTCAAACCAGGCCAGCTTGAGGGATGGAAGACGCTTTATGACGAGTATCCGCTTCAAGGCTCCGTCAGGACCGTAGTGCTGAAGAAAGCCTGAACTGTCGCTCGAGTATTCTGAGTTGCAAGGGCAGTATTTTATTCCTTTCAAGCCTAGATTGTATTCCTAATTTTGCTCCAATAGTCTAGCTCGGTCAAGGACAGCGGATTCTCAATCCGCTAACACGGGTTCAAATCCCGTTTGGAGCAT
>JBAYMJ010000035.1:0-9280 GCA_041663565.1 Candidatus Micrarchaeia archaeon | reverse complement strand
GAACACGGGAGTTGTCTTTGCGTAGAGCGGCTCGATTCTTTTCGCCACTTCGGACTCCACTGCGGTGAAGATTACGTCGAACTTGGAAGCGTCGAGCTTGGACGAGTCGGCGACCACCATCTTGCGCACCTGCTCCGGCACCGGGCCGTCGGCAAACCACTGCAGCGAGCTTCCCTTGGAGAGCGCGTCAACGTAGGTCTTTCCAGCTGAGCGCTCCGAGCCGGCGAGCGCGGTGACTTCGAACCAGGGGTGGTTTGCAAGCGCGGCCACGTACTGCTGGCCTGCAATGCCCGTAGCGCCGACTATTGCTGCGTTCAACTTGTCCATTAAACAAAATCACCTGTTGGAAAAGCATTACTTGGATTTTCTCGCCCCTGCTTTCGGGACGATTTTTGCCGTTGCCACAGCCGCCTTTTTCGCGGCCTTGCCGTTTTCAAAAAATTCCGAGTACAGCTCGGCAACAGCCTTCTGCTCGTCTTTTACGTCGATTACAGCCGAGAAGCTTATCTTGGACGCGCCGTACGAGGTCATCTTTATTCCGATTTTTCCGCGGTAAAGGCAGAGCATGGCGCGCGAAATCGCCTCTGCCGTGAGTGCGCCGCCTACCACGGACACCATGGCCTGGTGGTCGGAGACCTTGAACACCCACACCACATCCGGGCGTTCCAGCGAGAGCGCCTCCAGGGCCTGCGATGCCCGCAGGCTCGACGCCTGGTCTATCGTGAACGATATGTTGGTCTGCGACGTGGCTATCGCGTCCACGCTGATGTGGTTCCTTGCCATGCGCGTGAACACCTCGGCCGCGACGCCGAAGGAGTTCACCATCCCGCCGCCGTAAATCTCCACGAGCGAGACGCCCTTTCGCGACGCTATCGCCGCAACGTGCATCTGCTGGCCGTGCTCGCAGATTACCGTGCCGACCTTCTCCGGCTTCGAGACGGGCCGGATTTGCACGCACACATCCGCGCCGCTTATCGGGTCGAACGTGCGCGGGTGGATTATCTTGGCGCCGAAATAGCCGAGCTCGGAAGCCTCGTCAAAGGAAAGCTCCCCGAGAAGCTGCGGGCTCTTGACCATCTTCGGGTCAGCTGCAAGGAACCCTTCCACGTCCTTGTAAAGCTCAAGCCGCGACGCTCCGGAAACCGCGGTCACCACGCCCGCGGAATAGTCGCTGCCGCCTCGACCGAAGACGTTCACGTTTCCGTTCTGGTCGATGCCGTAAAACCCGGTGACCACCAGGTTCTTTGCGGCCTTTGCCGCGTCAAGCGCTGCTGAAAAGTTCTCGCGCGTCCTCTCCACGTCGCAGGACGCGTTGCCGTAGACCCCGTTCGAGACTATCCCCGCCCTCTCGGAGTCGAGGACGACGCAGTCCTTGCCGAGGAAATGACCGAGGAGCGCGGCTGATGCGCGCTCGCCAAAGGACAGCACGTAATCCGTAAGCCTCGGGCTGTGGCTTGCGTACGAGTTGAACAGCGCGGACTCGAGCTTCTGCGAAAGCATTCCGATTTCGGGGATGTCCGCAACCTGCCTGTGCACGGCGCAGAACTCCTCGGCAAACACCTTCGCGTGGCCTTCGCTCTTGCGGCTTTCCTCAAGTGCGCGCACGAGCCTGTCGGTGACTCCCTGCACCGCCGACACCACCGCTATGACGCGCTCGGGCTTTGCCTTGATGATGCGCGACGCGCGGGCGAAGTCCTCGCGTCTTGCCAGCGTGCCTCCTCCGAACTTGCAGACTACGGTCGTCTTCCTATTCAATGCCAAGGACCTCCGAAAAAGAATGTACCTTGCCGTCGGACTTCCTGGCAAGCCAGATTGCTGAGCGCACCGCGCCGTTTGCGAAGCACCTGCGCGAAAGGGCAGAGTGCGAAAGCCGCACGACCTCGCCGTTTGCGGCGAAGATTATCTCGTGCTCGCCGAATATCTCGCCTGCGCGGATTGCGTGCACCTTCGAAGGGTCGAGGCCGATTATTGCCGCGAGCTTCTTTGCAGTCCCCGAGGGCGCGTCCTTCTTCTGGTTGTGGTGCTCCTCCACTATCTCGCGGTCGTAACCGGAAAGGAGCTTGTCAGCCTGCCTCAGGAGCACAAAGAGCGCGTTCATCCCTATTGAGAAGTTGGGCGCGATTACCGCGCTCGACTTTCCCTGTCTGACTGCTGCCGCGAGCTCGGCGTCCTGCTGCGCTGTCCGGGCGGTCGTGCCTACCACCAGCCTCTTGCCTGCCTTTGCGCACTCGACAAGAATCGGGTTGGAAACCGCGGAGCTGAAGTCTATGATGACGTCGAAGTCGGAAAGCCTCGACGCCAAGTCCTCCGGCTTGACTACGCCCGGCGTGCTTTCGGAGCGGTCAACTATGAGCGTGACCTTGGCGTCCTTGCCTGCCGCCACTTCCTCGCGGATGGCGCAGCCCATCTTGCCGTATCCCAGGATGCAAACCCTAACCATAGTACATTCCCCAGTTTGCGTCATCCTCGATGCGCGCCGAAACGTCGACGTCGAACGCGGATTCAAGCGGCGAAAGTATCTCCGGGTTGTCCTGCCAGACGCGCCTTGCAGCCGCGCGCACGAACTCCACCCCCGCCTTGTCCATCTTCCCAAGCGGCCTGCGGCAGCCGAACTCCATCATCCCAAGGCCCGCCATCAGCGCCTTGTATGCAATCGGGTTGCGGAACTTCTGCACGACCTCGCCCGGATAACCGTAGGGCGACTTCACCGTTGACTTTACGGTGATTGCCGAAAACAGCGGCGCCATCGCGGCGTTGAGCGCGGACGCCTCCTCGGTCTTTTTCGCAATGGCCAGGTCCACCATCTTGCGCACCGCTGCGGGGAACACGTTCGCGGCAACGGAAATCACCCCGCACGAGCGGATGGCCTGGTCGGAAATCATCCGGAAAGTAAGGTCGTCGTCGCCGGAGTATATCAGCATGTCGGGGCAGAGCGTGCGCGTAAGCCTCATGCGCTCGAGGTTGCCCGTCGCCTCCTTGACTGCGTAGATGTTGCCGTGCTCCTTTGAAAGGAGCGCCAGGTCGTACGCCGAAAGCTCGCAGCCGGTCCTTCCCGGAATCACGTAGGGTATCACGGGGCAGGAGTATTTTTCCGCAACGGGCGAGTAATACTCGTTGCGAAGCTCCAGCGACGAGGGGCCGTTGTAGTACGGGTCGACAAGGAGCAGGGCCGACGCGCCAAGCGCTACGGCCTCGCCGCTCCTCTTCAACGTCTTCTCGGTGTTGTTGCTTCCCGTTCCCGCAATCACCGAAAGCTGCGATGACGCCATCGCGACGAGCTTGTCCTGCTCGGCGTCCGTTAGCGTCGGGCTTTCGCCGGTAGTGCCGTTGACTATGGCGTGCGTGGTCCCCTGCGACTTCTGGTACTCCAAAAGGCCGCGGTAGCACTCGTAGTCGACTTCGCCTGCCGAAAACGGCACGACGAGCGCAGGCATGCAACTGGATAAACCCTTCATACTAAGACCCCCTGGAGATGGAAAGCCCGAAAACTATCGCTTCTTGCAAGTAAGCAGCAGCGGCCGGAACGCTAAAATTCCTATCGTAGGACTTTCCACGAAAATCTAAGGAAAATGGCCACAAAAATATATAAATGCGCCAGATTCCTACGAATTTCGTAGCGAGGGGCATTTATGCCTTTTGCTCCATAATAGCTAGATAACTTATGGCAACCATCAACGGCAATTACGACAAGCTCGCCGCAGGCTACCTCTTCCCGGAGATTGCAAAGAGGGCCAAGGCATATTCCATGAAGAACCCGGGCACAAAGCTTCTCAAGCTCGGCATAGGCAATTCCACCGAGCCCCTGGCGCCGACGGTTGTCGCCGGGCTGAAGCTTGGCGCGGACAAGCTTGCGAAAGCCGAGACGTATACCGGCTACGGCGACGAGCAGGGCGACGCGAGGCTGCGCAAGGCCATTGCGGCACAATACGCAAAACTCGGGGCGGACGTTGCGGACAACGAGGTCTTCGTAAGCGACGGCGCGAAGCCCGACGTGGGAAACATCCAGTCGATATTCTCAGCCGACTGCGTGGTCGCGGTGCAGGACCCCGCATACCCGGTTTACGTGGACACTAACGTGATTGCGGGCAGAGGCGGAAAATTCGATGCCGCAGGGGGATGCTACGACAGGCTAGTATATATGCCGTGCACCGAGGATAACGGGTTCTTCCCCGAAGTGCCGAAACAGAAGGTCGACTTGATTTACATCTGCTCGCCAAACAACCCCACGGGAGCGGTCGCCACCAAGGAGCAGCTTGCCAAGTTCGTCGAGTATGCAAGGAAGAACAAGGCAGTCATCATATTCGACGCGGCATACTCGCAGTACATTTCCGACCCCAAGCTTCCCCGGAGCATCTACGAGGTTCCGGGCGCAAAGGAGTGCGCAATCGAAATCAACAGCTTCTCAAAGTCGGCCGGGTTCACCGGAGTGCGCCTGGGATGGACAATAGTGCCGATGGCCTGCGTATGCGAAAACGCGCCAGCAGGAAAGCTGAACGGGATGTGGAACAGGAGGCAGTGCACTTTCTTCAACGGCGCGTCCAACATCGTGCAGGAGGGCGGGCTTGCCGCGCTTTCCGAACAGGGCCAGAAGGAGTGCAAGGAGACCATCGACTACTACATGGAGAACGCCAAGGTAATCCGCGAGGGTTTCACTGCAATCGGGCTCAAAGTCTACGGCGGGATTAACGCGCCATACCTGTGGGTCAAGACCCCGAAGGGAATAAAGTCGTGGGAATTCTTCGACATTCTCCTCACGCAGGCGCACGTGGTCACCACTCCCGGGGCGGGGTTCGGGCCGCACGGCGAGGGGTTCATGCGCGTGAGCGCGTTCGGACACCGCTTGGACATCACCGAAGCTGTTGAGAGCGTCAAGAAGAACCTGAAAGTTTAGATGGGCGAACATTGCCCGAAGATGATTGTTGAGATGACCGAGACCGTAAAATACGCCGTCCCCTTCACAAAAGCACAAATCGAGGCGCTTGAGAAGAAGCACCCCACGCCGTTCCACGTCTACGACGAGGAGGCCATCCGGGCTACCGCACGGCGGCTCAACAAGGCATTCTCGTGGGTTGCCGGCAAGGGGTTCAAGAACTACTTTGCGGTGAAGGCGCTCCCCAATCCGTACATAATGCAGATACTCAAGGAGGAGGGGATGGGGGCTGACTGCAGCTCGCTTCCCGAGCTTGTGCTTGCGGATGCCATCGGGCTTTCAGGCGAAGAAATCATGTTCACGTCAAACGACACTCCCGCCGAAGAGTTCGTGAAAGCAAGGAAGCTTGGCGCAGTCATCAACCTCGACGACATTTCGTACATAGAATTCCTGGAAAAGACCGCGGGAATACCCGAACTCTTGTGCTTCCGCTACAACCCCGGCCCACTTCGGGAGGGAAACGCAATCATCGGAAACCCGGTTGAGGCGAAGTACGGCCTCACCCGCGAGCAGATATTCAAGGCATATGACATTGCAAGGAAGAAGGGCGTAAAGAGGTTCGGACTGCACGCGATGGTCGTGTCAAACATGCGAAACGAGAAATACCTCATCGAGACTGCGCGGATGCTGTTCGAGTTGGCTGTAGAGATTCACAAAAAGACCGGAATAAAGGTCGAGTTCGTAAACATCGGGGGAGGCATCGGCATCCCGTACAAGCCGAACGACCACACTGTTGACATAGAGCTCTACGCAAACGGCGTGCGGAAGGCCTACGAGGAAATCATAGTGCCAGCAGGCCTTTCGCCCCTGCGCGTGATTATGGAAAGCGGAAGGGCAATCACCGGACCGCACGGCTATTTGGTAAGCCGCGTTCGCCACGTCACGCACAAGTACCGCGAATACGTCGGGTTGGACGCGTGCATGGCAGACCTGATGAGGCCCGCAATCTACGGCGCGTACCATCACATAACCGTGCTTGGGAAGGAGAAGCTGCCGCTTGACCACACCTATGACGTCACGGGGAGCCTGTGCGAGAACAACGACAAGTTCGCAATCCAGCGCCCCCTGCCGAAAATCGAGTCCGGCGACGTAATGGTCATCCACAACGACGGCGCGCACGCCTACGCTATGGGCTTCAACTACAACGGAAAGCTCAGGCACGCGGAGTTCCTGCTGCAGCCGGGAGGCAAGTTCAAGCTGATTCGCAGGACCGAGACTGCACGCGACTACTTTACTACGCTGGACTTTGGCGGTTCGGAGTATGCAGGACTCGCCAGGAAATAGGCCCGGCCACCCGCACAGTAGCGCGCTCCAGCCGACCGGACTATGGACAGCATATGGCGTATACTATGTCGGGCACGTCCCCCACGTCAGCTCCGGCCCGATGTACTCATTGCAATGCCAACCCTGCGCGCCGGGGGTTATTACCGAAAGCGGCACTGATGCGTCCATATAGCAGTTGTTCGCGTGGGCCGGGTTTCCATAACACCCGCCGCCGACAACATACGTCGATGCAGGGCACGTCACCGAGACGGGACAATGAGTCCCTCCGGCACAATAAGAGGCGTTCGACACTTGGGTGCAGCCCGAGGCCGAAAAGACCCCCGCCCTGGTCGCCTGCACGGTCCCATCCGGAAACATGAACCCTCCAGAAGTGGATTGCACCGTGCCGGCAACGCTCAGCTTTTGCGCTGGGGAAATCATGCCTATGCCCACGTTGCCGCTCACAGCGGAATACTGGTTTACTCCGCTTGTGTTCCACGTGGCGTTCTGCACGGGGACCGCACCACAAGTAACGTGGCCGTCTAAGGCAATGGCAGTGATGTAAGAGCCTACCGAGCAATTCCCGGTCACGCGAAGCTGGATTTGCGACGCGTTGACATCCGAAGCGGTTATGGGAATCGACTGCAAGCCGTCCACATACCCCTTGGTTGCGACGACGTTCGCGGAATCCGAAGCGTCGGTCGCGGAGTCCATCAGTATCTTGCCGTTGACCTCGAGCTTGGCCTGCGGGTCAGTTGTCCCTATGCCTACGTTTCCGGGCACCCCGGAATACTGGTTGTTCCCGACGATTATCCAGTCGCCGTCGTTTTCGGCGCCGGCGCCAGATGAGAGATAGTTTTGGATGCGCGTGGAGTAATCGGACGAGGTGACGGGCCCCGACGCAAGGTTGAGGTTGTTGTTCACAACCACCATCACTATCGCCGAAAGCAGCACGCCTCCGGCTATCAAAAGCAAGTACTCCAAAGCAGTCTGGCCGCGCATAAAGATACCCGTTAGACTGAACGCTGAGCGGGTATAAAAAAGCGAATCAAAAAAAAGAAAATAAAAAAATAAAAGAAAAATGAAGGCGGAAAGAAAAAATCCGCCAAATCGTTCAAAGGCCTTACGGGTTCGCCAGGACGATGTTCACGTTCTGCGGCTTGCGGCTGATGTTCCCTGCGCGCACGCCCACCACGAACTCCGCTCCCTTCTGCTCCGCCAAATCGACGAGGCGCTGGGTGATTATCCCGTCAAGCACGATTGCGCGCACTCCCTTTGCGTCCGAGAGCGCCTTCATTATCTCGCGGATGGGAATCTCAGCGGTCATGTTGAACTCGGAGTCCAGGAGCCTTGCCTTGAGCGAACCCTCGAGCTCCTTGAGCACCGCGCGAACCTTGGCATCCTCCGGGGACGCCGGTGCCGCTGCGGGGGCCTCGGGCTTGCGCTCGAATGCGGGCTGGCTGTCAACTGACGGGGATTCCGCGTTCACGATGCCATTCTGTTCAGCCTGCTGGACGGGCTGTTGCGCCGGCCTCGGCTCGTATGCCTGGCGCGGCTCGAATGCCGGCCTCTGGTCCATCGGCCTTGTCGGCCTGTTGCCGTACTGGCCGCGTTCAGCGCCGCGCTCGGGTGCCCTCTCAGGCCTCCCGCTACGCTCCTGCTGGAACGCCATGTGCTTCGAGCGGTCGTACGCGTGCAGGTTGGGCGTGGAGTCATCATCGTCGCGGTCAGGCTTGTTGTACGAGCCCGCCTCCGCCTGGTCCGTTGGGACGCGCCTTCGCAGGCACTTGATGATTTCCTTGCGCGTGAGCTCCTCGACTTCCTTGCCTGCCGGGGCGCGCGCGACAAAGTCGATGTCGGTCTGCGCGAGCAGCTCCTTGAGGATTATGTCCCCGCCGCGGTCGCCGTCCAAGAAGACTGTGACTTCCTTCTCCTTGCCCAGCTTTATGATGGTGGGGCCGACGTTCGCCCCGCCTATTGCGACGGTGTTGCTTATGCTGTTGCGCAGCAAGTTTACCACGTCGGCACGGCCTTCCACGAAGATGATTTCGTTCGAGCCGGCCATCTCGGGTCCGCAGGGGAGCTTATCCGGGCCGTAGGTGGTAATCTCATCCACCTTGACGTCCTCGCGCACGAGCTCGGTGAGCTCCTTGCTTTCGGGGATTTCCTCGGTAAGAAGCGACCTGAGCAGGTTGCGCGCGCGGTCAAGGACTTTCTTGCGCTTGACGTTGCGGATGTCCTCGATGCGGTTGACTACGATGCGCGCCTCGCAAGGCCCGACGCGGTCAACGATTTCAAGAGCAGCTGCGAGAATGGATGTCTCTACCATGTCGAGGCTTGAGGGCACCATGATGGTTCCCTCGCTCTTTCCCTGCTTGTTGTGCAGGTCGACCTCAATCCTGCCGATTCTGCCGTTCTTCTGCAGCTCGCGCAGGTCCAGGTCGTCGCCGAGGAGCCCCTCGGTCTGGCCGAACACTGCCCCAACTAGGTCGGGCTTTTCGACTATGCCGTCGACTTCGATGGTCGAACGGATCATGTATTTCACTGTATCAAGATATGTCTTGCCCATTGCAAAACTCAACTCCTTTGTTGTACATTTTTTTTGTTTTGCGAGTCTTGGATAACGACCTGCCCTGTGGACTTTGCGGTAAAATCGCCGAGATTGCGAAAACGCCAGGAAGGCGCTTTAGCCCCCTAGCGCGATAGTCGGCGTTATGGGTCATCGCTTCTTGGGCCCTTCTTGCAGGAGACGGGTTGACCAGGATGCTGCCAAAAGCCATCCGTCGCGCAGGGAGTTTACTCGGCCCCCTGGCGAAAATAAACATCGCTCTTCGGCTCCGCTGGACTATGCTGTCCATTAGAGGCAAATCGTGTGATTACAAGCCTCGCGGTCGCGTCGGGTTCCTATGCGGACATACAGAATGAGAGCGTTTACCGCAGCGAGGGTCTCTGTTCCTCGGAAAGGTGCTCGCGTTCCGCAATCAGGTCATATAAAGCGGGAGATACTTTGAGGATATCCCTTTCGGATATCATCCCGACGACTTTTCCTGCACTGTCTACTACTGCCAACCGCCTGACGTCGTTCCT
>JBAYMJ010000034.1:0-10667 GCA_041663565.1 Candidatus Micrarchaeia archaeon | reverse complement strand
GGGGTCAGAAACATACTGACTCGGCACGAGCAGGGAGCGGCTCACGCTGCGGAAGGATACGCCAAGGCAAGCGGAAGGCCGGGGGTGTGCATAAGCACAAGCGGGCCCGGAGCAACCAACCTGGCTACTGGAGTTGCGAACGCTATGCTGGACTCCACCCCAATCATAGCCATATCCGGACAAGTTGCAACCGGGTCGCTGGGCACCGACGCGTTCCAGGAGGCGGACATGTTCGGAATGATGATGCCGATTACAAAGCACAATTACAAAGTCATGCACAGCCGCGACATTCCAAGGGTGTTCAAGCAGGCGTTCCACATTGCAACCACCGGAAGGCCGGGGCCGGTTCACATCGACCTGCCAAAGGACGTGCAGATTGGAAAACTGGACTTTGAATACCCCAAGGGCGTCTCGATTCGCGGTTACAGGCCGAACTACGAAGGCCACCCGATGCAAATCAAGCAGGCCTGCGAGATGCTCATCCACTCCGAGCGGCCGCTCATAATGGCAGGCGGCGGGGTAATAATCTCGAACGCCTCGCAGGAACTGACTAGATTGGCGGAAGCGCTGATGGCGCCAGTTATCACAACCCTGATGGGAAAAGGCGCGATTGACGAGAACCACCCGCTTTGCTTGGGAATGACCGGGATGCACGGAAGAAAAAGCGCGAACTGGGCGGTTGAGAACTGCGACGTATTGCTGGCAGTCGGGAACCGATTTGACGACCGCGCGTGCGGGAAGTTCTCCGAGTACGCACCCCAGGCCAAAATCATACACGTTGACATCGACTCCGCGGAAATAAACAAGACGGTAAGGTGCAAGCTGCCAATACAGGGAGATGCGAAGAACGTCCTCTCGCAGATGCTCGCACAGCTTTCGGCATACTCGCGCAAGCAAAACGAGTGGACCGCGCGCGTCGCAGATATGCGCCAGGCCTGCGAGTGCAACTACGAATCATGCTCACAACCACTGCGCCACCGCGCTGTAATCGGCGAACTGCAAAAGCACCTAGCCTGTGACACCACGGTTGCAGTTGATGTGGGATTAAACCAGATGTGGGCCGCCCATCACCTGCGGGTTGCCGGGCCCCGTCGGTTCTTAGCAAGCGGAGGGCTGGGCACGATGGGCTTCGCCCTGCCCGCCGCACTCGGAGCGAAAGCCGCTCTGCCGCAAGGACAAGCCGTTGCCTTCTGCGGGGACGGCGGCTTTCTGATGACCAACCAGGAGTTAGCGACAAGCACCGAGGAGGCGCTGCCGTTCATCGCAACCGTGATGAACAACGGCTGGCTCGGCATGGTCAAGCAGTGGCAGAAAATATACATGGAAGGACGGCACAGCGCGGTGAACCTGGGAAAACGGACGGACATAGTCAAGATGGCGCAGAGCATGGGATGCGAGGCGATGCGGGCCGAGACCGTTTCAGACCTGAAGGAAGGATTCTCCAAGGCATTCTCGAAAAGGAACCGCGACACGTTCGTGCTGGACGTCATAATCGACCCGGATGACGGCGCGTTCCCGATGTTCCTTCCCGGAAGCGCGATGAAGGTCAGCAACATGTTTGGAGAGTGCGAGTTCAGCGAGTTGAAGTCGGGCGCGCCGATTCCGCTGATGGCATAGGAAATGAAAGTAGATGATTAAGCAGATGGCACAAGATTCCCAAAAGGACCAGAGGAGAGTGATATCCATCCTTGTCGAGGACCAGTTCGGAGTCCTCCAGCGGGTGTGCGGAGTATTCTCGCGGCGCGGGTTCAACATAGAGAGCCTCACGGTATCGCGCACCGAACAGGACTGCGTGTCGAGGATGACAGTAGTCAGCGTCGGCGATGATGACAACGTCGAGCAGGTCATCAAGCAGCTCAACAAGCTGGTGGACGTCATACGCGTCTCCGAGCTTGAGCGCGACTGCATCGCAAGCGAGGTCATGATTGCCAAGATTCACGCGGCCGACTTCTCCAGCCGCGGCGAAATCATCAACTTCACGGGCATCTATGGCGGAAAAATTGCCGACACGAAACCCAAGACGATGACCGTGGAGCTTGCGGGGAACGCAGCGAGGCTGGACGAGTTCCTCGCGCTGGTCAAGCCGTTCGGGATAAAGGAACTCGTGCGCACCGGCGCGGTCGCGATGTCGAGGAACGCGTAGAAAGTGGTTTTATGGATGCGAAAAACAGCGCACAGGAATGCGCGAGCCAAAAGGAACCCCGTAACGCGGGCAAAGGAGAATCAGACGATATGGGCGACGTAGCCGGGGCGGCGATAAGCGCACAGGAGGCTTTCCGTGGAATCGGGCTGCCAAAGAGCGTCAAGGTGTTCGACACCACCCTGCGCGACGGCGAGCAGACGCCCGGAGTGAACCTGACCGTTGACCAGAAGTTTGCGCTCGCCCTTGCGCTCGACGACTTGGGGGTTGACGTGCTGGAGGCCGGGTTTCCGGCAAGCTCGGAAGGCGAGCGCGAGCTCTTCCGCAGGCTTGCAGACCGGGACATGCGCGCCAAGCTGTGCGGGCTTGCGCGGACGTGCAGGCCCGACTTGGACGCGGCCATGGACAGCGGGGCGGACTACGTCCACACGTTCATCGCAACGTCCGAGCTGCACATGAAGCACAAGCTGAAAATGACAAGGCAGCAGGTGCTGGATGCCGCAGTGGATAGCGTGGAGTACGTGAGAAGCCACGGGATTCCGTGCGAGTTCTCCGCAGAGGACGCCACCAGGACGGACTTGGGGTTCCTCAAGCAAGTCTATCGCGAAGTCGAGGATGCAGGCGCGACGATGCTGAACGTACCCGACACGGTCGGCGTTTCTGTGCCGCGCGCATACTACAGGCTGGTGAAGGAAGTCGGAAAATCCACGCACACGCCGATTTCAGTGCACGCGCACAACGACCTGGGAGTCGCGGTCGCGAACACGCTTGCGGGAGTCGAGGCGGGGGCAAGCCAGGTTCAGGTGACTATAAACGGCCTGGGCGAGCGCTCCGGTAACGCGGCGCTTGAGGACACTGTCGTAGCCCTGGCCAACGCCTACGGGGTTGGCACCAACATCAGGATGGAGCGCCTGCTTTCGGTGTCGCAGATGATAGCGCGCGCCACGCGGGTGCACCCGCCCAGGAACAAGCCCGTTGTTGGCGAGAACTCGTTCGCGCAGTCTGCAGGAATCCACGTCCACGGGACCCTTGCAAGCACATTGGCATACGAACCCTACCCGCCAGAGACGGTCGGGCAGAACCGGAGAATCATACTGGGCAAGCTGACAGGCTTTGCTGCGGTAAAGAACGTGCTTTCGACGATGGGTTTTGACGTTTCGAACGAGCAGGCAAGGCACGTCACCGCAAAGGTAAAGGAAATGGGCGACCGCGGCCGCAGGATACAGGACTTCGAGCTTGTCGGTATTGCGGAAAAGTTGGCGGGGGTCCAGCGCAAAGCGCACATAAGCCTTGGGCAAGTGCTCATCACAACCGGAAACAGCATCATTCCGACTGCATCTGTGAAGGCGGTTGTGGATGGCGAGGAGCGCACAGCCTGCGCAACCGGCATCGGGCCCGTTGACGCGGCACTGAACGCGCTTTCCAAAGTCTCGGGCGAACGGACTGCAAAGCTCAAGGAATACAAGCTCGAGGCAATCAATGGCGGCTCGGACGCGCTGTGCGAAGTCACGGTGACCATAGAGGACGCGCAGGGCAAGCGGCGCTCGGGTTTTGCAATCGGCCCGGACATAGTGATGGCAAGCGTGGAGGCAATGGCCTCGGGGATGAACAACCGCTACACCAACGAGGACAACAGGAAGGCGGTTGCGATGGCCAAGGCAAAGGAAAAGGAGTCGCCGAGGAAGGCGATGAAAAACACCAATACAATAGGAACCGCGGTCGCAAGCGCAATGACTGCGAAGGAGTAGAGAAATATGGGAAAGACATTGCTTGACAAAGTGTGGGACGCACACTCCGTGCGCGAGCTGGCTCAAGGACGCACCCAGCTGTACGTCCAGCTGCACTACGTCCACGAGGTCACCTCCCCGCAGGCCTTTGCCGCGCTGCGCGAGCGCAAGGCCCCGATGGCGATGCCGCAGAACACTTTTGCCACGATGGACCACGTCATCCCGACGGACTGCGCAGGAAGGCCTTTTGCGGACGGGGTTGCGGAGAGGATGGCAGGCGAGCTGGAAAAAAACGTCGCGCAAAACCGCGGCATGACCTACTTCGGCCGGGATTCGGGCTTCCAGGGAATCGTGCACGTAATCGGACCCGAGTTAGGCATCACACAGCCGGGGATGACCGTCTGCTGCGGCGACTCGCACACCTGCACGCACGGCGCCTTGGGCTGCATAGCGTTCGGCATCGGCACGAGCCAGGTGCGCGACGTGCTGGCCACGCAGAGCGTTGCAAAGCAGAAGCCCAAGGTGCGAAGAATCGAAGTCAACGGGTGCCTGGGCCGCGGGGTTTACGCAAAGGACGTCGCGCTTGAGCTCATCCGGCAGCTTGGAATCGATTACGGAATCGGCTTTGCATACGAGTACGCGGGAAAGACCGTCGAACGGATGGGAATAGAGGAGCGCATGACGCTGTGCAACATGAGCATCGAGGCAGGAGCGCAGACGGGCTACGTGAACCCCGATGACAAGACGTGCCAATACCTGGAGGGCAGGAAGTTCGCGCCATCCGGAGAGGGTTTTGCCGGAGCGTGCGACTACTGGAAGTCGTTTGCAAGCGACCCGGACGCGGAATTCGACGACTCCGTGCAGGTGGGTGCGGACTCCATAGAGCCGATGGTCACTTGGGGAACCAACCCCGGGCAGTCCGTCGGCATAAACGAGTGCATCCCCAGAACGAACCACCTGCACAACGGAGAGAGGCAGGCAGCGCACGACGCGCTGAAGTTCATGGGGCTGGAGGAAGGAGCGCAAATCAAGGGCACTCCAATCACAACCGCGTTCATAGGCTCCTGCACCAACGGAAGGATTACCGACCTGCGCGAGGCCGCGAAGGTGGTCCGCGGAAGGTGGGTTGCACGCGGAGTGCGCGCGATGGTGGTGCCCGGCTCGCAGAAGGTTGCCAAGCAGGCAAGGGCCGAGGGCCTTGACAGGATATTCACCGAAGCCGGCTTTGAGTGGCGAAAAAACCCGGGCTGCTCGATGTGCCTTGCGATGAACAACGACAGGCTTTCGGAGGGCGAGCTGTGCGCCTCTTCATCCAACAGGAATTTCGTCGGAAGGCAGGGCTGCGCGAACGCGAGGACGATGCTGATGAGCCCGGCGATGGTTGCGGCAGCCGCAGTGTGCGGGGAAGTAGTCGATTGCAGGGAATTGATGTGAAAATGGAAATGCAAAGCGCGATGGTTTTCCAGGATGCAAAAAAGGCGGATGACGCTGCGGACACGGGCGGTACGGTCACTGCAAAGTCCGGCCAAACTGCCGCAAATGCCGATGCCACGTGCGCAGACAACGTCGTCACCAGCAAATTCATCCAAAACATCCGTGGCAAGTGCGTCGCAATACAGGGAAACGACGTGGACACCGACAGGATTGCACCTGCGAGATTCCTCAAGGCAATAACTTTCGAAGGGTTCGGCAAGATTGCGTTCTACGACGAGAGGTTTGCAGCCGACGGCTCCGCAAAAGGCCACCCGTTCGACTCGCAGCTGCACGCAGGGGCGGGCATCCTTCTTGCCAACCGGAACTTCGGCTGCGGCTCGTCGCGCGAGCACGCGCCACAGGCGCTGATGAGGTGGGGCATACGCGCAATAGTAGCCGAGTCGTTCGCATCAATATTTGCGGACAATTGCACGGCAATAGGACTGCCAACTGTGACGGTTGCGCACAACCGGATGGAGGAAATGATGGCGTTGTGCGAGCAGAACCCGGAGGCGGAGGCGGTTGTGTCGCTTGAGAGGATGCAGGTGGAATACTGCTCAAGGAAATTCCCATTCGGACAGGACGCAAGCCAGCGGAGCGCTTTCCTGTGCGGCAGGTGGGATTCGCTGTCCGAGCTGATGGAAGGCCGAAAGCAGGTGGAGAAAGTTGCGAAAGCTGTCGAGGAATGCAAACCGTGGCGCAACAATAAAAAAGCCGGTCCAAGCGTTCCGGATAAACCAAAGATAGAAAACGGCCCGGAAACACTCCTAGATTACAGGAGGTCGGTAAAATGACTAAATTCTCTATTGCAGTCACCGAAGGCGACGGGATAGGCCCCGAAATCACCGCGGAAGTGGTGAAGGTCCTCAAGAAGATTACCGAGACGGACGGCATTGAGTTCGAGTTCGTGGACGCGCCTTCAGGGGGCGCCGCTTACAAGAAGTACGGCAACGCTCTCCCGGACGACACGCTCAAAATCTACCGCGACTGCGACGCAATCTTCAAAGCGCCAGTTGGAGTCCCGGACTTGCCTCCGGGGTTGATTGAGCACGAGGCGATTTTGCGCGCAAGGCAGGCGCTTGACCTGTACGTGAACCTGCGGCCTGCGAAAATCTACCCCGGGATGGAAAACTTGTCCCCGCTCAAGGACAGGGTCATAGCCAAAGGCTTCGACGTCACGATTGTGCGCGAAAATTCGGAAGGACTTTACTCACGGCGAGGCACGAAGACCGCCGACCGGGCCACTGACGAGAGCGTGTTCACCAAGAAGGGAGTTGACCGCATCATACGCTACGCCTTCGACTACGCAAGGAAAGCCGGAAAGACCAAGGTAACGTCGGTGGACAAGGCAAACATACTATTCACCTCGCAATACTGGAGGGGCCGCTTTGAGGAAATCAAGAAGGAGTACCCGGAAATCGAGACTGAGAGCATCTACGTTGACGCGATGAGCCAGTACCTCATCAGGTGCCCGGAACGCTACCAAGTCATAGTCACGGACAACATGTTCGGAGACATACTCTCCGACGAGACCGCCCAGATAGTGGGCTCGCTTGGCTTGTGCGCCGGTGCGAACATCAACCCCGACACCAAGGTCGGGATGTTCGAGCCCATACACGGGAGCGCGCCCGACATCGCAGGAAAGGGAATCTCGAACCCCATCAGCGCAATACTCTCGGCAGCCATGATGCTGGACTTTTTGGGCCAGCCCAAGTCGGCGAAGAAAGTCGAGGATGCAGTAGAGAAGGCGCTGGCTGACGGGTGCAGGACTGGCGACATCGCGCAGGGAATGCCTGCGCTTTCAACGTCAAAGTTCGGCGACGAAATCGCAAAACGAATAAACAAGGGCGGCTAGCGGCCGCCAGTGGTGAGTGCAAGTGGGTCTGAAAAAATGCCAGTACGTGTGGATGGATGGAAGCTTTGTCCCTTGGGACGACGCGCACGTACACGCACTTACCCACGCACTCCACTATGGCACCGGGGTGTTCGAGGGAATCAGGTGCTACGAGACGCAGCAGGGACCTGCCGTGTTCCGGCTCAAGGAACACGTCAGCAGGCTGTTCCGGAGCGCCAAGTTGTACAAGATGCCGATGCGGAACACCCAGCACGAGATTGCACAGGCAGTCAAGGAATTGGTCAAAAGGAACGGCCTGAAGTCGTGCTACATCCGGCCGCTTGCATTCTACGGCTACGGAAACATGGGCGTGACGCCCCTTGAGTGCCCGGTGCAGACAATCATAGCCTGCTGGAGCTGGGGCAACCTGCTTGGGGAGGAAGGCCTGAAGACCGGCATCACTGCAAGGATTTCATCGTGGAGGAGGATTGGCTCGAACGCGCTTCCGATGCAGGCCAAGGGCACGGGACAATATGCAAACTCCATGATAGCGAAGATGGAGGCCCTGCATTCTGGCGTGGAGGAGGCCGTAATGCTCAACGACTCCGGCTTCGTAGCCGAGGGTCCGGGAGAGAACATCTTTGCAGTAAAGGACGGAGTGCTCTACACGCCGCCGACAAGCGCGGGCATACTGGACGGCATCACGCGCGCGTCGGTAATCGAGATTGCGCGCTCAGCCGGGATAAAGGTGCGCGAGGAAAACTTCCTGCCCGACTTCTTGCACTTGGCAGACGAGGTGTTCTTCTCGGGAACTGCTGCGGAGATAATGCCAATCCGCGAGATTGGCGGAATCCCGGTTGGCGAGGGAAATCCGGGGCCAATCACCAGGCGCATCCAGCAGCGGTTCTTCGACATAGTCAAAGGCAAGGACGCGCAGTTCGCCCACTGGCTCGACTACGTCGAGGAGCCGCAGCCCGGGCGGACTGCAGCCGCGCTGATGGCTTGAAAAAGACGCCGCCTGCGTGAGTCCGTGCCGCAGCCCCGCGGCCTACTGGTATTCGCACCAGTCGCTTCCCGAGCTAATCATCTGCACGAAAGTCCAGCCATGCATGCTTGGCGGGATGCTGGTGCAGGAATCGCCCGGGCACGTTGCTCATGCACCAGACGAGTTCGCGGACTACCTTATGCAGCTGCACAGCCTCTGGTGTGCCGGGTCGCCCGAGGTGACGGAACACCGGTCGTATTGGTCAATAAGGTAACCGACGCAAGTGTTCTGGGCGGGATACCACGCCGGGGCAGTGTAAGCCGATCGGAAGCATGATACTCCCGGATGCCAGTGCTGACATACCGAACACAGGTCGAGAGCATTTTTTGGCGTATTATTGCAGCCGCCCTTGTCGGAGCATGCAGCATCACAGCTTCCCCCAACCGCGCCTTCATACCAGCAGTGCCCCTGATTGAACCAACCGCCGCAGGTTACGCACGAACCGCTGACGCACCGCTTGTCTGAACCGGTGCACCCATATGCGCCAGAGCCCCAAGCAGTCAAGGACCCGCCACAATTACCATTGCCATCACACGCCTGACACGTACCGGAACAGACGTTACTTCCTTCAGAATCAACCGCGCCCGAAGCGATGTTGGCGGGGTATAATGAAACGCCATCGCACCTCTTGCACGCTCCAAAACCGTTTTCGCCAGCTGACTTTGCCACGCAAACCCCACCCACAGCCACCCCGCATCCAGGACACGAGACCCTCGACGCGGAACAAGAAGCGGCCACCCCGCCGTAAGCACCATTACAATACCAAGTAGCCGAGCCACCCGGAACCGGGAACGCCGGGGTCGCAGGGCTTGCAGTCCCAGTAGCACACGAAGTATCGCTGCCGTAGGCAGTGTCCGTATACCAATACACCCTATTGGCAGAACCGCAAACGCCATCCACAACCTTGTTTGCGGAACAGCTTGCGGTTGCCCCGCCATAGGCGCCGGTGCAAGTCCAAGACCACGGTCCCGAACCCGACACCGCTGAAGCGGTGCCTGCATTGCAAAGGCCGGACGAGGGCGCGGAATAGAAGTTCGCACCGTTGCTTGAACCGCAGGCTCCGACGACTATGAGATTGATGGCAAGGTTCTGGCCAGTAGTTGTCGCTCCTGCAGTAAGCGACACTGTCGCGCTTGCCGAAGTGTAGCCGGACTTGGAAGCCGCGAGGGTGCACGACCCTGTTACCGCAGCCATCGCAATCCCGCTGATTGAATACGAACCGTCGCTTGCCGTTGTCGCGGAATATCCTGCACACGAGACGCTCGCGCCTGCCAAACCCACACCCGACCCGTCGCGCACGTAGCCGCTTACTGCTGCGACCGACGACTGCAACTGCACGTTCTGGCCCGCAGTCACGCCCGCTGAAAGCGTCGCAGTAAGCGAATTTGGATTGTAACCGGACTTTGAAGCTGCAATGGTGCAGGTAGTGCTTGCCGAAGTCATCGCAATCCCGCTGAATGAATACGAACCGTCGCCTGCGGTTGTCGTGGAGCGGCCCGCGCAAGAAACGTTTGCGCCGCTGATGCCTGCGCTTGACGAGTCGCGGACAAAACCCGAAAGCGACGCATCGTTATAGCCCAGGGTGAAGTTGTGCAACGACGCAAAACCAACGGTCAGGTTCACGGTCGCGCTCGACTGCGTAGTCGCGGGCGCCTTCGAAGCGACGACCGGATACACGCCGGACGACTGGCTGACGCCCGCGGATACCGCGTAATACCCTGCAGCGTTGGTTGCCGCTGACGAATTGTCTCCGCCGACCACGCTCACGTTCACGCCTGAAATGGGGAAGCCCGAATAATCGAACACGTAGCCATAAAGCAGCGCGGAAACAATCGGCACGCACACGCCCTGATCGCTGCAATAATACCCTTCGCCGCAAGGCGGATTGCTGTACATGCAGCCCGTAGGCAGCTCGTGGGTAAGCGAGCCGTTTGCAAGTATGTCGGTCACGCCGCCCTTGACATAATCGGCGTAATTGCCCGATGACGCGGAATACGTGTTGTTCACGTTGTAGACCGAGCCTTGCATCATCACAAGAACTATTGTGGCGACAAGAACCGTTCCGCCAAGCAGAAGAAGATACTCGAAAGAGCCCTGGCCGCGTCTTGCCATGTTAACGCCACTGCATCCGGAGTTTTATTGGTTCTGCTCGCCCCAGTGCAACCAAAACGCCAAGACAGGCGAGTGCACATAAAACCGGCCGGTATCAAAAACCGCTTGCCAAGCCCACAGCCCGAAATAATCATGCGCCCCCTTCACCGGAGCCGCCTCCAATAGACAACCCGTCGTCTTGGGTTGTGCCGACTGCAACCGGGCTTGCATTTCCCGCAGTTGACGGAAGGGATGACGGGTTGGCTGCGGCGGAAGGCGAAGGCTGGACTGCTGCAACGGAAGGCGATGACGGAATTACGCTTGCGGTTCCCTGCGGGGTAGGCGAAGGGCCTACGG
>JBAYMJ010000033.1:0-10959 GCA_041663565.1 Candidatus Micrarchaeia archaeon | reverse complement strand
TGAATATGACTTGGTCGTTCTCGTAGAGCCCCTGCAATAATTCCTTCGACTCGGGAATGAACTTGCCTTCTCCGTGGTTGATTGGGCAGAAAATCTTCTTCACCCCGGCCATAATCTCGCGGTCCTTTGAGACGTTGGCGAATCGCACCCAGCGGTCCTGGAACCTGCCGAGGTCGTTCTGGAAAAGCGTGCAAGTGGGCTTCGGCGAAAAGCTCCCGTCGTCTGCGCCGGGAAGCATACCTGACTTGACAAGGACTTGAAAGCCGTTGCAGATGCCAAGCACGGGCTTTCCGTCGCGGATGAACGAGTCGAAGTCATTTCGCAGGTTGAACTTGATCTTGTTCCCAAGGATTTTTCCTGAGGAGATGTAGTCGCCGTACGAGAACCCGCCGGGAATCACCGCGATGTCGTATTCGGAAAGCTTCTTGCGCTTCTCCAAAAGCTCAAGGATGTGCACGCGCTCAGGTGTCGCCCCTGCAAGCTCGAACGCAAGGGCGGTCTCCTCGTCGGCGTTGATGCCCGGAGCCCGGAGTATGAGCGCGCGAAGGGCGTCCGACTTTGCATTCTTTGAAACTGCCATCAAAATTACCAATCCATCGGCTTCTTCCAAGCTGACTTGAACTTTGAAATGTCAGAATCGATGACTGCTTTTCCTGCAAGGCCCGTAACCTTGAACTTTGCGTTGCCTGCACCTGTAACTGAACCAATCTTTGCAAAAGGCAACCCGCTCATTTTATCCTCGAACTTTGCCGCATTCGCAGGCTCGACTTCGACCACGAACCGCGAGTTGGACTCTGAAAGCAAAACGAAATCGTCGCGCTTTTCTCCCTCGTAAAGGACCTTGCCAAGCGAAATCTCAGCTCCAAGCTCGGAGCCAAAGCACATCTCGGCAACAGCTACGCCGATTCCGCCTTCGGAGCAGTCGTGGCAGGCTCTGACGAGGCCGGAGTTGATTGCCGAGTGCATTGATTCGAAAATCTTTTTGGATTCCTTGGCATCAACCTTGGGCGCAGCTCCCATCCCAACTTCGACTTTGTTCAGGTAATAGTACTGCGAACCTCCGAGTTCCTCGAAGGTCTTGCCGACCAGATAAATGGAATTTCCTGCTTTCTTGAAATCAGCAGTCACGCACTTGCGCACGTCCGGCACCTTGGCTGCTGCGCTGATGAGCAGAGTTGGCGGGATGGGTATGGTGCGGTCGGCAAGCTTGAACTCGTTGTGCAGGCTGTCCTTGCCGCTCACAAAAGGCGTCAGGTACTCGACTGAATAATCGTAACAGGCCTTGCACTCTTCCACGATGTCTCCGAGGTTTTCGGGGTTCTTTGGGCTTGGCGCGCAGAAATTGTCAAGAAGAACCGTCTCAGCGGGGTTTCCTCCGACGCAGACTACGTTGCGCATTGCCTCGTTGATTGCACTTGCAGCCATCGCATAAGCGTCAATTGTGCCGTAAAGCGGGTTCAGGCCGTTTGCAACCGCGATTCCCTCGTAGGATTCCACGAACGGCTGGAGCACCGAGGCGTCGCCGTGGCCGTCCATCAGCTTTCCGTTCATCGACTTGATAACGTTGTGCGCCTGGATCTCGTGGTCGTACTGCCGCACGGTCCACTCCTTGGAGCAGGTGTTCCAACCTGAAAGAATCTTGATAAGCTCTGCAGCAATGTCAGACGAAGGCGCGATTTTCCTTGCAGCTTTTGCATTTTTTCCCGTCGCATCCACCGATTCCTTTGCTTTCCTTTTCTTTGCAACCATCCTCTTTCTCGGCACAGCGCGGTGCACGAAGTCGCAATCCAAATCACAAATTACATCTTGGCCGTGCTTGACTACCAGGCGGCCTGAGCCGGTAATCTTGCCTATGACTACTGCCTGCACGTTCTCGCGCCTGAAAAGCTCGATTAGCTCTGCTACTTTGTCCTGCGAGACTGAAAGAATCATGCGTTCTTGGGATTCCGAGACCCAGATTTCCCACGGCTTGAGCCCCTTGTACTTCAGGGGCGCCTTTTCGAGCCACACTTCGCACCCAAGGGTTTCAGACATCTCTCCAACTGCTGATGAGAATCCCCCTGCGCCGCAGTCAGTTACGAAATTGTAAAGGTGCTTGTCGCGTGCCTTCAACAGGCCGTCCATTACCTTGCGCTCCTCAATCGGGTTGCCGATTTGGACCGCGCCGGTGCAGGCGTTTGCGTCAAGCTCGATTGATGAGAAGGTTGCGCCGTGTATCCCGTCGCGCCCGGTTTCCGCGCCGACTGTAACTATGGCATCGCCTTTCTTTGCGGCTTTTTCTGACATTCCGCGTGGCATGAATCCGCCTGTTCCGCAGAACACCAATGGCGCTCCAAGGTAGTTTTCGTGGAAGTAGTACCCGCCGTTGATTGTGGGTATCCCCATCGGGTTGCCATAGTCGCGCACTCCGGCAACTACGCCGCGCAGGATGCGCTTGGGAGCAAGGATGCCTTCCGGCACTTTCGAATTGTCAAAGTCAGGGGGCGCGAGGCAGAACACGTCGGTGTTGAAGTAAGGCTTTGCGCCCAAACCCGCGCCCAACACGTCGCGGATGACCCCTCCGACTCCGGTGTTCGCGCCTCCGAACGGGTCAAGTGCGGATGGGTGGTTGTGGGTCTCTGCCTTGAAAGCGAAATCGTATTTTTCGTTGAACTTGATTATGCCTGCGTTGTCCTTGAACATCGAGACAAGCCACTCCTCGCCACGCTTGCCCATCTTGGCCTTGATGTCAAGGGTTGCCTTGCGGATGAGCGAGCTGAACAGGCCGTCGATTTTCTCAATCTTTCCCGAGCCGTTGTCGTACTCGATTTCTGCTGTGAACGTCTTGTGCTTGCAGTGCTCGCTCCAAGTCTGGGCGATGGTCTCAAGCTCAGTCTGGGTCGGGTTCCTGCCAAGCTTGACGAAGTGGTCCTGGACCTTCTTCATCTCAACAGAATCAAGCGAAAGGAGCATCGATTGTGAAAGCGCGGCTAGTCCCTCTGAATCGAGTTCATTGAACTGCACTGCTTTCTCGTTTTCCATGAAAAAATCTCTTCGCGTAAACTATTTCAAAATCTCGAATCTCTGAATCATCGCGTTTGCAAGGAGGCCTTTGGAAATATTGCGGACATCATCCTCTGAAATGCCATCAAAAGCAAAAATCCTTGAACTTCGCACGTGAATTGACCCGTTTGCAACGCCAAGCACATCTGAAGAGCCTTCGGATGCTGCCGCACCGGTGTTGTCGGTCACGCCGTCCAAGAACCTGACTTCGGATTTTGGCCAGCTGACCTTGAGGATTGAAGAATCAATTGAATACTCCTGGATTACGGGGTCGCAGAAAAGCTGCTCTGCAAGCGTGACCAGCTTGTCCTGCGTAAGCTCGATGGAATCGGATGAAAGGTAATAGACTTCGGCCATCCGCACCTGCTTCAGGCCGCTTATTCCGAGGTCGGACTTCGCGCCGGACTGCACGCCTTCGGCTACCGGGTCTCGGCACCCGATTTTAGTGGTGACTTCTATCCTGTGAATCTTGCTTGTCTGTGCCAATTGTTATCTACCGATTCAGCCACGAAGCTCGTCGTCAGCTGCGAATACCTTGTCTGAGACCTTCTTTTGGTACTCGGAAATCTTTGCGCCAAGCTTGGAGTCCCCTGTTGCAAGGATTTTTGCAGCAGCAAGGCCCGCGTTCTGCGCGCCAAGAATCGTCATGTGCGAAATGCCGGAAGGCATTCGCAGGCAGGAGAAGATGTCGTGCTCGTTGTCCGAGTTGGGGATGGTGACTATTGGCAGGCTGGTTGTGCCCGCAAGCATCCCTGAAAGCGCGTTGGACATCCCGACTACTGCAATGATTACGATTTTGCGTCCTTCCTTGGACTGCTTCTCGTACTCCTTTGCAATGGATATGGCGTTTTCCGGGGTCTTGTGTGCTGAGGCAACTCGCATCTCGTTCGCAATCCCGAACTCATTGAGCGTTTCGATGACCTTCTTTGCAGTCTCGGCGTCTGATTTTGAGCCCATCATTATGACTGCCAAAGGCGCACTTGACTTTGCCATACGAAAACCCCTCGACCCTAAGCTTGAGAATGTGCCAATACTGCCTTAGAAGCCTAGGACAGCTTGTAATAGGATTGTGCAAATTGACGTTTAAAAGCCCTCTATATCTGAGCAGATTTGTATGGAAGCAATTCGTGAATTGTTATTATCATTTTAGTAGTTCTTTGCAATTCAACGGATTGCCAGTGAATTTTGAAGCTTTCAGGAGTGTTATCAGGAACAGACGGAAGTGAGTTAATCCAAGGGAGTTGAAAAATAATTTTATGATCAGTTCGTTTCTCTAATAACCCGAAATACCGTTTTGAACCATCTTGAATTTCAACAATTGGACGAAATGGTTTATTATTTTTTATTAAAATAATTTCATAGAACAGGTAAAGACAAACCACTAGAAAAAGTAAAAGAAACGCACAATAGGCAAGAACTTGCGGAAAAGTATAATCATTTAAAAAAAGAATATTTGGAAAAGAGAAAGACAAGTAAGTTTCATAAAGAAAACAACCTACCAAAAAAAGCGAGGTATAACTTAGGAAAGTCAGTAATTGCCAAATAAAAATATTCTTTTCGTCGAGAAAATTCTTTTTAACTTGCTCCTCTAAAAATTTAATCCAATTTCGAACCTCTTTTTGAACAGAGTCAGCAGTATCATTATGTTTAACTTCAAAATTTCTCAATAAACGAGCTTGCTCCTGATGATTTGAATTCAATAGAGTAAATATAAGTAATCTATTTCCATCTAGATGTGCTTGTCTCATAATATCATCAAAATATACCTTTCTTTTCAGATACTGACAAACAAAACTAAAAAGTGGAAGAATAACCAAAAAAATATAGTTCCAAAATGAAGTAAATAAAGAAAACAAAACGAAAGACATTAACAAGGCTAGGAAAAAAGGAATTAATACAAAAAGTAAAAGTTTCTTTCCGTACTTCGTTAAACTCGATAAAACAGTAGTTGAAGTTGTACTTGCGGTCGACACGATTATTGGTTCAAGACTACTCATAATCTCACAACGAAATACTATGTCCAGTCAGCTTCTCATACGCTTCCAAGTACTTCTGAGTCGTCCTGTCGATGACATTCTGCGGAAGCTTGGGCGCTGGAGGCTTCTTGTTCCAGCCGATTGAAGAAACGTAATCGCGCACGAACTGCTTGTCGTAGGACGGCGGGTTCATTCCCGGGGCGTAAAGCTCTGCAGGCCAGAACCTTGAGGAGTCCGGAGTGAGGGCCTCGTCAATGAGGATAATCTTGCCGTTGGCGCCATCGCTTCCCTTGTCTTTTCCGCTAAGGTATCCAAACTCGAACTTGGTGTCCGCGATTATGATTCCCTTCTTTGCCGCGTAGTCCGAGGCGAACTTGTAGAGCTTGATTGAGTAATCCTTGAGCGTCTCGAAAACCTCGGTGCTGCCAACTATTTCCTTTGCATTGGACTCGTTGACCGGTTCGTCGTGGCCAACCTCGGCCTTGGTAGTTGGGGTAAAGATGGGCTCGTCAAGGCGTTCGGACTCCTTCAAACCCGGTCTGAGCTTGATGCCGCAGACTTCGCCTGAGTCGCGGTAGCTTGACCAGCCAGAACCGGAAAGGTAGCCGCGCACCACGCACTCAAGCCGGATTGGAGTAGTCTTCTTGACCAGGCTTGAGCGTGACTTGAGCAAGTAGGGGTAATCGGAAAACGGCTTTGGATAGGTGGAGACGTCCGAGGAAAGGAAGTGGTTTTCAACTATGTCCTTGGTCTTTTCAAACCAGAATGCGGAAATCTGGTTCAGCACCGCGCCCTTCTGCGGAATCGGGTCGTCAAACACCACGTCGAATGCGGAAAGCCGGTCGGTTGCAACGAGGATGACTTTGTCGCCTGCGTCGTACACGTCGCGGACCTTGCCGCGTGCCAAGAGCTTGGCTCCCTCGATGTTAGTCTGGTAGACTGGCTCGACCGGGTTGAGTTCCTTCAGCTTGCCCATTCAAAATCACGGAGTAGGATTATAGGAAAAGTAGGTATGCAAGGAATATATTCCTGCCTTGGGTGCGCCCGTTCATTTCCTCGGGGTTTCCGGCCTGGTCCACACGGGTTTCAATTCGCCTATGGAATACCTCGAACCGGACGGGAAGTAGGGGTATTTCTTGTTGGATACCGCGTTTTCGTGCGGGCCAATCATTTCTTCCATCTCCGACCGCAAGTCGCCCCTGTTGGACTGGGCCGCGGGGTTCGTTGAGAACAGGATCTGGTCGTATTTGTTTTCCGCCGCTATTTCCTTCAGGGCGGCCATCGTCTGGGAAAGGAAGTGCTTCGCATCAACTCCGTGAAGGAGGCTCTCTTTCGGCTCTATCCCGGGAACAACCAGCGATTTCTTGCCATCCAAATCAAGCGTCAGGGTGTGGATGCAGCCGACTATCTTGTTGCCGTGGACCATGCGGATGGGCGTAAACTGCTCGCTGAAAAGCTCCTCCGGGTGGTACGACGTGCAGTTCTCGCCCATATGACCGTAGAAGTGGTCCAGCCGAGTTTTTGCGGGAACCAGCCGGATGCTCTTGATTTCCCCTCCCAGGGACTTGAAACGGGACTTCCAAGCGTCAAACTTCGGCACTTCCGCAGCCTCCCGGATGGCGTTGCGCACCGCGTCGTTCGCGGTAGGCTTCAGCTCGTTGAACACCTCCGAAAGGAGGTTTACCGCCCGGAGCTGCTGCTGGCCGTCCTCGAGTTTTATGGAAGAGAGCTTCTCTATGTTGTTTCGGACGTGGACGTCGGTCTCCTTCGCCCGCAACAGGAGAAAAGGCAGGGCTTCCCTTGCGCTTGCTACAGTCAGGCGTGCGGGTGCGGCGATTTCATCCCCGTTTTTGCCGTTGGTTGCCGCCTGGCCTTGGACGGGCTCGTCCTTGATGAACTCCCTATCGATGTCCGAAAAAACTGCGCCGGCATCGTAATCCTGCTTTTGCAGTTCCTCCGCAAGGGCAGCCTTCAACGAGGCCACGTCCACTTCCCTTTTCGGCACGGACAGAAGCTTTTCCACCTGTTTTGACCGCGCCAGGCGTTCGCACAGCTTTCCGAGCGTCCCCGACGCCTTGCGTTCAAGCAAAAACGAGCTGAACCTTGAGGAAATGAACCCGGCAAGGTAGTCGTGCCTGGCCTTTTGACCGACTTCCCTGACGAAGGCGACTTTCTTTGCGAGCGCCTCGCGCTCATCCGGAGAAAGCTTGCCCGTGACTTTCCCGTAATGGACCTCCAGCTCTTTCTGGGTGGAAAAGTTGGGCCTTGGCAGCTCACGCGTACCGTAATCCCTTCGGACCGACTGCAGGTCCTTCCTGGTTACGGACGTGGAGTTGACGAGCATAAGGTCGATGTCCTCGCGGAGTTCGTCAGGCAGGTCCGAGTCCGGGTTCGCGACCCCGTTCGATGCGTCGCGTAGGTACCGTTTCAGGCTGCTTAGGGGGTCCGAGCGCGGGGTCCGCTTGCCTTCGGGGATGCTCAGGTAGTAATCGTAAACCTTGGGCTGGAAGACGTTCGAGCCGGAGTGGTTGAAGAAGGCATAGACCGTTGCCAGCTGCTTTCCGAAGTTCCCCTTGTCGACTTGCTTGAAGAATTCAGAGTTCGCCTTGGAGGCGTTGCCGGACATCGCGTAGAACCGGGCTATCTTCTCCCCAGCATTTCCCAACTTGCCGCCTTTTCCATACAGCTCGTCGTGGGTGA
This sequence comes from Candidatus Micrarchaeia archaeon, assembly GCA_041663565.1. Taxonomy (GTDB): domain Archaea; phylum Micrarchaeota; class Micrarchaeia; order Norongarragalinales; family CAINOH01; genus CAINOH01. The sequence continues at coordinate 3,241 of JBAYMJ010000033.1, read as the reverse complement.
AGCCCTTCTTTTCCATTTCGTCCAAGGTACTTTCGAAATGATAATAACTGCCGCCTGCCTTCAGGACGATGGAAGCAAGCCCGAGAAGCGATGAAAGTTCAGACTTGGTCTTCAGCGCCTTGATTTTTTCCGAAAACGGAACGATGAACGTTTCGTTTCCCGAAGCCTTCATCAGGTCAGTCAGCTCAAGCCCGAATTCCCGCAAGTCAGCAGGGGACATCTGGAGGTGGGATGACGACGACACGCAGGACAGGATGGAATACGGGTCGACGTCCAAGTCCTCGTGCGTAGAATCCGCAAGGTCCACCGCGGCGTGGGAGATGTCGACGATGCTTTTTCCATACGTGAGCAGGTCTCCGGGCGCAGCTATGAACTTCCCCAAACCGGACAATGCGACGATAAAGGGGGCGTTCTCGTTGAAATTGCGCGCAGGAGCGGCCTTTTCGGCTGAACGTTTCCTGGAATACTTCAGGAGGTCCTTCAGCTTTTCGGCATACCCCCGCAGGTCCTCCTCCGAGCGGACGTTGCCTGCCACGCGGGACAGCCCGTCGTAGAGCAAACGGCTTTCGGAGTACCCTTCGGACTTGAAATCATCCGCGCAAAGCAGGAGCTTGTCGCCAAACCGCCTGACGTCCCCCATTGAGGCGAATTTGCTATTGCCGGATGCAAGCACCTTGAAAAGGGAATCCTCGTCCACGAGGTCTTCCTGGCAGCGCTTGGCAACGCCTATGAGGTAGTCCGAAAGCGAATCGAAGTCTATTGCCTTCGACTCGGGGTCGTAAAGGTGCAGGAACCCGCCCGGAAGGACGTAATCCGGCCTGACGCCCTGCTCGATGCACTTGTGCCCGAAACGCACCGCGGCGTCGAAGAGCGCGTCAGGGACGGCAACGATTGGCGGAAGCATTTCCTGGCGGTTGTCGTCCTCGTAATAATTGTTGTTGAACGGGGACACGCCCTTGTCAAGGCACGAGCCCATGTAACCAAGGACGGAATCAAGGTTCTTTTCCGAGAATACTGAAAGCCCCAGGTTTGCATACCTCAGCCCGTCCCAGCGGATTTCCTTTTCCCTGCTTTTCTTGTAAACCGCAATCAGCTTGTTGGACATCCGGGTTATGTCATCGGGACGTTCCACCAAGTTCAGGACGGTGCCCAAATCGGACTGCAAATGACGGGGGTCCACCCCGGCTTTGGCACATGCTTCCAACGAATCGAACAGCGCGTAGAAATGCTCCGGTTTTTTCATCCGGTCCCCCAAATCATCGAAGTGGCCGAGGAAATAGTCAGGAGAAACCTTGTTTTCGACGCACGTCTCGATTAAGCCGACCAACTTGCGTATGTTGGCCTCGGACCGCATGTAATCGTACTTGACGTTGTGGTCGAGGTCGTCAAGGTCAAAGTTCATGTTCCCAAGCGCCCGCGACATCCGAAGGAACAGCTGGCCGAACCTTTCGACATCCTTTTCGTCCTTCAGCAGCTCGGCATTTATCGGAAGCAGGAACGCCTTGGCGTAGTTTTCAGGGTCGATTCCTTCCTTTGCGCAGGTGGTTGCCGGGCCCATGAAAGCGTCGAACAGTTCGTCGGACGATTTGAAATAGTCCGCCGAATAGTGCTGGTGGCCGAAACGGTACGGGTTCAAGCCTTTTTCAATGCAGGCGTCGAAAAGGCCGGCGATGGAGTTGAAGCGTGATTCGGAAGTTATTGCACGTTTCAATTCCTCAAAATCATGGGATATGGCCGGGTTTTGCTTTAAAGCGAGCCACCGGGTTTCCAGGCGGTGCATCGTTGCCGCCATCCGGGCTTTTTCTTCAGCCGAAAACTTGCCATTGAAGCCAGAAATGACATTATTGTAAATGGCAGCGTCTTCCGGTGGGATTACAATCTCCGCTTCGGCCATATATTCTGTTCGCAGGCCGGCGATTATTATAGTATATGCTGCTGAGGAATTTCAAGCAGGCTATGAAAAATCAGGCGAAAATTATTGAGTCGCGCTCAGGTCCAACCGAAACCGAGGTTATCGGTATTCCCGAAAGTTCGCTGATTTTGTTCACGTAAGCAAGGGCGTTCTTTGGAAGCGCGTCAAGGCCCTTGGTTTTTCCTTCCTTGGCCACTTTCGCCCAGCCCGCCTCGTCCAAGTCGCCGAAACCGGCCATCTTCTGGTATACTGGCTTAGCTTTCTCAGCTGCAACAGGGTCAGCAGGGTACTCTGTGACTTTCTTGCCATCGATTTCGTAGGAATCGCAGAATGAAATCTCGGGCTGTCCGCCAAGAACGTCAAGCTTGGTGATGTGCATCCCTGAAAAACCGTTCAAGCGGTTTGAGAAGCGAAGCGCGACCAAGTCAAGCCAGCCGATGCGCCTTGGCCGGCCGGTTGTTGTTCCGAACTCGCCGCCCTTGGTGCGAAGCTCGTCCGCAACCTTTCCTGAAAGCTCAGTCACGAACGGCCCCGAACCTACGCGCGTGCAATACGCCTTGACTACGCCTTCGACTCGCTCTATTGAGCGCGGGGGAACACCGACTCCGACGCAGGCTCCGCCTGCAATCGGGTGCGATGAAGTGACAAATGGGTAAGTGCCAAACAAGTTGTCCAAAAGCGCGCCTTGGGCGCCCTCGAAAAGAACGTTCTTGCCCGCATCCAAGGCTTGGTTGACTTCAAGGTTAACATTGGCCTGGAAGCCCTCAAAGAAAGACGGAATCGCCTCAAGCTCCTTTACTGACTTGCGGGTTTGCTCGTCAACCTTGATGTTGTACATCTTCTGGAGGATTTCCTCGTGAGCGCGGATTGCTGCATCCAGCTTCTTCGGCCAGTCCTTTGCAAAAACATCAGTAAACATCAAGGCAGTGCGAAGCGCCAAGTCCGAGTAAGCCGGCCCGATGCCGCGTTTGGTTGTTCCCACGGCCTTTCCCTTCTTGGACTCTTCCTGCACTCCGTCCAAAAGCCTGTGTGTTGGCAAAATCAGCGGAGTGCGGTAGGCGATTCCAAGTTCTTTGGGAGTGACCTTGATTCCTGCTTTCTTGACTTCGGCCATCTCTTCCCTGAGGGAAAGAAGGTCAAGAACCACTCCGGCTCCGATGAGCGAGCGTTTTCCCCTAATCACGCCTGATGGAAGCAGGTGAAGCTTGAATTTCTTGGTGCCAACTATTACGGTGTGGCCTGCATTCGGGCCGCCCTGATACCTTACGACGATGTCGCTGCGTTCGGCCAGGACATCAACTATCTTGCCTTTTCCCTCGTCTCCCCACT
>JBAYMJ010000032.1:0-11170 GCA_041663565.1 Candidatus Micrarchaeia archaeon | reverse complement strand
TGCTATTCCCATCCCCCTTTCACCGACAAAGCCCGGTTACGTGTGCGAAGGCCTGGAGACGCGCTCGCGCGAGGAGCTTTACCTGAACATCCAGCCCATACAGGCAGCAGGCAGGCTCACGGCTGACGCGATGAAGGCGATGATTTCCTACGGCGACGGCTACTCCGTGTGCGACTTCTGCCTCAAGCCCTTCCGGCTTGACAAAATCAAGAAGCCCAGCCTTGAGGAGTTCCACTCGGACTTGGCGAAGTTCGTGGGAATGGACGTTGCACGCACCGTCCCGGGTGCTCGACGCGGTTTCCAGGCAGTAGTATCTTCTCTTGTAGGCAAGGGCGACTCAGTTGTCCTGCAGGCAGTTGGGCACTACACCGAGTTCTTGGCAATCGAACAAGTAGGCGGAATCGCCCACGAGGCGGCAGTCAACGAACTCGGGGTAGTCACAGGCGACTCTGTCGCGCAAGCCATCGAGAATGCCAAGAAGAAGGACGGCAAGCTTCCCAAGCTGGTCATATTCGACCATTTTGATTACACTTATGCAAACGAGCATGACATCAAGGGTGCGGTGAAGGCGGCAAAGGAATACGGCATTCCCGTTCTTTACAACGGCGCATACACCGTCGGAATCAAGCCCGTTGACGGCAAGGCGCTCGGAGTGGACTTCGTGGTCGGCTCCGGCCACAAGAGCATGGCAAGCCCGGCTCCAAGCGGAGTGCTGGCGACCACCAACGATGGCGCGGAGAAAGTGTTCCGCACCACAAAGATTACCGGCGACGTTTCAGGACGCAAGTTCGGAGTAAAGGAAGTCGAGATGCTCGGCTGCACCCTGATGGGCGCAAACATCGTTGCGATGATGGCAAGCCTTCCGCACTTAAAGGAGCGCGTCAAGCACTGGGATGCGGAAGTCAAGAATTCCAATTACTTTGTCAACGAGTTCCTGCGGGTTGACGGCAACAAGGTGGTGAGCGAGTGCCCGCGCAAGCACTGCCTCACCAAGGTGGACTGCACCGAAAGCTACGACAAGGTCGCGCAGAAGCACAAGGACCACGGCTACTTCTTCACCCACGAGCTTGACTCAAGGGGAATCACCGGCATCTTCCCCGGAGCAACTCGCTCGTTCAAGATGAGCACCTACGGCCTGACCGAAAGCCAGGTGAAATACTTGGCAGAGTCGTTCATCGACATTGCCAAGAAGCACGGGCTTGAGGTCCACTAGAATTTGTTTGGTGTTTTTTTCATGAAACTCGATGTAAAGAAAATCCGCGAGCAGTCCGAGAAGGACTTCGAGAAGGCCTGGATTGAGACCGCTGAGCTTCTTCCCAAGAAGGGCGAGCTGAACCTGCGCAAGAAGCGCGGCGAGCCGAGCGTGATGCGCGACATGGCGCAGAAAATCCGCGAGGCGCTGCTTTCGATGGGATTTGACGAGATGGAGAACCGCCACGTGCTCGACGAGGCGGACGTTTACAAGCAGTACGGCCCCGAATCGCCAGTAATCCTCGACAGGTGCTTCTATTTGGCTGCACTTCCCAGGCCGGAGCTTGGCATAAGCAAGGAAAAGGAAAGCATTATTCACGGAATCGACGCGGAATTTTCCGCACAAAAGAAGGAAAAACTTGCCGAAATCCTCCGGCGCTACAAGTCAGGCGACTTGGAAGGCGACGACTTCGTCGACGCGCTCGTGCAGGGCCTTGGCTGGAAGGAAGAGCAGGCAACAGCTGTGATGGACAAGGCGTTCCCCGAACTGCGCAAGATTAGGCCGGTTCCCAACAACATGGTGCTGCGCTCGCACATGACTGCCGTGTGGTTTGAGACCCTGGCTGCATTGCAGGACAAGCGCGAGCACCCGGTTGCACTATTCTCAATCGGGCCGCGTTTTCGCAACGAGCAGAAGGAGGACGCAAGCCACCTGCGCGTGCACCACGGCGCCTCCATAGTCATAATGGGCGAGGATGTCACGGTGGAGGCAGGAAACAGGATTGCCGCCAAGGTCTTTGAGAAGCTCGGCTACTCCAAGCCAGAGTTCGAATTGAAGGCCGCGACCTCCAAGTACTACGCGCCAAAGAGCGAGTACGAAGTCTACGTCGAGTGGAAGGGAAAGCGCCTCGAAGTAGCTGACTCGGGAATGTATTCCCCAGTTGCCCTTGCAAACTACGGAATCAAGTATCCCGTCTACAACATCGGCTTCGGCCTCGAGCGCATGGCCATGATTCAGTACGCCTACGGCGACATCCGCGAGCTGGTCTACCCGCAATTTTTCACCAAGCTCGAGCTTACTGATGCGCAGATTGCGGCTGCGGTGCGCATCGCAGTCGAGCCCAAGACCGAGGAAGGAAGGAACCTCGCTGACCTGCTCTACCACAAGACCTTGAAGGAAAAAGACAGGGACACGCCCTACACTTTCACGGCGTTCAAGGGAAGGCTCAACAAGAAATCAATCACTCTTGATGTCTTCAAGGACGAGGCAGGAAAGAAGCTGCTCGGCCCTGCAGGGCTGAACCGCATCTACGCCTATGATGGCGGCATCGTGGCTTACGTTCCCGAGAAGCTCGACGCGGCAGTGCGCGAAAAGGGCGTGGACGCTGGCATTGATTTCCTCAAGGCAATGTGCGCCTACGTCGCGGCAAGGGCGGAGGACGCAGTAGAATCGGGGGACAAGGAGTTCGAGCACGTCTTCGGGATGGCCAAGGCGCCAAGCGACGTCAACATCGCAATACCCGAGCACGTGAACAGGTTCGTCACTTCCAAGAACCGAAAGCTCGACTTCCGCGGCCCCATATTTTTCGGCGTGCGTTTCAAGCTCGCCTGATTATTTGCGGCTAATAATAAGTTTGGCCGGTTTTCTGGCCTTGAACTTGTGCACGTGCCTCGAGGTCTTCGGCGAAAAAAGCTTCCCGGTCAGCCCTCGCCCGATGACCTCTTCCTTGGTGATTATCTTTCCTTTTTTCCAGCTTCCCACGCTTACGTCCTTTCCAAAATAATCAACAAGGATGACCGGCGCCTTCTCTATCCCGAGCTTTTTCAGTATCGCAAGCCTGTGGTGGCCGTCAAGGACTACGAGCGTCTTCTTGTCGACAAGGAGCGGGTAGACCGCGCCCGCCTTCGATACCTCGGCGTGGATTTTCCTCAGGTTCCCGCTGTCGGTGCGCTCGTGCGGCTTGAGCAGTGAAACCTTGACGTGGGCTTTTCTCATGTGTCTCTCCCAGGCTCATTTTCCGCCAATGTTGATATAATGCGCCCGTATTTCTCCAAGCGTGATAATCCTCTTTCTTTCGTCAGTGGCGTATTCCGCAGCTTCTTCATCCTTAATCAGCAAGTATGCGTCCTTATGCTCGTTCGTGCAGCATAAGACTCCCGCCACATCCGTCGCTCCAAGGTCGCTGAAATATTTGTGTTGGACGATATCGTTCTTTTTTGCTGCCCTTCCGGTTTCTCCCATATCCTCAAGGATTCTGGTTGACCGCAGCAGGAACTGTTTGGAGTTTGCCGTGCGGGTTTTTGCAAGATTGCACACCTCAGCCAGCACGTATGGCGTAATGTACGCTTTTCCAAACTGGGGTATTATGGTTTTAAGCATCCTTGCGCGGTACTGTTCGTCATAGTTCGCCGGTTTTTCGCAGAACGCTTTCAGGTAATCTAGCAGTATGCTGGTGTCCAAGACCGCGCTTGCCTTCTGCTCAATAGCCCTTTCGATTTTTCCAGCAGACCCTGTCAAGCGGCTACACTTCCTGCTTTATCGACACGATTTTGCCCGAAGCGACGTTCACCTTAATTAGGTATTTTGTGGGGTCGGCATCCGACGGCCTTGTCAAGTATTCGCAGTGGACCTTCCAAACGTCTGGGTCGGTGTTCTTCTCAACCAAGCTGAGCTTAAACGTATACGTAGCAAGGTTTCCGCTGACTGATATTGCCTGGTTTCGCGCAATCGCCGCCGCCTTGGCTGCGTCAATCTCCAAGTTTTCAACAGCCATAGTCAATCCCTCTGCCTTGCATCTTAGGCAAACTAGTTAGTTTTTCTTTTTTTAAGCCATTACGCATCAAAGTCATTGGTTGAGAACCAGCTTAAAGCGTTAGGGAAACCGCCATTTGATTAAAAATCAACCGGTCATAACCACTTTTGCCGATGATTTCAATGCACCACGAGCACTCCAGTTGGAACCCGTTGAATTCGGTCCATTCGCATTCCCCCGAAGAAGACAGCAAGAGCGGAAAAACCAAGCAAAAAATCCTGGTCTTTGGCAACCCACTGGTGCCGCAGGACTCGCTTGCCCTCCGCATCCTTCCCTCGCTACGCAAGAAATTTCCCAAAATCGAGTTCATCGAACTGGATGGCATCGACGACCTCTACGAGTACGGTCGGGACTTGGTAATTCTTGATGTTGCGGCCGGAATCCGAAAGGTCTCGATTGTTGACGACCTTGGCGATTTGGAGCTCCCGCGCGTTGTCTCAATGCACGACTTCGACCTGGCGTGGAACCTCAAAATCCTCCTCAAGGCCGGTATGGTTGACTCTGTGAGGATAATAGCGGTTCCGCAAAAAATGGATGGGAAGAAGGCGCTGGCTGGGGTGGAAAAACTCCTTCCGGCAGTTTTCACTTCTTCCACTTGACCTTCAAGAAGTGCGTGGCGCAGCTCATGCACGGGTCGTACGCGCGAATCAATTTCTCCATCTCGTGCACTATGTAGTCCTTGTCCTTTCCCGCGTCAACCTGCTGCTGCACCATCTCCTCAAGATCCTTTTCCATCCTCACCTGGTTCTGCCCGGTTGGGATGGCGACGCTCATGCTCTGCACCTTTCCTTCCTTGATGGCCACGTTGTAGTAGAGGACGCCTCTCGGAGCCTCGACCACCGCAAACCCCGTGCCGTCCTTCCTTGAGGGCTGGACCGGCGCTTCCGGCTTGAAATCCGTGGACTCCAAGACGTCAATCGCCTGGTTTATCGAGTCGATGGTCTCGATTGCCTGCGCCAGGTCATTATCGTAAACGTTCTTGGACGGGAACCTTACAAGCTGTTTTGCGCAGTCCTTCTGCGTCTGCCCGTGCAGGAACTTCTTTCCCAGGTTGAGCCGCGACATAGAGCCGACCATGTAGTCCTTTCCCTGCAAAAGGAATGCGGATGCGGTTGAGTAGTCCTTCCAGATGCGCTCGGCGTACTTGTCGAAGTCCTTCTCGGCAATCTTGAGCCCGCTTGAGGAGACCAAGTCGCCTGAAAGGTAGTCGAACTTCGGCCCGACCATCGCCACGTAGTTGGTGTCATGTTCGAACTTCCACGGGCAGCCGTAGAACACGTCAAGAAGCTCAAGCGAGTGCTCCCGCGCGTGCTCCAAGTCGTGGAGCATGTTCGGGTATTTTGCCCTGTCCGGGATTTGCGTAAACCCCCCAAGCACGGGCCACGGCGCGTGTATGGAGCGTCCGGCCACCATCTTCGAGAGGTTGTTGCCAGCTGCCTTGATTTCGAGCGCGGTTGCGATGATTTTCTTCTCCTCAGGCGAGGTGAAGTCGAACACCGAGCCCTTGTCGAAAAGGTCCGGGAGCACGAAGAAGTACAAATGAAGGGGGTGGTCGCGGATGAGGTGCGCCCACATTGCGAGCCTGCGCTGCGTCATCGTCTGCTCGGAGGGAACGAGGCCGATTGCGTCCTCGATGGACTTGGTGCAGCCGAAGATGTGCGACATCGAGCACGTGCCGCAGATGCGCGACACGAGCTGGGCGATTGCCTGCATCGGCTTTCCGCGGACTGCTTGGGTGTAAAACCTCTTGGCTTCGGGAATCTTGAGCTTTGCGTACTCGACCTTGCCGCCGGTGACCTTGACTTCCATGTCGATGTGGCCTTCGACCTTGCTCAGGCCCTCGATGCCAAGCTCCAAGTTTTCAGAATCGTGTCCGCCGTGCATCTACCGTTCACCGTACATCCTGATTACCGCATTCAGCGCATCGAGGAACCTGTTTTCGTCCATCGGGCAGCCGTTCACTTCCATGTCCACCTTCACGATGTCCTTCAGCGGGTGGACCTTGTCAAGCAGGTTGAACTTGTCCTTGATGAACCGGATTTCGTGTATCGTTGCCTCGTCGAAGTTGTTGCGCGAAGCCGAAGGCATCCCGGTGCAGGCGCACGAGCCGATTGCGACCAGCGTCTTGCTCAGGCCCCTGATTTTCTTCAAGGTCTCTTCCTGCTCCTTGTTCGCTATCGCGCCTTCCACGAACGCGACGTCCATCTCCTCCCACTTGTTGACGTTCTGCAGGACCTTGGCGTGGATTATGTCGAACTTTTCCTGCACCATGAAGAAGTGGTCGTTGAGTATCTCGGCAAAGAGCACGGTGTTGTCCTCGCAGCAGGAGAACGAGAACCATCCCAAGCGGATTTTTCTTGCCATACTGAGTGTGGACGCTTCAAAAGGATTTAAAGTTACCTTTGCCCGGAAGGGGGTGGGCTCCCGCCAGCTTCCCCTTTGCCCGGGAAGGGTGCGGCTTCTGGTAAGGCATAAGAACGAGGGCGGCATTCCCATTTTCATGCACGCTTCCAGGCGCATCCGGGCGCAAGGCTCCACGGAGTATCTTGTCATTCTTGGCGCGGTGCTGATGGTGTCGCTTGTGGTGGTGCAGGCGTCAAGCGCACTTCCCTCAACCGGTTCAACAGTCAAGGAGCAGCAGTCGCAGGCGTACTGGGCAAGCGCGGCGCCGTTTTCTATAGTTGCGTATAACCTGACGCAGGGCCTAATCAATCTGCAATTGAGAAACACGCAGACCAGCGTGCTGCAGCTTACTGCCATCGACGTGCAGGATTCGGCCGGCAACACGTATTCGGCATATTCCTCCGCGATTATTTTCGCCTCCGGCCAGGAATTGGCGGTCTCGAACCAGTCGTTCACGTTCGGCAACCCCTGCACGGGAAAAACAGCAGGCCAATCTTATGAATTCGCGAAAGTCGTCTTCACATATAATGATGGGAGCGTGACTGGTGTAAAGCAGACTGGTGTCAAACCCCTGGTTGCACGCTGCTCCACCATGGTTTCGCCTAAGATTGCTTACACAATCGCGGTTGGTGGCAGCCCAAAAAAAATATCCTTATCCCCCGACGGTTCTCTTGCCTACGTCACGCAGTCCGGCTCGGCCATAGTCGCGGTCATCAACACCGCTACCAAGACCGTAGTTGCCAACATCACCTTCAGCAGCCGGCCTTATGACGTGGCCTTCACGCCCGATGGCGCCTACGCGTACTTCACCAACTTTGCTTCCAACACTGTCTCGGTCATCAACACCTCGTCTAACACCGTCGCAGCAACCATACCCGTTGGCAACTGGCCCAATGGCGTGGCAGTGGCCCCAAATGGCGACTATGCGTACGTTGCGAACCAACTCGACGGCAAGGTCTCAGTCATCAGCACCTCGACCAACTCGATTCTGAGGAACATTTCGGTCGGCAGTATGCCGTCTGAAATAGCGTTTGCTCCAAGCGGCGCCTATGCGTACGTCATCTCCTCCGGGAGCAGCTTGGTTGCCATCAACACCGCAACAAACAGCACCTCCGGAACCTACGCCATTCCCAACAATGCCCAACGCCTGGCCGTCACCCCTGATGGAGCCTATGTATACATTTCTTACCAATACCCTGCCAATGACGCTATCGCGGTCTTCAGCACGGCAACTAATGCCGTAGTTAAAAACATCACGATTACCGGTTCCTATCCCATGGGCTTAGCCATAACCCCCAGTGGTTCGTATGCATACGTTGCGTCCGCTTGGCACGATAGGGTATACCTCATCAGCACTGCCAATAACTCGATTGCTTACTACCTGCCCATAAGCGGCGTGGATATTGAAGACGTAGCCTTCTCCCCCGAAGCCACTTTTGCATACGCTTCTTGCAATGGTGCAGGCAAGGTCTTTGTAATCGACACGGGCTCCTACAAGTGAGCCGCTTGGCCCGGCCGCCTTTCAATCCCGATTATTGCGCCGAACCCCCCGCACGGTTTAAAACGAAAGAACCCTTACGCATACTATCATTGTTTAAGGCGATTGAAGGGGCATGGGTAGGAACTTTAACGCGAGCAGGGCGCAGGGTTCGGCCGAGTACCTGGTCATACTGGGCGCGGTCATCGCGGTATCGCTCATAGTGGTCAATGCGGTGGGCGGTTTCCCGTCGTTTGCAACTGGCGAGGGCGGGGTGATGAGTCAGCAGTCGAAGGCCTACTGGTCGAGCGCATACCCGTTTGCCATAACCGGGCTGAAGCTGAGCTCCGGCGACATCGCAATCACGCTGACCAACAGGCTCGACGAGCAGGCCACGCTCACCGCGGTATTCTTCAACACTTCCGAAACCGGGCTGAGCTTTTGGCCTACGGACGCGAGCCAGAGCCAAGCGTTCGCGCCAGGGCAAAGCGTCACCCTGTACAACTCAAGCTTCGGGGTCGCCCAGAACCCCTGCGTTGGAAAGCAGGCGGGCGCGTCCTTTGAGTTTGAAAGCGTCGACATCGTGTACTCTACCGGTCCCGCAACCGGCGTGAACCAGGGCGGCAGCTCGCTTTCAGGCACCTGCGCAAGCTCGTCCGTCCCAAGCCCCACGCCCGCCCCCAGCCCGTCGCCTTTGCCGTTGTCCTACGCCGTGCTTTCCGGCTGGGTCTACGACGCCTACGGGGCCGGCGTGTCCGGTGCGGTGGTGTCCCTCAATTCGACTTCCCCGCAGTCAGCAACCGCGAACGCTTCAGGGTATTACTCGCTCAACGCTTCATTTGCAGGCCCGACTGCCACGTTCGTCGCAAGCGCAAGCGCCGGTGCGTCATACAATTCTACGACTGCACTAGTCACCCTTTCTGCGGGCGTGCCGGAAAGCCAGGACTTTGTGATATCCGCCTGGTCTGCAATACAATTCCTGGTGACGATACAGGACGACTCCGGCAACAACGTCGCGCTGTTCACTCCGACCGGCGGCCTGGTACTCGCGGGCGGGTGCTACTCCGGCGCAAGTTGCGCAGCCGCGCCCTCAGGGCCGTTCGTGGTGCGGGATGCGGCCGGGGTCGCGCGCGCCTACATAAACACGTCCGGGAGCCTGTGCATTGAGGACGCGAACTGCAACGACTACGACGCGAGCTGCGCAGGCGCGCCCGAAGGGTCGTTCGTGGTCCAGAACCTTTCAGGCATAAACGTCTCGTACATAAGCCCGTCCGGCTCGCTGTGCCTGATGGGCGGGCTGCGGCAGTACGGGACGCCATGATTTTTACATTGGATGCGTAATTTGTGCGCAAGGGACAGGGGAATAATTGGGTACAGGAGTGGGGTTCTTATGGCAATTGTGACAAGGAATTTTTGGTTTACTGCTATACTTGCCTTCGCCATCGCGCTCTTGCCGCAGGCATACGCGGGGCTTGTCGTTCAGAACGGCGCGATGAACTCGTCGAGCAACTTCTACGTCGGCGCGGGCGCGCTTTTTGTGAACGCGACCTCGGGCTACGTGGGAGTAGGCGCGACGTCCCCCCAGCGGCCCTTGCACATAACTGCCGCCCAGGACGCCGACCTCCGGCTGCAAGACACTTCTGGCGCGGGCCCGGCTGCGTACATCGAGTTCTACAACGACACCACCCGCTGGGGCTACATTGGCTTGGCGGGCCACGACGACAAGCTGACCATCGCGACTGCCATAGACAAGAACCTTTCCTTCTACACTAACAACCAGCCGAGGATGACGGTTACCGCGGCTGGTAACGTCGGCATCGGCACAACCGGCCCGACGCAAACACTCGACGTGAACGGGACTGTGAACGCCTACGCTTTCACTGTCAACGGCTCCGCATTCACCGGAGGCAACGGCTCGAGCCAGTGGACGACCTCGGGCTCGAACATATACTACGGCACGGGCAACGTCGGTATTGGCACTTCAAGCCCAAGCGTGCCCCTTATGGTTCGCGGGTCGTTGGGTGAAGAGTATGCTGCGAAAATCTACAACAGCAACGCCACCGGGACGTATGCCGGCGGATTGAGGGTATATACTGACGGCACGGCTTCTTCTAACGCCGTCCTTTATGCCGTGGGCGGTTCCGGGCCGGGTTTCATAGTCACCGGCCAAAACAACGTCGGCATCGGTACTAGTGTACCGACGCAAAGGCTTGACGTTTACGGCAACGTGGCAGCCACCGAGTTCTACCGCCAGGGCGTCGCGCTGGTGCCGGGCAGCGTGAACGGCAACTACTGGACCCAAAGCGGGACCAGCGCGTATTACACGCAGGGGAACGTCGGCATCGGGGCGACTGCTCCGGGGGCGAAGCTGGATGTTTATGGAAACCTAAGAGTCGGAAATAACAATGCTGACGCTTCCGGTTATGATTCCATCCTGTGGAACCTCGGGGACACAGTGTCGGGCTTCAGGCAAGTCATTGATACTGCGAACACTTACTTCGGAATAGAGCGGGAGTATTATGGCTGGCAGACAACTCCGGTTTTTGCCATCCAAAGGAACACGGGCAACGTCGGCATCGGCACGACAAGCCCCAACACCACGCTTGACACTGTAGGATACATCCGTGCTAAGGATGTCTACCCGAGCAACCCGTATCCGACAGGCGGCAACGGGTTGGAAATGGTGGCATACAATGGGATTAGTTATTTCCAGAGCATCAACCGCAGTTCCGGCAACTATCTCCCGCTTGTCATCTACGGAAACTCAACCAGCATAATGCAAGGCAACGTCGGTATCGGCACCACTGACCCGCGGTTCTATTACACCTCAACGGATTCGCTTGGGATCAACCAGCTATTCAACAGCGTCGGCGGCGGGCCGCACGTGCTGGCGTTGGGCACCGCGCAGGCGTATTCCGCAAGCAGCAGGGGCGCAAACATCTACTTCACCGGGCTGGACAGCAGCGGCCACCAACGGCGTTTTGCGACCGTGGCATCAGTATTCGGCACGTCCGCCGAAAACGGCAGCCTGGCGTTCTTCACCAAGGGGACCGGCGATGGCGACATCGTCGAAAGGGTTCGCATATCCGACACGGGAAACGTCGGCATCGGGACGACGAGCCCAAGCGCCACGCTGCACGTCAACGGGAATGCAGTGAATGGGGTGCTTCGCGTCAGCGACAGCGGCTCCCACGGTTCCATTGACATTGGCGTGGATGCCAACCAGCCGTGGTTCGGCACGTCGACTGCCAACGACCTTAGGGTAATCTCCAGCGGTACTGAGCGC
>JBAYMJ010000031.1:0-12045 GCA_041663565.1 Candidatus Micrarchaeia archaeon | reverse complement strand
CGTAAGCGCGATGTCTTCTTTTCCGTCTTCGCAGGTTTCGATGAAGCAGCAGCAGTCGCAGGCGTACTGGTCTTCTTTGTCACCTATCAAGGTCTTGTCTTCGAAAGTCGTGGATTCGAACCTTGTTCTTCAAATCCAGAACACAGGCACTTCCACCCTCCGTTTGGATGGCGTTAATGTGGGCGGAACCGACTTGCCAATATATCCGTATTATTCCGGTGATTATTACTGCCCGGCGTATTGTTCAAAGCCGAATGATGATTTTTCCGCGACAATGTCCTGTTCGTTGATGATTGGCCCAAGTGAATCAGTTTATGTCGCTGCCCAGGGCGCTGGCGTGGTTGATTGTGGTGGCAAGGCTGGCGTTGAAGTTTCGGACTTGCGTTTTGTGTATTCGGTCGCCGGTTCCGGCGTTGCTAACTTCCTTCTCAAGGGCGACAAGCCGCTTGTTACTTCGTGCAGCGTCCGGACCTGCGATGCGAATTGGGCGAAGGTTCCCGGCAATTCTTCCCTGCTTGTCAATGATTTTTGTGTGATGAAATACGAGGCGTATAGCGCCAGTGGTACGGTTACCAATGACGCTTGCGCTGCCGGGTCGGAGGACAGCTCTACTACTGCTGTTGCTGGTTCTGCTTCGGGGCAGGTTCCTTTGGCGAACATAAACTTCTGCGCTGCCAAGAAAGCTTGTTTGAATGCGGGTAAGCGTCTTTGTACGAACACGGAGTGGCAGCAGGCAGCTGCGGGAACCCCTGACCCGGGGGCGGATGGGGGTGCGACTGGTTGTAATGTGGCGTCGAGTGGGGCCCCTGCTACTACTGGCTCGCATTCTGCTTGCGTTTCAAGTTCGGGTGCTTATGATATGACTGGGAATGTTGAGGAGTGGACGGACCGGGTGGTCACTTACGACCCAAACCCCAGCGTGGGTTCTGGTTATGTTAACGGGTTTAATTATGTAACCGGCATGCCTACGTCTGTTGGGAGCACCAATCCCGCTTACGGTGGTGACTATTACTGGGATTACAACGGCGGTGGTAGTGCTCGTGCGTTCCTCCGCGGCGGGAGCTGGGGCACTGGAACCGGCGCTGGTGTATTTGCCTTGTCCTTGAACTACGTTCCGTCGACCTCGAACCCGCACTTCGGATTCCGCTGTTGCAAGTAGTAAGAAGGGTTGAAGTCCAAGCCCAGCAAAGGCTATTTCAACAGCAAGGCAGTAACCCGTTCGTATGCCGCAGCAGGATGACGTTGCATCGAAACTGGCCATTTTGCAGGCCGACGTGGAGCAGCTGCGAAGGGAAGCAGAGCAGCAGAAGGCAGCACGCGCGGGGCTGGACGCAAAGGTCGCCTCGCTTTCCGACGAGCTTTCCCGGGCGCGCTCCGAGACGGAGTTGCTGGAGAAGAGGCTGGCCGAGCTGCGCCTGGCAACCGAGCGCTCATCGGCGCTGCTTAAGACAATTGAGCCCGAGAAGCTTTCCTCGGAGCTTTCCAGGTTGTCCGATGCAGTTGTGGGCGTGCGCAACAGCCTGCACAGGCACGAGGCAGAGGGAAAGAAACTGGTTTGAGGGACTGGACCAGCCTTCGGGTTTGCAGGCAACGCCCCTCGCCCTTGCATTAATGGTTTATTCTTTTGCTTCCTACCTACTAAGTTGGTCATAGTATGCCCCAGCTTCCCTCGGAGATTTGGAGACGCAGGATAGAGAGCGAGTACAACCAGCTCCGCAGCCGGGGCTTTGACTTTGACGTCTCGGCAGACCACACCGAGTACACCTTCCGCATCCTGGGCGACGCGCTGTGCGTGCGGGACGGCGACCTCGTGCCCATCAACAGGCACCTGGTCTTCCTGCGGCTCAAGCGCGAGTACCCCTACGCGGGCGGGTTCGAGCTAGTCTGGAAGACGCCGATTTTCCATCCCAACATCGACGAGAAGGGGAAGGTGTGCATCCGGCTAGTGAACCTCTGGGCCGCAGGCCAGACCGTGGCAAGCATCATCGACGCGCTTTCGCAGCTATTGGAAAACCCCAACCCCGACTCGCCGCTCAACTACGAGGCCGCGCAGTATTACCTCGAGCATCCCAAGTCGCAGGCGGGGCCCGGAGCCCGGCCGTCGCGGCCGAAGATAGTTGGTTGAAAAGCGCCCGCGCCATTCCCGCCTGCGCGTTGGGAAGGGTTGAAAAAAGCGGCCCACCTAAGCAATGGGAATATCCGCTTCGTGGTTTGCATGTCTTTTGTTGAACGCTTACTAGGTTATGTGCAGCTTACTGCAAGCCACCTGGGGTTTTCTCGAAAGCGCACGTTCCTCACGCTCATCGGCCTCACCATCGGCATCACCGCCCTGGTGTCGCTGATTTCGCTTGGCAACGGCCTACAGGCGACGGTCAACCGGCAGTTCGAGTCGCTTGGGACCAACAAGTTCATAGTCGCGCCCGGCGGGAGCTTCAGCGCAGGCCAGGGCACCGCGCTCGGGCTTACGGACCAGGACTTGAGCGCGGTACGCAACGCCCGCGGGGTCAAGGAAGCCACCGCAATAATGTCCAAGGCGGGCAGGGTGGATTTCGGCGGCCAGCTTTCGGCGTACCTGATTGTGGGAGGAATCGAGACGTCCACTGCGTCGCGCGAGATATTCCTCCAGACGGCAACCTACCGCGTTGACAAGGGCCGGTTGTTCTCGATAGGCGAGCGCGGGAAGGCAATGATTGGCTGGGGGCTTGCCAATGGCAAGTACACGTTCGAGGGCAAGAACATCTCGATAGGGCAGACGCTCGACGTCGAGGGCCACTCGTTCAAGGTAATCGGTTCCTTCGCGCCGCAGGGAAACCCCATCGACGATTCGCTAGTGTACCTCTCGCTTGAGGACGCGAAGGAGGTGTTCAACACCGACCGCTTCGAGACCATCGTCGCGATGGCGCAGGACGGGGTGTCACCCGAGGACGCTGCTGACGCGGCCGCGAAGAAGCTGCGCACCCTCCACGGAGTGAAGAAGGGTGAGGAGGACTTCACGGTGCAGACGCCCGGCCAGCTTGCCGAGACGTTCAACGCCATCCTCAACGTAGTCGTGGCAGTAGTTGCAGGCATCGCAGTAATATCCCTCATCGTGGGCGGAATCGGCATCATGAACACAATGTACACTTCCGTGCTTGAGCGCACGACTGAAATCGGCATAATGAAGGCAGTTGGCGCGACGAAGAACGACATCCTTTACCTGTTCATCCTGGAGTCGGGCACGCTAGGCCTCGTGGGCGGGGTCTTCGGGGTGCTTATCGGGATGGGCATCGCCAAGCTCGTGGAACTGCTCGCCCTGGCGTCCGGCATCCCAAACTTCTACGCCACGTTCACGCCCGAGCTGATAGGTGGCGCGCTCGCATTCGCGTTCATACTCGGGACGCTTTCAGGCGTGTTTCCTGCGCGCCGCGCAGCCGAGCTCGCGCCGATAGACGCAATACGCGGCTCCTGAGAAAAAGTTCTTCTTGGGTGCGGCGCCACTCCTGGCCAGTTATCTTCTTACTGCGGCGAAAGCGGCGCCTTCCGCCTTTTCCATTATTTTTTCCTCTCCTTCCACCAGGCCGTCCTGCATCAGTATTTTTCCGTCGCAGATGGTTGTGTCCACGCACGAGCCGTTCGCTGAGTAGACCAGGTTTGAGATTAGGTTGTGGTTCGGCACCATTTCCGGCCTTCGCAAGTCCACAAGAAGCAGGTCCGCAAGCTTTCCTTCCCTGATTTCGCCCGCG
Organism: Candidatus Micrarchaeia archaeon; assembly: GCA_041663565.1. Classification (GTDB taxonomy): domain Archaea; phylum Micrarchaeota; class Micrarchaeia; order Norongarragalinales; family CAINOH01; genus CAINOH01. Next base: position 8,323 of record JBAYMJ010000031.1, on the reverse strand, counting down.
TCAATCCCGAAGGCCGTTGCAGGTCTGGAAGTCGCTGCCGCGAAAACGTCCGCAGCGGGGAACGCCCCCGGGTTCGCGTCAACCCCCTTTTGCAAGAGCGAGGCGAGTTTCATCGCGCCGAACATGTCCAAGCTGTTGTTCGATGCCGCGCCGTCCGTTCCCAAAAGCACCCGCACTCCCGCTTTCTTGAGTTTTGCGTAGGGAAACGAGATGGCAGAAGCGAGCTTGAGGTTGGATGCGGGGTTGTGCACGACCGTTACTTTCCTTTTCGCCAAGATTGAGATTTCCCCGTCATTGACCCACGCGCAGTGGCACGCGACCACGTTGCTTTCAAGAAAACCGATTTTTTCAAGGTACTCCACTGGCCGCAATCCAGTCTTTTTTACGGACTCCTCGACCTCGCGCCGGTTTTCCGAAACGTGTATGTGAATCAAGAGGCCGTGCCTGTCGGCGAATTCCTTGCACCACAGCAGCGCTTCCTCTGATGCGGTATACGGCGCGTGCGGCCCAAGCGCCATCCTTATGCGGCCACCTGCAGTGTTGTGGATTTGCTTGTAGAGCCGTTCGTTGAGCATGATATTTTTTTCCCTCTTGCTTTTTCCCGCAGCATCCGTAAACGCGGCGCTCAGCGTTGCGCGCATGCCGGATTCCCCAACAGCCTTTGCAACGCTTGGGACGTTCCAGTACATGTCGGAAAAGAACGTGGTGCCCGTCTTCACCATCTCCAGGCAGGCAAGCTTGGTCCCCCAGTAGATGTCGTCCTTTGTAAGCTTGCCCTCAAGGGGCCAGATTTTTTTCTCCAGCCAGTCCTGCAAGGGCAAGTCGTCCGCGTAGCCGCGGAAAAGCGTCATCGCAGCGTGGGTGTGGCAGTTGGACAGGCCGGGGATTGCGGCTTTCTTCGCACCGTCAATCTCAAACTCGGCGCGCACGCCCCTGCAGTCGCCGATTTTTGCGATGCGGTTGCCTTCAACTAGGATGTCCGTCCTTTTGTTGCCAACAAGGACGCCCCTGATTCGTATCGTCATGTTGCGTTTCGCCCGTTGCGTCGGAGTCTTAGGAACTGTGTTGCCGTTTGGATAAAAAAGGAGCATAGCCCCGAGCGGAATCGAACCGCTGTCTTCAGGTTCAGAGCCTGACATACTTGACCGCTATACGACGGGGCTATTGTAAAACTAGCCACTGTTTTGTGGGAATATTTTTTTGTAGACAATCCTATAAAACCCGGTGGCTTGGCTTGCCGCTGCCCCAACCCAACGCGACGCGCGCCCAGATGAGGACCACCACGAGCGAGTCCGCAAGCCACGACAGGGCGTGCGCGGGGTCGAACGCACCTGCGCCGAAGGCGGTCTCGGCCCATATCGTGAGCAGCACGCGGAAGATGTTGAACGCAAACAGGAAGGGCGCGTAAAAGACAAGGGCGCGTGCCACGGCGCCCAGCTTCATCTCGGAAGCGTAAAGCGCGGATGCCAGGAGCGCGGTTATCACCAGGCCGGTGCACTCGACCACCATCGCGTACTTTGCCGCTGCGGTTGCGACCACCATCCCGTTAACGGTTGCAGATATGCCGGCTGCTGAAAGAAGCGGCACAAGCGAGAGGGCGACGAGCAGTTTGAGCGGATAAAACAGCGCCGGGAAGAGCCAGTCGATTGCGTGGATTGCAAAGTAGAGGGAAAAGAACGCGACGAGGAACCGGATTATGAATGTTTTTTCGTCCGTCGGCCGTTTCGCGTTTCGCACAGAGGCCACCAGACGTTTTCTACCAGGGGACCTTCTTGAGTCCTATCTTGAACGCTATCCAGTTGAAGAGCACGTGCGCGCCGTAGCTCAGTGCAAGCAAAAAGAAGAACCCCTCGAAGCCGATAAGGTATGCGATTTGCGGCGCGACAAAGCTTGCGAAAAGCAGGCTGAGTATGACGAAGCCGAGCTGGTCGAACACCGGGAACTGGCCGCCGCTTCCGACGTTGAGCCTGCGCTTGATGAAGCTCCCAAGCAGGTCCCCTGCGTGGGCGCCGATTGAGAGGAACAGCGCCACCCAGAACCACAGGTCGAAGGTAAAGCCAAGCGGTATGAACCCGGCCCAACCCATCATGGTGCCCGAAAGCCAGCCTACGGCAATCCCGCCGAACAGGCCCTCCCAGGTCTTGCCGTCGCCCAGGGTCCGCCTGCCATCCCAGAAGTTCCTGCCGCCGTCAATCGGCGTGGTCTTGATTTTTCCCGCCTTGTCGCCCGAGGGGTTGAGCCACACCGGCGCCGCGTTTGCGAAATACGCGGGCAGTATGAGCAGTATCAGCGAAAAAATCCATTGCGAAGTGATTTCCATTTTACCGTATCCTACCTTTTTCCCAGCATATTTAACGGCATAACTACTAAAACCTTCTACCTCAGCCCCTTTTGCAGTGGTTTATGATGCTCAACGGATGGAAGATTGTCGCCCGCACGGATTTACGCACCAGCCTTGGCCGCGAATCAACCGGTGAGACCTTCGAGGTGCTCTACCACGACGGCATGGTCGACGAGTACGACGTGCACTCCATATTGTATTCACCCACGCAGGACTCGCAGGCCTTCGAGGTGCTGCACTGCGACGGGCTCTACGAAATCGACGCTTCGGCTTTCCGCGTCTCGCCGCCGCCTTCCCCAGTTGAGGTTGCGATGCGCGAGCAGGCGGTGCAGGACAGGCAGCGCGTTTCCGCGTTCTTTGCCAAGGCCTCAGAGGCGCTCCACGCCCTTCCCAAAAAGGACACGGTCCAGGCGGTGCTTGATTACGCGCGGTCAAACACCGAGCACGCGCGCGTGTTCCCCCACCCGGCAATCTCATTCCTCGACCTGGGCTGCGGCAACGGAAGGCGCGTGCTTTTAGAGGCGTCCAAGACCGCAGGCGAATGCGTCGGAGTTGACTTCCACCCGCCCATATTCAACGACTGTTCCAACGCGTCGTTCTACCGCTCGGAAGCGTCAGAGTTCCTTCGCACGCTCAAGCAGCGCCAGACGGAGGTTTTCCGCGTGAACGCGGACTTCTTCCTAGGCAAGCTCTCCGACCCCGAACGCACGTTCCTGCTTGAAAAAATATACTCGGCGCTCCCCGAAGGTGGCGAGTTCTCCTTCTGCGAGACCGTGGCAGTTGCGAAGAAGGTTGTTGCCACGCTCAAGATGTTTCCCGGGATAAGCGTATCCGCCCTCGACTGCTGGCAGTCAGCAGAGCGGACATCAATCTCAAGCGCGGGCAGGCGCGAGGTGGAGAAGTTCCTGCGCACGCACCCGGGGTACGCGCAGAAGCCCGCTCAAGCAGCAGGGGATGCGAAGGGAGGTCTCGGAGAAAAATCGGACGGAAAAGAACCCGATGAGGCCGCCACCCAAAAACCCGCAGTTTCGCCTGCACCACACAACGTCCCTGCAAGCATGCCCCTCCTGGTCATCGCGAAAAAAGGAGATGCGTCGAATACTTCGCAACCTGCGCCAGGCGCAAGCTTCGCAAGCCAGGACGACTCCCTTCTTCCCGGCCTGCAGTCCGCAACTTAGGCCCGGCGAAAGCGGCGCAGGGTTTAAAATCCGGCGCGACTAAAAACCTTTACTTCTTCTAATCATTGTCCCGCTGCGCTCACTGGGAGGAATGTTGCTATGGAAAACTTTTCGGAACAGGAAACGCAAATCCTGCTCAACTTCTGCTCCAATACGGACAAGCCGGTGTTCGTGCTCAAGAACCTTCCCGAGGCCATCAAGGGCGCGCTATTTTCGCGCTACTCGCGCTCAACAAAGTCCCTTCGCAGGCTCCTTCTTGACGAGTTCCTCTCGTCAAAGGAGTCCGGGCTGATGGAGCTTGTGGGGCAGGGCACCGGGCCGGACTTGGCTGCTGCAACGCTCAAGGCCGAGGAGTTCTACAACCGCGTTCTCGACGGCTTTGGCGACGACTCCGTAGGCGAGCTTGGCGGAGCGCACGTCGCAATCGAGGACGTGTCCATTGTTTCCACAAAGACCATAGAGGACGCCCGCGTGGGCGGCTCGCCACTTGAGAAGTCAACCCGTTACGTGTATTTCGACCAGAAGCGCGACGGCAAGTGGCTTTACTACCACGAGCCGAGGATAATGGCATCCACGTTTGCGGATGAGTACACCAAGTCCATGGACTCGCTCTTTGAGACTTACGCGCGCCTCGTGCCCGTGCTCACCAAGTATGTAGAGGAGCAGTGGCCCATCGAACAGTTAGAGTTCCAGGCGGACCGCACGCAGCCAGCGGTTCTTTTTGGAAAGCTCACTGACGAAAAGGCAATCAAGCGCGCAAGAATAGCATACACCGGCGCGGCCCGCGCCAAGGTGTGCGACGCCCTCCGTTATCTTCTTCCCGCAAGCACGCTCACCAACATGGGCTTCTACGGCAACGGCCGCTTCTGGCAGAACATGATTACTCGGCTTTATTCGCACCCGCTCGCGGAGTCGCAGGAGATTGGCGCAGCGATGCACAAGGAACTCGGAACGGCAATCAAGCCGTTCGTGCGAAGGGCAAAGAAAGACGATTATTTGGCAGGAAGAAGCGAACGCATGCTCGCCCCAATAGCCGGAATTACCGCAGCCGAAAACACGAGCCGCGTTGAGTTGGTAGGTTACGACGAAGATGCTGTTGACCGCACGGTTGCGGCCTGCCTCTACCAGTATTGCGACGCGCCGATGTCCGCACTCCTGCAAAAGGCGCAGGCAATGTCGGAGTCCCAGAAGTCCGAAGTCATCGAGGCGTACGCTGGCGGCCGCAAGACGCGAAGGGACAAGCCCGGCCGCGCATTCGAGCAGGCCTATTATGATTTTGACGTTTGCGCGGACTACGGTGCCTACCGCGACATACACCGCCACCGCATACTCACGCAGGAGCGTCAGCTGCTTGGCTGCAGGCACGGCTTCGAGACACCAGAGGAGCTTGTGCAGGCCGGGCTAGGAAAGGATTATTCCGATGCGATGGAATCCGCGGCAGCGCTTTACAACAAGCTCGCACCATCAATGCCCTTTGAGGCGCAGTATTGTGTGCCGCTTGGATATCGTATTCGCTGGCGCATGAAGATGAACCTGCGCGAGGCCTACCACTTCTGTGAAATCAGGAGTGGGATGCAGGGCCACACCTCTTACCGCCGCGTCGCCCAGGACATCTACTCGCACATCAACCGGGTGCACCCGCTTCTTGCAAGGAACATGTCCTTTGTTGACATGAAGGAATACCCGCTTGGACGCATCAACGCCGAGATGGGAAAGGAGAACAAGCGCGCGGCAATGGAAAAGAAGGAGTAGGCTAGGTTCGTTCAAGCCCATCTTTTTTCATTTTGTGGCCTTCAGCAGGTCGCTCTTTGCGATTATTCCCGCGACGTCCTGCCCCCTCATCACAAGAACTGCCGGCGCGTACTTCAACAGCCCGACAACTGCCGCGACCGGCGTCTTGGTGGACACGCACGGAAACGGGTCGTCCATTGTGTCGCCGACTATCCTCGCCGATACCTTGGCGTAGTTCTCGTTCGAGAGGAGCTCGAGCATCCAGCGCTCGGTTATGCTGCCTATGGCCTTGCCGTTCTCCATCACAGGCATCTGGGAGATGTCGTTCTTGCGCAGGATGGCGACGGCGGCGCCGACCTTTTCCGACGGCCTCACGGAATGCACCTTTGGCGTCATGATGTCGCCCGCAACCGCCCCGCTTGTAGCCTCAAGGCCGTCAAGAGCCGAAAAGACCTTGGTCGCGATAGAGTACGCCGGGTCGAGCTTTTGCGTCTCAAGCTTTGCGATGAACGACTGGCTGGTGTGCGCGGCCTTGGCAAGCTGGGCCTGCGTGATGCCCAGGCGCCGTCTGCGGGCCTGAACTGACGAAATCTGGGGAAGCAAAAACAATCTCCGCATCTGTCACGTTGGGAGTCGATTAAATACCTTTCAATCACCTAATGTTTCCTAAGTGATTACAAGCCAGATGACCCGCAGGATACTCATAACGTCGGCATTGCCCTATGCGAACGGCGACATCCACTTCGGCCACGTAATGAGCACCTATCTGCCTGCCGACGTATATTCGCGTTACTGCAAGCTTGCGGGCTACGATTCGCTCTACATCTGCGCGTCCGACGAGCACGGCACGCCCATCGAGCTGGCAGCGCAGAAAGCCGGGGTGGACGCGGCCACGTTCGTGAACGGGTTCCACGACCGCCAGGCAGCCGACTTCGCCGCGCTGGGAATACGCTTCGACGAATACTACCACACCAACTCGCCGGAGAACGCCAAGGTCGCGCAGGAGTTCTTCGCCGAGCACAAGGCAAAAGGCGCGATATATGAAAAGGAAGTCGAGCTCACGTTCTGCGAAAAGGACGGACGGTTCCTCCCGGACCGTTTCCTCCGCGGGACCTGCCCTTTCTGCAGTGCCGCGGACCAGTACGGCGACTCCTGCGAAAAGTGCGGCAAGACCTACGGCGCGAGCGACCTTCTTGACCCGCACTGCGCGGTGTGCGGAAGCACTCCCGTTCGCAGGAAGTCAAGGCACCTCTTCTTCTCCCTATCGAAATATTCCGACTGGCTTGGGTCGTACCTGTCGGAGAAGCCGTTCCCCCGCGAAGTGGTCAACTACCTGCAGAAGTGGATTTCCGAGGGCCTCGCGGACTGGGACATCACCCGCGACGGGCCCTACTTCGGCATCCCCATTCCCGGCGAGGAGAACAAGTTCTTCTACGTCTGGTACGACGCGCCCATAGGCTACATCTCCTCGACTTTGCACTACTGCCTTGCAAACGGCAAGAACTTCGAGGACTATTGGAAGGGAAAGGACACCGAGCTCGTGCACTTCATAGGAAAGGACATAGTGTACTTCCACTTCCTCTTCTGGCCCGCCATGCTCAAGGAAGCCGGGTACGCGCTTCCGCACCGCATCCCGGTGCGCGGCCACGCGACCATACAGGGCGAGAAGATGAGCAAGAGCCGCGGCAACTTCATCGGGCTTGCCGACTTCCTTTCAAGGTACCCTGCGGACTACCTGCGCTTCTACTACAACTCGGTCACACCCAACAACTCGTCCGACGCGGACTTCTCGTGGGAGGAGTTCGGCGCGAAGACAAACAGCGAGCTTGTCGGCGCCCTGTGCAACTACTGCTACCGCGTGCTCTCGTTCACAAACGACAAGTTCGCGGGCGCAGTGCCTGTCCCGTCGGCCATCCTCTTGGAAGGCGTTGCGGAGAAGGCGTTCTCGGCAAAGATAGACGCACTGCCTTGTGCGATTGCGGACCAGCTCGAGCAGGTGGAGGTCAAGGCCGGCCTCGAGGCGGGGATGGCGTTTGTCAACGACTGCAACCGCTACTTCAACGACCGCGCGCCATGGAAGCTTGCGAAGGAAAAGCCTGACGAGGCAAGGGTCGTGATGTACCTTGCGGCCAAGGCGGCGTACGCTATTGCGGTGCACTTCCAGCCGTTCATACCATTCTACTGCCAGAAAATCTACTCGCAGCTGGGCTTTACGGGCGAAGTCGGCAAGGTGCGCTGGGGCGACCTATCTGCGTTCAAGCCGGGTCAGAAGCTCGTCAAGCCCGAAATCGTATACCGTCCGGTCGAGAAGGATGTCCTCGCGGCCGAGGCCGCGAAGCTTGCAAAGAAAGCGATTTGACGTTTTCATCGCAAGCCGCGGGCCTTCCTGACTCATAGCCCGTTTTATTATTTTCCACACCCATACATACTTCCACAATCGGATGGGGTCATGGTATAACTTGGCAGAACAGCAGAGACGAAGGGGCGTTTAGTCCCGAGTCGCTGAAGCTCCAGCAAAACTTGCGCCTCAAAACGCACGTTTGGATATAACTCCTGCCAAGGAGTAGGTTTTCTGAGTCGGCTTCGCGCAAAGGCGTGGGCTGGCGATGACTAAAAAACTGGAGCGCGGACAAACCGGCTTTCGGGCAGGTTTGGATGAACGCGCCAAATGGAGAAACCTGCGGATCGGGGTCCAAATCCCCGTGACCCCATTTCTTTTTCAGAGTGAGCGCGATGTCTTTAGAAAAAATCAACGCGCTGCTTTCGCCCGGCCTTTCGGAAGCAGAGCGGCTGTCCAACGTAAAAAGCCTGCTTGAGCGGCACGGCGTGCTTTTGGATAGGATACGGAACAACACCGGCCGGCCTAAGGGAAAGAGACCCGGCATGTGGCCGTGCCAGTGCTACTCTGACGTCAAGCTTCTTATGGGGCCGGAGAACCTTGAACAGATTTACGATAACGTCGCGCAAAGCGAAAGCTGTCACGACCGCCGCTCAAAGCTTACGATGTATACCGCAAACAATCAGTTCCATTCGATTCCGCCGCAGGTCAAGGGCGCGTTCATAGCGCAGTTTG
>JBAYMJ010000030.1:0-12060 GCA_041663565.1 Candidatus Micrarchaeia archaeon | reverse complement strand
TGGTCAAGTTGAAGGTGCTCAAATTCGTGAGCTACGGCAGGTACAACCTCATAATGCCGCCAATAGTCTGCTACTACCATATCCTGAAGCGCAACCTGCAGAAAGAAGAATAGAATGGGGCTGCTGGGATTCGACTTAAGCCTGATCCCGTCGCCTGCTTCCGCCGGATGTTCCCGCGTTCACACGAATTTTAACATATCGCAATAGATTAAAATATAATCAACTAATACAGGCCAATATAGTTGATTATACTAAAACAATTCGTGCTGGAATGCCGTTAAACCGAAACCTAATATTCTTGGTTCTGGACAAGTATTTTGGTAAGTCCTGTTCCGAAGGTTTGAGACTCCCGTCGAACACCGCGTAGGAAGGGGCACCTTACTATTTTTTCGTTTTACCGTTCAACCCCTAGTTCTCGTTGTCGCAGATGCGTATAGCTATGCAGACGACTTTTAGGATAAACGCAGGCAAGAAAATGGATAAGAAGATGGGGCTACTGAGATTCGAACTCAGGTCACTTGGCCCCCAGCCAAGTAGGATGCCAGGCTACCCCATAGCCCCAACTAGAAGTTGGATATAATCTACCTGGCTTTAGTCCATTGGTCCTTTCGGATTGGAAAGTAGATTATGGCTGCAAAGGGCTAAATAGCCTATTCTTGCCACTGGGAAAATGCCTTCCGCGGGCCGGCGCCCGGCCTCTGGTGGACGGACGGGTCGGTGAAGCCGGTCAGGCCCTCTTTCTTCTCCTCGACGTCCGCGCTTAGCTGCTTGTATTCGCTGTCAAGTGCGGCGTCGAGGTTTACCGGCGGCTTGTTGGACCGGAAAAAGCCCCTTTTCAGGCCGTAGCCGCCGAACTTCTGTTCCATCAGGCGCGCTATCGCTGCCCTGCTCCTGGTTATGGCCATCCCGGTAGTGGTTATCCCTGTTCGTATGCCTTTTGCAACACGTGCCCCTAGGTAGGGTGAAACTGTTTCCATTGATTGCCTCTAAGGGTAACTACTGCGGGTAAAGCAACTTAAAGTGGAACCCCGTTTATAAGGCGGTTTTAGCAATGGGAAAAACAGGGGCACCGGTTTTTTCCTAAAGCAAGCCTACCGGGCGTTGCGGAGGTTCTCTACCTGCTTCCCGTGGTATGCGGCCATTGTGATGTGCTGGGTGCGGGAGGCCTCCAACAGGTCCAAAAGCCGCTGCAGGTGGGGCGTCACTGCTGCGTGCTTCTGCACAGGCCCGAGCGGCTCGAAGGTTTCGGGGTTGAGCGTTGAAAGGCAGTCGTAGATGGTCCGGTCGAAGTACTTGCGCTGGCTGTGGTGGATGAAGGGGTGCTCCTGCGAAAGCGCCTTGAGCGCGGGGTAGAGCCGTTCCTGCACGTCCTTTGGAACTTTGTCCCAGCTTTCGGCCTTGAGCACTGGCGATATGCAGTCAATCACGGGCTGGTGGGCCACGAAAAGCTCGTGCCGCTCCCTCCTTTTCTGCTCGTGCTGCTCTGCTGTCAGGTTTTCGTCGCGGGGCACAGGGGAAGTCACCAAGAGCAAAAATCATTTCCTGAACTTTCTTAAAAACGACGTGGCGCCAAGGAACCGCTCGGCAAGCGAGGATTGTTTTGCAGGCTCCTGGGCGCGGGCGCCTTCGGCCGGCTTTCGGCTTTCAGGCTTGCGCTCCGCGAGCGCCCTCCTGCCCGCAAGCATCAGCCGCACCCGGCCGTCCTTTCCCGGCAGGTCCTTCTCCTCGTCGCGTATCCTCTTTTCGAAGTCGTGGATTATGTCGTCGCGCTCCGCCTGCGGCTTGCGGCGCCAGAGGGTGTTGGCGTGCTCGACTGCATCGGCCTCGGGCAGTTCAGGCGGCGCGAACTCCTGCGACCCTTCCTCTCCGACTGCGTTGATGACGTCGATGTAGCAGGAGAACGGGGAGGGGTGCTTCCTGAGCCGCTTGAGCAGGTCCCTTGACAGCGGGATGTTCAGCTGGCTTATCTCGGCGTCCTCGCGGGTCTTGGCGATGTTGCGATTGTAGGCGCGGATTGCGCTGTCGCGGAGCTCGTCCTGTGAAAGCCGCCCGTCGGAGTTCATCAGAAAAATTGGAGTAGGGAATGTTTTTAACCTGAACAAGGGGCTCAGGCTATAAAGAAAAAGATGGAAATTAGGAGATAGAAAAAACAGCTGGAAAGAAAACAAGAAATAGAAAATGAAAGAAAAAAGAAAAAGCCGGGAAGGAAAGAAACCTGTTTCTCCCAAAACCCAAAAGCATCCAAAGCCAGAAGGCCTAGAAGCGCGGGTAGGGCAGTATCTCGTCCATCAGGGGCCGCTGTGACAGGAGCATCCTGCGGCAGCAGTAGCGGGTCACGCCAAGCTCGTTCAGGACCTTGGCCGCGTCCTCGCCCTTCTCGACGCGCGAGGTGTATTCGTCCTGCAGGTCGGAGATGGGCTTTCCGCATGTGAAGCAGCGTACTGGTACTAGCATCTCAACTCACCTGTATGACTTGGTAAACCTTGCGCGGGCTTTCGGTCCCTTGAACTTCTTGGGCTCAACGCGCCTCGAATCTTCAACAAGAAGCGAGCGGTCTGCCTTGAGCATGGTTGCGCGGAGCGCGTCGTCCTTGGCGTATTCCAAGATTGCGCGCGCAATCGCGGTGCGCACTGCCTGCGCCTGGCCGCCGGTGCCGCCTCCGAGGACGGAGACGCGGATGTCGATGGTGTTGCGTGCAGGATAGTAGTCAAGCGGCTCGAGGATTACCATGCGCAGCTGCGCGTTGGTGATGGTCGAAACGTGCGCCTTGTTGATGAACACGTTGCCGGTTCCGGGAGTCACGACTGCGCGTGCGATTGACTCCTTGCGCTTTCCGCGTGCATTGGGCAGGGCAGCCTTCTTGGGCTTGCCGTGCTTTTTCTTGGTAAGATTGTCCGAACTCATTTGTTCCACCCGAGTGCGCGGCAGACTGCAATCAACGTGATGCCTTCCGACGGCTCCTTAACGAATTTTTCGGCCTTTCCTGCGAATTTCTCAGGAACTCCGATGTGCGCCATTGTGCGCGAGAGTGCCTCCTGCGAGCGCGAGGTGCGCTTGGGAAGCATTCCACGAAGTATGACCTTGAACAGGTAGTCCGGCCGGCGCGGCCACTTTGCCGCGTGCTCGGGGTTGGCCTTCTGCGTCATGTGGCGCCTGCCTGCGTACTTTGCGACAATCTTTTCCGGGTTGCCGGTGATGACGCACAAGTCGATGTTGACGATGTCAATTGTAGCGCCGTAGAGGACCTGCTTTGCAACGCGGGCTGCAAGGCGCCCGACTGGCGCCCCGGTCGCGTCGATTACGAGCGCGGCGGGCTTTGCGGATTTCTTTTCCTGTTTCAAATTCAATGCACCTGTTTGATAAGTATCTTTCCTGTTCCTAGATGATAATCTTGACCTTGGCCGGCTCGACCTTGGACTTTATCAGGTCCATCAAGGGAAGCGCCTTTCCGCCTGCCTTCTCAATCTTCGCCCTTGCGGCTGCGGAGTAGGAGAGCGCGTACACGTTGACCTTCTTGGTCAAAGTCCCAAGCGAGAGCACCTTTGCGGGGATGGCAACGTTGTCGCCTTCTGATGCGTACTTGGAGAGCTTGGTCAAATTCACACCCTCCTTCTTGCGCGAGGGCTTGAGCAGAAGCTCGGCGAGGCGCTGCCAGACCTGCTTCTTGGAGGTCTTGAACTGTTTTCTGAATGCAACCACGAGTTGCTGCATAACCGGGTTATCAGGGCCGCTTATCATAAATCAATCACCGTAAGAAAAATGCAGGGGCTGGGATTTGTCCAAACAGGAGGGCGGAACGCCCTCTAGTTTTTTGAACCCAGGCACTCCTAAGAGACAAGAACCTCAATCTTGCGCATTTGGCCAAAACAATACCCAAAAACCTTGCGGCCATCTTGTGCCGCACCCGAAGGCGCGGTTGAGGATAAATGCCGTTCACCGATTCTCGAGCAAATGGTTTTATTGACCAGGCTCTGCCACCCCTGCTTTGAAATCACCTATTTCTCCAAACACTTTATTTTTTCCAGCGCGAAAGAATCGCTTCCTTCGAACTGGATTTCCTTTTCCCGGCTTTTTTGGCCGGACACTATCGTGACTTTGCACCCAAGCGCCTTTTCAAGCACTTGCGCTGCCCTCTTGTTTGCCTTGCCGCCTTCGGCAGGCACTGAAACCTTGACGCAAACAACCCCGTCGCGAAGAAAAACCTCGTCACGCTTGGCGTTCGGCGTCACTTTAATCTTCATTTCATTTCCTTTGAAAGCTCGGTCAGCTTTGACTTGACAAGCTCTACTGCGCGCTCGAACTGCTTTGCAGCGGGAATGTTGTTGTACGACTCGACGTAGAAGAGAAACTCGTCTTCCTTGCAGTCCACCTTGTACACGTCGCTTCCTATCTGGACGTGCTCGAGGTTGTAGTCGCACATCTCGGGGTGCTTCTTCGCGAACTCCTCGGGCTTTTCCTTGGTCTCCGGGTAGGTCTGGACGATGTCGTCGTCTGAGACCTTCTTTGCAGCGGTGAGCTGCACAAGCTGCGCAAAAGATGCGTGCGCGCTCTGGAACTTCGCGTGCGTCTTGGAAGTGCCAAGAACAGCAACGGCCTCGAGCCTCAATTTCTGGTCAAGGCCAAGGACTGCGATGGGTATGTTCTGTGCGAAGACGCGGACTTTCTCGTCAGCGGTCTTCAGGTCGCGTGAATAGACCGTGCAGGGGCCTTCGGCCATCAGCGAGAACTCGACCTGGGCGTCCGGTGCCATGCTCTCCTCGTACGAGAGGGGGATGAGCCCGAGGCGGTGGGCGATGTACTCGTTGAAGAGCGCGGAGTTGTTCTCATAGACGGTGACGTCCTCGATTGCGAACGCCTCGAGCTGGGAGATGATTGCGCGTCTTACCGCGTTCATCATGGCAGTGCCGTCAGCTCCAGCCTTCGTAATGAGAAATGACGCCTTTGTGGGCGTGCTTTCAAGCGAAGTGATTTGCATGCATCTCAACTCCAGCTGACTATACCCTGCGTCCTCTCTTCCCGCCCGGCCTCTTGGTGGTGTCGGTCGGCAGTGGAGTGACGTCCTCTATCTTGCCTATCTTCAGGCCTGAACGGGAGAGTGCCCTGATTGCCGCCTGTGCGCCTGAACCGGGAGTCTTGCTCCCGTGGCCGCCTGGCGCGCGCACGCGCACGTGTATCGCAAGCAGGCCGCGCTCCTTTGCCTTGTCAGCGGCGCGTATTGCCGCCTGCATCGCAGCGTAGGGGCCGCCCTCTTCGCGGTCGTTCTTGACTACCATCCCGCCGCTTCCGATGGCGATTGTCTCAGCGCCCGAAAGGTCGGTTATGGTGATGATGGTGTCGTTCTTGGATGAGTAGATGTGCGCGATTCCCCACTTTGCGTCCGGCGGGAGCGGCTGGCGTACGAACCCGGGCCTTGAAAAGCCTGGGCGTCCGAACGGCCTCTGCTGCTGGTGGCCCTCAGCGGGCGCTGCTGCCGGTGCCGCCTCTGCGGGCTTGGCCACAACTGGCGCGGGCTTGGGCAGCTCGACGTTGGCTGCGCTTGCAAGCGTGTTCGCCGAACCCACGTGGACGGTGTGCCTCGGGTGGGCGCGCTTTTCGGTCTTTGGTGCAGTAGTGTCAGTAGTCATGTCAATCAACCCTGTTGTGCCGCCGCCTTCTCTTCAACGGTCGGTGCCTCGACTTTTGCCTGCACTGCCGGCTTTGCCGCTGCCTTCTCGGCCGGTTTCTCCGCAACCTTCTCGGCAGCGGGTGCCGCCGATGCGAAGAGGGCCTTGCCGTTCCAGTTGACCTGGTGCTCCTCCTCGAAGTTCACGAGGTAGGACGGCGCGCTTACCACCTGGTGCTCTATTGAGACGTGCCCGTGGGTGATGTACTGCCTTGCCATCTTGGCGGTCTTTGCCATGCGCTTGCGAACAACTATGGTCTCGAGCCTGCGCTCGAGGATGTCGCGAGTCTGGAGCGAAAGGATGTCGTCGAGCGTGACTTCGGGCTTCTTGATGAGGAACGTCTTCACCCGCTTGATGAGGCGCGCTGCGCGTGCCTCGGGGTCGGCTCCCTTGGATGAGAGCAGCCTTCGTGCCTCGCGGCGAATCTTGCGGAGGATGGTCTGCATTCTCCACAGCTCGTGCGAGTTCTTTAGGCCATACTCGTCCTTGAGCTTGGTCTCGGTCTCGATGCGGTCCTTGTCCCACAGGCGCATCGGGCGCTCGTAAAGTTTGCGTAGTCGTTTCTTAGAGCCCATCAAAATCACTTCTTGTCCTTACCGGAGTCTTTTGCCTTGTCAGCGCCTGCAGCCTTCTGCTGCTTGAGCGCCTTCTTGAGCACTCCCACCGAGCTGCCCGTGCGTCCAGTTGTCCTGGAGTGCTGGCCGCGCACGCGCTGGCCCATGGTGTGCCTCCAGCCGCGCCACGTGCGCGTGTCCTTCTCGAACTGCACGTCCTGGCGGGTTGCGAACATCAAGTCGTTGCCGATGAGGTGTCTAGTGGCGCCGGTCTCGGTGTCAACGGGCCTGTTCATCAGGTGCTTGCGAACGAGGTGCTTCTCAACTACCTTGAGCAGGTCCTCGATGCGGTTAATCTCGTCGTCGGTGAGGTTTCCCACTACTTTCTTCGAGTCAATCTTGAGTTCCTTGGTGATTATGCGTGCGATGTTCTTCGCGGTGTTGTGGCCGATGCCCCTGATTCCGTCAAGCCCGCGCTCCACAGTGAGCTCCCCGCGCAATTCCTTGCCTGCGAGGCGGATGATTCCGCGGAAGTCCTTGCCGTAGTCCTTCTTGGGCCCGGTCGCCTGCGGCATTCCTGGCTTGCCTTTGGGTATGGCCGGCTTGGGGGCCGCTGCCTTTGGTTGAACATCTGCCATTTTGTCTTAGCACCTTTTAAGAATAAAACGCCGGGACTGAGATTGTCGCCATCGCGTTTCCAATCGTGAAAACCGCTGGTTTCGAACTCAGGAGGACTTGCGTCCACAAGCTTTCCGGAATCGGACGACAGCCCGTAGGGCTCAAACAAGAGGTCCGTTATTGATTCCAGGCTTGCGCATTAACCACTCTGCCATCCCGGCAATAAAACCAAAAAGTGCATCTCTGATTTTATTAGCCTTTGCAGCGATGCTGCATAGGCAGGTGCAACTTGCATCCTGACTCGTCGGCAAGCTTGCCGAAAAGCGGAAGATAATAGTGGCAAAGAAGGTATAAAAAGGGTGGGTTGGCCTGCGAGGGCGGCATCGGGCACAAGACCGAATTTAAACCCAAAAACGACCAGAATATTCTACCTAGAGGAGCCCCAGATGAACCCGCGCCAAGAGGAGACCAGCAAGGCCATAGTTGCAGGAAAACAGGCTATTTCCTCCACGCTCGGAGCGACGAAGAAATTTGCCCGGGTCACCAAAATGTGGCGACCCGCATCAACGGCCAGCGAGGCAAGCGACAGCCTGAAGATACGCGAAAGGTATAGGGACCCAAGCAATGCAAAACTCCAGGATTTGGCGTTACGCCACTACAACCTTTCCCGTGACCTTGAAAGAAGCACAAGCACAGAGCACGGGGACGTCTTCAAACGGCCGTCCGAACTGCACAAGAAAGCCTACGAAGCCCACGTTGAGGCGTTACGGTCGCAGTTGCCGCTTGCTGTTGAGGACGTGATGCCGCTCATCTATGAAGACGATGTTTCCAAAACGCCTACGGGCGCCCAGATACTTGACGGAACGGTGCAAGCCCCGGAAGTGGTCAAGAAACTGCTCCGGCGGGGAGGGCATTTCCAAGTCAGCAAGAACAGGAAACTGCCCGTGGCGATATTTGGACTGGGCGAAAGCCCTAAGGACCAAGCAGTCCCGGACGACGGCCTGATAAGGCAGGTATGCAGGTTGCAGGACGAACTTAACGAGCTTTACTCGAAAAAAGCCGGCGCGATGAGCGACCCTGCAAGCAAGGACTTCAAGAAAAGCAACATCGATGCCGCAAAAATTCGCATGACCCTCGCATTACGAATCGGCCTGATTGGGCAATTGCGGGAAAACCGCAAAATCCACGAATTTGCGGATGCGCACATCCGGGCCGCATTGCAGCACCGCAACAACGTGTATTGGCACGACTACTACGCCGAAGACAGTACGGAACGGAAAAACATCGCAAGAAAGATGAGCGGGCTGAACAAGGAGCTGCGTGAGTTCAACAAGGGCAGCCGCGACGTGATTTCGGACCCGGAGAACCCCGGATATGCCGAGGCCGTAAAGAAAAATAAACAGCTGCACAAGGACCTGTTTGAATGCGCCATAGGGCTGGCTGGCGAAGACAGCCAAAGGATTGGCAAGTCGGATTCGCGGGTTTTATCCACGAAAAAGCTTTTTGACATTGCGAACCGGCACTGGATAGAGGTCAATAGGACGAGATAGAAAGGATTTGACGACAAAAGACGATTACGAGGAAAAGGTGTTACGATGCGTTTTGGAAAACCAACAAAGCCGGCAAAGTTCCTGCCGCCGCAGGTACTGCCGCGCGAAGAGCTCATCAGGCAACTCCAGAAAAGGCACGACGACACGGCCAAGGCCGCAGAAAACCTGAGAGACAAGCTGTATGGCGGCACGGTATACTCAGGAACCAGGATAACAGGTAAACCCAGGAAGGACCTGAAGAAAAAACTTGAAGGGTACGAGACTGAACTTTCCGGACTGCGCGAGGCGCTCGGAATGCGAAAATAGGGAGGGATGTTTTCAATGGCCCAAAAACCGAGGGAGTCGGGTTTCATCAGGAAAATCACGCGGGAAGCGGAAAGGGCTGCCGGCTCGGCTGCGGCAAGAAGGCCGGGCAACCGGAACCGCTTCACGGTCGGCAGGGTGGTGAACCCCGACCGGTTCGACTCGCGGTTCATACGCGGAGTGAAAAAATCCATCAGCTACGACACCACGCCGATGCCCTACGCGGGAGCGAGTGCGGACGCGCGCGAGCCGCTTGTGGCGCTTACGGCGTTCCGCAGCGAAGTGCTGGCAAAGCTAAGGGACGCCGAGGCTGCGAACGCGGACAGGCACGCCGCCCCGGACAGCAAGATAGCCGCGAACATTTCAGCCGCAAAGGCGTGCACGCAGGGCCTGCAGGCGCTCTGCGAGCACCACTTCAGTAAGGGCGGACAGCCATCCGACCTCGTGGGCGGGGACGTCCACCTTTACGAGTCCTGCATCCGGGGGTTCCACAGGTGCCACACCGCGGCAAGGGGGCTGCTGGGCTCGTACGGCCGCATAGGCGGCTCGCCGGCGATGCAGAGGCAGCACGAGATTGCCCTTTCGGCCGTGAAGAAAAACCACGCCGAGGCCATCATGCGGCTGAAAAAATACGTCCCGGAAGAGCGCATCCCGAAAGCTACGTAGCTTCCCAAAAAAGGTCCGCGGGGCAAAAAAGCGAATCACGGAGCGTGACATTCACGATGACAACCAGGAAAGACCCTAAAACCAGAGACGAGATGCTCAACGAGGCATCGGAGGTCCTTGCAAGCAAGACGAGAGAGCTTACGAACATCCTTGCGACGAAAAAGGCCGTACTCGACGACCCCAAGCACGAGGATTACGTGTGCATGCACAACCGCGTCGGCACCCTGCGCACCATAATAGCCCAGAGGCTGGAGCTGCTTGCGCTCGGCCGCGACACCGGGAAAATGAACAGGATGGCGAGGGAGCAGTACGCCCTTGCGGACGAGCATTTCGCCAAGACGGGCAGGCCGATGATGAAATGCGTCCAGAAGCACAGGTAGGCAAAAGGCGCAAACACCCCCTTGCCGGCCGTTGTCGGTTTGCGGCGCCACAGCAAACAATGAAAAAGCGGGGTTTGCACAGAACAATTCAGGAAAAGGTTACGGAAGGCTGAACTACCGATGCCGAGCGCGGAACAACTCACGGGGTTGCACAGGAAGACGCGGATGGAACTTCTTGTCGACGACGTCGCCCGCGACACCGCCCTCCTGCACAGGCACGAGAAGGGGAATGCGGAGGCGCTTGCGGACCGCTGGCACCCCGACTTTTATTCCGCGCACGCAAAGGCGGCAGTTGTCGCCAGGCGGATAAGCGCCAACCTCAAGAAGGCAATCCCGCTGAAGACGCGCGGCATCGACACCGTGTCGAACCTCATCGACCACTACAACTCGGTCGCTGCGCAGCACGAGCGCAACGCGCAAAAGTCAAAGCCCAGCGGCCTCGCAAGCATGGACTACCAGGAAAGGACGAAGATTGTCGGCGAAAACCGGAAGATTTTCGACAACACCGTGCTGCGCAACAGGGCGCTTGAGAAGGCAAATGACCTGACGGAAAGGCTTCCCCGCGGGAAGGCGAACTTTAGCCTGATGGCGAAGATGCACTGCGGGATATCCGAAAGCCTTTATTCAGCCGCGCGCGACACGCACTTCCTCCACGACGGCGGGACCGGCCAGGTCCCCACGGTGGACGAACTGATGGGCCGGGCCAAGTACCACGGCAACGCAAGCGAGAATTTCACTAGGCGGATTCTCAAGGAAAAGCAGGAGGAGCAGAAGCGCAAGGAAGCGCGCAGGAAAGCCTGAACAGGACTAGCCGGTGCGGATTACGCGCTCCAAGTCGAAAAGAACGGCCGTCCCTTCCGCGTCCTTTATTTGCGCAAAGTCAACAAGCGACTTTGCAACAGCCAAAAGCGCGCCGTCTTTGTTGTATAGCCCGACCCAGTCGTCCTTTGCGACAGACTTGTCTATTGATTCGGCATCCGCTTTCTTCAGGTCTATTCCGCGGACTATTTTTGGGATATAGGAGTCAGTCACTACGACTTTCCTAAATGATGCAAGTTCCTCGATTGGCCGGAGAATTTTGCGCAGCTCGGTCTCGACTCCCTTTTCCTTGTAGAGCCAGTACGCATCCGAGAGCTGCTGTAGCGCGACCGCCTTGCTTTCGCTTATTCCCATCGCCTTCGTGCGCCGCAGCTCAAGCATCTGCGCCCCGCTGCCGAGCACGCGGCCCGCGTCCTCGCACAATTTGCGTATGTAAGTTCCAGCTTCGCAGTCGCACGAAAAGAGCACGCGCCTTCCCTCGACTTCAAGTATTTTCAGCGAGTAGATTTCACGGATGCGCAGCTTGCGCGCAACCGCGCTTGCAAGGGGGGGCGTCTGGTAGATTTTGCCTCTGAAATTCTCGAAAGCGCCCTCGACTTCTTTCATCGTGTGCGGCCTTCCGGTCTGCATCACGCAGACGTAGGACTTGTCGGTCTCCTGGAGGTAGGAAGCCACCTTGCAGGCTGAATTTAGCAGGATAATCAAGACGCCGGACACGTTCGGGTCAAGCGTTCCGGTGTGACCTGCCTTCTTGACTTCGAGTATCTTGGACGCGTACGCGGATGCCTCGTGCGAGGAGGGGCCCATTGGCTTGTCAAGCACGATGAAGCCATATTCGAGAAGGTCTTGGATGGAGTGTTTCATCTTGAATCAGATTATAGGGTATGCACTAGGGAGAATAAAAAACAAAATAAAAAGTTAAAAAAAAAGTTCTGCGAAATTATGCCAGCGGCTCCAAGTGCTGGACGTTGCAGCGCTTGACCTTGCCCTTCGCGTCGCGCACCTCGGCGAAGTTGCCGTCCAGAAGCTTCACTACTGTGACGGCCTCGCCCGCGTGCCTTCCGCGGGTCTTGACGCACTTGCGGTTTACTTCGATTGCACCCATGTTGTAAAACACCTTTTGAATATTATTCTTGGGCGAAACGGACGAAAAACCCGTAAACGCCAATTAACGCTAAACTCTCAATCCGCGCAGGTTCTTTCTTTCCACGCAATCAATTATGATGTTCGCCACCTGCTGCACGTTGTTGCGGGTCGTGTCGATTTCAACTGTCCCGAAGGGCAGCGAGTCGACGTTTATGCCGTACAATTTGGCGTACCTCTGCGCGTTCTCCTCGTCGCGCTTCTCCAGGTGCTGCAGGGCGTCGCCGTACGGCCTGCCTTCGCGTGCCGCCACGCGCTTTGCGCGCTCCTGCAGCGGCGCGGACAGCCAGAACCGGTACTCGACCTGGGGCTTTTGCAGCGCGTGCAGCTTGGAAAGCACGCGGTCGTCGTCAAGCCAGATTGC
>JBAYMJ010000029.1:0-13871 GCA_041663565.1 Candidatus Micrarchaeia archaeon | reverse complement strand
TTACGACTTAACCCTCCTTACCTAGCTCTAGCTCGACACCATCTTCACAGACGGTGCCTCACTAAAACCAAGCTTGGATGGCTTGACGGGCGGTGTGTGCAAGGAGCGGGGACATATTCACCGCGCGATAATGACACGCGATTACTAGGGATTCCAGCTTCACGGGGGCGAGTTTCAGCCCCCGATCCGAACTTAGGCACAGTTTAGGGGATTGCCTTCGCCTTTCGGCGTCGGAACTCATTGTCTGTGCCATTGTATGCCACGTGTGGCCCAGAAGATTCGGGCCATACAGACCTAGCGTCGCCTCCTCCTTCCTCTCACTTGACGCGAGCAGTCTCGACAGAGTGCCCAATATGTTTCCAAACTGGTAGCAACTGTCGACGGAGATCTCGTTCGTTGCAGGACTTAACCTGACACCTCACGGCACGAACTGACGCTGGCCATGCAACACCTCTCGGCTCGTTAGCTAAGGTCTTTGGCCTGAGCTTCATCCTGCCGTCTCTTCTGGTGAGTTTTCCGGCGTTGAGTCCAATTGAACCGCAGCATCCACCCCTTGTGGTGCTCCCCCGCCAATTCCTTTAAGTTTCAGTCTTGCGACCGTACTCCCCAAGTGGCAAACTAAACGGCTTCCCTACGGCACTGCAGCCCCGCTAAAGGGCTGCAACGCCTAGTTTGCATGATTTACTGCATAGGACTACCCGGGTATCTAATCCGGTTCGCTCCCCTAGCCTTCGTCCCTCACTGTCGGATGTGTTTTGGTCAGACGCCTTCGCCACCGAGGGTCCTACAAGGATTACAGGATTTTACTCCTCCCCCTATAGTACCTCTGACCTCCCCCACTCCCAAGCCTTGTAGTATCTTCTGCACGCCTCGCGGTTAAGCCGCGAGATTTCACAGAAGACTGGCAAGGCCAGCTACGGGCGCTTTAGACTCAATATTCGTGGACACCACTTGTGCTACCTGTATTACCGCGGCGGCTGGCACAGGATTTACCCACCACTTATTCTACCAGTTATTCAGACTGGTCAAAAGATAGTCGTTAGACTATCACTCGGATTACCCCCGTCACGCTTTCGCGCATTGCGGAAATTTCGCGCCTGCTGCACCCCGTAGGGCTCGGGTCCTTGTCTCAGTACCCGTCTCCGGGCTGCTACTCTCATAGCCCGTACTGATAATCGGCTTGGTGGGCCTTTACCCCGCCAACTACCATAATCAGCCGCAGTCCCATCCTGAAGCGGTGGCGCTCCAATTCGCGCTCCTTTAAATCGCAGTGCATTCCAGCGTCTGCGACCCATGAGGAATTCACCACAGTTTCCCGAGGTTATGCCTCTCTTCAGGGTAGGTTGACTACGTATTACTGAGCCGTTCGCCAAGATAGATGTCCTATCTTAAGACTTGCATGGCTTAATCGTAATCCGATAGCAGTGCCCTCCAGCAGGATCAACTGGTGTTCTGCGGCCCTGGTTTCCCAGAGCGCGCAGCCAGATGTTCCATACCCATCTCTGGGCTGGCTTGAATCTGGAGTTTTTGGTCGCAAGAACCAATTTGGCGGTTTTACGCTCAATTTTGTTCTTTGCATTTTTTTGCTATCTAAAACCTTCTCTTTGGTCGGTTCAGCCTATCGTCGCAAACAAGCGCCAAACGGTTCTGGCGTAATTTGAATGCCCATCTTGGTCGCAGCCTTTTTGAAGTCTCTTCGGCTCCCGACCTGACATACAGATGCATACGACTGCATAGCAGCCGACGCATCAACTGAGTCAGAATCAGGCTTATTTGCCTAAGAACTTATGCAAACCCGTCACGGCAATTATAGCTCGGGTTTACCGGGACTGCGCCCGTACTTGCATATCGAAAGTTCGATTTGCAGGGTATAATTCATGGGCAATCTCATTTATAAAGATTGTCACGTTTTGGACCGGTATTTGCTATAGCCAAAACAGGATGGATAACCGTGCATTTGACCAAAAAACGGCTTTACCGGCGCTTATTTCGGGTTTTGCAGGGTCCATTGCGCGTGGTCTTTTACAATCTCGTCCAGCTGCGCCTGCGTTACCTTCAGCCTCACGCGGCCCCTTCTTAAAGACTCGGCGAATGTTTCAGGCCCCATTTCGCCGGTCTGGATGCTTTTGATTTTCTCCGGGTCGATTTTCTTTCCCGCCCGTTCAAGCACTCCGGCAACCAGCGCCTTTCCGCACTCGGTCGTCATTATCTTCCGCATTTGTTCCGTCGGGATTCCGGTATATACTACCACATCCCTTCTTGGGCAGCCGTCGGCAAGCATCCGGTAAGCGGTGTGGGTGGCTGCGGAGTATTCCCGTATGGTGTGCGGGGCGATCGCCGCCTTCGTGCTGTTTTTCATAATCTTGCAAAGGGCGTTAACGCATAAAAACCCGCGCGCATTTTCCGGACATGGGGACGCAAAACCGATGGTTTCAAAACCACGCCGAGCTAACTTCCTTATGGCCCCGGCATTGTCCACGAGGGAATCCTTCTCCGTTTTCCCAAAGGACTGCATCGGCATATTGCGCCGCCTCGATTCGCCGAACAAAATCCAGGACTACCTCGACAACGGACTTGAGTACAACGAGGAGCAGGGTGGCGACACCTGCCTTTCCGTGCTCGAAGTGCTCAAGCGCGGCCGGGCACACTGCATAGAGGGCGCTATGCTTGCCGCAGCAGCCAGGCTTTACCACGAAAAACCGGCGCTCCTATTGGACCTGCGGGCGAACGAGAGCGACGACGACCACGTCATAATGCCCTTCAAGGAAGACGGCAAATGGGGTGCGGTCGCCCAGTCGCACTTCATGGGCCTGGGGTTCCGCGAGCCCATCCATTCGTCAACAGCCGAGCTTGCAAGGAGCTACTTCGAGCTGTATTACGACGTCGGCTCGGCAAAAAAGACGCTGCGCGAGTATTCCGTGCCGCTTGACGTGTGCACACTCAAGCCGGACTGGCTGTATTCAAGGAAGGACGTATTCTATGTGAGCAAGGCGCTCGACAAAGTTAGGCACTACGATGTGCTTTCGGGCTTTTCTGCAAGAAGGCTCAGGCCGGCTGACTCGCGCTTGTTGTCTGCCGAGAAGCTTTTGCGCGCTCAGAGTAAAAAGTGAACGAATGCGTAGCAGAGAGCCAAGGCTACGCAGAAATCCCGTATGAACCTTACGTGCTGTTCCAACCTGCCACCAAAAATCAATGCGGCCCGGCCAGCTATGTTGTAATAGTGGACGAAGCTAGTGCCTGAGTGTGTTGAATTGGTTTTACGCGCGCGGTTTCATTAATGTTTTCCAAAAGTTGCAGCCAAAAGGGAGTATCCGGTCCAAACCCTCCCATGCTACGCCAATCTAATCGTCCTTTGCCGTATAATGCTACGTCACTTGGAAACCTTAATATTTTGATGCGGCAACAACTATCCGTATGGAGCAGCTCAAGGTAAAGATTGCAGGCGAGATCGCACTGTCCTCCGACGCAGGGAACACGATGAAGAAGTGGCGCGAGGTCTTCGGCATCAGCCAGGTCGACCTTTCCGAGTTCCTCAAGATTTCCCCAAGCACTATTTCAGACTACGAGTCCAACCGCAGGAAGAGCCCGGGCATAGCTGTCATCCACCGCTTCGTTGACGCAATCTTTGCAATCGACCTCAAGAAGGGCGGCGAGCTGGTGAGGCGCTTTGCGGAAAGCGACGGCTCGCAGAAATACTTCGATGCCATAGACTTCAAGAAGTCGCTTCCTGCAAAGGAGTTCGTGAAGATGATTGAAGGAAAATGCGTGGCAAACGCCGAGAAGCTCGAGTCAATAGACATCTTCGGCGTGACCATACTCGACTCGATGAAAATCATCCTTGAGATGCCCTACGAGTCGTTCATCAAAGTCTACAGCACGACCACGCAGCGCGCGCTCATATTCACCCAGACCGCTGCAGGAAGGAGCCCGATGGTTGCGGTCCGCGTAGCTCCAATCAAGCCGGCGATAGTAGTGATGCACGACTTGGACGAGAGCAGCGTGGACAAGCTTGCTGTAAAGATTGCGGAAAGCGAAGGGATTCCCCTCATAGTCACGCTCAAGCCCATCGAGGAAATCAAGAAGGCGCTCAAGGACGCGCTTGGCGTGAGCAACTAGTTTTGTTGGCATCGGCAGACATTTAGCCGGCCTATTTTTTTCGGGTCCAGCCCCCCGAGCCTTTCTAGCCTGCAACTAGTTTTTTGGCCGGTTTGCAGACGCGATTTTTTAGGCGAGTCCTATCGCCCTTCAGCTAGCAATTATTTTTTCCAGACTTGTGCGTATCCCTTCGGTCTGGCCGTAGATGTCCTTGTACCCGCGCCACAGCCAGGTGCCGTCGTCCTGCTGGGAGTACACGTAGAAGTCGTCTCCAGTGATGATTGCCCAGATTGATGCGCTCCTGCTGCGAAAATCAGCGGCGTGTTCCTGTCCGGACTCCGGCTTTACGTACCCGGTCGTGTCAACGGAGTAGCCCGTCTGCGGCTCGACAAAATACGAGTCGGTTATTGCCGGGTAGATTTCTGAAGAGTTCGCAATCCTTATTTTCGAAAACCCCAGGAGGCAGTGCCCGCCAAGGATTGCCGTGCCATTAGTGGCGGTTCCTATTGCGAACGTCCCGCACACTACTTGGTAGTTGGAATAGTTCAGCGGAAGCTGAACCCCCCTCGCGTTGTCGTAGAACCACGTGACCGGCGGGCTGGAGTAGGTGTCCTCCTTGATTACGTACCTCTGGCCCGGCTCGGTCTCAACTGGCTCGTACTCGATTTTTGTCAGTCCGCGCTCGTTGCACTTCTGCACGAGGTAGTTGAGCTCGGCCTTCACCGCAAGCGAGTAGTCCTCGCAGTCGCCGCCGCGGTTGTCCGCGAACTCCTGCAGGCTCTGCAGCTTGTCCGCCTTGCCGAAGAGGCTGTCGTCCGTGATGTACTTGAACTGGGAATACTCGTCGTTCACAAGCCGCGGGCAAGAAAGCTTTATCCTGCACGTGTCTCCGTACACGTCGATGCAGAACAGGTTGAGCTGGTTCTGCATCTCGCGGAACTGCCGCACCGGAGTGATGTTCGAGTTGTTCGAAAACCAGGCCGTTGACTCGTTGATTTGCTTCTCGAATTCGTCCAGGCTCTTCTTGGTGGCGTTGATGTCCGACACGAGCGACGCTATCTTTCCCGTCTGCTTGGATACCGTGGAGTTGAGTGCGAGTATCGCCGCGTTGGCGTCATCTACCTGCAGTCTTGCGGAGTCGCGTTCGGCCGTAATCTGGGCGACCTGTGCAATAAGCGCGTCCTTCTGGCTCTCGATGATTTTCCGTTGGCTTTCAAGCTGTGCGATTTGTGCGGAAAGGTTTGCGTTGGTGCGGTTGCTCTCCAAAAGCGATGCGGTCAGGGCGTCCTTTTCACCTGAAAGGCCGTATGCAATCGAGGCAAGGCCCGAGATTAGAAGTAGTGCGATTGCAATTGCGGCGATTTTGAGGTTGTCCGATGCCACTATGCCGTTCGCCCGTTTACAACCGGACGCAGTACGTCCTGCGGTAGAGGTTCTTGCCCTTCTTCTTGCCTGCAAGCTTGTTGGCCTGGGTGTACACTAGCTTGAGCTTGGAAAGCACGTTCGTGGTGGCCTTGAAGCTGCCCACGTAGATGTCAACCCCTTCCTTGAGCTCCTCGGTCTTGGACACGAAGCTTTCGTTGCCTATCATCGCCTTGATGAGCGCGGTCTTTCGCACGATCTTCGCCTCGTCCCCCCGGAGCTGTATGATTGCCTCGAAATAGCCGCCGCTTTTCTGGCTGCAGCTTACGCACTGGGTTGGAAGTAGCATGACCGTGCGCGTGGTCTTTTTCTTTGCGGTGCTTCCCTGCGGAAGCTCAAGCGAAATCTCCACCTCGATTTGGAGCATGTTGTTCTCAGGTGAGGTTAGCCCGACGGGCTTTACCGTGAACGGGTACTCGCTGCGAATCTTGCCCGTAAGGTACATCGCAAGCCTCTCGGCGTTCGGGTATTCCCACACGCCTGTGAACCTGGCCTTGCCGCACTTCTGGCAGTATTCCAGCTCGAGCGGAAGCCTGACTTCGAAGAGGCTCTTTTTGCTTGCAAAGCAGTCGGGGCAGAACGCTCCGACGAACGGCTCGTCGAACTCGCTCTCGTCCTTTCCGCACGAAGGGCAGGATTTCATCATTATCAGGATGATTTAGGCTGTCCTTGAAATATAACCCTGCAGGCTTGCGGCGCGCCTTGTCCGCTCTTCATCCGGAACGGCAGTCACGATATCCGAAGTTATAAAACGCTTCACCGCAGTATATCTACAATGGCCGACGAAGAGCAGCTTTCCGAGAACTCCGAGATGCGATTCCTCGTGATCGAGCTGAGCAAGCTTGCCGCAAGGAAGGGCACCAGCTTCGACTTCGAGCTTGCGGAGTTCATCGACAACACCTACAAGCTCCGCGAGGCGCTCTTTGACGAGCACGAAGTCTCAGAGGAAGAGCTCAAGGCCGGGCTTTCGGGAATCCTTTCAAAGGCGCCCGGGCTTACGGCAAAGGAACGCCGCTGAAACAACCAGCCAACCCATAGCCCGTTTTTAATACCCCGATTGTAATTATAGTGCCAGCCTACCGGCGGCCGTGGATTGCTGATGGAAGAATCGATGAACTCAAGGGCAGCCGACCTCACGCACTTCTTCTTCGAGGTGCCGTCGTACCGCAAGCTCATATTCGCGGCAATAGCGCTTTCGTTCCTTGCGGGGTTTGCACTACACGCGGTGTTTCGGGTGGGCGGCCACGAGTCGTTCCTGGACGCGGTGTTCTTCGGCGGCTCGGACGGGGTAATCCTCTTCTGCATACCCGCGCTGGTCGCGGCGGTGCTCGCGACGTCCATACTCTCGCTGTCGTCATTTAGGCAGGCCTCGAAATACTTCATCCTCATCTCGCTCATCTCGATGGCCGTGTTCATCGCAACCTACTTTGTGGGCCTTGCAGCGATAGGCTACCTTTCGTTCCCGGCAAGGGCTACCGAGTTCGCCCTGTTTGCGGGCGCGCTGATGATCGCAATCTGGTTCGTCAGCCTGCGCGTGCCCCTCACCTTCAGCTGGAAGAAGTCTATTGCGGTCGCGCTGCTGCACCCGGTGCTCCAGCTGTCCTTCCTTTTCCTGTGGCGCGCGTACTCCCTAGTGGAGATACATTCGCCCATCCTCTTTGCGCTCCAGTTCGTGTCCGCGTCCGCGATACTCCTGTTTGCGATGTGGTCGCTCATGGTGATAATCAACGCGCCGGTGAAGCGCAATTTCGGCATCTCGGCGATACAGGCGTCCGCGCTGTTCTTCGCCCAGTGGCTGAAGGGCGGAAAGGGGCTCGAGGAGGTCCTTGCCGAGGTCGGCACGCTTGTGGAGACCGAAGTCGGGGTAGTGGGCTTCCGCACCAAGGACGGCGCGCTCAAGGCGTCGTTCGTGGTCCCGTTGGTGCACTTCGGCCCGGTGGGCACGCTTGGGGGCAGCGAGTACCCCGCGCTCATCTCATCCGAGCTTTCCGACCAGCTTGGGGGCACCCACTTCGTGTTCCACGGCACGGTCACGCACGACTTCAACCCCGTCTTCTCCTCAAGCCACGTGCACATCTCGCAGAAGGCGGCAGAGCTTCTGGGCAACGCCAAGGGATACTCGCAGGAGGCGACGGCCTGGGAGTCAAAGGACGGCAAGACGCGCGTGTTCATGCTCTCCATGGGCAAGGACAGCCAGGCATTCGCGGCTCTTACGCGCGCGCCCTACAAGACCGACGACATAAACATCTCCCTGGGTTTTTCGGTGCGCAACCTCATCCTGTCCAAGGGGTTCTCGCACGCGATAGTTGTTGACATGCACAACTCTTCGGGCACGGAATCGGACATGACCGCCGGAGGCAGCGCTTACTACGAGCTTGAGGACGCCATCCACGACCTTTCGGTCCAGGCGAAAGGGAAGCTTCAGATGGGCGTCTCTTTCGACTCGCTTTCCGAATTCACGCCCGCCCAGGGCATAGGAAAGGCCGGACTACGGGTGGCGGTTTTCCAGATAGGCAGGAAGAAGTTCTGCATAGTTCTCATCGACGCCAACAACGCGCACCCGACGTTCCGGATGCACATCCTCGAGTCCCTTTCTGCTATGGGCTTCGACTTCGTGGACATCTTCACAACCGACTCGCACGCGGTGAACGTGGTGGGCGGGGTGCACAACCCACTTGGCTGCTCGGTGTCGTCGCACCAGCTCGTGCACCGCATCTATGCCGCTGTCGAGCGCGCTGCAGCCGACCTGGAGCCCGTGAGCGCGAAGTCCTCAAGCTGCAGGATAAAGATACACGTCCTAGGCGCGAACCGCACCTCCGAGATGGTCTCGACCATAAACTCGGTCATCGCGATACTGCGCATCATAGGCCCGGTGATACTGGCGCTGTCGCTTGTGCTTGCGTTCATAGCGCTGCTTTTTGTAGGCAACATAATATTGTAGGATTAGGCGGGAGTGTCTTACTCCCAAAAGCGCTTTCCCTTATTTCTTCTCGAGCTTCGCAAGGGCCTGCGCAAGGAGCGGCGAAACGTCGGCCTTGCTCACTTCGGATTCAATGGTATTGGTGGCGATGATTTCGTCGCAGCACGCCTTGAGCTTCTCAAGGGCGTTGCCGCAAAGGATGGGATGGGTGAAGAGTGACGCGATGCGGGTTGAGCCGTGATGCGAGCAGGAGCGTGCGGTCTCCACCATCGTGCCGCCGCCCGAGACCATGTCGTCGATTATGATTGCGCTCTTTCCCGCAAGCAGCTCGACGTTCTTCGGCGTCATCGTGATTTCGCCGGTGCGCACGTCGCGCTTCTTCTCAAAGCAGGTGTACTTGCGTCCGCCGAGGAGCGAGGCGACGTTTTTTGCCATGTCCTCCGCCCCGTCGTCAGGAGCTACTATGACCGCGTCGGCGAAGTCGGGCTTCTTTGCAACGTAGTCCGTAAGCGTGCCGATTGCGGACAGGTTTACCGACGGAATCGTGAAAAGCTCGGGAAGCGAAGCGGGCTCGTGGGCTGTGACCGTGATGAACGCGTCCGCGCCGAGGTTCTCAAGCGTGCGCGCAACAGTGAGCGCCGATACGGGCTGGTTGGGCAGGTACTGCTTGTGCTGGCGCGAGTAGGCGAAGTACGGCATGCAGGCGTAAATCTTGGAAAACCCGGCGTCCTTTGCCGCGTTGAGCACGAGGAAGTAATTCATCAGGTACGCGTTGATGTTCTCCCCGCGGTGCTGCTGCATCACTATGGCGGCAGTCTGGCCCATCGCGGGGTTTCCGGAGGTCTCGAAGCGCGGGCAAAGCTCGCCGTCTGCAAAAGTGCGCTCAAGCACGGGGTAATAGTCCGCGCCGAGCCATTTGGCGGTGTTCTCCGCAAGTGAAGTGTTGCCGATGACCTTCAAGGATAAGACCCCGAATAAACCGATAACACTATATATCGTTGAAAAGCAATAAGAAGCATTCCAAGGAGGGGTCTCATCGGGTCCCGTCCTCCCAGCCTCATGACGTTTTTTTATCCTTTCACGTCAACAAGCATTCCAAGGACGATTGTTTAGATGGAAAGCCGCCCCATGTCACTGGATTCCGCAAAGAGACTGCTTGCTGCCAACGGCTTTGAGCCAAGGGCCGCCGAGCGCATAATCGCGACTGCGGGGCTCCACGAAGGCCGGCTGAAAGACATTGCTGCATTCGACGCGCCGGCACGCGTAAAGGAGCGGGTTTCAAAATATCTGGCCATATACCCTCCCGCAGTCGTGGTTCATGCAATCAAGTCCGGAGCCAACTTGGGCAACAACCGCCAGATGAGCGAGATTGTGAAGAGCCACGGCAAGAATTACCTTGTGGACCATTCGCGGCTTCCGCCGTTCAAGAGAATCGTTCCCGAACCCTGTTCGGCATGGTCCGAAAAGCTCAAGGATGCCCTCAAGTCGGCGGTAAGCGTCCCCGCAAAGGGACAGCCGTTTCCGGGACGTCTTGCACTCAAGTGTTCGGGCGAGCTTGCGTCGGAAACCGAAGAGGGGTACCGCAAAGGCGGGTTCAGCCTCGTCCTGTACCCTTCCAAGGAGGAGGAACGCAGGCTGGAAAAGGAAGGCGCGCGCCTTGATTACAACTACCGGCACGAGCCGGGTTCCCTGGGTTTTGCAAGATTTTATGTCAACGGCGACCGCCTGATAGTTTCCAGCGTCCAAAGCGACCTTTACCGGCCGGAATGGCACGATTCCCCGAAAACGCGCAACGCCATCCGCAGGCGTTACAAGCTCTGGGGCAATTGCCTTCTCGCTTCGCTTGCGCAGATGGCGAAAAATGCCGGGCTCAAGGAAGTCGTGATGGTGACTGCCGAGCATCAGGGTGAGAAATTCAGTATGGACCCGCAGAGGATGTTCCAGACCTATTCCGAGCTCCCGCAGTCCGAAGGGTTTTCGCTGTTTGAAGCAAAGGCTCCTACGGCCATACTGGGCAAGGAGCGCGCAAAGCACGTCTTCTGGAAAAAGGCGCTTTGACTTCCTCGCGCCAAAGACCGGGGTGCCTTTCCGCAGCCCTTTTATCCATCCCAAGCCACAATCCCAATTACAAGTTCCTTTCATTCCTGGTGACTTCCAATGAGGATTTCCGTAATAGGCACAGGCTACGTCGGCGCAATCACCGCAGCTGGGTTTGCCAAGCTTGGCCACGACGTGGTGTGCGTGGATGTTGACTCGCGCAAGGTTGACCTAATCAACTCCAAGAAGCCGCCCATTTTCGAGGAGGGCCTGCCCGAACTTCTTGCCGAGGTGGTGCCTTCAAAGCTCAAGGCGACCCTTGACCTTGCGGGTGCCGTGAATGGCTCCGAAGTCACTTTCATCTGCGTGGGCACGCCAAGCGCAAAGGACGGCTCAATAGACTTGTCCTACATACGCTCCGCCTCCGCGGGAATCGGCGCCGCGCTCAAGGACAAGGCGGATTTTCACGTCGTGATAATGAAGAGCACGGTGGTGCCCGGCACTTCAGATACCGTAGCGGCAGCGGAAATCGCAAAGGCATCCGGCAAGGCGCCAGGCAAGGGCTTCGGCATGGCGATGGTGCCCGAATTCCTGCGCGAGGGGAAGGCAATCGAGGATTTTTTCGAGCCGGACCGCATCGTGGTTGGCACTTCAGACGACAGGACCAGGGGCATCCTTGAAAAGCTCTTCTCGCAATTCTCCTGCCCCAAGCTTTACGTTGACGTAAAGACAGCTGAGATGATAAAGTACGCGTCAAACTCGTTTCTTGCGACCAAGATTTCGTTCATCAACGAGCTTGGGAACTTCTGCAAGACGCAGGGCATAGACACTTACAAAGTAGCCGACGGCATGGGCCTGGACAGCCGCATCGGACGCAAGTTCCTCAACTCCGGCTGCGGGTTTGGCGGCTCCTGCTTCCCAAAGGACGTGTCGGCTCTCCAGTACCTGATGAAGTCCAAGGGGTTTGCGCCGATGCTCCTTGATGCGGTGATGGAAGTCAACGCGCGCCAGCCCGAGAAGATGGTCGAGATTGCGCAGAAGCGCGCAGGCGACCTGAAGGGCAAGGCAGTGGGCCTCCTCGGCCTGGCGTTCAAGCCGGGCACCGACGACGTGCGCGACTCGCCGGCAATCCCGATTGCGGAGGCGCTCCTCAAGGAAGACGCAAAAATAGTCGCCTATGATCCTGAGGGAATGGAGAACTTCAAGCGCAAGTTCCCCGCATCCGCCGGAATTGAATACGCTAAGACTGCGCAGGAAGCAGTTGACAAGTCCGAAGTCATCCTCCTTGTCACCGACTGGACGCAATTCAACAGCCTCGACTACGGCTCAAAGAACGTGATTGACGGCAAGAACTGCCTCGACTACGCCTCAAGAAAGAAGGTTAAAAACTACGAGGGAATATGCTGGTAGTGCAGTAGGATATTCAGGCATTGGCGAAAACAATCCGGCAGAAGGTGCATCAATTTCATGGCAAAGAACCGCATCACAAAGGCAGTAATCCCCGCAGCCGGCCTCGGCACGAGGCTTCTTCCGGCGACAAAGTCGATGCCCAAGGAGATGCTTCCGATTGTCGACAAGCCAATCATCCAGTATGTGGTCGAGGAGGCGGTTGCAAGCGGCCTGGACGACATCCTGATTATTACCGGCCGCGGCAAGAACGCAATCGAGGACCACTTCGACCGCAACCTGGAGCTTGAGGACCTCCTCAAGCACAAGGAAAGCCACGAGATGCTCAAGGAGCTTGAGCACATCGAGAACATGGCGGACATCCATTACATACGCCAGAAGAACCCCCGCGGCCTAGGCCACGCAATCTCGTGCGCAAAGAAGCACGTGAACGGCGAGCCCTTCGTGGTGCTCCTCGGCGATACCATAGTCAAGGCCAACCACTGCACCAAGCCCATAGTTGACCTTTACTCAAAGCACGAAAAGTCCATAATCGGCGTCGAGGAAGTTGACAAGTCAGTTGTAAACCAGTATGGTATAGTCAGCGGCAAGCCAGCGAGCGACGGACTTCTTTTGCTTGACAAGCTGGTTGAAAAGCCCAAGCCGGCAGAGGCTCCAAGCAACCTCGCAATCTTCGGACGCTACGCTTTCACTCCGGGAATCTTCGACTGTCTCGAAGGCCTGCAGCCCGGAGCCGGCGGGGAAATCCAGCTTACCGACGGAATAGCGAAGCTCGCCAAGAAGGAGTCCGTTTATGCATTCACCATTACCGAGCCGCGCTACGACATCGGCAAGAAGCTGAACTACTTCAAGGCGTTCGTGGAGTTCGGCCTGGCGCGCGACGACATCGGGCCGGATGCACGGGCGTACCTGAAGACGCTCAAGCTTTAAGCTTTCAATTTTGGCGTCCGCTTCTTTATTTCGCTCGGGCTTATTTTCGGCGATTCTTTCCTTACAGGATACATGTTCACGGTGTTGGATTCATAAAATTCGCTTAAGTCCGCAATCCTGCCTGATTTTCTTCTTTTGAATATGTCCAAGTCCTCGTAATCGTCGGTGCGCCTATGTTCGTATGAGAAGCCCTGTTTTTCGAGGGTCTTGAGGAGTTCGCGTTTTTCATATTCCGGCAAATGGCCGATGATTGCATTTCTCGCAAAATGCCCATCGTGGACGAACAGCATCCCGCCCGGTCGAAGGGAATTCAGCAGGTTCTCAAGCGCCACTGAATAATTCACCGCGTGCTGCATCCCATAACGGCATTGTATTATGTGGAACCGACTGGGAAAAAGGGTGGTCTCAAAGTGGCCTCGCGTCCAATTTTCCGGGTGGATACCCAAACCTTTTCGGGGCGAATTGAGCGCAAGTCCGTGGGCTCTTACCAAGGGGTCAAGTGATTCGGCATCCTTCAATGCATGGCCCATTCCTGCTCCAGCGTCAAGCACGTGGATAATTTCCCCATTTTTTACCAGCTTTTCAAGTTGCCTTTTTACTTCCGGAAGAAGCACTCCACGAGTATACGTGTAAACCGATCCTGTGGATTGGATTCCTTTTCTTGTTTTCTCCTGAATTTGCGATAAATGGTCGTCCTTATACTTAATGTAAGTCAATGCGTTCCTCTTTACTACTGGAATTTCGCTTGCCATCATTCCTTATTTCCGGTCCGGATATTAAACTGCTTCGGATATTTTGGGCCTTGCCGGCTGCCAACCTTTTAATCCGCTTCCTACCTCATCTTCTTGTTCTTTTATGTCCCGAATCTGCCTCCTCAACCCGTTCTTTCTGCCCTACCAGGGCGGCACGGAAAAGCACATCCACGAGGTGGGCATGAGGCTTGCAAAAAAGGGCTTCGACGTGACCGTGCTGTGCTCGCGAATCCCAGGAAACAAAAAGCACGAGATGATTGACGGCATCAGCGTCAAGCGCGTTGACACGCTCTTTTACACCGACACGC
>JBAYMJ010000028.1:0-15115 GCA_041663565.1 Candidatus Micrarchaeia archaeon | reverse complement strand
CCCGGTCATCGAGGGTATGACCACGTCCTTAGTGGACTCGGTGCCGCTTGAGGTTATCTTGATTGGTATGTTCTGCCCGCCCACCTGGTCAGTTGACGGCCAGAAGGTGATTGAGAACACCCCGGTCTCCCCCGGGGTCAGGTTGAGGTATGCCGGCGTGAAAGAGTAGTTGAGCCCGGTGCCCTGCGGGATTGCGGGGGTTATGAAGTCCTCGGCCATGTTCCCGGCGTTGAGCGCGTTCATCCGCACCTCGATTGCCGAGATGACCTCGCCGCTCTGCACTGTAGGCTCCACGGTGTAGGTGAACTGGAGCGTGTGGTTCTGCGGCATCACCTCGAGGGAGTAGTTCGCGCTCCCGATGGTGTAGCCGTTGGAGATTATCATCGCCCTCGCCTCGCGGTAGCTTGGCTGCCCGTCGTAGGTCCGGCCGTTCATCAGAAGGTCGTAGTCCTTGGTCGAGTACGGCGCTATGGTCGACTTCTCGCCCGAGAACGAGTACCAGTTGTAGGGCACCCCCTCCAGGTAAAGCGAGAGGTTGTAGTACGCGGCCGAGGTGGGGTTGGTCACGCGGAGGTGATAGGTCACGGGCACGTTGTCAACCACGCTGATTTCGGGCATCTCCACCATCACAAGCGACGTGTTTACTGTCGCCGGCACGGTCTCGTTCATTGGCCGCACCGAGATGCAGTAGTTGCGGTTGAGTATGTTGAACTGGCCGGACGCGACCGAGAACGCGTACGAGTACGTCTTCCCGGACTCCAGGCCGAAAGTCGAGGTATAGACGTTGAAGTAGCCCGTCTCGCCAGTCTTCAGGTCGATGCTCGTCTGGCTCAGGTAGACGTTCCCGTAAAGCGGCGACTTTTCGGTGATTGCAAGCTTGTACGAGCCCGCCTCGTCGCCGTCGTTGCGTATCCCCAGCTTGAGCGTGGAGACGTCGGAGCCCACGTAGACCCTCTGGCAAGTGGGCGCTGGCTCGCCTATGAGGCTTACCGACACGCGCGGGCCGTACACCGAGAACGTCACCGGGATAGGGAAGTCGCGGACGCAGCAGGCGTTGGTGTACTTTACCAATATCGGGATGTTGAACGAGGTGCCGGGGGTGCCGTACGGTATCTTGAAGGTTATCTTGACCGAGTCGGAGGCGCCGCCCTCAAGGTCGAACTCGTTCTTGGAGAACGCGTATTCGAAAGGCGCGTATGGCACCGAAAGCTTGACGATTACCTTGGCCGAGCCCTCGTTGATGAGGTATGCGGTGAACTCGACCGTGTCGCCCTGCCGCACCAGCCTGTCCTTCGTGTTGTCAATCGACGCGCTCAGGCTCTGGGCGGTTGAGCAGCACGCGCTGTACGTGCCGTTTGAGGATACCGTGAGGTTGATGGGGAACGATTTCTGGCAGTTTGCAGCCTGGGCAGTGATGTTGAGCTGGTAGTCACCGGGAGTTGCCGAGCCGGTGTGGAGCGTCAGCTCCGAGTACGTGGTGTTGCCCGCAGGAAGGGTTATGTACGACTTCGTGAACTCGCCCGAAATCCCGGCAATCATAGTCGCCGAGAGGCTGACTTGCTGGGCTGAAGAGGATGGGTTTGCGACCAGCAGCGAATACTTTGCGTCTTCGCCGAGGGTCACGTTGCGGAAGTAGTCTATGGCGTATGCCGAAAAGAGCGAGCACGAGCCGGGAGCGAGGCAGTTGTTCCCGGACGCAGTCGTCCCGAGCGGGCAGCCGCAGAGCGAGGAGCGCTCCTCAAGCACCGCGTTGGCGTTGCAGTAAAGCGGCTTCTGTATCGCGCAGGTGCTCTTGGCAGAGCCGTCGGTGCAGGTCTTCTGTACGCAGTACTCGTCCTTTGCCTTGTAGCCGTCCGCGCAGCCGCAAATCGAGGACTTGTTCACCAGCAGGCCGTTGTCACAATAGTATGGCGCGGTTGCGGAGCAGGTCGAGTAGCGCGTGCCGTCAGAGCAGGTTGTTGGCGCGACCCCGCAGTCTTCCGGGCAGGTGGAAGTGCTCTCGCCGTAATCGCAGATGCCGTCACCGCAGTAGTTGAGTGCGCCGCAGTCAGCGGGGCAGGTCACCGGGCTTTCGCCGATGTCTGCGTCACAGATTCCGTCCCCGCAGTCAGCCGACGGCTTGTTCACCGTCACCGTTGCGGGAGTGCACGCAGTCGAGCCAATCTTCGCATTGACGTCATAGGAGCCGGCTGCCGGGAAGTAGCAGTTCGCGTTGCAGTAGCCGGTAGGCTGTGCGCAGCCGAAGGCGGCTACGGAGTGCCCGTTGCCGCAGTTGATGATTACGCCGTTGGAGGACTCCGTGTATCCGGAGTAGGTGATGGTCACAAGCGAGGTCTTCCCCGCGTCAAGGTAGTCGGGGAACGCGGTCAGGGCGCATTGCGCTGCGAACGCGGACGGCAATATTGCCAGAAGAAGGAAAAGACCAAGTGACCGATTCATCTGTAATATCCCCAAACAAGGCTCTTTCCCATCCGGCAGGCCGGATGGAATCGCGGGCCTTCAAACCTGTTATTGATTTTAGGCAAAAGCCGCC
Organism: Candidatus Micrarchaeia archaeon; assembly: GCA_041663565.1. Classification (GTDB taxonomy): domain Archaea; phylum Micrarchaeota; class Micrarchaeia; order Norongarragalinales; family CAINOH01; genus CAINOH01. Next base: position 12,582 of record JBAYMJ010000028.1, on the reverse strand, counting down.
TTATATAAGAAATCGTTTTGGGTGGTTTGGGGCTTTGGTGCCGGTTTTTTCCGCTACGCCTGTTGCTGCGGCAAAATCCCCTGTTTTTTCCCTTTTTAGCCCCGGAAGCGGCCTGCCTGCGGAATGCAAAAATCAAAAACCTTTTTAAATCTCTATAGGCATTGTAATGATACTCATCAGAGGGCAAATAGCAGAAAGGCTCAAAATGGCTATTTTTTGATTAAACGCCCTGCAACCTTGGTGGGCAATAGGGGTTTCATCCAGTCCTGAAATGACCATGTTTATTGGCCGTCTTGGCTCAATCGCAATCATTGTTTTTGGAGGTAGAATTTTGTTATGGCAGGCAAACCGCACCTGAATCTGATTTTCGTCGGTCACGTAGACCACGGAAAGTCAACCACCGTCGGACGTATCCTTTACGACACCGGCGCACTCAGCGAGAACGACCTTCGCAAGCTCAAGGAAGAGGCGGCGAAGCTCGGAAAGGCGACCTTCGAGTTCGCGTTCGCAATGGACCAGCTCAAGGAGGAACGTGAGCGCGGAGTCACGATTGACATCGCACACAAGGACTTCAACACCCAGAAGTACTACTTCACAATCATCGACGCCCCTGGACACAAGGACTTCGTAAAGAACATGATTACCGGAGCATCCCAGGCGGACGCTGCAGTTCTCGTGTGCTCTGCCAAGGAAGGAATCCAGGCGCAGACCATCGAGCACGCATTCCTGCTCAAGGTGCTCGGAGTGGGCCAGTTCATAGTCGGGATCAACAAGATGGACGCGGTCAACTACGACCACCAGGCGTACGAGAAGACCAAGAACGAGCTCATCGCAAAGATGAAGCCCATGGGCTACAAGACCGACACCATCCCGTTCATACCCTACTCGGCGTACGGCGGGGACAACATCGCAAAGAAGAGCGAGAAGATGCCGTGGTACTCGGGCCCGACTCTGCTTGACGCGTTCAACGCGCTCGTAGAGCCCAAGAAGCCGACGGACAAGCCCCTGCGCATCCCAATCCAGGAAATCTTCACGATTACCGGACAGGGGACCGTGCCAGTCGGCCGCGTCGAGTCAGGCATCCTCAAGCCCAACACTTCAGTCATCGTGATGCCCGAAGGGCTTACAGGCGAAGTGAAGAGCATCGAGATGCACCACCAGGCGCTCACCGAGGCCATCCCCGGAGACAACATAGGCTTCACCCTCAAGGGCGTTGACAAGAAGGCCATCAAGCGCGGCGACGTAGTCGGACTTCCGGCAAACCCGCCCCTCGTGGTCGAGTCGTTCAAGGCCCAGATAGTGATTCTGAACCACCCGACTGCCATTGGCAAGAACTACACCCCGGTGTTCCACTTGCACACTGCGCAGCTGGCGTGCACCATCACCGACATCCTCGAGAAGAAGGACCCCAAGACCGGCCAGCCGGTCAAGGAGGGGCTCGACTTCCTCAAGACCGGTGACGTCGCAGTAGTAATGATAAAGCCGACAAGGCCGGTGTGCGCCGAGAAGTACTCGGACTACCCCGCTTTGGGACGCTTTGCCATGCGCGACATGGGACAGACCGTAGCCGCAGGAGTAATCCTCGACGTGGTGCCCAGGAAGGCTTAAGTGAAACAGGGGGAAATCCCCCTTTTTTTCATTTTTTGTTCTCAATGAGGTTTTTTTTACTATGGGCAAAGCAAGAATCAAGCTTCAGTCACAGAGTTTCTCGGACCTTGACCAGGTGTGCAAGGACATAAAGGAGATAGCAGGCAAGTCCGGCGTAGCGATGCGCGGACCCATCCCGCTTCCTACAAAGGTCCTTGCCATCTCGACTCGCAAGACTCCCTGTGGTGACGGTTCGGACACTTATGAGAAGTGGCAGATGCGCATACACAAGCGCCTCATCGAAGTCACCGCGGACGACCGCGTGCTGCGCGACATCATGCGCATCAAGATACCCGATTCCGTGCACGTAGAAATGACCCTTGGATAATTTTCCAAGGTCCCTACCCTCTTTTTTATTTATTCGGAAGCCTAGCCTGTAGCATGGACTCGGCAAAAGGAAAGACCGTGGATAGGATTTGCCCGAACTGCGGCTCGGACGAAATCTACCCCGACCAGGTCGCAGGCTCGCTGATTTCCTGGACCTGCAGCAAGTGCAAGTCCACCTTCCCGTCGGCCATTGAAATCTACAAAAAGGCCAGAAAATAGCCTTCAAAACCGATTAGTGCAACCGCGGTCTGCATAGCCTTTTATACCCCGAAAGCCCACCCTGTTTTATGGTAAAAAAACCCGCCAAGAAAGCTGTTGTCAAGGCCGCCAAGGCCCCAAAGGCATCCTTAAAACTGAAATCCCAGCCCAAGCTTGCGGCAGCGCCAAAGGTAAAGCCTGCTCTTTCCAAGCCGCCTACTGAGGAAGCCTTCAGGCCGCCTGCGTATCAGCGCGGCAACTTCGGGATGCCCAAGAGAATGTGCCCCTTCTGCAACTCAACAGACGTGTCTCCCGACTCGATGGGAGGCGACGTAATGTCCTGGACCTGCCGCTCGTGCGGCAACAGCTTCCCTGCCCCGCTTGAGGCCAAGGGCGGAAAGCACGACACCCAGGACGAGGAGTCCGAATACGAAGAGATGCCGGACTAGGCAAAGAACTTTTTTTGGGGCAGCAACGGCCTTGCCTGCAACCAGTTTAAATTTCTTCAACCGCCCTATTATCTTCCCTATTGCTGAGGTGGCAGAGCGGTCCAATGCGCCGGTCTTGAAAACCGGTCCTCGAAAGGGGGCACGAGTTCGAATCTCGTCCTCAGCGTATCCCTTCTTTTCCATTGCACAGGTCACTGCTGCTCTTCAACTTTCCGTTGGTTTTTATTTCGGATACTGTTAAATACCGGGCTTGACACAATCCTTTCTGGTAATGGTTAACGCACCATCAACCCTCGCATTGAGGTCGACGAATATCGGTTCACCGCCCCTTCGGAGTAGCGCCGATATTTGCATGAGACCTCGTTAGCACCTTTTTCTACAGCACTGGCTTTAGCAGTTCCATTTCCCGTCCTATTGATGGGTCGTGCAGGCTTGACTTCAGTTTCCCGCGCCTTGCAGCAGAGCACAACCGGTCAGCATCGTGGACTGGCAGGTCGTGGTCGTCGCCTGCCTCAACAAGGCAGGGGTGAGGCAACTTGAAATATTCCTTGATTAGGTGCCTAATGTAAGTAGTCACCCTTTCCAGCCCGACTTCATCGAAATCCCGGTCAATCAGCACGGTATCCAACGGGTTTTTCCGAAACAACGGCCGGATTGCGTAGAATGCATAGCAGGCGTATGTGATTTGTTTCCAGTGCCTATACCTAATCTTGATTTCCCTGGGGATATGCGTAACTTCTATGACCCTGCATTCGGTTCCCCTTGATGCCACCAGCTTCATTGGAAGGGAGTCCGGTTTTCCCGTGGAGTCAACGCCGATTGTCGCCATAGGGAAACGGTACTGGAAGACGGTTATTAATTACGAGTTGACCCCGTTTCCAGTTTTTGTTTATCGTCCTTGGCGTTTTTGCAATGCGCCTGTTGATTAACCGTGGATGCCTTCAGAGTCTTAGGTGGTTTTGAGATGGCAGGATTCCTTACGGACTTGGCGACTTACTCGATTCTTGGCAAGCCCCTTGTGCTGTACGGCGGCGCAATCACTCTGGTTGCCTTCTTGGTCGTTGCCTATCTGGGCTACCAGATGACGCAGGGAAAGGCAAAGCTTGAGACGCACAAGACTGCTGCAATAATTGCGGTTGTGCTTGGAGTGGCTCACGCAATCCTTGCAATGTCGATGTTCTTCTAGGCGTTTGGATAAGGATATGAACTGGCCAGCGGAAGCACTTTCAGCTACACGTTCAACGACGCCGGCTCATTCGACTACCACTGCGCGTTCAACCCGCACATGGTTGGGAAGATAGTTGTGCAATAAGACGGAAACGATAGAATTCGAATCGTTCTCAGTGTTTTGTTATCATTGGCATTATTACAAAGAAAATGAATCCTGCTAAAATCAACTCGCCTAACGAGCCGAATGGCTTAAGCAAGTTTGCCGCTTGGTCAGTAAGCGTTGCTGGTTCTGTAATTGAACTGACTGCATAGTCTGTTGTCATTTGTATTGTGTTTTGCTTTGCAGTTTCATCTCCATTCATTGATTTGAACATGCTTTCCGCTAGGGGCAGAATAAAAACTAATACTGAAAAAACGCCTAGACAAATTACTATTGTTTTCAAAATGTCCATTTTATGCGTGTTTGTTTTTCCAGTATTCGTACACCATTACGCCAATACTTATTAGAACTGCAATTACTACTGCAATTTCAAGAATCTGGTGGATACTTTCGGGCATCCAGTTCCAAATTGCCAGTATAGCGTTAATGGTCTGTGACCAGAAATTAGCTACTGCCCAGATTATCGCTGCAATGATAAGTGAAATTATTGCAATCGTCTGGAGGTCTTCTTTGTTCATACGTCAAATGTTCATAAACTATTATTTAAGCATTGTTTAAATGTCGCAATTCGGATTTTTCTTCTTACTTAGTATTCCGTCGGGTCCTTCAGAAGATTACCCGTAAGTATTCCCACGACCTTCTCGTCCTTCTTGATTACGCCTGCTGCAACGAGCTTTTTGGCTCCGGCTACTGAGGCAGCTGATGCGGGCTCGCAGCCGATGCCACAGCCATCGACAACGTGCTTTGCAGCGATGATTTCCTCGTCAGTGACTTCCTCGACAACGCCGTTCAATTTCTTCAGGTAGGCAAGTCCGCGCGTGAGGCTCTTGGGGTTTCCGATGCGGATTGCCGAGGCGATTGTTTCGGGGTGCTCAACGATGATTTCCTTCCCAGCCTTCCAAGACTGGTAGAACGGGTTCGCTCCGTGCGCCTGGATTGCGGCAATGCGCGGGAGCTTGGAAATCCAGCCAAGTTCCTTGAGCTCAAGAAGGGCCTTGCAGAAAGCAGTGGTGTTTCCCAAGTTTCCGGCTGGCAGGACAATCCAGTCAACGTCCCAGTTGTTCTGCTCCATAAGCTCGATTACAATTGTCTTCTGGCCTTGGATGCGCCAAGGATTAATTGAGTTGAGGAGATAGACCCCGCTTTTCTGGCAGTGCGCCTCGACATCATCCATTGCCTTGTCAAACGAACCTTCGACTTCAATGATTTTGGCGCCGTACGCCTTGGTCTGCGCCAGCTTTCCAGCAGCGACCTTGCCCTTAGGCAGAAAGACTTGGCACTCCATTCCAGCGAAAGCAGCGTATGAGGCAAGCGACGAGGAGGTGTTGCCAGTTGATGCGCACGCAACCGCCTTTGCACCTTGCCGCTTGGCTTCAGTAACTCCGACGGTCATTCCGCGGTCCTTGAACGAGCCAGTTGGGTTCTCGCCTTCGTGCTTCAAGCGGATTTGCTTCAGTCCGGTGAATTGGCAAATCCGTTCGTGTGAGTAGAGGAAAGTGTTGCCTTCGCCCCTGCTTACGATGAATTTCTCTTCTAGTCCGGGGTGGATGAACGCCTTGTACCTCCACACCCCGCTTGTAGTCTTGGAGTCAAGGACTTCCTCCTTCTTCTTGCCCTTGAGTTTGGATAAGTCAAGCTGGACTTCGGCAAGCCCGCCGCACTCGCAGCGGGAAAATTCTGTTTGGGTTTTCTTTTTGCATTTTGCGCACTCGAACCAGTAATCCATCTGTAAAACCTTGCTAGACCAGTTGCATTAACGTCAAATCTTGTGGCAGCCCTTTGCGCTTACCTTTGTCCAGGAAAGCACGGGCTCAAGCCCGTCGTAGAGCGAATATATCTCGGCCTCAAGCTCCTTAATCCTTGCGTAGCCATTAACCCCCGCAATCATCAGAGTCGGCCCGGAGCCGCTTGCAGTTGCGCCGAAACCGTGCGCCTTGCAGACTTGCTTGAGCGCTGCAAGCCGTGGAAGGATTCCTGCTTTCTCGCGCGCAGGCTCAACGATGCAGTCGTCCAGGCTTTCGGCAAACATTTTTGCGTCCGACCTTGCAAGCGAGGAGAAAAGAAGCGAGAGCTTTGCCGAGTTGTATTGGTGCTGTGCAAGCGTAACCGTAGGGGGGAGCACGCTTCGCGCAAATTTTGTGGACTCCTTCTTGACGTTGGTGCGCAGTATGCCTATTGCAAGACCTATTGGCGCGTCAAACCTCTGCAGCCTTACCGGGTTCTCGCCTACGAACGCGCACACGCCTCCAGTTATTGCAGGCGCGACGTTGTCCTTGTGCGCAACCCCTCCAGCAACAGCTTCGCCCAACGACGCGTATTCAACTAGTTGCCCTTTGGAAAGCCCGAGCTTGAACAGCTCGTTGAGCCCGACAGCAACACCGGCCGCGGGAGCGGCGCTTGAGCCCAGGCCGCTCTTTGGGGGAATGGCCTTCTCTATTGTAATCGAGACCTTCTGGCTGATTTTAAAGTCCGCACGGATTTTTTCAAGTACCGGAAAGCAGGAGTTCTTGGATGGTTCGGATTCGCAAAAGCCATCTGAAAAGGAAATCCCGTCCTTTGCCGCTTCCTCTACGGAAACGATGTCAAACGGAGACTCAACCGCAAGCCCCGCCACGTCAAACCCCGAACCCAGATTGGCGCAGGTTGCGGGGCACCAGATTCTTACCATACTATGTCCTTTCCACGAAAGCGGATAAAAGCCTGCGTCACGTTAAGGCTAACTTGATGAAGTTCACAATCAGCGCCGAAGTGCTGGAAAGCTGCCTTTTCGGCGCGCAGGAATCACACCCGAATGAGTTTTTGGGGCTGCTTGCGGGCTCAAAAGGCAAGGAAATCATACTTGCGGACAGGCTATACTTGGCGCCCCTTACCCAGTCCGATGAGGGCAGCGTCTCCTTCGACGAGTTCAACATGCCGATAGCGATGGGTGTGGTCGGAACCTTCCACTCGCACCCATCTGGTCCGGCGCTCCCGTCCCGTGCTGACCTCAAGCTTTTCTCGCAGAAGGGCGCGTGCCACCTGATTGCGTCCTTTCCCTACAAGAGGGCCGATGTACGGTGCTTCGACTCGAAGGGAAAGGAAATGCCTTTTGTCGTAGTGTAACTTCCGGTTTACCTGTAGTAGACCCAACTTAAATATACCAAAGAATTATTAGTATATCCAGTGATATATTTTGGAATATCCGGTTCCTTTATGGCGCGGCAAGCCCGTGCGCTTTTCGCGGCACGCGACCGAGGAGATACTCAACGACAACATTCCCGTTGAGAAGGTCCTGGCCGCACTGAATGAGGGTGTGGATACCGGAGAGAAGCGGAAAAAGGGCACGTTTGAACTCGTAAAGGGATTCAAGGACGAGGTCCTCAAGGTCGTTGTCGCCGATTGCGGCGACGCCTGGGTCGTCATCACGGTCATAAAATTCGGGAGGTGAAAAGCAGTTTGCGTTGCGTCTGCGGTAAGAAAATGGGTCCGGCAAAGGTCAGCTTGCGCGGATTCGTGTTGGACGGTTACAAGTGCGCGTGCGGGGAGGAGACTTTCAACCCCTACGACGTGGAACGAGTTAGGCTTGCATTGCACGAGAACGTCAAGGCACGCAAGGTCGCAAACTCGCTTGTCGTCACCCTGCCTAAGGGGTTTGCCAAGCTTGCCAAGATAAGCGAGGGCGACTCATTGAAGTGGACCGTTGCCAAGGATCGCCTGATACTTGAGAAGTCCGCGGCATAGTCTTGTCCCATCTGTCACGCTTTGACGCACAAGAATTATAAACTCCCGCAGGCTCTCTAGTATTTCAGTAATATCTCAGGTTGATTGATGTGGAGGATGCTGGTGTTGTCTGCCAATGGCAAGTGCGCCAGCCTCCAGTCTAGCTAATTTTGAGGGTTTGGCGCGACAAACGTTTTTTGGAACTCTTAGCGCGGGCCAGCGCAAGGCAGTCCAGCTTGTAGTCTTTGCGGCCAAGAACGATTATGCGACCATGACTTCGGTCTGTCACTACGCGCAGGATGCAGGCATAATCAGCGAGCCGTCCTGCCGCCGGCTGATCCAGCGGCTTCGTAGCCTGAAACTTATTGATTGCGGTTCCAGCGAAAGCAAGGGCCGCATACTTACACTTACGCCCCTGGGCGAAAGCATACTTTGTTTTGAGGAGTGATGAAAGATGAGCTGCAAGTGCGACACGTACGGGAAGAATTCGAAGGGCTGCAAGATCACCCTTTGCGAGGACGAGATGCCCCGCAAGTATTACAATATCCTGCCGGATTTGCCAACTCCGCTTGACCCGCCGATGAACCCGGCAACAGGCAAGCCCGCACAACCCGCGGAGCTTGAGGCAATATTTACCAAGGAAGCTGTGCGGCAGGAAATGTCCGACAAGCGGTTCATCGACATCCCCGATGAGATTATTTCGGGTTTGTTTGCAGTAGGCAGGCCAACGCCGATGTTCCGCGCGCACAGGCTCGAAGCCTTCCTCAAGACGCCTGCAAAGATTTACTTCAAGCACGAAGGCCTGAACCCCTGCGGCAGCCACAAGCCCAACACCGCAATAGCACAAGCATACTACGCGATGAAAGAAGGCGTGCAGGAATTGATTACCGAGACCGGCGCAGGGCAATGGGGCACCTCGCTTTCCTACGCGTGCGCGCTCTACAAGATGAAGTGTAGGGTGTTCATGGTGTCAAGCAGCTTCTATCAGAAGCCCTACCGACGCATCCAGATGGAGACCTACGGCTCGACGGTCTATCCCTCGCCCAGCCGCGAAACTGATTACGGTCGCAAATTGTCTGCCAAGAACCCGGAGCATCCAGGAAGCCTCGGAATCGCAATCAGCGAGGCAATCGAGACCGTAGTCAAGACGCCGAACTCGAAGTATTCGCTTGGCAGCGTGCTCAACCACGTTATGCTCCACCAGACCATCATAGGCGAGGAGGCCAAGCTCCAGCTTGCAAAGGAGGACATCAAGCCCGACGTGCTGATTGCGTGCGTTGGCGGAGGGAGCAACTTTGCGGGATTCACGTTCCCATTCGTGCGGGATAAAATCGCAAAGAAAAGCGATGCGGACATCATTGCAGTCGAGCCCACCTCAGCTCCGTCCATCACCAAGGGAAAATACGACTACGACCACGGCGACTCAGCAGGTATGACCCCTATGCTCAAGATGTACACCCTTGGCAAGGACTTCATTCCCGCAAAGTCGCACGCAGGCGGCCTGCGCTACCACGGCATGGCTCCAACGGTGTCCAGCCTTGCGCACGACAAGCTCATCCGCGCGGTCGCGTATGACCAGAAGCAGGTCTTCGAGGCAGGAATGACTTTCGCGCGAACTGAAGGCATCATCGCCGCACCGGAATCCTGCCACGCAATCAAGGCAGCAATCGACGAAGCATTGAAGGCAAAGAAAGCCAACGAGGAGAAGACGATAGTATTCAATCTCTCAGGCCAGGGACAGCTTGACCTGATGGGGTACGCGGATTACCTCGCGGGGAAAATCTGATGCGCAGATATGAATTAAAACTCCGTCGCCGGAAGTAGCTTCAAGGGATGCTATTGATGACAGGCCGGAAAATCGTCGAGTTGGGCCCGGGAGAATACCCGATGCGCACGCGGTTCACCTCCAAGGATTACGAGCGGGACCGCGTCCCCATCCGCTTGAGGAAAGGGGAAGCCTACTACCCCGTTGACACCCAGGTGCACCTACTGAAACGCATGCGGGAGAACGTACGCAGCGACGTTGAAGTCCACCCGATTGACGCCAACCTCAAGAGCCTTCCGTTGAAGACTGGTTCAGTTGACGAGGTGCACGCAAGCTTCATAGGCGGAATGCTCCAGGTGATTTACAAAAACACCAGCAAGGAAGGCCGGGGAGATGAGAAGATTAGGCCCGACGGGTCGCGGATGCTTGCCGAAGCGCACCGGGTGCTCAAGCCCAGAAAATCCTTGTACCTGCACGCGGAATTGCCGGGCGACGAGAAAGCCCGCGCCAAGGACATAGCCCAAATCCAGAAGAACATCGCGGCATTCGGTTTCGAGCCGCACGAGAAGGTGCGGATAGTATATTCTGATGATGGCCTGTCCGTACCAAAGTCTTCGTCTGGTTACGGCAAGGCTTACACGAGTATGGTACTGCGGTTCAAGAAGAAGTGACGTTTTTGCAAGCTATTATCTAGCAAGCACCCACTCCGAGTTCCTTGCAAGCCGCTCCCTTTTCACTTCGTCCTTTTTCACCCACTTGATTCCGCAGTATTGCGCCGAAGGGTGTGCGGTCTTGTCCTTTGCGCTGCAGGAAAGGCCCATCGCAGGCACCATAAGCCGGTTCTTTCTTGAGCCGGCGTTGTATCTTCCCTGGATTTCGACTTGACCGACTTCGCAATCTATCCCGGCTTTCTGGGAAAAAGCGGCCTTGACTATGGAGACCGGGCTTTCGCCTTCCATCACGATGCCGCCGGGAAGCTCAAGCTCAATCTTTCCATCCAGAGTCTTTTTTTGAAGGAAGAATGCGCGCTCGCCGTCAAAAAGAAGGCCCGCGGCGTAGGCTATGGGCTTCTTTGTTGCCTTCAGTTCGCGGATTTGCCTCTTCATCGCCAAAAACACTTCATTCAATAGGTTGCACAACACTCATAAACAAGCCGATGCCCAATTATTACGATGGCAATGAAGGCGGATTTCGAGCTTGAGTTCTCCTCAGACGCAGAGGCCAAGAAGGCCTTTGCGGTGCTGCAAAAGGACTTGAAAACCATCAAGGGCACGCTCAAGTCTCGTCTTGCGGGAAAGAAAATCCTTGCAACAGCCGAGTCCGACTCGTTTGCCGGACTGCGCGCGATGTCAAACAGCTTCCTGCGCAGCGCGCGGATAACCTACGACGTGATTGACGCGGTCGCAGGACGGGCCCGGAAGAAGGCAGTTGAAGAGGAAAACGATTCCATTGATTGAAAGAATCTAAAGACAAAAGCGGGAAAAGGGTGTTTGAAATTATGGCAACCACGCAAGAGGATTTGCAGAAGGAATACGAGACCTACCAGAGGATGCAGCAGCAGCTCCAGATGGTCATGATGCAGCGCCAGCAGATGGAAATCAGTTCCGCTGAGGTCGAGCGCGGACAGGACGCGCTCTCAAAGGCCGACAAGTCCGGAAAGATTTACCGGCTTGCAGGAAGCATAATGGTGCCCCGCTCCAAAGACGAGCTTTCAAAGGAGCTTGCCGAAGAGGCGGACACTTTGAAGATGCGAAAGGACATCCTTGCAAAGCAGGAAGAGAAGCTCAAGGCAAGCCTCACCGAGATTGTGAAGAAGCTCGAGGCAGCCACCAAGCAGACCGGCGCAGTCTAAGCAGCTGCTTCCGGCGTCCTTTCACGCCGACGCCCCTTTCCTTATGCCGGGCATTCAAACCGGCTTCTTTTTCTATCATCCTTTCTTTCCTACTTCTATGCAAAAAAAGTTTGGCAAGGCGGCCGCATTCCTATCCTCACTCAAGGGCAGGACGCTCATCACCTTCCAGGAAGTCGCAGACCCGGACGCTGTTGCAAGCGCGATTGCGCTGAGCCTGCTTGTGCGCAACTGCGAAGTCCGCGCAACCGGCCAGGTCAACTCGCAGGCAAGGGCGGTGCTTAGGAACCTGGGGCTTGCAATCCCGACGCTTGAAACGCTTGACGGCTATGCAAACATCGTAATCACCGACGCCTGCACACTCGACTCGTTCGGCTCGTGGCAGCAGCAAATCGGCAAGTTCAAGGGAACAGTAGCCTTCTTCGACCACCACATACACTCCGACAGGATGAAGGCCGACTTCTCGGTTGAGCTTCCTTCCGTGTCAAGCACAAGCGAGATTGCGCTTGGAATCCTTGACGCTGCAAAGAGGAAAGTTGACAAGAAGACCGCGATGCTCCTCGCAGCCGGCGTTGCTTCCGATTCGGGCCACTGGAAGAGCGCAAACGACGACTCGTTCGAGGCTATGGCGCGCCTGCTTGGCCTTGCGGGAAGAAGCCGGCAGGACTACCAGAGGATACTGCACCTCATAGACCGGCCGGCAAGCCCGGAGATGGCCAGGAAGAAGATTGCCTGCGCGGCAAGGGCCAAGGTCTTTGAAAAGGCCGGGGTCGTGGTCGCCACCTCGACTTCGGACGCGTTCCACCTGCAGTGCGCGGTGGGCCTCGTGGCCCTTGGCGCGGATTACGCGTTTGTGGCTGATGCTAAGAAGGGAATAATCCTCGCGGCAAGGTCGGACTCGGCAAGAAAGAGCGTGGGAAAGCTGATGCAGCTCGTCGCAAGGAGGATTGGCGGCTCCGGCGGCGGGCACGAAAAGGTCGGCGGCGCCCGTGGCACGATTGCTGACGTTGATGCGCTCTTGGATTATTGTGCCAAGGCTGCCTTGGACTGATTGCCGATTCTGGCAAGCCTGCTGTTTACGAGACTTTCAAGCTTCTTTCTTCCGAGTAGTCCGTTAATCCGGCTGGACCATTTGCGTATAGGTAATATGAGTACGTTCCTGCGGGGATGAGCGTTTGGTTCAAAGTGAATAGCCATTTGTCCGACGCGATTTTGTTCAAATTAGCTCGATATTGTCCGGAAATCTCGGTTGTGGAGAGTGCACGTGCCCATACGCGAGCCTCATCTATTACTCCGTTGAACGCTTCTTCGCCGCCGT
>JBAYMJ010000027.1:0-16658 GCA_041663565.1 Candidatus Micrarchaeia archaeon | reverse complement strand
TGAATATGACTTGGTCGTTCTCGTAGAGCCCCTGCAATAATTCCTTCGACTCGGGAATGAACTTGCCTTCTCCGTGGTTGATTGGGCAGAAAATCTTCTTCACCCCGGCCATAATCTCGCGGTTCTTGGATACTTTGGAAAAACGAATCCACCTGTCCTGGAACCTTCCGATGTCGCTTTGGAAAAGGGTGCAGGTCGGCTTTGCCGAGAAGCTGCCGTCGTCACCGCCCGGCAGCATCCCGCACTTCACAAGCACCTGGAAGCCGTTGCAGATTCCGATTACCGGCTTCCCGTCGCGGATGAACCTGTCGAAATCGTCGCGGAGGTTGAACTTGATTTTGTTTCCAAGGATTTTTCCCGAAGTGATGTAATCGCCGTAGGAGAAGCCGCCCGGGATGACCGCAATGTCGTAGTCTGAAAGCTTCCTGCGCTTCTCCAAAAGCTCAAGTATGTGCACGCGCTCGGCCGAGGCTCCCGCAAGCTCGAAGGCGTGCGCCGTCTCGACGTCACAGTTTATCCCCGGTGCTCGTAAGACGAGCACCCTGAGGGCATCGGCCTTTGGATTTTCCTGTGCAGGTTTCTGAATTGCCATTTTGGTCTTCCTTTCGTTCACTTTTTTACTTACCAATCCATCGGCGCTTTCCACGCCTGCTTTAGCTTTGAAATTTCAGCGGAAATTGCGGTCTTTCCTGAAAGTCCTGCAACAGCAAATTTCTTGTCCGCAGTGACCGAACCGATTCTTGCAACCGGCAGGCCCTTGAGTGTTTCTTCGAACTTTGCCGCATTCGCAGGCTCGACTTCCACTACGAACCGCGAGTTGGATTCGGAAAGCAGGACGAAGTCGTCGCGCTTTTCTCCCTCGTAACTCACTTTGCCCAGTGAAATCTCCGCTCCAAGCTCGGAGCCGAAGCACATCTCGGCAACAGCTACGCCGATTCCACCTTCGGAGCAGTCGTGGCAGGCTCTGACGAGGCCGGAGTTGATTGCCGAGTGCATTGATTCGAAAATCTTTTTGGATTCCTTGGCATCAACTTTGGGAGCGGAACCAGTTCCGGCTTCCACGCCATTTAAATAATAATATTGCGAGCCGCCAAGCTCCTCAAAGGTCTTTCCGACCAAGTAAATTGCGTTTCCTGCTTTCTTGAAATCCGCAGTCACGGCTTTGCGCACGTCCGGAACCTTCGCAGCAGCGCTAATCAAAAGAGTTGGCGGGATTGCGATGGTGCGGTCGGCAAGCTTGAACTCGTTGTGCAGGCTGTCCTTGCCGCTCACGAACGGGGTCAGGTATTCTACTGAATAATCGTAACAGGCCTTGCACTCCTCAACTATGTCGCCAAGGTTCTCCGGGTTCTTCGGGCTTGGGGCGCAGAAGTTGTCCAAAAGAACTGTTTCGGCAGGGTTCCCGCCAACGCAGACAACGTTGCGCAGGGCCTCGTTGATTGCGCTTGCCGCCATCGCATAGGCGTCGATTGTGCCGTAAAGCGGGTTCAGGCCGTTTGCAACAGCTATTCCCTCGTAGGACTCCACAAAAGGCTGGAGCACCGAGGCGTCGCCGTGGCCGTCCATCAGCTTTCCGTTCATCGACTTGATTACGTTGTGCGCCTGCACCTCGTGGTCGTACTGCCGTACGGTCCATTCCTTGGAGCAGGTGTTCCACCCGGAAAGAATTGAGATGAGTTGGGCGGAAACGTCTTTTGGAGTCGCAATCTTCTTTGCGTCCTTCGCATTTCCAGTTGCAGAATCCTTTGCTTTCCTTTTCTTTGCAACCATTTTCTTTCTTGGCACGGCACGGTGCACGAAATCGCAATCCAAATCACAAATTACATCTTGGCCGTGCTTGACTACAAGGCGGCCGGTGCCGGTAATCTTTCCGATGACTACGGCCTGCACGTTCTCGCGCCTGAAAAGCTCAACAAGCTCCGCTACTTTTTCCTGCGAAACCGAAAGAATCATCCTCTCCTGCGACTCGGAAACCCAGATTTCCCACGGCTTGAGTCCCTTGTACTTCAGAGGAGCCTTTTCCAGCCACACTTCGCAGCCAAGACTTTCCGCCATCTCCCCAATCGCTGATGAGAAGCCGCCTGCGCCGCAGTCAGTTACGAAGTTGTAAAGGTGCTTGTCGCGCGCCTGCAGCAAGCCGTCCATTACCTTGCGCTCCTCAATCGGGTTGCCGATTTGGACCGCGCCGGTGCAGGCGTTTGCGTCAAGCTCGATTGACGAGAAAGTCGCGCCGTGAATCCCGTCGCGGCCGGTCTCCGCGCCAACGACTACGATGGCATCGCCTTTCTTGGCGGCCTTTTCGTGCATACCGCGAGGCATGAAGCCGCCAGTTCCGCAGAACACTAGCGGTGCGCCAAGGTAGTTTTCGTGGAAGTAATACCCTCCATTAATTGTGGGTATCCCCATTGGGTTGCCATAGTCGCGGACTCCTGCGACCACTCCGCGAAGTATGCGCTTGGGAGCAAGGATTCCTTCGGGAACTTTCGAACTGTCAAAGTCAGGAGGCGCGAGGCAGAACACGTCGGTGTTGAAGTAGGGTTTTGCTCCAAGGCCCGCTCCCAAGACGTCGCGGATTACCCCGCCCACTCCGGTGTTCGCTCCTCCGAACGGGTCAAGTGCGGACGGGTGGTTGTGAGTCTCTGCCTTGAACGCGAAGTCGTACTTTTCGTTGAACTTGACTATGCCCGCATTGTCCGAAAATAGCGAGACGAGCCACTCATCCCCGCGCTTTCCAAGCTTGGCCTTGATGTCCATCGTAGCTTTCCGTATCAACGAGCGGAACAGGCCGTCAATTTTCTCGGTCTTGCCAGAGCCATTGTCGTAATCAATCTCAGCAGTGAACGTCTTGTGCTTGCAGTGCTCGCTCCAAGTCTGGGCGATGGTCTCAAGCTCGGCCTGCGTCGGGTTCCTTTTGAGCTTGACGAAGTGGTCCTGGACCTTCTTCATCTCAACAGCATCAAGCGAAAGGAGCATGGAAGCCGAAAGCTGGTTAAGACCGTCCTGGTCCAGTTCCAAAAAGTGCACGGCTTTCTCGTTGTCCATGGAAAATAAACTCACTTTACTATCTCGAATCTCTGAATCATCGCGTTTGCAAGGAGGCCTTTGGAAATCTCCCTGACTTTGTCTTCGGAAATGCCATCAAAAGCAAATATCCTTGAACTCCTGACGTGAATCGCGCCATTCGCAACCCCAAGCACGTCAGCTGAGCCTTCGGATGCAGCTGCGCCGGTGTTGTCAGTGACTCCATCGAGGAACCTGACTTCGGACTTGGGCCAGCTTACCTTGAGGATTGAAGAATCAATGGAGTATTCCTGGATTACCGGGTCGCAGAAGAGCTGCTCTGCAAGCGTGACCAGCTTGTCCTGAGTAAGTTCGATAGAATCGGATGAGAGGTAATAGACTTCGGCCATCCGCACTTGCTTCAGGCCGCTTATTCCGAGGTCGGACTTCGCCCCTGATTGCACGCCTTCGGCTACCGGGTCCCTGCAGCCCTTCTTTGTGGTTACTTCTATCCTGTGAATCTTGCCGGATTTTGCCAATTGTTACACCAATTCAGCCACGAAGTTCGTCGTCGGCTGCGAATACCTTGTCTGAGACCTTCTTTTGGTACTCGGAAATCTTTGCGCCAAGCTTGGAGTCGCCGGTTGCAAGGATTTTTGCAGCAGCAAGGCCCGCGTTCTGCGCGCCAAGGATTGTCATGTGCGAGATGCCGGAAGGCATGCGCAGGCAGGAGAAGATGTCATGCTCGTTGTCCGAGTTGGGGATGGTGACTATGGGAAGGCTAGTTGTGCCCGCAAGCATCCCCGAAAGCGCGTTGGACATCCCGACTACTGCGATGATTACGATTTTTCGCCCTTTCTTGGACTGATTTTCGTACTCCTTTGCAATTGAAATCGCGGTCTCGGGTGTCTTGTGTGCTGAGGCAACTCGCATCTCGTTGGCAATGCCGAACTCTTTGAGGGTTTCTGCGACCTTCCTTGCAGTCTCGGCGTCTGATTTTGAGCCCATCATTATGACTGCCAAAGGCGCACTTGACGTTGCCATACGAAAACCCCTCGACCCTAAGCTTGAGAATGTGCCAAAACCGCCCGAGAAACGGGCGGCTTATAGTAAAATTGTATTGGCCGACGTTTAAAAGCCCTGCACCGAAGGCACAAGCAACTACTCATTTCCGTTTCTGGCTAGTTGTACACTGATGGTATTTTTCGTGCACTTCAGGAAACGGACGGGCGTAAAAATCCAGGTCCTTTAGAAACGACGGGTTCTCTGAAAGTACTATGGAGCCGTGGCCAAGCAGGTTCACCGCAAAATTCGTCGCGCTCTTTTTTGGCATTACTTTCCGGATGGCGTCAACTTCCTCCAACGCCCCGCAAGGTATCGGTTCAGAGGTGAACGGAGCGCCCTTTATGTAGGTGTGGGAATGGAGAATGAAATTTACGTTCGGGTAGTGCTGATACAACCGTACCTGGATAGGCGTGTCAACTGACGGCTTGTGCTCGCCATAAAAATGCACTGGCAACTTCTCAGGATGCACCGCAACAAAACTCTCCGGCCCGATGTCCCGCTTGTCGACGTTGCGTCTTGATACGAAAATCAGGCCGTCTTTTGCCCTCATTGACGGAAATCCCTTCATACACCGGGTTGAATCCTCGTCAGCCCTAAAAGAGGCGTTGCCAAGGAACCTGCCAGACGAATCAAAACTGGTGTGTATGATGTCGTGGAAAGTATCCGCGTGCTTGCGGACAATCTTGAAAAACTCTCCGTGCTTTGGAACCGAGATAGCTTCTCCGACTGAACGGCTGTTTACGCGTGTGAACCCTTTCAATTGCTTGACTCTTTGTGCAAGCACCTTGCCCACGTTCTTGAAATCCGGGTGGTGGTCAAGATAGACGTTGCCAAGCGGGTCAAGCACCCTGCCATGAAGCACGTTGTTTTCGTTCTCTGTGAACTCCAAAAGCAGGTTGCTCTTGTTCTTCAAGGCGCGGCCAAGCAAATCCTTGAACGCATAGTCATCCCCACGCCTGTTCCTCTTGGAGGACACGAGTATCATTGCCGGATTGTTCTTCTTAAGGTCAAAAATCAGCTTCGGCTTGTCATTCGGGACGTTAGCAAACCAGTATACTGTATTGTATTGCCGGGCGTTGTCTACGTATTTTCTTATGTCCTCGAACTTCCCACCGTTTATGTACTCGATTTTCCTGTCGCCGAGGCCGTCGTAGATGGCTTGGGCTATCTTTGAAGGTTTGCCGCCGCTGTCATCGAACGTCCCTGCAAGGAAAAGTGTCTTCTTTCCAACAGGCTTGGACTCCATCTCACAGCCAAGAGGTTCGTTTACCAAAGCAAATCAGGCCTCAATCTTCCGTCCAGTCAGCTTCTCATACGCTTCCAAGTACTTCTGAGTCGTCCTGTCGATGACATTCTGCGGAAGCTTGGGCGCTGGAGGCTTCTTGTTCCAGCCAATCGAAGAAACGTAATCCCTCACGAACTGCTTGTCGTATGAGGGCGGGTTCATTCCCGGCGCGTAAAGCTCTGCAGGCCAGAACCTGCTTGAGTCCGGCGTAAGGGCTTCGTCGATAAGGATGATTTTGCCGTTGGTACCATCGCTTCCTTTTCCGTTTCCGCCGAGGTAACCGAACTCGAACTTGGTGTCGGCAATGATGATTCCCTTCTTTGCCGCGTAGTCCGAGGCGAACTTGTAGAGCTTGATTGAGTATTCCTTAAGAGTTTCGAAAGTCTCGGTGCTTCCAACGATTTCCTTTGCATTGGACTCGTTCACCGGCTCGTCGTGGCCTACCTCGGCCTTGGTAGTTGGGGTAAAGATGGGCTCGTCAAGTCGTTCGGACTCTTTCAGCCCCGGCCGCAGTTTGATGCCGCAGACTTCGCCGGAATCGCGGTAGCTTGACCAGCCCGAACCGGAAAGGTAGCCGCGAACCACGCATTCAAGCCGGATTGGCGCGGTCTTTTTGACTAGGCTTGAGCGTGACTTGAGCAAGTCAGGGTAATCGGAGAACGGCTTGGGATAAGTGGACACGTCCGAGGAAAGGAAGTGGTTTTCGACAATGTCCTTGGTCTTTTCAAACCAGAATGCCGAAATCTGGTTGAGAACCGCACCCTTCTGCGGGATGGGGTCGTCAAACACCACGTCGAATGCGGAAAGCCTGTCAGTTGCGACTAGGACTACCTTGTCGCCTGCATCGTAAACGTCGCGGACTTTTCCGCGTGCAAGAAGCTTAGCTCCTGAAATGTCGGTCTGGTAGACTGGCTCGACCGGGTTGAGTTCCTTCAGCTTGCCCATAAAAATCACGACTTAGATTCTGATTCTTTAAGTTTTTTATCAATCCAATCCTGTAATTCTTTCTCTTGTTTTTGTACGGTTTTACCTACTGAACCAGTATTCCACATTTCTTTTAGCAATTCTAAACCTTTTCTTAACTCTTCTCGCAAGAGAAGCGCTTCTTCATTAGCTGCGTCTTTTACCTGTTTCATTCGGATTTCAGTGCATAAACCATCTAACTTTTTAACGTCATTATCTGATGGGTTCTCTGGAAACTTAAAACCATACACCGTATCTAGTATGTTAAGTGCTTTTTGTTGAACTTCAAAATCGTTCAACGCACTATCATAAAATTCAGAATCTACACCAACACGCACGTATTTTCGGTAAAGCGCGCTAGATGGATATTTTTCGTCAAATTCATGGACAACATTATTTCTTATTGATTTGAAATGCTCAATTCTTGAGAAAACAGGTTTAGCGAAAACGCCGAACAGAGACAGTATTTTTAGCATAAGACCCGCATTAATGCGATCTAACTCTTTTTTTGTTAATGAATTGACACTACCAGAATCAGCACCAGAACATTTTTTTAGAACAACCGTTAATTCCGCAGTAAGAAGTCGGTTTATTTCTGAATCTAATAGAGAAAACGCTTCAATAAATGAAGAACTTTCCGCTAGCGCATTTATTTCTTTTTCAATGCCTTCAACACCGAATTCACTGAACGGACTATCTGTCACAATTACACCAAACTATGCAAAAATTATGAAATCGCGCTCAGGCCCCACTGACACTGAGATTATCGGTATTCCCGAAAGCTCGCTGATTTTGTTGACGTAGGCAAGCGCGTTCTTTGGAAGCGCGTCAAGGCCCTTGGTTTTTCCTTCCTTGGCTACTTTTGCCCAGCCCGCCTCGTCCAAGTCCTCAAAGCCGGCCATCTTCTGGTATACTGGCTTAGCTTTCTCAGCTGCAACGGGGTCAGCGGGGTACTCGGTGACTTTCTTGCCATCGATTTCGTATGAATCGCAGAATGAAATCTCTGGCTGTCCGCCAAGCACGTCAAGCTTGGTGATGTGCATCCCTGAAAACCCGTTCAAGCGGTTTGAGAAGCGAAGCGCGACTAGGTCAAGCCAGCCGGTGCGCCTTGGGCGGCCGGTTGTTGTTCCGAACTCGCCGCCCTTGGTGCGAAGCTCATCAGCGACTTTATCTGAAAGCTCGGTCACGAACGGCCCCGAACCTACGCGCGTGCAATACGCCTTGACTACGCCCTCGACTCGGTCAATTGAGCGCGGAGGCACTCCGACTCCGACGCAGGCTCCGCCTGCAATCGGGTGCGAGGAAGTCACGAACGGGTAAGTGCCAAAGGAGTTGTCCAAGAGCGCGCCTTGGGCGCCCTCGAAAAGAACGTTCTTGCCCGCATCCAAGGCTTGGTTGACTTCAAGGTTAACATTGGCTTGGAATCCCTCGAAGAAAGACGGAATCGCCTCAAGCTCCTTTATGGACTTGCGGGTTTGCTCGTCAACCTTGATGTTGTACATCTTCTGGAGGATTTCCTCGTGAGCGTGAACCGCGTTCTCAAGCTTCTTTGGCCAGTCCTTTGCAAAAACGTCGGTAAACATCAAGGCAGTGCGAAGCGCCAAGTCCGAGTAAGCAGGACCGATGCCGCGCTTGGTAGTGCCAACTGCCTTTCCTTTCTTGGACTCTTCCTGCACTCCATCCAAAAGCCTGTGTGTTGGCAAAATCAGCGGAGTGCGGTAAGCGATTCCGAGTTCCTTCGGAGTGACCTTGATTCCTGCTTTCTTGACTTCGGCCATCTCTTCTTGCAGCGAAAGAAGGTCAAGGACCACTCCTGCTCCGATAAGCGAGCGCTTGCCGCGGATTACTCCGGATGGAAGCAGGTGAAGCTTGAATTTCTTGTCGCCAACGATTACGGTGTGGCCTGCATTCGGGCCGCCCTGATACCTTACGACGATGTCGCTGCGTTCGGCCAGGACATCAACTATCTTGCCTTTTCCCTCGTCTCCCCACTGGGCCCCTACGATTACTGTTGAGTGAGGTTTTTGAGGCATTTCACTTTTCATAAGAAGCCACTTTTGACAAGAAAATATGTCTGGCGACGATTATTAACCAAATGTGCCAGCATATATCTTAAGCAAAAACGTGATAAAAACATGCCTCCGAACGCGGTAAAGACGATTAGAGACTGCATATTCTGGCAATACGCGAAGCTCATCTCAAAATCCGCAGATGTCGGTATCGAAGGAACGGACGCGCGCAGGTTCCAGATGAGCAAATTCCAAGCCCTCAAGCACGGCTCAATCACATGGTCAACGGCCATACGGGAGTACCTAAAAGAGAAGGAAAACCCCGATGCCTGCGGGTATTGCGGCAGGACGGGAATGAAGCTGACCTGCGAGCACATACTGCCCAAAAGCAGGGGCGGTCCGGACACGGCTGACAACGCCATAATGGTATGCGCTGAATGCAACTCAAGGAAAGGCGCCAAGAGACTGTTCGAGTGGCACGGGCTTGACAACAAGGACTCCATACCTCGGATTGCAGAGGGAAAATATCTGAAGCTTCTCTACTCTCTCCACGAAAAGCAGGGAACCCTTGACTGCACGCCGGAAGAAATGTGCCCGCGCTGCGACTTGGGACCTAGATGCCCGATTAAGAAAAAGTTGACTGTGTTTTGCCTAGAAGGCTGCTTCAAGTAATATGTCCGAATTTCATCAAGACAAGGTAGCTAAACAAAATGTCAGAAGCTATACTCGCAATAATTATCGGCGCAGTTATCGTGCATCTAGTTGTTAGTCCAATTCTTGAAGCAGTATTGGTACCAGCCATTCAAAACTCAACTGGTCTGGAAAAATATCCATTAATCGGAATCGAAATAATCCTTGGAATTCCCACTGACCTATATAAAATCGTACTAAAAGTTATGTTCTGGTTATTTACACTAGTCACAGCAGCAGATAGGTAGCAAGAATCAAGGGTACCTTAAGGGATTCGAAGCACTTGTTTCCATT
The DNA here is from genome assembly GCA_041663565.1 of Candidatus Micrarchaeia archaeon. Classification (GTDB taxonomy): domain Archaea; phylum Micrarchaeota; class Micrarchaeia; order Norongarragalinales; family CAINOH01; genus CAINOH01. Next base: position 7,352 of record JBAYMJ010000027.1, on the reverse strand, counting down.
CGTCTGATGGTTTCTGGTTTCAGTGAAATTAGGAAATCTAAATCAACAGGCTGATAGTTTGTCAATTCAACACTGACATTTATCGTTTTCTTTTCTCCATTTATGAATGGATAATTCTTAATATCATTATTGTGCACGTGACCGTGGATTATCCAGCCACCCCATTCCAAAGGTAATCCGTTCGGCGAGTGAATCAGGAGAAACTTGTATCCACGATAATCAATTATCGAGTAATCTTTTGCAGTTACTCCCCGTTCGTGATTTCCTCGAATGTAATCAATTTTCCCATTCAAGTGACTCAACCAATAGGGTGGTGGTCTTGAGCCACGGCCGAAAGAGAGGTCGCCTAAAAAGTATACTTTGTCCGAAGGTTTTATTGTATAATTCCAGTTTTTCAGCAAAACGTGGTTCATTTCCCGGACTGATGAAAATGGTCTTGCGCAGTACTTTATGATATTCGTGTGGTCCAAGTGTAAATCAGAGGAAATATACGTCTTTTTTCCTTCATCAAAATTAGGCTGATATAACTCAAAGCCGTTCTTTCTCCGATATTCAGATAATGTTGACGCCCATATTTTCCTATCAAGCGCTTGGGTACGATTAAGAACTTTTTTCAGAGGTAAATCGTATTCAAAAACAATCTTGCGACTGTCATTCAGCAAGGTTATCCTAAGAGCATCCAACTTTCGTAAAAACCACTGCTTCTGTTGCTGTTCTTTGAATAGGAAAGGCAGCAATTTGCCTAGAAAAGATTCGTTTTTCCCGCTTATGAACGTGCGAATTGCATTTGCTCTAGAAATAACATGATTGGCAATAGTAATGTGAAACCAAGGCTCAACATTGTGCTTGTCCCATGGTTTGCTTGATGGTACTGCTTCACTCAAGTCGCGCAATAGTGTATTCCTTAAATCAAGCAATTCTTTGGAAGGAACGACTTTCAAGGCAAAAACATGCCCGCTGCCATCACCATTTTCCTTTAATTCAAACCCATTGATGATAAAAGAAACCGAATCGAATTTCTTAGCGGTTCTTTCGATTATTTTCGCTAAAGAATCGACGGAAGTATTACCAAGTAAAAAGTCGCCGTAAATAGTCAAATGTGGAATTACATTCTTATCGCGCAGGTGAAGTTCCTTCCTGACTTCCAAGATTTTTCTTTTAATACAACCTTTCCCCGAAGCAATACGAAGTTCAATCAGCATGGCAATGACCTAGGCATCACGTTAAACGTTCATCCGGTCGCGTTCCTTTACTGCTCTTGGTTGAACCAACAGCTAATAGAGGATTAAGCAACGTCAAATTTCCATCCTTCAGCCCGGCACATTTCGAGTATGTTCAGACAAGCAATAGAATAATCCTTGCAAACAAATGGGATTCTTACCCTGTTTCCCCTGAGACGCTCTTCCGTAACAATTATCCTGATTTTTGTGACTGGCGCCAATGTTTGCTGGGGATCTTTCCCCATTTCCACTGCCAACGCAATGACGAACGGGTCCGCCGAAGGGACTTCACTGTCTGGGTTGGCCAACGAAGGATACTTCTTTAGTATTGTTCTTACAAGTTCAATCTGGTTCGCAGTAAGCGGCCTGAAGAGTTTTTCCTGTTTTTGAACCCAGTCTTTTAATGAGTCGTCAAGAACCAGTATCTCTTTTCGAACCTCGTGTGGGGAGAATAGAAAGCCTTTGCCTATCAGCTCCTCTATTTTTTTCCAAATGCCGGGAAACACATCTATCGGATACTTTCGGTTTAGCTCTATGAGTGACGAAGTGTCTATGATGTAGTAGGTTATCTTGCTCATTTTCTGGCCTTGCTCGTGACTTTTTCTAAGTTCTTTGACTTGATTGACAAGTAGTTCAATGCGTCACTGTGGGTTATGAATCCCTTTTCCATGTTGCTTATGACGAGTGACACGAATTTTTGGCCTTTTTCACTCATGCAGGTCCTATCTGCGCTTTTGCCAAAACCGCCGCTTTTTTTCCCCTTTGTTTTTATGTTATTAGGTTTGTACCTGTCAAGAACTGCTGCCAGTTGTTTTTGGGTAATATAGCCAAATTTGGCCATGTTGTAAAGCAACATTGCCTTGCTAAGCTTGTAAGTCCTTGAGAACTTGTTCAGAGTTTCCGTTTCGATTATAACTGACTTGTTCGAATTGAAAATGTTTCGAGCCATCGCTTCGGGAAGCAAAAAGGCGGATGCAAACTCATTGCACCATTTTTCGACTTTTTCAATGTCGCGTACGGCTAACGCGTTTTCAGGCATGCTTATTCCGGATTCCTGCAATAGGATGTGACCAAATTCGTGCATAAGCGTGAATATTCTCGCGTCAATCGCGTCTTTTGAGTTTACAACTATGATTGCAGGTATGTCATCTACAAGAGTGAAGCCGCGAGCGTCATCTACTGGCATTGAAATTTGAAAGATGAGGATATTTTTGTCCTCGATGACATCACGTAAAAAGTTGAACACGTCATATGGCGACTTCAGTTTTTTCTGTTTCTCTTCGTTAAAAATGAACTCTTGGCGGTAGTGTTCAGCCAAAACCAACGGGTTATTTGAAAGTGTAGATTTAGGTAAGGTAAAACTCGTGGCGGCATTAACATTATCTGAAAGTTCTTTGCTCACTCGTTGGAGCCGTCTTGCCCTCCGTATTGCGAGAATAGTTTTTTTATCAAATTTTCCAACCCTGCCGGGGAGCATCCTGTAGTCCTTTGGGAGTGGTTTTTCAACAGGCGGTATTGATAAAAAGAATGCTGCAAGCGGCCGTTTAATTGAGACGGCCAACGCTTCAAGTTGGTTTAATGTGGGATTTATTTTTCCACTAATCCAGCCACTCAACGTAATCGGGCTTATTTCGAGTCGTCTCGATATCTCGTCAGTAGTCCAACCAGAACTTTCAATGGCCCATTTCATTACCGCGGGCTCGACCGGCACACTAATAGTTCTGTTTCGGGGCATCTTGTTCTGACCAATTCTTTTGAACATTTCTATTTCCAAGACTGAATTCTTATTCTTTTTCTTGCATGATTTCCGGTACTCAAGTCAGGATTTCATCCAGTCTCTTTTCCTTGACTGCCCTTTGCAGCTCATATGCGAGGCGCTTTCCTGCGCTCATCTGCTCGCCGTAAAGGTAGCCCGTGTATGGAGTGAACTGGATTCCGGGCGAGCCGGGCATCCTCATAGAAACGTCAAAGACCACTGCCACTTTCTTGGGCGGACCGGGAAGAACCGCGCACTGCAAGGCAAAAGGCCCGATTATTCCGGGCGCGTACTCCTTCTGGCAGGCTGCAGCGAACTTTTCGCCCATCTCCTGGCACTGGCCGACCATCGACTCTAGGATGGTCACTGCGTAGTGCCCTGATTCCTCGAAAGAGGGCGACATGAATTGCGAGACCTTCTGCTGCAAGTCAGCGGGAAGCCGGAGGAAGCCGTCGATGCTGGTCTGCCTGCGGGCATCCGTTCCAAGAATCTCGGTACGGCCTGACAGCGGCGAGTAAAAGTAATTGAAATTGACTGGCACTCCGATTATGAACTCCTCGATTACCGCTTGGTCAAGGGCGGCTTTTGTTATTTCTCCGCGCTTGATTTTTTCCTTGGCTGTAGCCTCGAAGTCCTTTGCGCTTGATGCGAAGAAGAATGAGCGTTCGAAAGTGCGCTGGGCCTCACTCACCTTTACTATGCAAAGCCGGTCGATTTCGGAAGCGGACTTGAACTGCCTTGGGAAGCGAACACCCGCTTTTTGCATCAGATAGTACTGGTTGCGCGGCTGGGTGCGCTCTTCAGCGCGAAGCAGGTTGCGCGAGCCAAGAATTGGGACAGCAAAGTCGTTCTCAATGGCATCGTAGTTGAAATTTGTATAGACTTGGAACGAGCGATGCGGGACGAAGACCGAGTTGCGCTTTTGGAGTGCGGAAATGGCGTCCTTCTTTAGGATGTCGGAGAATTTGTCCAGAAGCAGGACTTCGTCAACCACTCCAAGTGTGCGTTCTCCTTCCTTGCGGGTCTTGTAGGTCTGGGAATAGACCGAGTCGCGTCCCTTCTCGCAGACCACAAGAGTCTTGAATCCCATCGCCTTTGCTCCGGCGCACACTTCAAGTGCGGAGTGCGAGCCCAGGACTGCGACAGTAATGGGTTTTTTTGGGTCGATGAGTTTGGAAGCGTCTTTCATTTCGGTTTTCGCCTTTTTCGCTGTTTGCCTTTGGTTTCGATTCTGTTTCCTTTTCCTATCCGAGGATTTCGTCAAGCCGCTCTTGGTTGATTGCGTTCTTGATTTCAACCGCAATGCGCCTTCCGGTGCTCATCGGAGTGCCATACATCAAATCAGAGTACGGCGAGCCTGAGATGAACAGGTTGGTGCCTGCGACGATGCGAGCTGAAATCTCGATTACGTAGAACTTCAAGTCGGGAGTGACCACGGTCTCAAGGCAGAATGGTCCGAACAATCCTTTTGGTCCTGCGATTTTCTTGGAGTACGCGACTACGCGCTCTCCCATCTCGTAGGCTTCCTGGAGCATCGACTCGCGAAGCACGAGGGAGTAGTTGCCAATCACGACGAAGGAGGGCTCGATGTCGATGTTGCGCTGGTTGCGAAGCGGGATGCGTCCAAGCGAGTCCACGTTGGTCTCGTAGCGCCGGTCGATGCTTGTGACCTCGAGCTTGCCTGTAAGCGGCGAGTAGAAGTAATGGATATAGACCGTGTTCCCGACTATGTATTCCTGGATTACGAAGTCGCTTCCCTTGACGCGGCTGCCCTGCTCGTTGAAGTCCTTCTCGTTCTTGCACAGGAAGTAGCCGCGGCCGCCTGCTGCGCCGAAGAGCTTGATGATGACCGGGCGGTCGATGTGGCTTGCGGAGGAGAACTGCTTGGGCACGTTGAGCCCGGCGTTCTTCATCCACTCGAGCTGCTTGAGCCTGTCGGACTCCCAGTCAAGGACCTTCTTGTTTCCGTAGTACATCGCCTTGATGTTGCGGTTCTGCTCCATCCCAAGGTGCGCGACGAAAGAGCCGTGCGGGATGAGGATTGTGTTGTCCTTGATGAGCTGGAGCTCGATTTTCGGGTAGTCGGAAAGGTTGTCAACCACTATGGCCTTGTCGGTGAGGTGTTTGTAGAACTCGGTGTAGAGACGGTCCTTTCCCTTGCGGCAGATTGCGGTTGTCTTGAAGCCCTCGTCATGGGCTCCCTTGAAGATCTGGAGCGCGGTGTGGCTTCCGATTGTCCCTATGCGATACTCTTTTTTAGTCATAAAACGTATTTCACATCACAAATGCAAGTTCTGGATTTTTTGTTGGTTTATTTACCTATTTTTTGGCCGCCGAGACTTTTGCTGAAGAGGCTTTTTCCGAAGCTGCAACAATGGAATTTATTTTCCTTGCCATCGCAACGGCCTTTTCCTTTGCAAGTCCGGTGTGCGTGGATGCATCCAGCATTCCCGGAATGTCAGCTGGCTTGACGTACTTCGTAATCCTGCCGTCGTAGCGCAGGATGTCGGCAAGCGGGTTGGGTTTCCCGGCCTTGACCGAATCCCAGGCCTTCATGCAGGCCTCGCGGATGACCTCGTGCATGTCCTGCCTGTTCGCGCCCCTGCGCGCAAGCTCCGCAAGAAGGATTTCGGTTCCTGAGAACTGCGAGTAGTCGGAGAAGTTCTTCCCGACCTTGCCGTAGTTGATTACGATTCCGCAAAGGACCTTGTTTGCTGTAAGGAGCATCTCGTCAAGCGCAAGGAACGCCTCGGGAATTGCGATGCGGCGGTTGGCGGAGTCGTCCAAAGTACGCTCCAGGATTGCGTTCGAGGCGTTCTCAATCGCAGTCTGGGGCATTGCCTGCACGAATCGTGAAAGCGAGCAGATTTTCTCGCTGGCTATGGGGTTTCTTTTGAACGGCATCGCGCTTGAGCCGACCTGCTTCTTGCCAAAAGGCTCGGAAAGCTCTCCGAACATCGGCGACTGGAGGATGCGGAAATCAAGGGCCATCTTTGCAAGGGACTGCGAAGTCTGCGCCAAGGCGCAGAGCAGTTGGTAATCCTGTTTTCGGGGGTAAGTCTGGGTGGAGACTTCGAACGCAGTCAGGCCGAGCTGCTTCATCGCAAGCTCTTCCATCTGGCTTGGGCTCAGCTTCGTGCCCTTGAGGACTTCAGCGTAAGATGCCGAGGTTCCTACTGCGCCCTTGAACCCTTTTCCCTTGAGGCTGCGCTCAAGGCTTTCGATGACTTCAAGGTCAGCAAGCAGGTCCTGCGCGTAGATTGAGAAGCGGTAACCAATGGTCGTTGGCTCTGCAGGCTGGATGTGCGTGTAGGCCATGCAGGGCTTTCCTGCGTTCTCCTCGATGATTCTGGCCAGGGCGCCCAAGACTTCGATGATTCTGGCCTTGATGACTGCCAACGCCTGCCTTTGCTGTAGTATCTGGGCGTTCCCTAGGATGTCCTCGCTGGTTGCTCCCAAGTGGATTTTCTTCCCGCCCTTTCTGCACTGCTCGGAAAAGCACCGTATTTCAGCAACAACGTCGTGTCCGGTATCCTTTTCGATTTCCAAGCTCCTTGCAACGTCAATCTTCTCGCAGTGAATCAGGATGTCCGCCAATTCGTCCTTTGAGAAGATTCCCGCCTTGCTTTGGGCGGATGCAAGTGCGCACCACACTTTTCTCATCGAAAGACGGGTGTTGCGCTCTGAGAACGCCTGCCGCATTGCCGGCGAGCCGTACCTAGAGTAGAATGCTGAAGAAAAAGAGTCAACCGCGTTGGGTTGTTTGGCGTCCAAGTCCATGAACAATATTGAACTTGAAGCGATTTAAAGGTTTAGAGGGGTAAAAAAGCCCGAAAAAAGCCCCTAGCCTGACGATGGCTGCTGCCGGCAATCGAAATATGCTTAAAGCCCTTAAGCCGAAAAGCCTGTATGACCCCGAATGAGGCGCACCTGACTGAAAAGACGCCATCGTCTGCAGGGCTTGGAAAGAAGTCTTGGCCGGTTGGGATTGGAAAGACCGACGAGACAGGTGCAGTTGCACGAGTATTCAAGTTCAGCGGCATCTCAGGCGACGAGGCGCTCAAGGTCTCGCTGAGGCTCAAGCGCACGATGCAGGAGCAGAAGAACGTCCCCATCGCGAAGCTGATAAAGGAATCCGCCCTGAGGCACGGCAGGACTGCGGTCGCTGAGGCGTACGTGCCATACGAGAACATGACGCTTGCGCAACTTATCCAGGACAATAGTACGATGGCAAAGGACCTGCTGAACATCCACACCAACGTGCGCATAACAGGGCTGCGCATCCCGCCGTGCAGGCAGAACTTCATAGACAAGGCAGACAAGGTGACAAGGCGGATGCTGGACGCGGCGCTTGAGAAGGCCGCACTGAGGATGGA
>JBAYMJ010000026.1:0-17446 GCA_041663565.1 Candidatus Micrarchaeia archaeon | reverse complement strand
TGCGGTTGTCGCGGAATAACCGGCACAAGTCACGGCCGCGCCGCTTATCCCTGCGCTTGCATAGTCGCGGATGTAGCCTGAAAGCACAGCAGGGTTGTAGCCGAGGGAGAAGTTCTGCATTGAGGCATACCCGACAGTCAGGTTGACTGTTGCGCTCGATTGCACGTTCGCAGGCGACTTCGAAGCCACGACGGAATACATTCCGGTTGACTGGTTGGCGCTTGCCGACACAGCGTAATAACCTGCGGCGTCGGTTGTCGCGTCCGGGCCGATGCCGCTTGGCAGGTGGATGATTGCGCCGGAGAGCGGCGCTCCCGAAGTGTCGAACACGTAACCTATGAGCGCGGCATTCATCTTTTTGCACACGCCGTTGTCGCAGAAATACCCGGCGTCGCACGCGGGATTGCCGTACATGCAGCCTGAAGGCTGCTCGTGGACGAGCGTGTTGTTGGTAAGCACGTCGTTGACCCCGCCCTGGATGTAGCTGGAGTAATCGTTTGTTGACTCGTTGAACACGTTGTTCGCGCCCGCGACCGAACCCTGCGCCATCACGGTGACAACCGTTGCCACAAGCACGGTGCCGCCAAGCAGAAGAAGATACTCGAAAGAGCCCTGACCACGATGATACATGACAATCCACCCAAACCGGCCTTGCGGCCGCGTCCCCTTAGTGAAAACTCAGGCCGGCTATTTTAAGCAGACCGAAGCTTCAAAGAGGGTAAAAAATTACTGACAGTCCTTACCAGCGAACCCGTCGGCTAAAACAGTGCATTCGGTAACAGCAGTCCAACCTGACGGACAGCTGCAACAGGCATAGGAGCAGCCGCCGTAGTATGCGAATAAGCAATCGACAAGAAAATAGGTGTCATCGTGAACATGCCCGCCCAGGCTGGTGCATTCGCTGATGGTGTGCGTGCCCCACATTATGACGTTTCTCCAGGCGCGGCACGAGGCGGTGCTTCCACCGTTGACTCCATCACAATTCCACGAATAGCCAAACGAGCCCCATCGTGCACCCAGCGTTCCCTTGCTGCAGGGATTGGTAAGGACCAGATAATTATTAACAGTCGGCAGATGAGTCCCGTTGTCCGAGCCGCAGGCGCCGTCAACCCTCAGTTTTGCCGAGCAGCTGGCCACTCCGTTGGTTCCGGTGCAAGTCCAAGCCCACGGACCGGAACCCGACACCGCCGAAGCCGTTCCCGAATTGCAGAGGCCGGACGTGGGCGCGGAATAGACGCCGGTGCCGTTGCTTGAGCCGCACAGGCTGCTTGCGGAGCAGCTTGCAGCGGAACCGCCGTTGATGCCTGAACAAGTCCACGACCACGGGCCCGAACCGGAAACGGAAGAAGCGATGCCCGCACCGCAAAGATTGGCTGAGGGAGTGGAGGGGAAGTACGAACCGCCGGACGAGCCGCACGTGCCGTTGACAACCAAGTTTGCCGAGCAGCTTGCATTAGTCCCGCCGTATAGGCCCGAACAAGTCCACGACCACGGCCCCGCGCCCGACAATGCGGAAGCGCTTCCAGCAGTGCAAAGGCCCGAGGACGGCGCGGAATAGACGTTGGCGCCGTTGCTTGAACCGCACGCGCCATCCACGATTAGGTTAGCGGAGCAGCTTGCGGTTGAACCGCCGGTTGTCGCGTTGCAATACCAAGCCCAAGGCCCGGCGCCGGATACCGCGGAAGCGTTGCCTGCGCTGCAAAGGTTGACAGTTGGCGCGTAAGCGAATGCTGCGCCGCTGCTTGAGCCGCACACGCCGTTGCCTGGCAGGTTTGCGGAGCAGCTTGCATTAGTCCCCCCATTGACTCCAATGCAGGACCACGACCACGGCCCGGAGCCCGACACCGCTGAAGCCGAACCAGCAGAGCACAAGCCGGACGAAGGCATGGAGGCGAAGGCGGCGCCGTTGCTGGAACCGCACGCGCCATTGATGATGACGTTGGCGGAACAACCCACGGTGGTGCCGCCGTTGGAGCCGACGCAGGTCCAGTACCAGGGGCCCGAGCCGGTCACCGCGGAGACCGAACCTGCGGTGCAGAGGTTGGTTGTAGGCGCGGAATAGAACTTCGCGCCGTTGCTTGCGCCGCACGCGCCGTTGGCCAGAGTCGGCGTTGCGTGCGGGTCAGGCAAGCAGTAATTATATTGGCAATAGTACCCGAACGGGCAGCCGGGGTTGAGGAAGTCGCAGCCGTTACGCGTCGTGTTCTCGACAGCCTCGCACGAGTTCGTCGTCGAGTTGCATGTATTGTGGCCTGCGCACGGCGGGTTGCTGAAAGCGCAGCCTGCGGGCGTGGTGTACATGGTGGTAAAGTTCTGCTCTATGCCCTGCTGCTGGTTTGAAAGGGCGGAAAGGTAGTCGTTTGACGACACCACGAGCGTGTTGTTGACCTCGCTTGCGGAGCCCTGCACTATGATCAGCACCACCGATGCTACGAGCACGGTGCCGCCTAGTATCAGCAGGTACTCGAAAGCGCCCTGGCCGCGTCCTGTCATAGTTAACGCCACTGCGTCCCTGCATTTATTGGTTCTGCACGACTAGACAGCCCCCCGACTTTCTGAAATCAGCTTATGGCCGTGCAGTTCACGTCAACGATGCACCCTTTCGCATCGCGGATGAACGAGAACACCGAGTCGGGCTTTTCCCTGCACGCCTGGACCTGGTCCGCAAACGTCGCATCCGCAGTGCATCCCGGAAGCTGCATCTGCGCAAGCTCCTTGACCAAAAGCTCCATCGAGGGGGCGCACGAATAGTTTGACACGCACCCGTCCGAACCGATTGCCTTTACCAGTTGGAACCCGTCCGCGCACTGGGGCTCACTAAGACCCGGCCTCACGCAGAGCGCGCCGCCCAGGGCAGACGGGCCTGCAGCAGCCGGAGAGGATGACGGGCTGGGAATTGCGGACGGCACTGCCGAAGGCTGGACCGGGGCAACCGAAGTAATCGCGCTAGGGATGCCTTGCGGCGAAGGGGAAGGCGCAACGGCGTTTGCCGCAGGGCTCCACGGCTGCCACCACACGACAACGGCAACAAGCAACACTGCCAGCGCCACCAATGCAATCTTTGTTTGGTCTTCCATATTTTCCAACACATCCTTTCATGCGGTCAACGCAGTTCAGCAAACACACTGTGACCTCGGAGTAAAGCAACTGCTCCAATACTCGCCGGTGTACGACTCCGCATAGTAGTTGACTGCGTAAAGGCCGTTCGCGTTCGGCCCCATCGCAACCCTGCCGTTGTTTGCGGGAGTGCACAGGAACTGGCTGCTTGTCGGCCAGTAGCCGCCATAGTGGGAGCACGCTAGCTCCACCCAACGGCAGGTCACGCACGACTGGGTATTGCAGCTCTGGCTTGACGAGCCCGAGCAGGACGCGCCGCCGTTTGCGGGAGTCGGGTTGTTGCAATACCGATACTGGGTGCCTCCGCCGCAGCTTGCGCTGCACGACGACCAGCCGGACCACCCGCCGTTAACGGCCTTGTTTGCAGAACAGCTTGCTGTGGTGCCGCCATAGGGACCCGTGCAAGTCCACGACCACGGCCCCGAACCGGACACCGCTGAAGCGGTGCCTGCATTGCAAAGGCCCGATGAGGGCGCGGAATACACGTTCGCTCCATTGGACGAACCGCACGCGCCATTCACTATGAGGTTTGAGGAACAGCTTGCGGTTGAGCCGCCATACGCACCTGCGCAAGTCCAAGACCACGGCCCCGCGCCCGACAATGCGGAAGCGCTTCCAGCAGTGCAAAGGCCCGAGGACGGCGCGGAATAGAATGCCGCGCCGTTGCTTGAGCCGCACGCGCCAATGACTATGAAATTGATTGCAAGGTTCTGGCTGGTAGTCGTTCCGGCATTAAGAACCGCGGTTGCGCTGGCAGAAGTGTAACCGGACTTGGAGGCCGCGAGGGTGCACGAAGAAGCAGCAGCGGACATCAAGAGGCCGCTTATCGAATACACGCCGTCGCTTGCGGTAGTCGTCGAAAGGCCGCCGCAGCTTACCGCAGCGCCGGCTACGCCTGCGCTTGACGCGTCGCGCACGTAACCGGAGACTGCCGCGTTGGAATAGGACATCTGCAGGTTCTGCGAAGCGGTCACGCCCGCACTAAGCGAAGCCCCGGCGGAGTTCGGAACGAACGCGGGTGACTTGGAGCCTGAAAGGGTGCAGGTGCCGGTCGTGGAAGACATTGTCACGCCGCTTATGGTGTAGGAACCGTCGCTTGCCGTTGTCGCGGAACGGCCGGCGCACGAGACGCTCGCACCGCTGATGCCAACACTCGACGGGTCGCGGACAAAACCCGACACCGACGCGTCGCTATAGCCCAGGGTGAAGTTGTGCAACGACGCAAAACCAACGGTCAGGTTGACCGACGCGCTGGACTGGATGTTGGTGGGCGGCCTCGAGGCTACAACTGGATAAATGGACGAGGAGCTGCTGACCGTCACGGGCATGTCATAGCGGCCCGACGCGCCGGTCATTACGCTGGGACTGCTGCTGCCGACCACCCGGACGCTCACGCCCGAAAGGGCGGCGCCCGACGTGTCGAACACGTAGCCTGAAAGCAGCACCGAATCAAGGGGTATGCACGTGCCCTGGGAGCTGCAATAATAACCTTCCCCGCACGCGGGGTTGCTGTAAAGGCAGCCTGTTGGCTGCTCGTGCGTAAGCGAACCGTTCGCAATGAGGTCCTTTACCCCACCCTGGACGTAATCGCCGAAGTCGTTGGTGGACTCGTTGAACACGTTGTTCGCGCCCGCGACCGAACCCTGCGCCATCACGGTGACGATGGTCGCGACAAGCACGGTGCCGCCAAGCAGAAGAAGATACTCGAAAGAACCCTGACCACGATTATGCATTCCAACCCACCCAAACCGGCCAGCCCGCGGCCGCGTCCCATTACTGCAAACTCAGGCCACCTATTTTAAGCAAACCTAACGGCGAAAAATCAGGCAGGAAAGCATGCATTGCTTCCGGTGCAGGAATATCCCGCAGGGCACGCCGGGTTCGAATACGCGCAGCCGTTGCGCGTGGTGTTGACAAATGCATAGCAGGAGTTGTTGGACGCGTTGCAGGTGTAATTGTTTGCGCAGGGCAGGTTGCTGTATGCGCACCCGGCGGGCACCTTGAAGCGGAGAATGTACTGGTCCTGCAGGTCCTGCGCCTTGCCCCCTATCCGGTCAAGGTAGTTGTTGGAGGAAGCCACGAGCGTGTTGTTGACGTCGCCTGTGGAGCCCTGCACAATCACCATCACCAAAGCGGCGATGAGCACGACCCCGCCAAGCATCAGCAGGTACTCGAAAGCACCCTGGCCCCGGTTGGAACGCATCGCAAATCACCCAAAAACGCTGAGTTCAAGTAGGGACTTCGGGGATTTTAAACCAGTTATTGCACTATTAAGTAGTCATTTTTGACTTTGATTTTGGCGCCGTGACTGGCGCGGATTGAAGCACACGAAACAAGAGCCTAGTTTAGCGCTCAATAGGTGATTTTGTAATGTCAGTACCCGCAGACCCGATCTACACAGTAGAGGCGGGCAAGGCAATAAGGCTCCTTGCGGCCAAGCTCAAGGAAGATTCCCAGTTCGCAGCGCCGGACTGGTTCGGGACCGTCAAGGGAGGCCCGGCAAACGAGAGGCTCCCGGACACGCCCGAGCAGTGGTTCGACCGCATGGCATCCATACTCCGCACAATCGCAATCCGCGGCCCAATTGGCACGCAGAGGTTGCGCAACAAGTACGGCGGACGCCAGGAGCACACGCGCGGCAGGGCGCACCACAAGAAGGCAGGCGGCAAGACCATACGGCTTGCGATGCAGAAGCTCCAGGTTGCAGGGTACGTGAAGAACGAGCCCAAGGGACGCATTGTGACTGCCGCAGGGCGCGCATTCATATCGGCCGCGCTCGGCACCAAGAAGGAGTAAATGTTATGACGGGTAACTCGCAGGACGATTCTGCTTTGAAGGACGCCCAAAAGCACAGGCTTGAGGAGCTCCAGAAGAGGCAGGCTGCGGAGGCGCAGCTTTCGGCAATCGTCAAGAAGGTCTTCGAGCCTTCCGCAATCTCGAGGCTTTCAAACATAAGGATGTCCAACGAGAACCTGTACATGCAGATTGTGCAGTTCTTCGTCTCGGCAATCCAGGGTGGGAAGCTTTCCGGAAAAGTTACCGAAGAACAGGTCAAGCAGGTCGCATCGAAGCTGCTGTCAGTGCGGCGCGAGACGACAATTCGGAGGGCATGAGCCCCAATCACAGTCAAAAGGTGTTTTGATATATGTCAAGAAACAGGTCAAAGGAAAAGAAAGCCGTCCTGACGAAGGCGATTTCGCAGAACAGGAGGATGCCGATTTTTGTCATCGCGCGCACTGCCCGCAAGGTCAGCCGCAACTCCAAGACCCGCAACTGGCGGTCGGAGAAGATGAAGGTCAAGGTAAAGTAGGTCGGATGATTTATGGAAGAGAACACTGCAACCAAAAAGATGCAAACCCACGCAGTAGCGAAGCCTGCTGAGGAAAAGAGGGCCGTTGCCGCACACGCAGAGAAGGATGCTGCCGCAAGGAAGGCGGAAGCCGCTGTGAAGGCAGACTCAGTTCCGGCAAAGGCCGAGGCTGCTTCGGCCAAGAGCGCGGAAGCCGCGCCGGCAAAGAAGCCCGACGTCCCGGCAAAGGCCGCCGACTCCAAGGCAAAGGCTGAGAAGAAGGCCTTCGTCCCGTCCGACAAGAAGGAGGAGAAGAAGCGCGAAATCGTGCTCGAGCGCGTGTGCATCGTCAACCTCACCGGCGTGTACAACAAGACCAAGGACAAGAGGCTTGCCCGCGGAATCAAGATTGTGCGCAAGTACGCGGCCAGGCACGCGAAGGCGCCGCTTGCGAAGGTCCGCATCGCGACCAACGTGAACGAGCAGATACGCACGCACGGCTCGAGCTGGGTCCAGAAGAGAATCAAGATCCGGCTGACCAAGGACAAGGATGGCGGCGTCCTTGCCGAAGTGGCGAAATAATTTCCTTTCTTTTTCATTAAAATTTTTTTTTATTTTTTAATTTCCAATCCAACGCGCCAAATACGCAAAATGCAATTCTGAAAGTTGAATAATCGTGATTACCAAATTCTCGCTGCACAAGAACCCGTTCGTGGGCCTGTTCTTCAAGGCAAACGACGACACCGTGCTCGTGCCCAAGGCGCTTGACAGCAAGCTCGTGGAAACGATACGGGACACGCTCTGCGCAACTCCGGTCCCGATTTCAATCAGCCAGTCCGACCTGATGGGCATCTTCGTGGCGATGAACTCGAACGGCTGCGTGGTGCCCTCGTTTGTCGAGGACGACGAGCTTGCGTTGCTCCGCAAGACCGGGCTCAACGTGGCGACAATAGACTCGCACCAGGCCTGCGGGAACAGCATACTCTGCAACGACAACGCGGCAGTGCTCCATCCCACCATCTCAAAGCCGGAGGCTCGGAAGATTTCCGACGCATTGGGCGTCGAGGCGCTTGCGCACGACCTGCTTTCCAAGATTTCCACTGTAGGCGCGGTCAATGTTGTCACGAACAAGGGCCTCCTTGCGTACAACGAGATGCCGCAAGTCGAGCTTAAGAAGCTTGAAAGACTGTTCAAAGTCAAGGGGAACGTGGGGACCTGCAACATGGGCGTCCCGTTCGTGGGAATGGGAGTGGTGGCAAACTCAAAGGGCGCGCTAGTGGGGCACGCAACCAGCGGGTTCGAGGTCCAGCGCATTTACGAGGCACTGTTCGGTGATGAAATCTGATGGCAACTAACGCTTCAAACTCGGACGAGACCATACGCAAGATGGCGTACCAATTACAATTCTACGAGGCGCAGGCAAAGCAGCTCCAAAGAAACGTCGAGATGCTCCAGGCCGCGCTTGAGGAGGCCCTTTCAACCCAGGCCGCGGTTCAGGCGCTCTCAAAGACCGAAGGCGCGACAATATTCCCCCTTGGCTCTCGCGTCTTCGTCTCCGCAAAGCCGGAGAAGAAGAACAGGCTCCTGGTGGAGGCCGGTGCCGGCGTGATGGTGGAGAAGACCTGCGAGGAAGCCACTGCTGACTTGGAGGAATCCGTCAAGAAGATACGCGACGGCCTGACCAAGGCGCAGGAGCAGCTTGCGGAAATCTCCCGGAAGGCAAACGAGCTGAACGCCCAGGCAGAGGCGCTCTCGCGAAAGCCCAAGGAAGCGCGCTAGGCGCAAAACAGCAAGAAAATAATTACGGGGTGCAACCGCGGACCGTGTTTGACCTACTCAAGAAGAAAATCTCCGGCTTCGTGAAGGGAATCTCCGAGGCTGTGGGCGCGAAGGAAGGGCCGAAAGCCGAGATTCCAGCGGAAGAAAAGGCAATCTCCGCACCCGTTGAACCGCCTGCTGTTGAAAATGAAATTATTACTCCAGTTGAGACTCCCGCCACAATCATTGAAAAAGAAATTGTGGTTGAGGCTCCAAAGCAGACTATTGTTGAAACGCCAAAACCCGCACCGGCTGAAACCCCAAAACCAATAGAAAAACCTGCTGCCGAAACGCCAAAACCGACTCCCGTTCAAAAGCCCGTTGAAGTTCCCAAACCCGCGCCAACAGTTGTTCCGAAACCAACGGTTGCCGCAAAGCCTGCCGAGGCACCCAAACCGTTCATTGCTCCTGCCCAAAAGCCCGCCGAGACAGCCAAACCGCCAGTTTCCGCAACGGCTACACCAAAGGCATTCACGATTCCAAAACCCGCGACAATTCCCGTTGTCGAGAAGAAGCGCGACATCGCGCCCGACCTGGGCCTGTTCTCCAAGCTCAAGGGGATGCTCACAAACCAAGTCGAGATAACCGAGTCCGAGACCCGGGCGATGTTCGACGAGCTTGAGATGGCCCTACTTGAAAGCGACGTGTCGCCGGACACCGCGCAGGCGCTTGTTGCCGAGCTGAAAAAGAGCCTCGTTGGAAAGAAGGTCGCAAAGAGCGAAGTGGAAAAGACCATCAACGGGGCGATTGCAAGTGCAATCACCTCGGTGTTCATCCCGGCGCCGGACCTGCTTGCGCTTGCGGCCGACAAGAAGGCGCGGGGCGAAGTGCTCAAGATAATGTTCCTCGGCCCGAACGGCGCGGGAAAGACTACTACAATCGCAAAACTGTCGAGCCTGTTCAAGGCAAACGGCTTGGACGTGGTGGTCTCGGCATCCGACACGTTCCGAGCAGCGGCAATCGAGCAGGCGGCGGTGCACGCCGACAAGATCGGGGTCAAACTTGTAAAGCAAAGCTATGGCGCGGACCCGGCGGCAGTTGCCTTTGACGCAATCAAGCACGCGCAGTCCGTAGGCGCGGCAGTAGTGCTCATAGACACCGCGGGAAGGCAGGAGACCAACCGCAACCTCATCGAGGAGATGAAGAAGATTGACCGCGTGGCGAAGCCGGACTTCAAGATATTCATAGGCGAGGCGCTTGCTGGCCACGTGCTTGTGGAGCAGGTCAAGTCGTTCGACGCGGCAGTCGGCGTGGATGGCATCATCCTGACCAAGCTTGACTGCGACGCCAAGGGCGGAAACTCCATCAGCATCGCGCACGACGCCGCAAAGCCCATCATGTTTTTCGGAATTGGCCAGGAGTACGGCGATTTGGTGCCGTTCGACCCGGGTTACATAGCCGCAAAAGTGCTCGAGGCGTAAGCTGGGGCAAAAAAACGGAAAGAGGTAAAACATCACATGAGAGACGAAGAAGGAAACAACTGGGGAGCAAAGCAGGACAAGCCTAGAAGGAACTACGACAGCCCGGTTACGGAAAAGCCGGTCAAGGTGGGCGAGGAGCACGAAGTCACTATAGACGCGGTGGGCTCCAGGGGCGACGGCATCGCAAAGATAAGCAACTTCGTGGTGTTCGTGCCCGGCGGCCAGGCAAACACCAAGGTGAAGGTGCGCATCACCTCGGTACGCGAACGCTTCGCAACCGCCGAGATAGTGGCTTGACGTTCCCGTCTTCTTTTCCAGGCGGCCTGCCGGGCATCGGCCCCGGCAGTGCCTAATTTCCCCTTTTTGGTTTCCCGAAAACCGGCCTAATACAAAGCTAAAAAAACCCGGTGACCCTTCTAAAGGTAAAACAATCTTTGGGTGGGAACATGACTCGTGGACAGGGAGCATTCGAATATCTACTTATCCTTGGCGGAAGCGTGCTGCTCGCGGCAGTAATGCTCGTACTCGTGCAGGGAAACCTCGGCTCGGTCTCGCCCGGAGTCAACATGAGCGTGGGCACCATCACCAAGCTCACCGCGGCCGTCGGCGCCGACGTGACCTGCAACGACTGCGACGCGGTGTTCGTCAACGAGGGCCAGCCGCTGAGCGTCTCCAACGGGATGCTGCAGACCGACAGCGTGGACTCCAACAAGATTGTTGACGGCTCGATCAAACTGGTCGACGTTGACACTACCCAGATACAGAAGAGGGTCGCCACCAACTGCCCCGCAGGCACGAACGTGGTGAGGACATACGAAAACGGCACGACCTTCTGCGACGCCGGCTCGTGGGTCATCAACGGCAACAACATCACCAACCGCAACACAGACATGGTCATCATCCCCACGCTCAACGTCACCAAGAACCTCTACGCGCCTGGCATCGGCGCCGGGAGCATCAACATAACTTATCTCTATGCGACCAACGCGTCCATAACATACATCAATGTTACAAAGGGGTACATAGACAACCTCACGGTGCGCAACATATACGTCATAGACAACGCGGTAGTCGGGATTTCGGCAACCGCGACGACGCTGAACGCAAGGAGCAACATCTACGTCCCCGGGTTCAACGTGACCACCGAGATAACGAGCGCCAAGAGGATAAACGCGGACCAGCTGTGCCTGAGGAGAAGCCCGGCATCGACGACGTACACGTGCATAGGCTCCTGGACCGACCTGCTTGACGTGCTGTTCGCCCAGGTAGGGTAAAGGAGGCGGATGACCTTATGGCAAGACACGCGTTCCCCGCACTGCTAATCCCGGCGCTCCTTGTTTTTGCGCTGGGGTTCTGCGCAGCCAACGAGATTACGGTCTACGATTTCTACAAGCTCAACGTGACTGTCGGCCAGCCTGCACAGTCGGTGTTTCCCGCCGGGAGCGCTGTTGACTTTTCGGTGACCGCATCAAACCCCGAAGACTACCTGTTCGACGGCTACCTCGTCGTCACGCAGACCTACGGGTGCGACACGCCGACGCCGTTCAACGTCAACCTCTCGGACTGCGACACAATCGTGCACAAGACTATAACGAAGGCTAGGATAGGGGCCGGAAAGACCGGGACGTTCCAAGTCAGCGAGAAGATACCCGCAGACGCCCGGCCGGGCACCTGGAGGATTGACACGTACCTGATGATGAACTACTCGTCGGTCGAGGGCAACTACGTCTCGTACGCGCCCAAGCACTACTTTGCATACAACGTGACGGGCAGCGGCAGCTCGCCGAAGGTATCCATACTCAAGACCAAGACGCACGTGGCGGGCGGATTCGCGCAGTCCGGGCCCTCGGTCCCGCAGGAAGGGCCGATACGCGGCTACGTCGAGATGAAGAACCTCGACAGCGCGGCGTTTGCGGGGACGCTGGAAATCTCATACTGCGACTTCGACGACTACATGGGAAACTGCAACGTGTCCGAGACCGTCGGATTGGACGTACCCGCAGGCAAGACTTTCGGGCACATGTACCAAATCACCGACAGGCTCGAGCGCGGCATATACACGATACTCTACCGCGTGCTTGAGGGCGGCAAGGAGGTATCCGAATACAAGAACAGGCTCATCATATCCGGAAAGACCATCAACATCATCGCAATTGAAGGCAGCAAGGAATCTTATGCAAAGGACGAGAGGCCGCAGGTGCGCGTGGCGTTCACCGGGCCGTACTTCCCGGCGATGGAGCAGGTGGACAACCTGAAGGCAAACACCTCGGTCTACGACGCCTACGGGAAACTGATATACACGCGGACCGAGAACTACTCGTCGGTAAAGCCCGACGAGATAAAGGTCCAGCAGTACGCGTTCAAGGCAACGGACGACATCGCGGGGTACACGGTGTGCCTGGACGTGGTTGGCGAAGGCGCGAGCAAGAAGGCGTGCGAAGCGTTCGGGAACGTGGTGAGCGGCCCCCAGACGGGCCAGATGCTGACCCCGCTGCCGACGGCAGCCACGCCAAGCCCGCAGCCGACCAAGCAGGCCGCAACACCAACCGCAACCGGACCGGCGAAGCCTGGAAACAACGACTACCTGCTCGTGACTGCGCTGATTGTCGCAGCCTGCGCGCTGGTTGCATACTTCATATACCGCAACCAGAAGCCGCCGATAGCTGCGGCAGCGCTGCTTATGCTTGCGCTGCTCCCGCTTGCCCACGCGGTCGACTGCCCGGCGTTCCAGTTCAACTACGACTCCAACAACAACGGCGCGTATGACTCCGGGGAGCCCTCGCTTACCGTGCGCTCCGCGGGTGCCGTATACTACCTTCCACTGGACACCATAGTCACCGCGCCGGGCCAGTGCTCGTACACTTACGCAAGCACGGTGTACACCACGGTGTGGAACACCTACACGTACGCCAACCACTGGTGCCGCAACACCGCGACCAACTACTACAGCACGCAGGTGGCCACCAACGTCTCTTCCCAGGTGACAAGCACGGGATACTACACGCACTACGTGACGGTATCGGAAAACCCGATAACGTACGTGGAGACCAGGGCTTTTGCGGACAACACCAGCGCATTGACCAAGCAGATCATAGTGGACCTGATAAAGAAGTACACGTTCACGGACCTGTCGTTCACGGTCAACGCCAACGAGAGCATCTACCCCACCCTGATTGCATCAAGCCTGCCCGCATTCACGTTCGGCGAGTTTGAGAACGACACCAGCAAGGTGGACAACTACATAATGTACACCGTGCTGAACAACCACTGCTCCAGCCCGGCCAACAACTGCACGTACGTCAACGAGTCGAGCGCGTACGGCGTGTACACGTACAAGCCGTTCAACTACTTCATCCGCAGCTTCACCATCAACAACTACACGATGGTAAACCTGCCGATAAACTACACGCACCAGAACGGCACGCTGATGCAGCTGCGGATAAACTACACGCTGGACAACTACACGATAAACAACTACTCCGTATCAGGCCCGGTGTCCGGCCCGTACTCGGTGAACTACACGCTGCGCAACTACGCGTACACGTACCAGGTCAACGCGACCAACATCTACTCGTATGCGCTGCCCGAGTACAGCATACCGGCGTACACGATAAACGGATATGTGGTTGACGCGTACCAGAACGCGACTAGCTACTACATAAAGTGGGAGTCGCTGTTCACCGAGCTGGCCGACCGCGGCATAATCCGGGGCATAGTCACGCCAACCGAGACGCGCACGACCTCGGGCGTGACCGTGAGGGCGACCAACGTCAAGTACTACAAGATACTTGAGACGGGAGTGTACTACCTGTCGCACACGTACGCGTAGGCCCCCACGCTTTCCTTTCCCTTCATTTTCTTCCTGCGGCCAGCGCAAAGCCCGCAGTCACGTTTGCGCACCCTTTTTCTACCTTGCACTGCAATCTACTTGCATAAGCTATTTTGAAACGGGACCATTCGTACCGGCCCCGAAGGTGTGTCCTTGAATGAGAATACTCGAACTGCACTGCGACTACTTTGCGCAGAAGCCCAAGAGCAAGGCAATCAAGTCCCTGCCGGAATTGTCCGATGAGGAAAAAAACGGCTACAGGGTGGAAAACGCCCTCGTAGTATTTACCACCATGGAATCTTCCGACGACTCGGAGGCAGTCAAGGCAGCTGCAGAGGCCATCAAGAAGAACTTCGAGCAGGTCAAGGCCGCCACGGTCTTCATCAACCCCTACGCCCACCTTTCAAACGACCTGTGCCCGCCGGACAAAGCACAGGTCCTGCTTGCCGAGCTCCACAAGGAAGTCCGCAAGTTCGCGCCGGACGCAAAGAAGGGCGTGTTCGGGTACTACAAGGAGTTCGAGCTGAAGTGCAAGGGCCATCCGCTTGCCGAACTGAGCAAGACCATCCGCTCAGGAGACGACAAGGACATCTCGAAAGTCATCAACCTTACTACTGCAAAGAAGATTGACGGCCACGCTGGCGCGAAGGCGGTTGCGGGACCGGAGGTCCTGCAGTTCGTTGTTGCGGACCCGGCAGCGGCAAAACACGAAAAGGACGCAAACGAGCCGAAGGCCGCAAAAGCAGACGATTCCAAGGACGCAAAAGTAATCGCAAAGAACACCGCGCAATTCATCCTCGCGGCAGCGCTTTCCAAGATGTTCCCGAAAGCCAAAGTCGCCGACTCTTCGGTTGGCGAGGACTACTTCGTGGACATCGAGTCGGAAAAGACGCTCTCCGACACCGACATTTCCCGCATCGAGCAGGAGATGGAAAGAATCGTCGAGTCAAAGGCGAAGATAACAATCGAGGTCGTATCCGTAGCGGATGCTGAAAAGAAATTCGGCCACAACCCATATAGGAAATATTTGCTTGAGCAAGTTCCGAAAGATGTAAAAGTCCGCATTGCCGAGATGGACGGCTTTGCCGACTTGACAAACGGCCACCTGCTGGACAACGCATCCAAGCTCGTCGCGTTCAAGCTCACCAAGGTGGGTGGCGCGTACTGGCTCAACAGCAGCCAGAACAGGCAACTCCAGCGCACAACTGGCACTGCATTCGACAGCCTGAAGGACCGAGAGGACTACCTTGCATACATTGCGGACGCCGAGAGGCGCGACCACCGCAAGCTCGGCAAGGACCTCAAGATATTCATGTTCGCAGAGGAAGTGGGGATGGGGCTACCGATGTGGCTGCCCAACGGCGAGGTCCTGCGCCACCTGCTGGTCGAATACATGCGCGACCTTGAAGAAAAATATGGTTACGTGTACGTGCAGTCGCCCGCAATCACCAAGAGCTCCCTCTATTTCGCATCCGGCCACCTGCCGTACTACGCGGAATCGATGTACGCGCCAATTGACATCGACGGCGCGCAATACTACCTCAAGCCGATGAACTGCCCGCACCACCACATGATGTTCAAGGAGCTCGTGACAAGCTACCGCGACCTGCCCCTGCGCTTTGCAGAGGCCGGCACTTGCTACCGCCACGAGCTTTCTGGCACGATGAACGGCCTGATTCGCGCCCGGTGCTTCACGCAGAACGACTCGCACATCTACGTCACCGCAGCCCAGGTTGAGTCCGAAGTGGTGGGCGTGCTCAAGCTGTTCCGCCAGGTCTACGACGACATGGGAATAACGGACTACTGGTATCGGCTTTCGCTTCCTGACTTTGACCGCAACCCCGAAAAGTACGGGGGAGACCGCGCAAAGTGGGAAGATGCAGCCGAACACATCAGGCGGGCAATGAAGAAGGAAGGCATGAAGTTCACCGAGGAGAAGGGCGAGGCCGCGTTCTACGGCCCGAAAGTGGACGTGCAAATCCGCAACGCCTTCGGCAAGGAGGACACCATCGCAACGGTGCAGGTGGACATCCTTGTGCCCAAGCGCATGGGACTGTTCTACGTCAATGAGAAGGGCGAGAAGGAGAACGTGGTAATCATCCACCGCGCCATACTCGGCTCGTACGAGCGCTTCATCGCGTTCCTGCTTGAAAAATACGCAGGCAACCTGCCCACCTGGCTGTCTCCGGTGCAGGTGTGCGTGATGCCGATTACCGATGGCCAGAAAGCGTACGCAAGGAAGGTCGTTGACGCACTCTCAGCAAACGGAGTGCGCGCGTTCTTCGACGAGTCCGAAGGAAAAATCGAGCAGAAGATACGCAACGCGCAGCTGCAGAAGATCCCCTACATGCTCATAATCGGGAAGAGGGAAGAGGACGAGACTGCGGTGTCTGTGCGAAAGCGCGACGGCTCGGTGCAGAATGGCGTGCCGCTACAGAAGTTCGAGAAGGACCTGCTTTCCGAAATCAAGGAAAAGAAAAAATAGGGACTGACGCAAAGCAATTCAATATACTGGCAAGGAGTGGTTCTGATATGGCTGGAAACAGGGAAGCGGTGGCAAGGAACGAGATTGACAACTACCTGGGCAGGCACAAAGTCGGCGCGGAAAAGAACGCGATACTTGGGAATATCGAGGCCGCAAGGAACCGGTTCGGGGAGCATCACCTTGGCGTGGCTATGGCATTGGATGTCCACCCGTCAATCATCGGCACCGCAACAGAGGCGCTTTCCGGGAACGTCGCCAAGGCAAGGCAGGCAATAGAGGCCCACGGCGCCAAGGGATGGACCCCTGCCGCGATTACCAAGGCAAAAAAGGCCCTGATGGAGATATCCACGCAGGCAAGCAACGCAAAGCCCAAGAAATAATCAGTGCGCCTTGAGCACTACCAAGCTTTCCGTCTCGGTCACGCCCTTCTTGGTGCGCACTGCCTCGATGAGGTCGTTGAACACCTCGGCGTCCTTGCAGTAGGCTATTAGCACCGCGTCCCACTTGCCGCTTACTTCGTAAACGGTGCGCACGCCCTCCATCAGCACGAGGCTGCGCAGGACGTCCTCGGTACGCTTGGAGGGGTCGGTCTTTACGAGTATGACCGCGCGGAAGCCGTAGGTGCCAGTCTCTATTGTGAACCTGCGGATGCGCTTCTCCTCCACAAGCGCGCGGATGCGCGACCGGATGGTGCCTTCGGACACGCCCAGCGCGACTGCCATTGCGCTGTTTGGCTGCCTCGCGTTCTTTGAAAGCAGCGCAAGAATCCTCGAATCAAGCTCGTCCATTTTTTCGCACCCCGTTTGCCTGCAACTCCCGTTTTCTTCCCCGCACCGCCCTTTTGCCCAAAGGGGCTTTGGGCGGGCCTCAAAGATACCCCTTCTTCTTCATGCACTCCGCAAGGAGCACAGCCCCTTTTGCCGCACCAATCTTGGTGTTGTGCGACACAACCGTCCACTGGTAGAACTTTCCGGGCTTGCGCAGCCGCCCGACTGAAGTCGAGAGGCCGCCGCAGTTGTCGCGGTCAAGCCGCGGCTGCGGCCTGTAAGGGTCGCGGTGGTAAGTGATGAACGGCTTGGGCTCGCTCGGCACCCCGAGCTTGGGGTCGAACGACTCCCACGCCTTTGCGACCTCGTCAAGCTCCGGCTCGCCTTTAAGCACCGCGAACACCGACTCGGTGTGGCCCTCTCGGACAGCGACGCGGTTGCAGGACGCGGCCACGTCTATTTTTGCATCTGCAATTTTTCCTGACTTTGCGTTGACCGCGCCGAGAATCTTCCTCGTCTCGGCAATCACCTTGTCCTCCTCGCCGTCTATGAATGGGATGACGTTGTCGGTGATGTCAAGTGCAAGGACTCCCGGGTTGCGGCCGGCCCCGCTTACTGCCTGCATGGATACAAGCACCACCGAATCTATCTGAAACTTTGCAAGCGGGGCCAGGCTCACGGCCATACCGGTAGTGGTACAATTGGGAATAGGCAGGACGA
>JBAYMJ010000025.1:0-18668 GCA_041663565.1 Candidatus Micrarchaeia archaeon | reverse complement strand
TTCTTGCGTTCTTTGCTTTCTTCCCTACTTTTTTCCCTTGCGGCGTATTATCTTTGCCTTAGGCCTTCTTGGAAGCAGTTGCGCACTCGCAGGCAATGGTGACTTCCTGTGCGCCGCCTTCAAACTTCTTTGACAAGGCAATCTGTTCGGAGTATTCCAAGCGGTCCTTGAATTCCTCGCGCTTTCCGTTGTTCCAGTTCTGAACTGGCCTGTAGTAGCCGACTACGCGTGAGTATACTTCGCATCTCTTCGAGCAGGTCTTCTCTTCGTCCATCTGTCATCCCTCCTAAGCTTTCTCCTTTACCATGCAGGGGCACGAGAAGTGCTCGCCTGCGATGTACCCGTGTTCGGGGCACACGCTGAATGTGGGCGTGATTGAAAAGTAAGGAAGCCGTGTGTTGTAGGCAATCTTTTTCACAAGCGCCTTGCACGCAGCACCAGAGCTTAATTTTTCGCCCATGAACACGTGGAACACCGTTCCGCCGCTGTAAAGCGGCTGGATGTCGTTCTGGTGCTCAAGGGCCTCAATCACGTCGTCAGTCGCGTCAACTGGCAGCTGAGTTGAGTTGGTCAGGTAAGGCACTTCCGTTCCGGAAGTGAATATGTCCGGGTGCGCCTTCTTGTCAGCCTTTGCCAGGCGGTACGACGCGCTCTCAGCAGGTGTTGCCTCAAGGTTGTACAGGTGCCCGGTCTCGTTCTGGAACTCAACCAGCTTGGTGCGCATATAAGTCAAAGTCTCCATTGCGAAGGCCTTTCCTTCAGGCTCAAGGATGCTCTTTCCAAGCAGGTTAACCGAAGCCTCGTTCATGCCGCACAGCCCGATGGTTGAGAAGTGGTTGTGGAACGAGCCTAAGTACCTCTTGGTGTAGGGCATCAGGCCTTGCGCAAGGTTGCGTTCAATTACCTCGCGCTTTATCTCAAGCGAGACCTTGGCAAGGGTCATGTACTGGTCGATTTTCTTGAAGAACTCTTCCTTGTTGCTTGACTCGTAGGCAAGCCGGTTGAGGTTAATGGTAACTACTCCGACGCTGCCGGTTTGCTCGCCAGCGCCAAAGATCCCGTTGCCCTTGTTGCGCAGCTGGTTCAAGTCCAGGCTCAGCCTGCAGCACATCGAGCGCACGCTTTTCGGGTCAAGGCTGCTTCCAATGTAGTTCTGGAAGTACGGCATCCCGTAGCGCGCAGTTGCCTCGAAGAGCAGGTTGGCGTTCTCGGAGTCCCAGTTGAAGTCGTTGGTCAGGTTGTAAGTCGGGATCGGGAACGTGAATATGCGGCCCGAAGCGTCTCCGCTCATCATGACTTCAAGGAATGCCTTGTTGACCATGTCCATTTCGGCCTGGCAGTCGCCGTAGTTGAATTCCATCGGCTCGCCGCCG
This sequence comes from Candidatus Micrarchaeia archaeon, assembly GCA_041663565.1. GTDB lineage: Archaea > Micrarchaeota > Micrarchaeia > Norongarragalinales > CAINOH01 > CAINOH01. The sequence continues at coordinate 17,295 of JBAYMJ010000025.1, read as the reverse complement.
ATTATAGCTGCCTGGTTTGCCATGTCCTCGGGAACAGTCCAGTCGAATGTGATGTTGGAGAATGGCATCTGGCTTCCCCAGCGCGAAGGCACGTTCAGCGAGTAGACCAGGATTTGCATGGCCTGCTTGACTTGCTTGTAAGTAAGCTTGTCCTGCTTGACAAACGGCGCCAAGAGGGTGTCCACGCTTGAGAATGCCTGCGCTCCGGCGAATTCCATCTGCATGCAGCCGATGAAGTTCACCATCTGGTTTACAAGCACGTCGAGGTGCTTGGCAGGCAAAGCGTCGACTTTGTTCGGAACTCCGTTGAAGCCCATTGTAATCAGGTTCTTGAGCGACCATCCGGCGCAGTATCCTACGACTCCGCAGGAGAGGTCGTGCAGGTGGTAGTAGCCCTTCTTGTGTGCCTCAGCCACTTCGGAAGGGTACATCTCGTTGAGCACGTAGTTTGCAATTACCGTCCCGGCTGTGTGGAGCATCAGTCCGGAGAACGAGTAGTCGGTGTTGCTGTTTTCCTTGGTGCGCCAGTCGCTCTGGGAAAGGTAGCCGTCCATGACGTCGTTGATGTTCATGAACATCTGCTTGCGCTCGCGTTCCTTCTCGCGCTGGTTGCGGTAAAGTATGTAGGACTTGGAAATCTCGGCCTGGCCGGCTTCGATGAGCGTCTTTTCAACCGTGTCCTGGATGACTTCGACGTCCGGGACCTTGTCGTCGCCGTATTCGGAGTTGAGCTTTGCAACCACCTTGTCTGAAAGCTCCTCAGCCAGGTCGTGGTCTCCTGCGCCAGTAGCCTTGGCAGCTGCGAAGATGGCGGTTTCGATGCGGTCGCGGTCAAAGGACACCACGCGGCCGTCGCGCTTCTTTATCTTGGAAATGAGAGTCTTGACCTTGCCGCCCTTGTACTCGTGCAGGCTGCGGGCCTCCTTTTGCAGGGCCTGGGCGTTCTTGAGGCCCTTGTAAACAGCCGCAAAGCGCAAGTAGGTGATTTCGTCAGCTGCCTTGAGCTTGTCAAGCACCTTGGTGCCGATTACTGACGATGGGACCTCGCCTGAGGGGTTCTCCTTTGATAGCTCGGCAGAGATGTCGTCAACAAGCTGGTCAATCTGCTTTTCAGACAGCCTCTTGACAGCGGCGTTCTCGATTCCGCGCATGATTTTGGACTCATCGAAGTCCTCCTTCTTGCCGTCCTTCTTGATGACCTTGAGGGTTGTCTCTATGCGTTCGTAAGTGGTGAAGCGCTCGCCGCAGGATAGGCACTCGCGGCGCCTGCGGTTGGCCTCTATGTTGTCGGTGAAGCGCTTGTCAATGACCTTGGTCTCTTCGCTCTTGCAACTGGGACATTTCACAAAAAACAACCCCCATACCCATTGTGTCGTCCCAAGGAATCTGACACAACATACGGCTTTTGAGGGGTCCGTCGCCGCCCTGCCAGGCAGCTCAAATCCCACCTATTGTGTGGGAAGTATAAACAAACCACTATATGTTGTATGGTTGCCTAATTTCTTGGGAATTATAAAAAACAGTTTACCTTTATAAAGGTTTTGCGACAATCTTGCCGTTTTACCACTCAAAAAGAGTGAAAAACTTTGTGCTCCAAGCCCCCCTCGGAACCCCAAACGGTAGCAACTATTTGATGATAATCAATATAAAAAACTTTCGTGATTTTGCGGATTTCGTAGCGAAAAATTTACAGCATTTTCATTCCGATTGGAATAAAAAATGTTCTTGTTTTCCGCCTTTAGCGCATCCGGCGATTTCTTCAAATGTTTTATATCCTGTGGCTTCCAGACTAAGATTTCGAGGTAATTTTTATGCCAGCCAACGCCGTTTTGGGGCGCGAACCAGCAGAATACATGAAGCACGCAGTAATTGCTTCGCTTCTTGCAGGAAAAGAGGTCATGCACTACTACAACCTTCCGGAATCGCAGGTCGAGGCCATAGCCAAGGAAAACCAGAACAGCGTGGTCACCATAGCTGACAAGAAGTCGGAGGAAGTCATCCGCGAGTACCTTTCCAAGGCCTGTCCGGAAGCCGGGTTTGAGGGCGAGGAAGGAGGCCAGACCGGCAGGCAGGACCTGCGCTGGATAATCGACCCCATTGACGGCACCGCGAACTTTTCGCGCAAGTATTCCGACTTTGGCATCTCGATTGCGCTTGCAAACGGCGACGAGCTTGTCGCAGCTGCAATCTACCTTCCTGCAAAGAACGAGCTGTTCTTCGCCTCAAAGGACAACGGAGCCTACCTTGCGGACTCGCACACCTTCGCAAAGCCGGGCCTAGTCAAGAGGCTAAAGTTTCTTGTGATGCCGTCCAAGTGGCAGATTGGCGGCTATTTGTTCGAAAACGGCGACGTCTCGGAAATCTTTGCCAAGGCCCGCCGTATCCACGTGGCAGCAGAGGAGCCGGATTTCTCCAAGATGATGATTTCAACCGGCTTCTCCCACGACCCGGCAAAGCGCGAGCAGGCAATCCGCGAGTTCTACTCAAAGTACGTGACCAAGTTCCGTGACATCGTCCAGCCCAGTTCAGCGGTAATCGGCCTGACTTGCGTCGCCCGTGGCACGCACCACGCCTATCCCCACGAGTTCCTGCAGGTCTGGGATGTCGCAGCAGGAGCCCTGCTGGTGCAGGAAGCAGGGGGCAAGATTTTCAACTGGGACGGGTCGGACTGGACGCTCTCTACAGGCCCGATTGTGGCAACGAACGGGCAGTTCCCGTTTGAGAAGAGGGCTGTAGCTAATTATTAGAAAAAATAGAAAAAGAATTTGAAAAATGAAAGAAAGGGAAAAGAAAAAGATTTGGGAATGGAAAAACCGCCTTTGCAGCGATTTAGTCCATGAAGTCCTTCGCAGTCGGCACGATTTCCGGCTCTCCCTTGCGCTTGCGGATTTGCGTGATTATCTTTGCCTGCAAGTCGCCGGGGAGCTTCTCGTATCCGGAGTAGTCGTAGTACCACGACGCGCGGCCCTGGGTCGCGCTGCGGATGTCGTTTGAGAAGCCGAACATGTCGGCAACTGGCACCTTGCCAACTATTGCCGCAGCCTCGCCTTCCTGCTCAATCGAGAGCACCTGGCCGCGCCTTCCGTTAATCAACGTGATGATGTTGGAAAGGTAGTCGTTGGGCGCGCTGATTACGAGCTTCTGCTTGGGCTCAAGCAAAATGGGCTTTGCCATCAGCATTCCGGCGTAAATCGGCCTCTTGAGAGCCGGGATGACCTGTGCAGGCCCGCGGTGGGCAGGGTCGACGTGGATGGTTGCGTCAGTCAGGATTACCTTGACTCCGGTGACCTCTTCCTTTGCCATAGGCCCGCGCTGTACGGCTTCCCTGAATGCCTGGAGCAAAAGCTCCTTGATGTCAAGCAAGCCTTGCACTCCCTTGGTTGCGTCGATGAACAGGTTGTCTCCTGAGATGCAGAGGATTTTCTTGGCCTCGTCACGCGGCAATCCCGCCTTGATGAGGGACTCAATCATTTCCTTGCCCTTTGACTTTTCGCTGACTTCGCCCTCGTCTATTGCCTTCATCACCGAAGGCTCAAGTGGAGTGACGTAAATCTTGAACTTGTTGTGCTTGTTTGGCGACTTGCCTTCAAGCTCCGGGCCCTCTGCAGTGATGGTCTCCTTGTACAAGACGATGGGCGGCGAGGTGACGATGTCAACTCCGCGCTCGTTCTTGATTTTGTACTCGATAATCTCCAGGTGGAGCTCTCCCATTCCGGACATCAGGTGCTCTCCGGTCTGCTGGTTGATTTCAACCTTGATGGTCGGGTCCTCCTTGGTGACCTTGCGAAGAGCGTCAATGAGCTTGACCAAGTCGCGCGGGTCCTTCGCCTCAATTGACTTGGTGACAACTGGCACGCTGTAGTGCTTGATTTGCTCGAATGGTGCAATCTCGCCTTCGGAGACGGTCTCTCCTGCATAAACTTCCTTGAGCCCGACGAGTGCGACGATGTTTCCTGCAACTGCGTCCTCGACGATGATGCGGTCAGGACCCATGTAAACTGCGACTTGCTGGACTTTTTCAGTAGTAAACTTGGATGCGAGGAACAGCTCAGTTCCCTTGGTGATGCGGCCAGAGTAGAGCCTTCCGATTGCGATTTCTCCTGCGTGGGGGTCCATCTGGATTGCGGTTACCATGAAGCAGGCCTTGCCCTTGGGGTCGCACTCCATCATGGCTTTTCCCTGCTCTGTTGACTGGTCGCCGTGCCAGATTACCGGGATGCGGTATTTCTGCGACTCGATGGGTGAGGGCAGGTTCTTTACCACCATCTCCAGGATGACGTCTCCGAGCGGTGCAATCTTCTGCAGCTGGGCGTGGTCGCCCTTGACGCAGCAGTCGTACATAGTCTGGAAGCTTATGTTGTTGCGCTTCATAATCGGGCCTGAAATGGCCCACTTGTTGAATGCGGTTCCGAATGCGACGCTTCCCTTCATCACGTCGACCTGCCATTCCTTCTTGAACTCCTCGGGGCCGTAGGTCTCGATGAGCTTGTTTACTGCCATGATGATCTTGAGGAAGCGCTCCTGCATCTTCTCCTTGGAGAGCTTGAGCTCGTTGATGTAGCGGTCAATCTTGTTGATGAAAAGAACGGGCTTGACGCGCTCCTTGAGCGCCTGCCGGAGATTAGTCTCAGTCTGGGGCATGATGCCTTCGACGCAGTCTACGACGAGGATTACTCCATCCACTGCCCTCATTGCGCGGGTGACGTGGCCGCCGAAGTCTACGTGTCCGGGAGTGTCGATGAGGTTAATCAGGTAATCCTCCTTTTCGTAGGAGAATGCGATTGAGATGTTTGCTGCCTTGATGGTGATTCCACGCGCCTGCTCCTGGGCGTCGTAGTCAAGCACGCGCTGCTCTCCCGCAAGCTCCTGTGAGATGAGTCCTGCGCGGGCAACTAGGGTGTCCGAAAGGGTGGTCTTGCCGTGGTCCACGTGGGCGACTATGCCCATGTTGCGGATGTTGGCGCGGTTGTTCATCAGTGCGCTGACTTTTTCGACCACTGCTTCCTTTCTTGCCATTCAAATCACCATGAAATATGAGTAGCCTTGCGGCCACCTTCTTGAAATAAGAAAAATAAAATTGGGAAAGAAAACTTATCTTGCCGACTTTGCCATGCGCTCGGTATCGTTCTTGCGCTTTACCGAGTAGCTGTTCAGGTCGTTCGCTCCTGCGAGCACGAGCTCGTTTGCAAGCACTTCTGCAAGGGTTGCCTTCTTGTCGAATGCGCCCATGATGGCAGCAAGCGACAGGTTGCGCAATGCAAGGTCAAGCCTGCGCTGAGGCGCGACGTCAACTGCGACCTGGTAGGAGATTCCTCCAAAGCGCACGCGGGTGATGTCCTCTCTCGGCGCCGAGTTCTCGATTGCACGCACGAGCACCTGGAGCGGGTTCTGCTTGGTCCTCTTTTCGACCTCGTCAAAAGCAGCCTCGACGATGCGAAGCGCCTTGGACTTCTTGCCCTGGAGCCTTCCGTGAGTGCGGATGATTCTGCCGGAGATTTTCTCCCCAGTTCCTCCCCTCATCAGCTTGTTTGCCAGGCGCTCGACAATGTTCACCTTCGACTTGGCGAACTGCTTGTTGCCGTGCCTTGCAAACGAGTGCGGGAGCTCGATGTCGCGCAGACAGATGTAGGGCGCAAGCGAGATGTCGCGCACCTCGACTGCGTAATCGTATTTTCCGAATGCCTTGTAGGCCGGCTTTGCAACCGGCTCGGCAGTTTCCTTTTCTTCAGCGTTCTTTGCCATATGATCAACACCTTATGAAAATAAAATGAAAAAAGTAAGAGCTTATCTCTTCGGCTTCTCCTTCTTGCCACGCCTGAGCTGGTCAAGGGATACTCCGTTCACCATCACGACTTTGTAACGGACTCCGGGAATCGAGCCCATCTGTCCGCGTTGCGACCCTCCGAGGCCCTCTATTGTGACCTCGTCGTGCTCGTCAATCTTGGTGATGGCCTTGTCGCGGGGGGCGTGGGCAGTGACTTTCTTGCCGTTCTTGATGAGCTGCACAACTACGCCCTTGATGATACCGGAGTGCGGTTGCTTCTGCTCAATGCCGACTTTCTTGATGACGATTCCCTTTGCCTGGGGCGCGCCCTCAAGGGGGTCGAACTTGGCCTTCAGGCCGAGTGCCTTGCGTTTCCAGGGCTTCTTGAGCCAGCGCTTGGCCTTGCGGTTTCTTTCAAGAATCCTACCTGCGAACAATCCTTTTGCCATTATAACACCTGTTTTGAAACGAAACTTTTCGAATAATCACAATATCCTTACTTCGGCCACGCCAAAAAGCCTTTTGGCGAGCAGGCGCGCGCGCTTGATGCGCTCGCCCCCCTTGCCGATTGCGAGCCCTTTTGACTTGGGGTCAACCGAGACGAGCACTTCGCCCTTCTCGTTCTGCTCCATTCCCTTCAGCATCGCCGGAGACAATGCGTGCGTGAGAAGCTCCTTTACGTCGGACGCCTCCTCAACTATTTCGACTTCCTTTCCGGGCATCATCCTGCGCAATTTCTGTATGTTTGCGCCTGCTTTTCCGATTGCCCTTCCGAACTGCCCCTTGGCCACCACGAAGACAACCGCGTTGCCTTCCGTGATGACGTCAACCGCGGCAGCGCCCGTTGCGCGCTCCACGAAGTTGAGCAGCTGGATGTCCTCCTGCGAGAGCTTCCTTTCACTCACTTGGTCTTCACCAATTCCGCAAGGTCGGAGTTGCCGAAGTCCATCACCGCAAAAGCGCTTATGATGAACGGCTTGCCGCACGCCGTGCCAAGCTCCACGCTGGTCCCTGGGAAAGTGTAGACCGTAATCTTGGCAAGCCTGCAGAAGTGCTCGATGTCCTGGCGAACCTCAGCCGGGCAGTTGTTCGAAACAACCACCAGCTTGGGCTTGCCCGAAAGCGAGAGCTTCCTTGTCTTGTCCGAGCCGAAAACGATCTTGCCGTTGTCGACTGCCATGCGAATCGAAGTGCCCAAATCCATATTCAAATCACTTTTTACAGTAAAAACATGACTGTCCGGTTGGAGAACTGCGACGGAAAACGAGGGTTTTTTACGAAACGGAATACGGCTAAATCGTACTGCGTCGTGCCTTGTTTCCTAAGCGGATCTCAAGCCGAAGCTTACTCTCCGATTGGCCCTTGCGGGCCCACTAAGAGGAATTATTTAGTGCATATTGCGGTTTTTAATGGTTTTTACCGGGCTTGCTGGACTTGGCTATCCTGTTTTCCGTTCAAGCGGCTCCGGAACGGGGACCGACACGTCGCGGTGGATGATTACGAAGTTGCCAGTGCCCGGCCAGTTTTCAATCGAGACTCCCCGGTATCCCGTCCTCTTTTCGATGTAGGTCTTGAGCGCGGCTGCCGCCTCCTTGGGCGTTTCCACTGGCGGGAAATGGGCGAGTTTTATGGCCCGGGTTATCCGGATGTGGTGCATTATTTCATTCTGCCCGTGCTGGAGGAACGGTCTTATGGAGTTGCTTTGGGCGGGGCTTGATGTTTCCTGGATTTTCGTCTCGTGCCCCTTCGCCTCGAACCCAAGCTCTTGCGGCAGCATGTTGCTGATTATGAGGGAAAGCTTCTTCTGGGGTCCTTGGGCCAAAGGGAATCACCATTACCATAGTGGATTTTGCGGTTATTAAAAACGGGCTGCAAGGCCCGGATGCAGGCCGCCTAGTCGTCGGGGTGCCTGATTACGTATCTCGTCCCGTTTGCCCCGTCTGGTTTGGTTACTATGATTTTGCTGTTTTTTGCCAATTCCCTGAGCTTACTTTGTAAGTTTTTCAGTTCTTCGCCGATGTTGCCGGGGTTGCGGATAATCAGGTCGTGGGTGACGTAGGCCGGGCCGTCGCCGTTCAGGCATTTGACGGGCTTGAAAACCGTGTTTGCATCCGGGAAACGCTCGTCGAAGGGCGGCTTGAAGTTGAGCTTTTCAACCAGGTGCCTCTGGATTATCTCCGAGGTCTGCATCGGCCTCTTGGGAATTGCCATATTCAGGTAGTGGCTGTTTTAGCTTTAAATCCGAGCCGGTGGTTAAAAAGCGCCCGCACTCCCGTTCAAGTCGTGTAATGTGCATTGATTTCGATGTACTGCTCGGTCATGTCGCAGCCAAAGGCGGTTGCCTGTGCGGAGCCGGAGTGCAGGTCGATGGTGATTGGAAGAGCGGTCTTTGCCATCACTGCCTTGACTTTGGGATAGTCAAAATTCGTGGTGACTCCGTTTTCGACGATTTTGATTTGGCCGCTGTCCTTTGCGTCCACGATTCCCGCCTTGCCGCCGAAGTAAACATCCACTTTCAGCGGGTCGAACTGCGCGCCTGAGTTTCCCATCGCGCACAAAATCCGCCCCCAGTTGGGGTCGTTGCCGTAGGCGGCGCACTTGACCAGATTAGAGCTGACTATTGACTTTGCAAGAATCTTTGCAGTCTGGGTATCAGTAGCGCCCTTTACGGTTACTTCCAGGAGCTTAGTCGCGCCCTCGCCATCAGCTGCGATTTTTCGCGCAAGCTCCTTGCACACAAAACCAAGCGCGGCCTCGAACTTGGCCTCGTCAACCTTGCCTGCCTTTCCGTTGGCAAGCACTATGCACATATCCGAAGTCGAGGTGTCCATGTCAACTGTCATCATGTTGAATGAGTCGGAGACAATCTTTTTCAGCATCGCATCAAGCTTCGCGGCCTCGATTTGCGCGTCGGTGCAGATGAACGCAAGCATCGTTGCCATGTTGGGGTGAATCATCCCGGAGCCCTTGGCAATCGCTCCTATTGTGAAGTTGCCTTCCTTGACGCAGATTTGCTTCTGCACCAAGTCGGTTGTCATGATGGCTTGCGCGACGTTGCTGTCGGTTGAAAGCTCGGACTTTATGCCCTTTATCCCGGCGCGGATTTTTTCCATCGGAAGGTACTTGCCAATTACTCCCGTTGAAGCAACTGCAACGCTGTTTTCACTTATGCCAAGCTCCTTTGCAGCGAGGCTTGCCATTTCCTTGGCATCCGCAAGGCCCTTTTCCCCAGTGCAGACGTTCGCAACGCCGGAGTTGATTACGATTGCCTGGAGCTTCCCATCAGCAAGGTGCTCCTTGGTGACTATCAGGGGCGCGCCCTTGACCAGGTTCTTGGTGTAAGTGGCAGCGGCGGTGCACACGGTGTCCGAGTAAATGACTGCAAAGTCGGGCTTTCCGCTCTTTATGCCCACGTTCTTTCCAAGTGCCGTAAAACCGTTTACCTTTGTAACGTCTGCGTCAATGATTTCCATTTTTTTTGAGCTCACTCCTTGAATCTAAATGAATACAAACTTTGCAATTTTTTTATCTCTAAACTAGGCCGGCGGTCTGGTCGAAGCCGAACATTATGTTCATGTTCTGCACTGCCTGGCCGGAGGCGCCCTTGAGAAGGTTGTCAAGAACCGTCACAACCACGAGCTGGTTGTTCTCGTCAACCTCAAAGCCGCCGATGATTAGTTTGTTGGTGTTCTGCACCATGTGCAGGTCAGGCACCTCATCGATTACCTTGGTGAATTTCGCATCCGCGTAAAATTCCTTGTACTTCTTCTTGATTTCCTGCGCGTCAGAGGGCTTCTTGAGAAGTATGTGTGCGGTTATCATCATCCCGCGGAACGTGTCGATTACGTGCGGGGTGAAGCTGATGCGCTTTCCCAAAAATTGCTGGACTTCGTACTTGTGCCGGTGTCCGGTAAGGCTGTAGGAAACAAGGTTGTCCTTTGAAATCGAGGCGTCCTTGGCATACTTCGAGCTCTTGCCAGCTCCGCTCCAGCCGGACTTGCAGTCAAAAATCATGTACTCCGCGTTGTCCTTTACCGGGTAGCCGGAAAGGATCATGCCGGTTGCGTAGCAGCCGGGATTTGCAAGAAGCTTCGCGGTCTTGATTTGCTCCAAGAAGAGTTCAGGCAGGCCATACACTGCCTTCGCCTTCGGGTCCTTGTGTGCAAGCTTGTAAACGCGCTCGTATTCAGCGGTTTCCTTGAACCGGTAGTCCGCGCTCAAGTCGATTACCTTGCAGTGCAGCTTTGGCGCCCAGTCCATCGCAATAGTGTGCGGAAGCGCAAGAAACACGACGTCCAACTTCAGAGCATTAATCTCGTCAATGGAGTGTCCGGTGTATTTCAAGTCGCCCTCAAAGTCCGGGTACAGCTCGCTGACTTTCTTGCCTGCATTGCTTTCGCTGTTGCGAACGACCAGTTCGACGTGCGGGTGCCTTGAAAGAATCTTGATTAGCTCGTGGCCGGTGTATCCGGTTGCGCCGATGATTCCCGCGCGAATCTTTTTCCGATGTTGTTCAGCCATTTTTCCTGTTCAGCACCTTTTTGAGTATCTTGACCGCCTTGTCCGCCTCTTTGGTTGTTATTGTCAATGGCGGCAGGAAGCGGAGCGTGTGTTCAGCGGCGTTATTCAGGAGAAGACCAACCTTTAGGCACTCGTCAGCAACTGACTTTGCGTCGCCGTCAATGTCCACTCCAATGATTAATCCCTTGCCGCGCACTTGCTTTATCTTTTTCAGCTTGGAAAGGGATTCCATGAAATGGTTGCCGACTTTGGCCGCGTTTTCCATCAGGTTGTTCTTTTCAATGTAGTCAATGGTAGCAAGCGCTGCTGCTGAGGATATGCAGTTGCCCCCGAAAGTCGAGGCGTGCTCGGCGCGGCCAAACTCGATGCTTGAAATGCACACGCCAATCGGGATGCCATTAGCCAGGCCCTTGGCCAGCGTTACTATGTCCGGCTTTATTTTGGTGTGCTGGTAGGCAAAGAATTTGCCAGTCCGGCCTACTCCGGTCTGCACCTCATCCAAGATGAGCAGGACTCCTTTGCGGGTGCATACTTCGCGGACTTTTTCCAAGTAGTCCGCAGACGGCACAAGCACTCCTGCCTCGCCTTGGATTGGCTCAATTATTACTGCAGCAGTCTTGTCGGTAATCGCCCGCTCGATTGCACCAACGTCGTTGTATGGAACGAACGAGAACCCCTCAACCAGTGGCTTGAATGGCGTCTTGTATTTTTCCTTCCAGGTTGCTGAGAGGGTTGCGTGTGTGCGGCCGTGGAACGCGTGCTCGCACGCTATGAACTCGCCCTTTCCGGTTGTGCGCTTTGCAAGCTTGATTGCGGCCTCGTTGGCCTCTGCACCGGAGTTTGCGAAAAAGACCTTTGGCAGGCCGGAAAGCTCCGAGAGCTTTTTTGCAAGCACAGCCTGCGGCTCGGTATAGTATAGGTTGCTGACCCAGCCCAGTGTAGTCATCTGCTGGTAAACCGCCTTGGCGATTTCCTTGTTGCCGTGGCCAACCGGGTTGCAGGCGATTCCGCCGATGAAGTCAAGGTACTTCTTGCCGTCCTTGTCGAAAACGTAAGCCCCCTTGCCGCGTTCAATCACCAGGTCGAACCGGCCGTAGGTCTGCATCACGTGCTCAATTTCTGCCTGCTTGACGCCATTCGCATCCATCTACTTCACGATCTCCGTTCCAATGTCATCTTGCAAAATGTCAAATAAAAGCGCGTGCGCAGTGGTGCCGTTGAGCAGCACGGCATCGCCGCAGCCTGCCTGAACTGCCTCCACGCACGCCTCGGTTTTTGGTATCATTCCCTTGGTTATGACCCCGCTTGCGGTCTTTTCCTGCACTTGGGACGCGGTCATCTTGGAAATCACTTTCCCGTTTTCCAAAACCCCGTCCACGTCAGTGAGCAGGACCAGTTTTTCAGCCCCAAGCGCTATCGCGACCTTGACCGCAACCGTGTCTGCATTCACATTGTAGTATGTTTTGTTGTCAGCAGCGATTCCCAAAGGAGAAATGACCGGGATTTGGTTTGCATCCAGCACTTTAGTTATTTTTTCCGTCTTTACCCCAATGACTTTTCCCACCAGTCCAAGTTCGGCGTTCTTCTGCTGGGCAATGACTGTACCCTGCACGTTCTGCGCCCGGATTCCATTGGCCTTGAGCAACCCGCAAATCTCGGCATTAATCTCAGCCGAGGCTTCCTTGACTATGTCCAAGGTGGCCTGGTCAGTGACGCGCAGTCCGTTGACGAACTTCGGTTCCACCCCTGCAGCCTTCATGCGTTCGGTGATGTCCGGCCCGCCTCCATGCACAACTACAACCCGGATTCCGATGCTTGAAAGGCGCGCAATGTCGGCCATCACCGACTTCTTCAGGCCGTCGCTTTTCATTGCGTTGCCGCCGTACTTTACCACGAAGGCCTTGCCCTTGTGGCGACTGGCGTGGGGCGTTATTTTTTGAATGAGGACGTCTGCTGTTGTTGAAGGGGCTTTAGTCTTTTTTTCATCCATAGGCTTGTCTTGGCAACCTCTTTGCTATGAACTACTTTTGTTGTTTGCTCTTTATTTTATTTACCCGCCAAAAGTGACAAAATCCGGCGGGACTGTCGAACGGGCGACAAGCCCGGAAACCCATTGTTATTTCACATAATCCCGTTGCTTAAAAAGAGAATCGGAGACAATATTGCTTAACAACAAATGCTTATCAAAAAGGTGTTCTTATGGACCTTACCCCCGTTCGCGGCTCGCGAGACTTCCTTGTTGAAGAAAAGCTCCTCAGAGACTGGGCCATGCAGAGGCTCAAGTCTGTTTTCGAGCGCTTCGGCTTCAACCCCATAGAGACTCCGGCAATAGAAAATTGGGAAGTGCTTTCCTCCAAGTATGCGGGAGGCGCGGAAATCCTCAAGGAGACCTACAAGCTTACCGACCAGGGAAAGCGCGAGCTGGGCCTGCGCTACGACCAGACGGTTCCAACTTGCAGGGTGCTTGCGGCAAACCCGCGCCTTGCGATGCCATTCAAGAGGTATTCGATAGCTCCGGTGTGGCGCGACGGCCCAATCAAGCTCGGGCGCTACCGCGAGTTCTACCAGTGCGACATTGACACCTTCGGCGTGCAGAGCCAGGCCGCCGAGGCCGAGATTGTGGCGGTGCTCAAGGCGGGCTTCGACGCGCTCGGAATCCGGTGCAAGCTCAAGATAAACAACCGCAAGGTGCTCGACGGATTGCTTGAGTCCTGCGGGGTAAGCGCCGAGCAGGCCACCCCGGTCATACTTTCCCTTGACAAGCTCGAAAAAATAGGCGCAAAGGAAGTGCAGGAGGAGATGGAGGAAAAGGGCGTCTCCGCTTCAAGCGCAAAGAAAGTCCTAGAATTGTTCGACGAGCTGGACAAGCTTGGCAACGACGAGCTGATGGCAAGGCTTGAGCAGATTATCAAGACCGGCATTGGCGCCGAGGGCCTTGCCGAGCTGAAGCAGCTGGTCGGCTATGTCAAGCTCTACGGGATAGGCGACGGCTTTTACGAAATCAAGACCAGCCTGGCACGCGGCCTCTCATACTACAGCAGCACGGTGTTCGAAGGATACGTCCCCGGAAGCATCATCAAGTCCAGCATCTGCGGCGGCGGCCGCTACGACGAGATGGTCGGCAAGTTCTCCGGAAAGGAGAAGGTCCCCGCGACCGGAGTCGCTTTCGGCTTCGAGTCCATCTGCGAGCTCCTCAAGGAAAAGGCCGCAAAGGGCGAGAAAATCGAAGGAATCCGCAGGACCGCAGTCGAGGTTTTCGTAATCCCCATCAAGGACCAGCCCTTCGCATTCGAGGCGGCCCAGGCGCTCAGGGCGCAGGGCGTGAACGTCGCAATCGACCTTTTGGGCCGCAACATCACCAAGAACCTAGACTACTGCGGCAAGCAGGGCATCCAGTTTGCCGCAATCATAGGCGACAAGGAGGCTGCAGAAAAGAAAATCAACCTGCGGAACCTCGTAAGTGGAAAGGAAACGCTCGTCGGGCTGGCAGATGCCGCAGCCGCAGTCAAAAGGAGCGTCTGAACCTTCCCTGGGAGAAGTTGTTTTTGTCATGCATTACCGGCAAGTCAACCCGAAAGACATCAAGACCCTGCGCCAGGGTTTTGAGAACGCCTGCGTCTACCTCGACGGGGTGGCCGAGCTGCACGAGTTCGACCAGGCCAACGACCCAAGTCCCCTGAAGGTTAGGCACTACCTGGCCGGCGACAAGGCCGAGCACGCGGAAGCAGTACGCAACAGGTTCATAGACGAATTGCACCGGCACCTGAGCGACAAGAGCCTGAAGAGGGATGCGGCGGTGGAGACTGCGGTGCAGGCGGCAATCGAGCGGGCCTCGCTTTCGAACTGGGCCAACCACCTGGAAGTGCTTGAGATGCGCGACTTCGTCCGCGACCTACCGCTAAGTAAAAGGAAAGAGAAAAAAGAAAATGGCTAGTTTTACGACCTGTTGTACATCGCGCACAGCGTCGAGTTGTTCGAGTATGCCAGGTACCCGACTCCCGCGGTCATTGCGAACGGCGTGCCGGTGCCCGCAGTCGCGTTGTACGTCTCGTACGTGCCTGCAGTGTTTATCCTAGAGTACGCGGTTATGTCGCAGTTGCCCGCAAGCTGGCTGAACGTGGCGCCGTCGTACGGCGCGCTTACAGCGTTCCAGCCGGGGTAGAGCACGTTGTAGTAGTTCGACCTGTTATAGTACGCCGGGCCGGTGAACGAGAGCATGCATGGTGACGTCACGTTGAGCCAGTAAGTCTCGTTGCCGTTCATGTTCGACATCGGGATTTCGTACCAGCTCTGGTTGAACGGGTTGAGGCGGTTCACCGTGGTGTTTGAGCAGGTGTTGTTGGCGACGCTGGGGCTTGCCAGCGGCACCGAGAACAGGTATGACTGCGTTGTTATGTAGTGCGTCGAAGTCAAAGTCGCGGGAGTGGGCGTCGGAGTCGCCGTTGAAGTTGACGCCGCGATGTCGTAGGTTGCGTATGCGTCGGCGGAGACCTGCACGAACGTCCAGGTGCGCCTGTAGTGGTTTTGCGCGCTGACCGTGACGTTGTACATGCCGTCTGGCACGTAGGGCATCGAGTAGTAGCCGTCAGTTCCCGCAATCTTGGTGTTCATGTACGTCTGCGGGTCGTAGGCGCTGACTATGGATATGGCGCCGTTGGATATCCCGGTGCCGTTCGCGTCAACGATGCGTCCTGAAAGCGTGCGCGTGCCTATTGGCGAGGGCTGGAGGTTGCCTGAAGACGACACGGTGACGCCGAAGAGCTTTCCTGAGTTCGTCTCAACAGCGCCGTTGATGCGTATGGAGCCTCCGGTGTAGTAGAATTCCGAGCCAACTGTCATGCTGACCGAGTAGGCGCTTCCGCTGCTTGGCGTGACTGAGAACGAAGCCATCGGGAGCGCGGACTGGCCGTACTCCATCGTCGAGAAGCTCGAGTAGACGAATGTCGCGCCGCTGGTCGCGGTGACCTGGTCGCCCTGGTAGAGGTAGTACGTGCCGTCGCCCGAGTGGCTGTTGCCGCCGGATACGCTGCCGTCCGAGCACACGTTGATGTTGGTCTGGTACTGGTAGGTGGTGTAGACCGAGTCAACCTTGTAACAGTTGGTGCCGGACACGTAGATTGCGTGGTATCCCGGCGAGAGGCCGAACGCCATGAAGGAGCTTCCGTTGGCCGTTATTGTGCCGCAGTAGGTGCCGTCAATGAAGACGTTGACCGGCGACCTGCCCGAAATCACGTTGATGCTTGTCGGGTACGAGCCGGTGTAGTTTGAGTAGCAGTATGCGTACTGGGTGTTGTAGCCGTACATCGGCGTGCCGTTGGGGTAGTAGTTGAAGTAGTTCTGGTACCCCGGCGGGTAGTAGGGAGTCCCATTGGGGTAGTACGAAGGCGCGTATTGGGAGTATTGGTACTGGCTGTTGTAGTTGTAGTACGGGCTGTACGGGTTCTGGTTATACTGGTAGTAGCCGCCGTACTGGTTGTAGTATGACGGTGTCGGGGATGGAGCGGCAGCGACCGGGTAATAGGACTGGTCGATTATCGGCACCCCGGTATAGACGTATGTCGGCTGCGCCGAAGGCGAGGCGGGCGTGTATTGCGAGAGTATCGGCATCGACGTCGGCGTAGCCTCTGGCTGCGAACCTGCGGTGAAGAGCCCGCTCATGCTGGAGGGGCTTGCAATCATGATTCCTATGAGCGCTAGAGTGAGAACTGAAACAGCGATGATTACACCGTCAACTTGGCCCTGAGACATTATGAACCCACCATCAACTTAAGTTACTACTGGTTAGTAACTATATTCTGGATTAATCTTTTAAACCCGCGTAAAACAGCCGGCCGGATAAAAAGGCCCGTCGGAGGGGCAAAAGGCCGTTTTCCGAGGTCGCCGAAAGGGAGTCTGACGCCTCTGCCTAGAGCGGCGAAAGCCCGTTTTCCGAGGCAGCAGCCAGGGGGTTCTTTGAAATGGCGTCCCGCGCCTGCGAGGGGCTCATCGCAAGGAAGGACTCGGTAAGGGCGCAGATTTCATTGGGCGACTTGCAGCCCTCCGGAGTGGTTGCCCTGCTTGTAATCACTACCCTTACTTTGTGCTTTGCCGCAAGCCTGGCCGCCTTGGTCGCTACGTGCAGCCTGCCTGCGCGCCTGGCACCGGAGCAGTCCAAAAAAAGCGAAAGCGGCATTTCGAGGAACTTGCCCTCCTCGGAAATCTTGCGGAAGAGCTTGGGCTCCTTCTCAAATCCCTTTGCAAGGAAAGGGTTGATGAGGATTGCATTCTCCTGCCTGCAGCAGGCCATCAGCATCTCGACGTTGGTGGATTCCACTGCCGAGGGCTTGTTGAGTTTTTTTTGGATGTCCGCCTGCGAGTTGATGGCAGCAGTCTGTAAGGAAAAAGATTGGGAAAAGCCGAGCTTGTGTAAAAGCGCGGACAGTTCCGGCTTTGCGACGTTCAAGTCAACAAAGTCCATCTGTATTTACCGTCTAGGCCTTCTTGGCTGGCTTTGCAGCAGCTGCCGGCTTTGCGGCAACTGGCGCTGCCTGCTTGACCGGCTTCTGGGGTGTCTGCGGACAGTTGTTTCTCATTATTACTTCGAAGTACTTGTCCGTGCCCGTCTCTCCCGCAAGGTATACTCCAAGCGGCGAGAGGTTTGAAAAGCGGTTTGCGGCCTTGATTACGGCGTAGTATGACAACGGTGCGCCAGGGTTGACTTCCTTGCGGTTCTTTCCAGGCTTGCGGCCCAAGTCAGCCCTTCTGCGGACGCGCTTTCCCTTGCTGATGCGCACGCGCACAACCAGGATGTCCTTGGTAGCCTTGTACCCAAGTCCCCTTGCGCGGGGTATGTTGGTCGGCCCGTCCAGGCGCACTACCGGCGACTGCTTGTGCCACTTGATGAGCCGTGCTTTGTATGCTGGCGCGCGCTCGGCCATAGTCTTGCGGAACGATTCGCGAATGTATTTAGTTGCACTCATTTTTCACACTCTCCGTTTTATGCCACCGACAATAATAGCCGAAACAGTTCA
>JBAYMJ010000024.1:0-19226 GCA_041663565.1 Candidatus Micrarchaeia archaeon | reverse complement strand
CACCAACGTGCGCATAACAGGGCTGCGCATCCCGCCGTGCAGGCAGAACTTCATAGACAAGGCAGACAAGGTGACAAGGCGGATGCTGGACGCGGCGCTTGAGAAGGCCGCACTGAGGATGGACGTCGAGGACATCCAGAACGCCATCCAAAACAACCTTGCGCTTGAGGGGGACCTCAAGAAAAGGTTCGAGTCAATAGACGGAAAGGAAATCATGGCTGAGCTTGAGAAGGACAAGGGCTTCGGCGCAAACAAGGCAACGCGCGAGAAGCTCATGGGCATCCTCAAGGAAAAGGCCGCAGTTGACCCCGAATCTTCCGCCGAAGCCAAGGAAGCCATAACCAAGCTCGCGCAGGTAATCGGCGAGCGCATCAAGGCCGAACGCAAGGACGGCTTCAACCAGACGCTCGCGCTCGCCGCGTTCCGGAACGAGATACCCGAGGAAGTCTACGAGAAGTGCTTCGGCCACAAAAGGCAACAAAATTAAACCTTGAACTGGACTAATCCTTCCTGCATCCCCGTACGGCTTTTACGCTAAAGGATGCAAAACAAGCATGCCACCGTAGCACAGCCTGGTAGTGCGATTGCCTTGTAAGCAATAGGTCGAGGGTTCAAATCCCTTCGGTGGCTTCCAACCTTTTTCTGATATTTCTTTTGGCAACTTGCGCACGCTTAATTTTTTACCGGCGTGCCGATGTTGCTTATCCTAGCCTGCATTTCCGGGCTCAATTGCTTGACAAGCTCGGCATTGTAGGAAAGGTTCTGCATCTGAAGCTTGAATACTTCGTGGGCTGCGATGGCGTAGGTGCGTGCCGTTGCGGCAAGCGAGCCTTCCTTCACAGCCGAGTCAACGTCGGTTGCAAAGATTGAGACTGTGTTGTCGCTGTTGCGGACGACGTCGAAGGTGCGGAACTGCTGGGGGAACTCGCGCAGCGAAGACGTTTCGACTTCCCAGAACCCCAGTTCGGGCCTAGCGGGGTCGGGTGACTTCAGGGCGGTTACCGTGTTCTGGTGGCGGTGCCCTGCTGCCCACAGGATGAGGTTGGGATAAGTGTGGAGCTTGGCAATCAGGGCTTCCTCGGTAACATAGGCGTTGGCGCTCCAGGATGCCATGGAACTGAGGGGGCCATTACCCCAGTCGATTCCAATCGGGATGTGGGCGGTGATTATCATGAGCTGGCCATCGGCCTGGCCCTTGTCAAGCTCGCTTACGAGCCAGTCGTAACGCTGCTTGTCAAGCATGCCTCGGCCGTAGCCGTTGGCAGCAGGGCCGTCGTTTACGTCAGTATCGTCAAGCACTATGACCTTGATTGGGACGTCCGACTTCGGCTCGAAAGAATAGCAGGCGAATCCGGTTTCTGCATTGGTTTTGTTGAACCCGTGGCCAACAGGGCTTGAAGTGGTGTTGAAGAACTGGCTTATCCACTGTTCCCTCGGGACTACGTGGCGTGCAGGGTCAGCCGCAGGCACTGTCGGCTGTTCCGAAAAGCTCTTGACCGGACCTGCGCCGATGATGTTGCCGTAAGGCGTGCGGCCGTCAACCGCGCCCATGTAGTAGCCGCGGCTCTTTACGCCAAGAGGGTCGGAAAGCACGTTGCCTATGTTGAGCATCTTGTCACCCACCATGGCCGCCTTGATGTAATCGTCCTGGGGCAGTATGCCCATCCAGTAATGGTCGTGGTTGCCAAGCGTCTGGTACCAGCTTATTGACTTGTCAAACCCGGCTGCCTCGTATTCGTCCTGGTAATCGTTCAAGGGACCGGGAACCGGGTCGTCCTTTGCACCTGAATCGGGCGTTACGTTCTTGCCGTCAAGCACGTCAATGTACCACCTCAGCTCGTCGTACTGGTCGCTGTTGATTGCATCGCCCAAGGAGATGCCGAAATCAAATGGTTTCTTCTTGTGAAGCGCGTTGATTGTCTGGACCGCGGCGTCAAGAGTCTGGGTCGTGTATAGCATTGCTGGCGAATAGCTTGAGATGATGCCGGCTTTGATGCCGAAAAATACCGTCTGTGCAGGCGATTCCTTGTCGGTTATGTGTATGTCGGTGATTGTAAAGAAACGCAAGAGGCTTGCAGCTTTTACCGCCGAATTAGCAGAAGAGTTGGCATACGCGGCGGGCATCAAATCCAGCCTCTTTTCATATGCAAGCCCGCTGCCGTACTGCCAGGCGCCATAGCCGTACTTTGAGAAGTTGCGAATGTCATCAGGGGAAAGCTTGGGCGAGGCCGAGGGCACTGAAACAGGGACAATCGTCCTGTCAAGGGTGGTAAAGACCGCGGAATCAATCGGGTAGCTTGCCTGCTGGCCGGCGTTTCCGAATAGGATGCCCGGACCGAAAATTATTGAGCCGAGGATTATTGCGCAAGCAACAAACCCTGCAACCCACAACAAAGAATTGTTTTTCGAAGAACCGCCCTTTTTTGCCATGGCAGTGGTATGCCCGCCGGGAGTTAATAGCGAATCGTTTTGAGGCACTCGCCATTATAATCAAATCCGCCTAAACCGAGTTTTCCTTCCTTTATGTGCCTTCCCCGACGCGGGCACCATGACGAATAAACTTAAAAGCAAGGAAAAGGACGTTCAGTATCGGTGACCAAAATGCAAGGACGCATCCCAATCCAAGAAAAGCAGATGGCGCAGCCGAAACCCGCGAGAAAAGTACCCGCAGAGATAGTAATCCCATATGCACACCTGCACCCGGAGGTGCAGAAGACCATCACGGAATCGCTTGAGGAAATAAAGCTAAGGCAGTCGCTCAAGAAAACCGGCCTGAAGTACACCGCAGGCGCGGGGGCGGCAATCGCGTTGGGAGTCATAAATGCAGTAACCGGCGGGTCTCCTGAGTTAAGCGGGGGCTTGGGGCTGGGCGGCGCGGTCGTTGCGTTGAACACCGCGGACGTTGCGCGCGAAAACCGCGCAATCGAAAAGCAGCTCCAGACGCCGTTCAACAAGAAAATCATAAGCGCAATCAACGCGTACGGCCCGGCGGCAAACGAACACGTAGAAGAACACGGCCTGTTTCACGACCCGAAGGCCACTTGGAACAAGCTGGCCAGGGACTACAGGCACGTGATAGTATCGAAAAACGGGGACGTCCATGTAGTCAAGGAGCTGCCGTTGATTCCGCGCTCGGAGGTCTCGCACGCGGCAATACGGAAAAAGCCGGGCGTAACCGCGTAAAACAGTAGCATGAGGCCGGGGGTTCAAACCCCGTTCCATCCACTTTTCTTTTTCAAAGCCTTAAACATTGAAGTCTTCCGACCCGAAGTTCTGGTAGAGCCTGCCGGACTCTGCGCTGAACTTGAGCACGCAATAGTCGGGGTCCGCCACGCCCTTCGGGTAGTACATTTCGTCTCCGTCGCGCCAAATCCTCTTCTTGGCCGCCGCGTCGGTAAGCACGGACATCTTCCCCTTCAGCATCACGCCCTTGAAGAAACGCTCGTCGAAAAAGTAGATTGACGCCTTCGGGTTCTTGCGGTACTGGGCAACTCGCATCGAGGAAGTGTTGGTGGTGAAGTAGAACGTCTTCACGCCGTCGTGCTCGCGAGGCTTGAGCATCGCCTTGATGTTGGGGTAGCCGTCGGCGTCAACCGAGCCAATGATTGCCTTGCTGCTGCGCTCGATTACGGAGAGGGCGGTCTTGATTGCGTCTTTTGGCATAACATATCACTTCTTCAAGCCCTGCAACTTCCGTTGTTTCTCTTCTTTTTCCCAAAGCGCCTTCTTTGAATCCGGCCCGGCCGGTCGCTTGCCAGAAAGTTCAAGCACAACGCGCCTGGCCTCGGCTTCCTTTCCCTTCGGCACGGGAATCTTGAGG
The DNA here is from genome assembly GCA_041663565.1 of Candidatus Micrarchaeia archaeon. Classification (GTDB taxonomy): domain Archaea; phylum Micrarchaeota; class Micrarchaeia; order Norongarragalinales; family CAINOH01; genus CAINOH01. The sequence continues at coordinate 15,406 of JBAYMJ010000024.1, read as the reverse complement.
TTGACCGCAACTGACGTTGGACCCGAGCCGTCGGTGGATAGGAACGAGTAGTTTATCTCAAGGAACGCGGGCTTTCCTTCCGCAAAAGACACGCGGTTGAGGCTTGCGTTGAATATTTTCCACAAGTGGAAACGATTGCAGAAGAGCGCGCCGGCCCTGCCAATGTAGGCGTCGGTTGCGAAGCGCTTTTCATAGGAAGCAAGCGCCTTGGGAACGCCGTAGATTACTGCAAAGCATCCGATGACAAGTATCGCGGCTGGGACTAGCGCGGTCCCGGGGTCAAGTATGTACGCAAGCCCCTCGCACACCACTACCGTCAGGAGGGTAAAGAACAGGTAGACCAGCTTGTTCCTCGAAAGCCTGGCTTCCTCGCCGGTTGCGTACGGCGCAATCTCCTCCGACGAATACGTCCAGTGGGCAAGCAGGTCCTCCCCGGAAAGCATGCGGTCGAGCCGCAGCGAGCTCCAGAACAGGGCGACGAAAAAGAGCAGGCCGAGCAGGAACACGATGCCCAGCATCAGGGAAAACATCATCCAGCCGAAGCTCTTGACGACGTTGACGCCAAAAACAAACGGAAGGAATGCAAGGACAAGTGCTGCTACCGCAATCAGCAGCCACACGAACGCGTTGTTCTTCTCGTGGTTTGCGGAAAAGCACATAAGAGCCAAGTATCCGGCCGGGCCATTTAACCCTTTCGAATTGGAAAGGCGCCCGCGGTTATTCCGCAGGGAATTATTTTTTCAGCGGCACCTTGTTTATCCTTGCCGAGCCGTAGAACGCGCTGAGGTCGGCCTTGTCTTTCCCGACGCGCTTAATCACGTACAGCCGGGGGCTGTTGACGAAGATGGGGCCTGCGACCTTGCGCAGGAACGCGCCAAGTCTGCTGCTCCGTGCTGAAACTTCATCGAGGACGAAGCCCTGCCTTTCCAAGACTGGCAGGAAGCCTGTGTCCTCTATGTGGACTGCGGTCCTGTCGCTGTCGTGGAAGTTGAACAGCCTGCCGCCCACCTTCAGGGAGTTGAGCAGGTTCTCCAGTGCCATCGCGTGGTTGGCCGCGTGCTGGAGCGCGTAGCGGCTTTGTATCACGTCGAAGGCGCCTTCGCCGGTCTTGGGGTCACAGAACACGCCGGTCTCAAAGTGGCCCTTGGTCCACTTGTGCCCGGGTATGCCGAGCTTGGGGTCTGGCGCGTGGAGCGCAAGGCCGTGCGCAACCACGTTGGGGGAAACCGCCTCGGCAAGCAAAAGGCCGGTTCCCCTGCCGGCGCCCGCATCGAGGAAACGGACAGGCAGCCCTTCGTTGGCGCGCGCCTTCAGTTCCTTGCGTACGCGGTCCAAAAGGTCGCCTTCAAAATAGGCGTAGTTGAAGCCTTGGTCATAGCGTATGGCCTTGGAGGTGAGCACCTTGAGCGTTGAGCGGTTGCGTTCAAGCGGGGCTGCTATGCGCGTGAAAGCGCGCCTGCGCACAAGAGGGACTGGGGATGACATATCAACCAAAACGCCTTGCAAAGCTTATGAACCTTCGGTCATAAGGAGGGTAGCGTTGCCGAAAGTCGAAGAGGTTGGTCTGCGTAAAGACGCTCCGTTGGTTCGAGAACGCCTCGAACGACGCCCTGCCGTGGTACTTGCCGAACCCGCTGTTGCCCACCCCGCCGAAGGGAAGCTCGGAAGTTGCTACGTGAAGTAGAACATCATTTACACATGCCCCGCCCGAACTTGTTGAGTTGAGAACTTTTTCAACGACTTCGCGTTTGTTTGAAAATATATAAAGTGCAAGCGGCTTCGGTCGTTTGTTCACGAAAGCGATTGCCTCTTCCATCGAGGAGACCGGGATGATTGGCAGGATTGGGCCGAAGATTTCGTCCTGCATCACTTTCGCGCCTTTTTTGACGTCGGCAAGCAAAGTCGGTGAAATGAACTTGCCCTTCCGGTCCGTCCTGCCCCCGAAAACCACTTTCCCCTCCTGCAGGTAGCCGCAAAGCCGGTCGAAGTGCTTTTCGTTTATGATGCGGCAATAATCTGTCGCGTCCTGCGCGTCGGGGCCGAAGAAGTCGGTGATTTTTCCGGCAAGCGCGGCGACAAGCCCGGCCTCGACCGCCTTGTGCACAAGAACATAGTCCGGCGCGATGCAGGTCTGGCCGGCGTTGGTGAACTTGCCCCACGCAATCCGGGAGGCAGCTTTTTCCAAATCGCAGCCCTTGTCAACTATGCAGGGGCTCTTGCCGCCAAGCTCAAGGGTGAGCGGGGTGAGGTGCCTGGATGCGGCTGCCATCACGGACTTGCCTACTGACGGGCTTCCGGTGAAGAATATGTAGTCAAACTCCTCTTCCAAAAGTTTTTCAGCAACTACAGAGTCGCCTTGGATTACTGAAACGAATTTTTTATCGAAGCATGATGAAAGCATCTTCGAAAGAACCGCCGAAGTGTTCGAGGAGGATGACGAAGGCTTGATTATCGCGCAGTTTCCTGCAGCAATCGCGCCAATCAGGGGCATTATGGCAAGGTTGACAGGATAATTCCAAGGCGAAAGGATGAGGGCGACTCCCCGCGGTTCGGACTGGATTGAGCAGGATGAAAGGGGAAACATCATCGGCGACGGGACTTTCCTTGGCCGCGCCAAGCTCTTCAAATTCTTCTCAAAGAACTTCAGCTCCTCAAGGCAAGGGTAAAGCTCTGTGAGAAACGCCTCCGATGGCGACTTGTGGAGGTCGGCAAAGAGAGCCTTCTCGATTTCGGGCTGGAATTTTTCCAGTGCAGCCTTGAGCTTCCGCAGCTGGGCTAGGCGAAACCCGACGGGCTTCGTCGCGCCCGTTGAGAAATAAGCGCGCTGCTTTTCAACCGCGTTCCTGGCTGCTCCGGTCAAACGGACCATATGAAAAGTATCCTTCAGGGGTTCATTTCCCTTTGCCTTCCTTCCGGCAAACAAATATACAGCTGATCGGGGTAGATAATTGCACAGCATTTTTCAAGAAGGTGAGATTTCAATGGGAATGTCAAAATCAGACTTGACAAGGAAGAAGAACAGCATCAAGTCAAGGCTCGACGAGCTTGAGAAGGAGGCCTTCAACGACCCGCTCAAGAAGAACCGCAAGCTCCACGAGGAGATTGCCGAGCTGAAGAAGAAGCTGGACAACTGCTGAAGGCAAATGGGAAAACCCGCGCACGGGCAATTCCAGGCAAGACCGCTGTTCATGCCCACAACTCGTCCAGAACCGCCAGACATACGGTTTTAAAACGCTTTTTTCTTTAACCCTTTTTTATTGAGTTGTAACCGATGCTGCTCGAACCCACCGAACAGAGAATATCGCAAAAGCCTTGGCCCACTATAGGCGGGAAAAGCCACGAGGCGTCATTCCTGCGCATAGCGCTGCACCACGGGCTTTCGGGCGAACAGTGCCTGGGCGACCTTGAGCACCTGATTTGCCTAGTCCACACTTCGAAAAACCCCGGCGAGCTAATCGAGCGCTGGAAAAAATACCGGCTGAAGGCCGAAGAGGATAAACAGCTGAGGACGAATGGGCCTGAACAGGCGAAGAGGTGCGCCGAAAGGAAGGTCGAGCTGGAGTTTGAGGAATACAAAAAAATCGGCTCGATGACGAGAAACGAGGTCATACTCAACGGCATGAACGACACGTTCTCCAAGGACATGATGAACCTTTTTTACAACATCAACGTGGACGGCCTGCGCCACCTGAATTGCAGAGAACTGTCCCCGGATGTCAAGGAACACCTGGAAAAGGAGACTGAAAGGGTACAGAACACCCTGAGGGACCGGCTAGACTCCCTAGGCCTTGACAAGAAGCCGGTTTCCACCGGGCTGTGCCAGGTCATCGTGGCCGTTGCCAACCGCGACAAGCTCCCGGCCAGGCTGCAGGAAAAAATATTCGGGGTATAGGCCGCCGCGGGCCACCGGCAATCCCGGTCCGGGGATGGAAACGGCCTTGGCTGGGCAGGCCCGTCAGAAGTCCTCTTCCGGCGCGTCACCGCCGCGCACGGTAGTCCTTTTTATGAAGGTGATGTCGTGCCTTTGGTACTCCTTCTTGGGGTCGCGCCGTTTAAGCCGTGCAAGCACTTTTTCCAACCGCTCGATGTCGAGCCGGTCCTTTTGCCTGGCAAGCATCCGCTTGAATTCGAGGACGTCCGTAAGCGACTGGAAGTGGTGGCCCTTGATTTCAACCGGCGGGCGGCCAATCAGGCTCATGCCGCCACCGGAGAGTTCGACGTCCCCGTAAGGGCCGGGGATTATGAGTTTTTCATGCTGTTGGAAACCGACCGGCGGGTGCAAAGCGCCAATCGCGTCTTTGTTATCCACAAGCTTCTTGAAGACGCCCGGGTTCACCGAGACGTCGATGTCCTTGGTCTCTTTCCTCAGGTGCGTCCCGTGCGCCAACATCGCCCCTCCAGCCAGGACAACATAAGTGCCTTTCTTGAAGCCATACTCCCCAAGGTCGGCCTTAAGCTTGTCAAGATGGTGGAAAAGTTGTCTGCGGTTGTACGGCATCAAAATCAACCCTTGATTACGCCAAGCGGGACCATCTTCGCCACGATAGTGCTGATGCCCGCCTGCTCAACCGAGCTTACTACCGCGTCGATGTCTTTGTAGGCGCCGCCGTACTCTTCGGAAACCAGCTCGGACTCGGCGACCTTGATGCTGACCCCGGCCTGCTCCATCTCGGCAAGGATTTTGGCGGAACTGAAGTCGCGTTTTGCCTGCGACCTGCTCATTATGCGTCCTGCGCCGTGGCAGGAGCTGCCGAAGGTCTTCTTGCTGCCCTCGGCGCCGCAAAGAAGGTAGGATGAGGAGTTCATCGACCCTGGGATTATGACTGGCTGTCCGACTGAGCGGTAAGCCTGCGGGATGAGCGGGTTTCCGGCCCAGAGCGCCCTGGTGGCGCCCTTGCGGTGCACGCACACCTTGCGCCTCTGGCCCTCGATTTCGTATTCCTCGAACTTTGCGATGTTGTGGCACACGTCGTACACTAGGCCCATGTCGTAGTCTTCCCACTTGCCGCCGAAGACCTGCGCGAAGGTCTGGCGCGCCTGGTGGGTCATGACCTGGCGGTTGTTGAATGCGAAGTTGACCGCGCATTTCATCGCGCCCAGATAGTCCTGCGCTTCCGGGCTCTGGATTGGCGCGCAGCACAGCTCGCGGTCGGCCAACTCGAGGCCGTACTTGGTCTTGGCTGCGGGAAGCATCGTGCGCAGGTAGTCGTCGCAGACCTGGTGGCCCAGGCCGCGCGAGCCGGAGTGAATCATCACGGTAATCTGGCCAACGCCCGTAATCCCGAAGGCCCTGGCCTTCTCGGCATCGTAGACTTTCTCGACTTTCTGCACTTCAAGGAAGTGGTTGCCGCTGCCGAGGGTCCCGAACTGGGGCGCGCCGCGCTTCTTTGCCATGTCACTGACTTTGGTAAAGTCAGCGCCTTCGAAACGCCCGTTCTCCTCGCAGTGCTCCTTGTCGGCCTCAACCGCATAGCCCTTGCCTATGCACCAGTCAACTCCTTCGGTGACTGCCTTGCCAAGCTCGGCAACCTCAAGCCGGGTGCGGCTCTTGCTTCCGACTCCGCTTGGGATGTTTGCAAAAAGCGCCTTGATCAGCTCGTTCATCCGGGGCTTGACGTCCTTTTCGGTCATGTTGGTGCGGATGAGGCGGATTCCGCAATTCACATCATAACCAATACCTCCGGGAGAAATAACACCCTCTTCGAGGTCAAACCCAACAACCCCGCCTATCGGGAACCCGTAGCCTTCGTGGCCATCCGGCATCACCATCACCGCGTCAAGCACTCCGGGCAGCGTGGCCACGTTTGCGGCCTGCTGGAGAGTACGGTCGGACTGCATCTTCGCAAAAATTGCGTCGTTTCCGTACGCCCTGACTGGCACGCTCATCTTTCCTTCGGGTTTTGCCTGCCTTGTGCAGGGGCCTACTTCCTCAAAATCCATAATAATCACGAAAAACCTGCCGGGATTGCCTTAAAACCAGCATTATTAATTTTGAATGCGCCTTCTTTTATTTGGGGACGATAAGCCCAATAAGCTGAGCACTTTCAAGCGCCCCCGGAAGATGGTTGCAATGTGCGCAAAGACGCTAGGGGAACTGAAGCACTCCTACTCGACGTACTTTAACGAAAGCAAAGGAACTATCAGCGCCTATGAGGACGGCCTGGAGATGGACGCGCCGCGCAAGATAATGGTGCAGAACAGCTACATAATCGGCCTTACCAAGGTCGCGACCAAGGCCATGAACAAGGTGGTCGTGCGGCTGGACTACTATGACATGTTCGGAAGCAAGAACGCGGTAGAGTTCATGATGCACGAGGACCAGTTTCGCGGACTCAAGGTTGACCTGAAAAAGTAAGCCGAAAGACGCAGGTTGCACCCCCGCCCACCCGACACCATTAAAACCGGCCAATCCCTTCATTTTTCCAACGACATTTTTCGGTGCAACCCTATGGAAACTCACGTCAGGCGCGTCCTTGCGCTAGTCCTGTTCTTCTCAGCCTTCGCAAGCGCGGTAGTGATGATGGCGCCCGCTGTTGACGAGAAGGACCACGGCATGCTCACCGCGATAGAGGTCGACGTGGCTCCCGGAAGCGGCGAGCTTGTGCTGCGACTGCACTCCACGACGGTAAACTCGGACACCCAGGACTCGATGCAGACCGCGTTCACCGAGGCAGCAAAGCTTGCGCAGAGGAACTTCGACTCCTACGACTACACCGTGCGCTTTGACAGCGCGCTGGGCAAGGTCAACGGCCCCAGCGCCGGAGCCGCGCTCACCATAATGGCGTACTCCGAGTTCTCGGGCAAGAAGATACGCGACGATTTCGTGATAACCGGGACCATCGCCAAGGGCGGGGCGATAGGCGCAGTCGGAGGCGTGAAGGCAAAGATTGACGCGGTAGGCTCAAACGGAAGCTACAAGGTGATGCTTGTCCCCGCAGGCCAGACCGCCGAGTCCGGCGAGAGCATACTCGACTCGCTCTACTATGCGGATTACGCGATGCAGAAATACAACCTGACCGTCGTGCCGGTCTCTAACGTATCCTATGCGATACGGATTGCAACCGGCGAAATCGAGCCTCCTGCGCAGGTCAACTCAACGGACTTCATACCCCGCGAATACCTCGCTTCGAACTCGTCCTGGCCGTTCTACGCAACCGCGCAGTCAACGATTGACGACTCCGAGGCGCGCGGCCGCGCGTCTGCGCTTTCCGACCTGCAGAAGAAGGCCTTCGAACGCCTCATAGCCGAGTCCAAGCTCGAGCTTTCGCTTGGCTACTACTACTCCGCCGCGAACACGGCTTTCCTTGTGAAGAACGCGGTCTCGACCGAGGAGTTCCGCAACATGACAATCCCCCAGTTCCGCAAGGTGGCTGAAAACTTCTACGAGGAGATTTCGGCGATGAGCTTTGCGCAGCTCAACTCCACTAACTGGGAGTGGGTGGCGACGTCCCAGATGAGGTACACCTGGGCCAAGCTGCGCACGGAAAAGGTCCTTGCAACGCTCAACTCCAACGCGACCATGGACAACGCGACCCTTTCGGACATGGCAAACGACCTGTCTGCAGCGATGGGCTGGTTCGAGGCGGCAAAGATGCTCAACTACGGCTCTGCTCCCCGCGAGAACGTGCAGAACCTGATGCCGCAGGAGAAGGCCAAGTTCGAGACCGAGAAGTACATCAAGCTCATCGAGGACGCAATCAACGAGACCGCGCCCCTTGACACCGAGATTACCACACACCTGAACTCGTCCAAGGAGCTCTACAGCCAGGGGTGGTACTACGCCTCGATGCTTGACGCGTCCTATTCCTACGCGTACATCGCGTCCGAGCGCGCTCTTGTTGCGGACATCTATACCGCTGACGACGCCCTTGCGGAGTCAAGCCTGTACGCATCGGGTGTGATGAACGCGGTCAGCGCCTACCCGAGCTTTGCGGACAGGGCCACCCGGTCGGGCTGGGCGGACCTGTTCTACGGCCACGCGTACTACAACTACCAGCGCGGGAAGCAGAACTCAGAGTACGGCTCCAACATCAACGCGCTAAAGCTGGGTGCGCTTGCGGACGCGTTCCAGCGCGTGCGCGACTACGCCTACGGCGAGGCGTTCGTGCTCCCTTCGAACGTGTCGAACGTCTCCCTGGGCCCGCTTACCGAGCAGCCGACCGTGGGGCCCGTGCTCCCCGGAACGGCCACGCAGACCGTCATCATAATCGGCCAGGATGGCGAGAAGGAGAACGCAACCGGGAACAACACGTCAATCAGCACCACCATCTCGGTGAGGCCGGACGGCAACCCGAGTTCGATGATGCTTTTCGGCGCTTTCCTCCTTGTGCTGCTTCTTGTTGGAGTTCTGGCGGCGTACCTGGTCGGCCGCAGGAAGGCGGTTCACTCCCAGTCCGAGCTTGACGTGCTGTACTCGAACGGAAGGCTGAGCAGGAAGCGGTATGACTCCCTGAGCGCCAAGTACTTCCCGAAAAAGCAGGACACGACGCCGCACTGGAGCGAGGAGATGTCGGCTCCGCCGGTGCGCTTCAACAGCAAGAAGGCAATCGCGCTGCCGCCCATTGCAAGCAGGAAGAAGCGGCTCTATCGCAAGGCTCAATAGGAGCTTTCGACCAGCGCGCCGATGAAAAGCAGGACTATTGAGAACAGCACGAGCACGAAAGAGTCGGACAGCACGGACTTCAGCTCGGGCCGCTCGAGGTGCCGCCTCATTATGGCAACCGAGAATATCCCGCCCGCGACGCTTGCCACGAAGTAGGCCGAAAGCTCGAAGATGCCGTGCGGAATCAGGCCCAGGAACGAGCCGAACAGCCCGGCCATCAGACCATTCTGGGCTATGCCCTGGGCCACGAACACGCCGATTACCGACGCGTTCCACAGCAAAAGGTAGAGGCTGCCGACCCCGTAAAGCAGGCTGAACAGCAGCATCAGCGCAAGGACCTGCATGTTGTGGCTTACAAGAAGCGACAAAAAGTCCGGCCGGATGGCGTTGCCCGTCGCAACCGAAGTCTGGTTGACGGTGTAGGATATCGCCGAAATCTCGTCTATTTCATTGTCAAAAGCCTTGTGGGCGACTTCGGAAGGCAGGATGGAGTACCAGAATATGCTTGCGATGATTGCGCCGAGGAATATGTAGGCGTAGGACTGCAGAAGGATGCGGTGGTAGTCGAAGAAGCCAGTCTCGTGGCGCCGGAGCGACGCCTCCTCCTCCTTTTCCTCCCAGATGAGCAGCCGGAACATCAAAGGAAGGAACGGGAGCAGCGTGAATATGAGGGGCGTGCCGTTGAGCCCGGGGATGGCGAGGTAGACGAGCACGCCTGCCGAGAAGAAGATGAATGAGACGGCGAAGAGCTTGTGCGGCTGCCTCCTTGCACACTTCGGCGAAAGGATGCATTCAAGGACCACGGCTAATTCACACATCCAAGTAGAAAGGTTTAAACAAAAGCCTAAAGAAAAGCCTACTAATAAACCAGTAGTAAGCCAGAGGCACGAAAACGGGCCTTGCAACCGCAGTGAACATTTACCATGAGCTGGATACTTTACTCCCTTGCCGCGATGGCGTCCCTTGGCATCTCGATGCTTGCCGCAAAGATGATGTCCGGGTTCCAAATCAGCGTCTCCACGCTTTTTGACCTCAAGGCCCTGCCGGTAATACTCGCCTACGCCGGGTTTTCCATTCTCGGCGCGCTGTTCTTTTTGCTTGCGCTGCGCGAGCCCGGCGCAAAGACGGCAGTCGTCGCAGCGATAATGGCGCTGAACATCGCAATGGTCGCAATTGCCGCCTATTTCCTCTTCGCCGAGACGCCTTCGAACCTGCAGGTCATCGGCATCGCGCTGGCCATCGTCAGCGTAATGCTGTTGTCCGCGGGGAACTGAGCGCCGGTGACCCGCAACGGGTGCCCGGGTGCAAAAAATGGCGGCCGGGGGTAACCATTAAAACCATTGGTTACTGACAATCTAGGTTGACATGCCATATCTTAGGGGTCAGGGCGCAACCGAATACTTGGTTGTCATAGGCGCAGTGCTGCTAGTCTCCCTATTCGTGGTAAACTCGGTCATAACCACTTCGCAGACCGGCGCGTCGATGCAGGAACAACAATCCTTGACTTACTGGAAGACCGCGACGCCGTTCTCAATAACATCATACACGCTCAACAGCGGCACGCTTGTAGTAAGCGTGACCAACCAGTACACCACGCCCCTGAAACTTACCGCCGTGCAGGTCAACGACAACGGCACGCCAATTACCATCTGGTCCGGCTCGCGGGTGTTCGCAGCCGCCGAGCAGGCGACGCTGTACCTGCATTATGGCGCAGGCAACGACTGCAAGAACGCCAACGTAGGCGATGCGTTCGAGGTCACCCAACTTACTTTCATCTACGACAAGTCGGACGGCCTCCAGGCATTCTCGCAGGTAGGGACCGAACCCCTCAGCGGAAGATGCAAGGAAAACGGCGGGATATCGTTCGTGCCGCCGACGCCGGCGGACGGCACCAGCGCCTCGGCTGGCGCGAACGTCACCATAAACGCGACGATAAACGGAAGCGCCGCCACCCAACTTGCCGGGCTAGGGCTTTCCTGGAACGGCACGAACACGCTGTTCTACGACAACAGCCTGGTCCTCTGCTACAACTTCGACAACAATGCAGGAATAGGCGACAACGCCACGACCGCAGTTGACGTCTCGACGTACGGGAACAACGGCACGATAAGCGGCGCCAGCTGGACTGCGGCCGGAAAGTACGGCTCGGCGCTCTCCTTCGACGGCTCCTCGGATCGCGTGACGGTGCCGGACTCGCAGGGCATCGACCCTACGGGCGGCATCACGGTTGCCGCCTGGGTGCAGGCAAACGACAACAGGCAGAACACGATACTCTCCAAAGGCTCGTACACGCTCGCAATAGGCTCCGACGGCCTGCCGTACTTCGAGATAGCAGGCGGAGAAGAGACGTTCACCAGCCTGCCCGCACCGGGTGTCAACGCCTACGCGTTCGCGACGGTCAACGGGAGCACGTACTCGGCAGGGTACGACAACGGTTCGGTGATGCGCTACGACGGCGGCACGACCTGGACCGGGGTCGGATACCCGTCAAACTCCTCATACGCAATCACCGCATTCAACAGGACTATCTTCGCAGCAGGCTACAACGGGACGGTCTACCGCTACGACGGCGGAACCGCGTGGACGTCGCTGGGAAACGCCAACGGCACGGTGTACGGCCTGATAGGCTTCAACAACACGCTCTACGCGGGGCTGTACACCGACACCTCGAGCAAGGTGATGCGCTACGACGGCGGGACCACGTGGACGGTCACGGGCAACCTCGCCTGAGCGGCACGGACGGCTCCGGGAACGGAACAATGCCCAAAAGGGGAGAAATACGATAAAGAGCCTTAAAGGAGAACTCGATGAAGCTTAACCCGGCATTTCTCCTGTTTCTCGCCCTCTTAACCACCTTTACGTCAGCCGCGCCCTTCAGCGCGACCTGGGACACCACCAAGGGCGGAAGCAACAGCACGACCATAATCCTGCCGATTACCGGCTCTTGGACAACAGACTGGGGAGACGGACGTGTTGACTCGAACAGGAACACCCACGTCTATGCAACGTCAGGAGTATATACGATAAACATCACCAACACCGCCGAAACTGGGTTCAACTTCAACTACGCCAGCGACAAGCTCAAAATCATCAACATCACCCAATGGGGAGACATCTACATTGGCAATTCCGGATACTATTTCTCAGGATGCTCTAACCTCAACTTCACCGGGACAGACAGCCTGAACCTCACTGGCGTTACAACTCTCGCAGGAATGTTTAACCAAGCAACCAACTTCAACGGCAACATCAGTGGCTGGGACACCCGCCTAATAACTGACATGACCAGCATGTTCTGGTTCGCAACCAAATTCAACCAAAACCTAAACAACTGGAACACCAGCAAAGTCACAACCATGGGTGGCACGTTTTATGGCGCATACGAATTCAACGGCTATATAAGTAGCTGGGACACCAGCAGCGTCACAAACATGGGCAGCATGTTCGGAGGCGCAACCGCATTCAACCAGCCCATAGGAAACTGGGACACAAGCAACGTCACTAATCTGGGCAACATGTTCTATGGTGCGAGAAATTTCAACCAACCCATAGGAAACTGGGACACAAGCAGCGTCACCTCAATGAGCTCGTTGTTCTCCCAGGCGTCTGCATTCAACCAGAATCTAAGCAGATGGGACACGAGCAAAGTCACGGACATGAGCAGTATGTTTTATAATGCGAACGCATTCAACCAAGACATTAGCGGTTGGAACACAAGCAGCGTCACATATATGCGGGGCGTGTTCACCGGTGCAGAAACGTTCAACCAAGACATTGGCAATTGGGACACCAGCAAGACCACGTCCATGTATGAAATGTTCTATGACACGTCTGCATTCAACCAGAATCTAAGCAGATGGGACACGAGCAAAGTCACGGACATGAGCTACATGTTCAAGTACGCAAGAAAATTCAACCAATCAATAGGCAGCTGGAACACGAGCAGCGTCACAAGCATGGCCAGCATGTTCGAATTCGCGGGAGTATTCAACAAGCCCATAGGGAACTGGGACACTAGCAAGGTCACGGACATGAATAGGATGTTCTTCAACACCCCGTTCAACCAGGACGTGAGCTGGTGGAACACGAGCAGCGTCATGAATATGAGTGTGATGTTCGAATATACTCCGTTCAACCAGCCGATAGGGAACTGGAACACAAGCAGCGTAACAAATCTTGCCTACATGTTCAAAGGGGCAACAAGCTTCAACCAGAACATCAGCGGGTGGAACACGAGCAGCGTCACGGACATGAGCAACATGTTCTATCAGGCGTCCGCGTTCAACGGCAACATCAGCGGGTGGGACACCAGCAAAGTCACATATATGTACCAGATGTTTTATTACGCGTCAGCGTTCAACCAATCCATAGGCAACTGGAACACAAGCAGCGTAACAAACATGAACTGCATGTTTGTCAGGGCATCCGCATTCAACCAGAACATAAGCGGGTGGGACACAAGCAAAGTCACGAACATGAACGGCATGTTCGAATTTGCGTCCGCGTTCAACCAGCCCATAGGCAACTGGAACACGAGCAGCGTCACGGACATGGGAATGATGTTTTATAACGCGGGGGCGTTCAACCAGAACCTGAACGGGTGGGACACGAGCAAAGTCACAAGCATGATTTGGATGTTCTACTCCGCGACCGCGTTCAACGGAAACATAAGCAACTGGAACACGAGCAAAGTCGCCGACATGAACACGATGTTTACTTCAGCTGTCGCATTCAACCAGGACATAAGCAGGTGGAACACAAGCAGCGTAACGGACATGGACATGATGTTTTATAACGCGCAGGCATTCAACCAAAACCTGAATGGGTGGGACACGAGCAAAGTCACCGATATGAGCTGCATGCTCGAATACGCATATGCATTCAACCAACCCATAGGCAACTGGAACACCAGCAAAGTCACAAAAATGAACAACATGTTCTACGGCGCATCAGTTTTCAACCAGCCCATTGGAAGCTGGGACACGAGCAAAGTCACGCAAATGTACCTGATGTTCAATTCCGCGCTCGCATTCAACCAGAACATAAGCGGATGGAATACCAGCAAAGTCACCGACATGAGCGGCATGTTTTACTCCGCGTCCGCATTCAACCAAAGCCTGAACAACTGGGACACCAGCAAAGTCACAAACATGGGCGCCATGTTCAATTACGCGTACGCATTCAACGGCAACATAAGCAACTGGAACACCAGCAGCGTCACAAGCATGGGCGCCATGTTCTCTTACGCGTACGCATTCAACGGCAACATAAGTAACTGGAACACAAGCAACGTCGGAAACATGATGAACATGTTTCAATACGCGACCGCGTTCAACGGAAACATAAGCAACTGGAACACAAGCAACGTCGGAAATATGATGAACATGTTTCAATACGCGACCGCATTCAACGGAAACATAAGCAACTGGAACACAAGCAACGTCACAAACATGGTCAACATGTTCAATTACGCGACCGCATTCAACCAGAACATCAGCGGTTGGAATACGGGCAAGGTCACGAATATGAGCTACATGTTCTACAATGCGTCCGCATTCAACCAGAACATAGGCAGCTGGAACGTAAGCTCTGCCACCAGCATGATAAGGATGTTTAGGTACGTGAAGCTGTCGGCTGCAAATTATGACGCGCTGCTCAACGGTTGGGCGAGCCGGCCGGTCAAGCCCGGCGTAACATTCGACGGGGGCAACTCGATATACACGACTTCTTCAGCCGCAGCCAGGAATACAATACTCATTGCAACCAACGGGTGGGCAATCACGGACGGCGGAATTGACGCGACCCCGCCGGTCTCGACCTGCGACGCCAAAGGCACTTGGAATACTACAAACCAGACAGTGACCCTGAATGCAACAGATGCCAACGGCGTCTTCTTCACTACCCACTGGGTGAACGGACTATCTCCTAGCAACACGACCATATTCACAATCACGACAACGGGCAACAGCACAATCACGTACCAGTCGGCTGACACTATGGGAAACGTTGAGACAAACAAGACTTGCTACGTGGCACTTAAGTATGACCTTTCAGCCAGCGGACTCAACGTTGTAAAGCGATTTACCGTTTTCAACAGCTCGCTCTACTGCGCGGACTTGTTTTCAGCAAAAGTCTATCGCTATGATGGAGCCACGACCTGGACGCAAGTGGGCGCGGGTTTTGGATACGCGTCCGAACTGGCAACATACGAAGGAAAGCTCTACGTCGGCGGGAACAACACGGTCTACCGCTATGACGGAGGCACGACCTGGACGCCCATCGGAGGAGGAACAGGGCTCATAAGCACGCTGGTTACCTACAATGGAACGCTCTACGCCGGGACGACCCAGAACGGCAGCATATACCGCTACAATGGCGGCACAAACTGGACAATAATCAACTCGGACGCCAACAACACCTACGCCGCAACCGCATACAATGGCAGCATACTCTGGGCGCAGGGAGGCAACCCGATTGCGAGAATGGGAAACGGCGTGACAGTCTATTCGTCCCAACCAGTGGCAAATGGAAACTTCAACCACATTACCGCAACTTACAACGGCAGTGTGGCAACCATCTACATAAACGGAGTTGCCACGGGCATCCGCGCAACAAACACGACAATTCAGCCAAACAATAATGCATTGTACATAGGCGACTCGCACGGCTCGTCCCAGGATGACGGCGGCGAAGAAGCGTTCAACGGAGTAATAGATGAGGCTCGCGTATGGGCACGTGCACTCTCCACAACCGAGATTTCCGGACAATATCGAGCTAATTTGAACAAAATCGCGTCGGACAAAT
>JBAYMJ010000023.1:0-19529 GCA_041663565.1 Candidatus Micrarchaeia archaeon | reverse complement strand
AGCTTGTGCCGCACAACCGGCGTCCTGTTTGCCGGCGCAAAGCAGTCGCGCAGAATCACTTTTCGCATCATCGGAAGCATCTGCGGCAGTGCATTCGAAAGCGAGCCGCCGACTACGATAATTTCCGGGTCTAGCACGTTGATGATGTTCGCAAGCCCGACTCCCGCCCGGTATGCCGTGTTGTCGAAGACCCTTTTCGCCTTGGCGTCCCCGTTTCTTGCAGCCGCAAACACCGCCTTGGCATCCATTCCTTCCGCCCTTTCGAAGACCGACCTTCCGGATGCGTAACTTTCAAGTTCGCCGGCGTTCCGGAAGCCAACCGCGCCGCTCTTGTCGGAAATTATGGTGTGCCCGACCTCGCCTGCAGAGCCGTGCGCGCCCCTGTAGATTTTCCCGTCAACGGCAAGGGCGCTCCCAAATCCGGTCCCAATGATCACTCCTACGACGTTCTTCCGGCCCCTCGCCGCCCCGTACTTCATCTCCGCAAGTAGGAAGCACTTGGCGTCGTTCTCAACCGTGCAGGGAAGGCCGGTCGCCTTCGAGACTATTTTCGAAAGGGGGATGTTTTTCCATCCAGTAAGGTTCGGAAGCTCGATGACGGCCTGTTTTTCAAAATCAACCGGCCCGGGAACTCCGATTCCGATGGCAACAGTATTTTTGTCGCGAAGGCCGTTTGCAAGCCCGATGATTTTTCTTATTGCAGCGGCTTTCTGCTTCGGAGTAGCAACTAGTGTTTGCCTAATTATTTTTCCAGAAGAAGACACGGCTGCCGCGTGGATTTTCGTGCCGCCGACGTCGATTCCAATCCAGTTTGGCTTTATTGCCATGCACTTGGTTACTGCGGCGTGGGATAAAAAAAGCGCGCAATCGGGTGCAGGATTCACTTTCTCAGCCAGCCGAACAGGCCCGGCCTTTTCATCGGCACCGGCTTTTCCTCCCGCGGCTTCGGCACGACCATCTCGCCCGTCTCCAAGTCTATGCGGGTGATGCTGCTTATCGGCGAAAGCATCCGTTCCGGGTTTATGCTCACCGTCTTGTGCGGCCTGTTCGGGCCCAGGAGCATCCGTGGCATCGCAGCCTCGAAAGGCTCGCCGGGCTTCTGCTTCATGTGCGCCTGGGCCACCTGCGCAAGCGCATCGACGATTTCGGCCGCATTGCTTGTCTTCAGCGACGCGTGCACCGTGTCCTTTGCGGGCGCGTCAAGGATTTTTCTTACCGCTTCGTCGCGCAACTTCACTCCCCTTGCGTTCCTGACGCTTTCGACGAACTCGCCAAGGGGGACGTTGTCATAAGGGACGTCCCTCGTTATGCCCACGTAGGATTCCTTGCCGTGCGTGGCGTTCGCAAGGTCGAAGTACGCGCCCTTCAGCTTGGCTCCGGCCTTTGCAGCTGCGTTGAGGCTATAGTGGCTTGTATTTTCATTGAACTGCCCGATTGCGCCGAAGTGGCGTATTATCGCGTCCTTGACGCTTGCCTTTAGGGGGTCGTGTTCGGTGAATAATGCGTAACGCTCGCTCCTGGTCGTTCCGTGCCCGAGCGCGGAAGTGTTTATTCTCGTGCCTATGTACAGCTTCTTCCCGTCATAGACGACGTGCACTGGCGAGCGTATCTCGTCAACCTGCCTGGCGATGTCCGCAAGGCGTGCCGGCGCGTCCACGGTGTAGGCCTCGCCCAGGCTGCCATAAACGTGAAGCTTCGGCAAGGGTTCGTGCGCTTCAACCATTTGGGCATTCACCTGCAACGACTAACGCGACTTCATGTCCTCGGAAAGCTTGGACAGCAGCACCTGGGCCTCGTCGTTTGCCGCGGCAAGCGCCTCGAGGATTTTCTCAAGCTCAATCCCGATTGCCTTGACCGCAGGAGCGTCCGCTGACGGCTTTTCCTTGCGCAGGATGCTGGTCTCTGCCTTGGCGGAGATTACATCAAGCCTAGCGTTCGCGGCCTCGGTGCGGAACTTCAAAGCCTCGGCCTTGATTGCAAGCTCGAACCACTTCTTCGCCGTTGCCTGGGAAAAATACTGGTTGGAGGAGAAGCTGTTCAGGGACTCGCAGAGCTTCTTTGCGGATTCGGCAGCGTCGTGCGCAAGTTCAAGCGAAAAGCCGTGCTCCTGCGCAAAATAGGCGGCAACCTTCTGGCTTGCCTTGTCCTCGACCTCGTCTCCCGTCTTCCCGTCCACGTCAGCCATGCCGCACTCAACTGCCACTATATTATAATCAGGAAATTCTTATGGCCTTCAAAGATTAATAACTGGCGCTGGTAAAACTACTCTATGCAAAAGATGCCGCAGCTACGCAAGTTCGCAGTCATCGGCTACGAGCCGCCGGACTTCCGCGATTTCCTCAGGTCAAAGGGGCTGGTGCAGGTCACCAGGAACCCTGACGCGGTGATATCCTACGGCGGCGACGGCACCACGCTCAAGACCGAGCACCTCTACCCGGGCGTGCCCAAGATGTGCGTGCGCGACTGGGACGTGTGCCCCGCGTGCGGCCCGATGGCGAAGAACATAGACATCCCCCGCAGGAGCGGGGTGCAGCTCTGCGCCGACTGCTTCGAGGAGCTCCTTGACCGCGCCATCGAAGGCGACTACAAGATTATCGAGGAAATCAAGCTGGTGGCCTCAACCAATGCGGGCGGAAAGAGCTTCACCGCAGAGGCGCTCAACGAAGTCCAGCTCCACAATTTGAACCCGATGCAGGCCGTGCGCTTCGACCTCTATCTTAATGGCAAGGTGTTCCAGAAGGACTGCGTCTCCGACGGCGTAATCGTAAGCACGCCCTACGGCTCAACCGGGTACTATTACTCCGTAAGCGGGGGAAAGACCTTCGGGAAGGGCATCGGCATAATCCAGAACAACCCCAAATTCGCCCAGAAGCCCGCCATAGTCACAAAGGACCTGGACAAGTTCGTGCTGCGCGGGGTCGTCACGCGCACGAAAGGGCTTCTCTTTGTCGACAACCTCCCGCGCTTTGCCAAGCTCTCGCAGGGAGACGAGTTTTTTGTGAGAAAATCAAAAGGGACGGCTAAGTTCATCGTTTGAGTTATTATTGTTTGATGGTCAAACCAAGTATTGGTTTTTGTTTTCCAAGGTGAAACCGTTTTTATGGTCCTCAACTCCGCGCAGATGCGCACACTAATCGAAAAGGAAAGGCTGGTCTACGACTACCTTGACTTGGAAAAGCAGCTCCAGCCCGCGTCATTTGATTTGACCGTGGCAAAAGTGTTCAAGATAGTGAGCAAGGGCGCAGTTGACTTTGACAATTCGCAGCGCGTAATCTCAAAAACCGAGGAAGTGCCCTTCGACGCGGACGGCTGGGCGGACTTGGCTCCGGGCATTTACAAGGTCCAGTACGCCGAGGCAGTGAAGATTCCCGCTGACTTGGTTGGCGTAACTTTCTGCCGCTCCTCGCTCTCGCGCTGCGGAATCGACCTTTACAACGGCTACTGGGACCCCGGGTACGAAGGCCGCGGCGAGTCCGTATTGATTGTCCACAACCCGCACGGCGCGAGAATAAAGAAGCGCGCCAAGGTAGCACAAATCGCCTTCTTTCCGCTTGGCGAGGCGACGGCGCACCTGTACAAGGGGATGCACCACAAGGAGAACCTTTGAGTGGCGTTTCGGGGGACAGCGGAATCCTCTTCGGTTTCCCCCTTGTTTTCATTCTTCTTTCTCCTCATTTTTCCCTCCTTTTTCCCCTATCCTTTTCCTCTCATTTTTCCGTCTTTTTAATCCCCAAAACCCTAATAAACCCTAGTTGTCACTAATTAGTAGTAACATTTAGGTCTGGCCTATGGTGGATGTGATTACGTTCCTCGGCAGCGACACCGCCCTGGTGGCGGCGATTGCGATAGCAGCGTACGCCTTCTACACCATGGACAGGGGCGGCATGCTGCCCTGGGACTTCCTGCCGGTATCGCTTTTCTTCCTGTATAATCCGTTGAAGTCAGCAGCCCACATGGTATTCTACGCCGCAGCCCTCTACTTCCTGCTCCCGTTCCTGGTCGGCCTCGGCTTTCCGGCAATCTACGTCCTGATAATCGGCCTTGCAGTAGTCTACACCAAGGTGTTCGAGCTGAGGCTGGAATACGGCGCGGCGTTCTCGCTCCTTACCATAATGATAATCGGCACGGGAATATAGGGACAAGCAGAAGCTTTGCCCGTCCTCGGATTGCCGAAATAATCCATATTTTTCCTTATTTTTAAAAATGTGATTGCTTTCTGCTTTTGCCGGATTGATTTTGGCATAAATTCGGCCCTTTTGAGCGAAAGGCTTTTAATATTGCTATTGCACGATAAGTAAACCGTTTGAACAATCAAGGGGGACGCGGCAGGATTCAAGGTCGCTAGATATGGTCTCGTCGGTCCCAATTGACTTTTCGGCAATGCTTCTGGCATTCGGCATCCCGTACGCATACTTTCAATCGAAGGTAGGCGAAAAGATGGTTGTCCGGCCCAAGTGGCTGGCGCTGTTTGCGGCTGAACTCGGCGCTTTACTGCTGCTGCTTTCATCAAGCTGGCAACTGGCGGCAAACCTCGTCGTGTGGGCCATTGTCCTCGTCGCGTTCCGGGAATTCTGACGGAAAGAGTGAACAAAAATGTACAAGTGCATGAAGTGCGGGAAGCAGTTCGACAACATCGAGTTCATCCGCTGCCCGTACTGCGGAAGCAAGGTCTTCTTCAAGACGACCCCGCCGATTGCGCGCAAGCTCAAGGCGGTATAGCTCCATTTCATGCTTTCAAAAAAACATTTTGCTATTAGACAGTTGATTCCATATGGGTGTACGCACTTCAAGACGCGGCTCGCAGGCCGTCTGGCACAGGCGCCGCGCAAAGCGCATGGTACCGCGCGTGGCAGGCTGGGCAAACCACGGGAAGGTCCTCCCTGAAGCCCTCCTGGGCTACAAGGTGGGAATGACCAGCATCCTCTACACCGACGACGCGGACTCGCCCACCAAGGGCCAGGACATAGTCGTGCCGGTCACCGTAATCGAGGTCCCGCCGCTCTTCGTCTATTCAATAACTCTTCTTGGAAACACCAACCTTGGGCTCAAGGTCCTCACCGAGGTAACCTCGGCAACCGCGCCCAAGAACGCAAACCGCACGATTACCCCCTCCAAGAAGTCCGACCTTTCAAGCCTAGACAAGTTCGCAGCACAGGCAGTTGACGTCCGCATCAAGATGATTACAGTCCCCGAAAAGACGGGACTTGGCAAGAAGACCCCCGAGATATTCGAGGCGCCAATCGGCGGTGCCGACGTGAAGGCAAAAATCGAGTACGCAAAGGGAATCCTCGGAAAGGAGCTTGCAATCTCCGACATCCTCTCCGAAGGCGAGTACCTTGACGCAATCGCAGTCACAACTGGCAAGGGCTGGCAGGGAGTTGTCAAGCGCTACGGCGTCGCACTCAACACTCACAAGTCAACCAAGGCAAGGCGCCACGGAGGCTCAATCGGCCCCGAGACCCAGGCCAAGGTCATGTACACCATCCCCCGCGCAGGAGGCATGGGCTTCCACCGCAGGGTTGACAAGGCAAAGCGCGTGATGATGATTTCGCAGGACGCAAAGCAAATCCTCCCAGTTGACGGGTTTGCGCACTACGGCCTGGTCAAGTCGCCATACATACTCATAGACGGCAGCGTCCCCGGACCGAAAAAGCGCGCAATCCTCCTGCGCAAGTCCGTGCTCGGGCGCGCCACGAAGAAGCCGGTCATAAAGGAAATCGGCAAGGAGTCGAAGCAGGGATAATTTTTTTACGTGATTACAGATGAAAGCTCAGGTTGTTGCAATCGACGGGAAGAAGGGCGCGGAAGTAGCGCTCCCGGCACAGTTCGCCGAGGCGTACAGGCCCGACCTCATCCGCCGCGCGTTCCACTCCGAGCGCTCGTTTTCATACCAGCCCAAGGGAAACTACCCGATGGCAGGACGCAATTACACCGCCGAGTACTACGGCCGCAGGCACGCGTGGCGCCAGACCATCAACACCGGCCGCTCAAGGGTCCCCCGCGTAAAGATTCCGGGTGGACGCAGCGGCCGCGTATTGACCGTGCCAAGCGCGACCCACGGGACGCGCGCGCACCCGCCCAAGGTCCAGAAGATAATCCGCGAGCGCATCAACATCAAGGAGAAGAACTTCGCGCTCCGCAGCGCAATCGCGGCAACTGGCGTGAAGGAGCTCGTAGTCAAGCGCGGCCACAAGTTCGCGGACTCAACTGCATTCCCAATCATCATTGACGCTTCAATCGAGCAGCTCAAGAAGGCCAAGGAAGCCAAGTCCGCGCTTGTCGCGCTGGGCTTCGAGGCCGACATCGAGCGCGCGCACAAAGCACGCACGATGAGAAGCGGCCGCGCCAGGCTGCGCCGCGGCGGTTACCGCACGCCCAGCTCGGTGCTCATAGTCATCGGCAAGGACAGCGGCATCTGGAAGGCTGCACGCAACCTGCCCGGAGTGGACGTCGTGCCCGTTGAGAAGCTCACCGTTGAACTCCTCTGCCCTGGTGGCGACGCTGGAAGGCTCACGCTCTGGACCAAGGACGCGGTTGACAAGCTTGGTACCGAAAAGCTTTACATGTGATTTTCATGAAGATTCTCTACGCACTGACAACGGAAAAGGCCGCAGGCTCGATGGAGTCGACCAACACGCTCACTTTCGTGGTCACGGACGACGCAACCAAGACCGAGATCAAGAAGGAAGCAGAGGCAACTTGGGGCGAGAAGGTCGCTTCGGTGAACACGCTTCGCACAATCAACGGCCGCAAGAAGGCAATAGTCAAGTTCGTAAAGAAGGGAGCTGCATCGCAGGTTGCGGGCAAGCTCAAGCTAATCTAGGGTTGAATTGAATGGGCACTCATCTTACAACGCAAAAACGCGGCCGCGGCTCCCCGCGGTACCGCACCCCGGGGCACCGCTACTACGGCCACGTCGCATACGAGCAGAAGCTCGAAGGCATGGGCCAGGTGACCGCGCTCATCCACGACGCGGGAAGACGCTCGCTCGTAGCGGAGATTCTGCTTGACGACGGCAAGACAACCGTCACCGCAATCGCGCCCGAAGGCATGCGCATAGGAGACAAGGTCAACCTGCGCACAATCGGCACTTACGTAAAGCCCGAGGTCTTCGAGTACGACAACTCGATTGTCACCACCGGCTCAATCCTCCCACTTTCAATGATTCCCGACGGCACTACGGTGTTCAACCTCGAGCTCCGGCCGCAGGACGGCGGCAAGATAGGCCGCACGAGCGGCGCGGGAATCCTGGTAGTCGGACGCGACGACACCAATGGCGACGTCAACGTCAAGCTCTCATCGAAAGAAATCAAGGTCATCGACCCGCGCTGCCGCGCAACCATCGGGATATGCGCAGGCGGCGGAAGGACGGAAAAGCCCTTCAAGAAGGCCGGATACAAGTTCTACGCGATGCACGCACGCGGCCAGCTCTGGCCACGCACGCGCGGTTCAGCCATGTCCGCATACGACCACCCGCACGGAGGAAAGTCGATGGGCAAGCCCACGACCATCTCGCGCAACGCGCCTGCAGGACAGAAGGTAGGGCTCATCGCGGCAAGCAGGACTGGCCGGCGCCGCGGCAAGAAAATCAAGGCCGACGTAGCCAAGAAGTAAATGTTCATATAGGTGAAATGGTTTGGCAAAGAAGTTTCTGTACTACGGAAAGACTGCGGAGGAGCTAGTGGCGATGCCGCTTGACGCG
Organism: Candidatus Micrarchaeia archaeon; assembly: GCA_041663565.1. Classification (GTDB taxonomy): domain Archaea; phylum Micrarchaeota; class Micrarchaeia; order Norongarragalinales; family CAINOH01; genus CAINOH01. The sequence continues at coordinate 11,827 of JBAYMJ010000023.1, read as the reverse complement.
TTCCTCCTTACGCTTCCGTCCAACCAGCGCCGCACGTTGAAGCGCGCGTCACCCAAGATAAAGCAGTTCCTCGCCCGCATACGCAAGGCAAAGCTCGTGAACAAGCCGCTCAAGACGCAAATCCGCGAGATGCCCATAATCCCGGACATGCTCGGGATGCACATAAAGGTCTACAACGGCAAGGAATTCCAGGACCTGCTCATAACCCCCGAGTTGCTCGGGCACCGACTTGGCGAGTACGCCCACACGACCAAGATGGTCAAGCACTCAGGGCCCGGTATCGGCGCAACCCGCGGAAGCAAGTCAGTGGACCTCAAGTAGAGAACATGGTGTAACATTCAGATGGGACTTTACAAGTATTCAGTCAAAGTGGACGACAAGGCCAAGGTAGGCCAGGCCCAGGGATACGACCTGGACATCTCCTACAAGGACCTGTGCAACGTGTGCGCAGCGCTCCGCCACAGGAACGTAGCCAAGGCCCGCACCATCCTCAATGAGGCCATCGAGCTGAAGATACCCATACTTTTCAAGAAGTTCAACACCGGCGTGGGCCACCGCTCCCAGCTTGGAGGACGCAAGGGACGCTTCCCCAAGAAGGAATGCAAGGCCGCGCTTGCAGTGCTCAACAACGCAGTTGCCAACGCGACCAAGAAGGGCCTCGACGAGAAGCTCCTCTTTGTCAAGAACGCCTGCGCATACAAGCAGAACGTGCTTCCGCGCTACCGCAGGACCTGGGTAGGCGGAGCCGCACTCGGATACGGGAAGCAGGCCATCCGCTCGGACTACGTCACCGCGCGCATGGAGATTACAGTTGAAGAGAGGCCCGCGCTGCCAGGAAAGGCCAAGAACAAGGCGGCGGCAAGGAAGGCCGCTCAAAAGCCCGCTGGCGCAAAGCCCGAGGCGAAGGCAGAAAAGAAGGCCGACAAGCCGGCCGTTGCACCAGCAGCCGCAAAGGCGGAGAACAAGGGGGCATAGAAATGGGCATTGAAAGAAAGTTCATCAACAAGGCGATTTCCGACCACAAGGTCCGCGCATTCATAAAGAAGGAAATGGACCGCGCAGGCGTATCGCAGGTCATACTCCAGAAGACGCCGATGGCGACGCGCATCATCATCTACGTGCGCAGGCCCGGAGTCGTGGTAGGCAAGAAGGGAAGCTCAATCAAGGACCTGTGCGAGAAGCTCACTGCCCGCTTTGGTGTTGACAACCCCCAGCTTGACGTGATCGAGGTCGAGAACCCCTCGCTTGACGCAACCTTGATGGCCGAGAAAATCGGCCGCCAGATAGAGATTCGCGGCAACATCAAGCAGATTATGCGCATGACACTCAAGGACATCATGGCAGCAGGCGCAGTAGGCGCAGAGATACGCCTTGCAGGAAAGGTCGTCGGCAAGGGCGGCAAGGCAAAGACCATGAAGATTTACGCAGGCCACCTCAAGAAGTCAGGGGACCCGGTCCACCTGATTCCGGAAGGCCGCTACGTATGCTATTTGAAGGCAGGAACCATCGGAGTGAAGGTAAAGATTGCCTCGCCGAAGGTCAAGTACCCTGACTCGTACGACATGAAGGCGCTCAACTTGAAGCTCGCAGTAAAGCCCCTTGCAGAGGAAGTTGCAGAGGCAAGCCAGGACGAGGCTCCGGCAACTGCGGACGCAGAGCTTGAGAAGACTATAGACAGCAAGCTCGAGGCTGCAAAGAAGGCTCCCTCAAAGAAGGAAGAGAAGGCCCCTGCCAAGAAGGAAAAGAAGGCGGAGGCAAAGTCCGAAGCCAAGGCAGAGGCAAAGAAGGCAGCTCCCAAGAAGGAGAAGAAGCCCGAAGCCAAGGCAGATGCAAAGGCCGAAGCCAAGCCCGCTGCAGAGAAGGCCGAGGCAAAGCCCGCTGCGGAAAAACCCGCAGAGGCTGCGAAGGAATAAGTTTTCATCACAACCCAAAAGGTCGAACCAAAATATGGCAATCATCACAAAGCGCGAAATCGCAGGAATGGACAAGGAAGCACTGAAGAAGAAGCTTGCCGAGACCGAGACTGAAATCGCGCTCAACATGGGCGCAATCAGCAGCACCGGAAAGCCCAACAACGGCAAGTTCCGCGAGCTCAAGAAGCTGCGCGCGTCAATCAAGCTTGCGCTCTCCAAGAAGGGAGAGAAAGTCTGATTTTTTCCAAAGCATTTCTTTTAGTTTTTAGTTGAGTCAGCGGACGCCTTTCCGTAGTCCTCTTCGTAGACTTCCTTGCGGACCTCGCGGCATATCTTCAGGATGTCCTTCTGCGTGAGTCCTTTTTTGTCAGCCAACCGGCGCATCTTGTCAAGCACGTCCTCTTTGCCTGCCTTGGTTTTCTTTTTCATCTTGGTCATATTCATCACTGGTTTATTCTACTCGCCTTCATTGTTTATCGTGCATTTCAATTTGCTTTCTCGTCCACTCCGCCAAGTCGGAAGTCAGGTAGAGGCTGGATTGGGTGCGCAACTTCCCAAGGAAGTTGATTGCGTCCTTTTTTCCAAGGGTTTTCTCGCGGTACGCCCTTGTCAGGATTGCGAGGGTGCCGTGGGGTTCAAGCCCGATGTTTTTAGCCACTCCACGTGCGCCCAAATCGTCGGTGAAGAAAAGGCGTATCCCCTCCTGGCCGGCAAGCGCTATTGCGCTTGACTCGCCCGGACCCAAGTCGTAGCGTTCGCTTATGGTCTTGGCGATATCTTTAGACTTTCCGTTCATGCTTGCGACCGTGCAGTTCTTTGGCAGCGGGAATCCGGGGAGAAGTTCGTCCCTGACCTGTTCGCTTATTGTAATCTTTCGAAACAGCGAAAGCACGCCCAACGCGCCTACCTGTTGCAGGTGGATTAGCGGGCCGGTGTCGAAGACTGCTATCTCAATCTTTGCCATTCAGGCCCCACTCCACGTCGTCCTTCAGTGCGGCTTCCAGGCGTTCGGAATGCGCCCGGCGGATGGCGTTCCTTACCGCGTCGCGGATAAGCTCCGAGCGGTTGGCGAACCAGCCGTCCCTTACAAGGGCGTCCATTTCCTCAACGAGCCGGGGGGTGAGTTTTGCCGGGATTGCTTCCATATAGACTTCCTCAATCGTTATACTATGGTATTACGATATTTTTAACGCTTTCTTTCCCTGCGAGGACAACTCGCATATCTGCCCTTGCATAATCCATCGCTACTGCATTTGGACAGGATAAGGAAAAATGCGGCGTTGCACCCTTGTAAATTCCCAGTTTATTCCCTGCGGGGTGGTAAATTCCCAGAGGGGAAATGCGCCTTGCGCCTGTATTATAAGCGTTTATTGCTACTATTATCAAGCGCCGGAACAACGGCGGAAAATCTTCAGGAGTGTTATACAAGAATGTCTGATATCTGTTCCAAGTGCGGCCTTCCCAAGGACATCTGCGCGTGCAGGACCCTCGAGAAGGAGACTACCAAGCAGTTGCGCGTGTTCGCAACCAAGAAGCGCTTCAACAAGCTCGTGACCGTCGTCGAGGGGCTTGAGGAGGACGAACTCAACAAGGTCGGCAAGGAACTCAAGAACCGGCTCGCCTGCGGGGGCACCGCAAAGGACGGCCGGATAATCCTGCAGGGAAACCACTTGGACAAGGCGGTGGATTACCTCGTAACCTTGGGGTATCCCAAGGAAGCAATTAAAAACCTTGGTTTGCAATAATTGCTTCCGCATTTTTTTGCAACTGCACGACGTGCTATTGCATCATATGCAAGATTTGATGTTGATGGACGCAAAGACGTCCGCACCCTTTCGCCGAAGCCAAAAGCAAGGCATGGGATTTTTGGCCGAAGAGCTCATCGGGCTTTCCGCCAAGGTCCTGGATTCTGCCTGCAAAGGTCTCATCGGCTTGGAGGGAAAAGTGGTCGACGAGACGAAGGACATCTTCGTAATCCGGACCGCCAAGGGCGACAAACTAGTCCCGAAGAAGGGTTCGGTCTTCCAGTTTGAAGGCCATCCCGAAGCGCCAATCAAGGGAGATTGGGTCTGTTTCCGTCCCGAGGACCGCACCAAGAAGGTATCCGACCTCCTGCGGCGAAACAGGCTAAGATGAAAACAGGAAAAAGTTGAGCTTATGGAAAACAAATCCGACGCAAAATCCGCAAAGGTCATCTCGACGCGCGGAATGATATTTCAAGGCACCGTAGTCAGCCGCAAGGCGGACAAGACCGCGGTGGTCTCGATAGACTACCTGCGCAAGGTGCCCAAGTTCGAGCGCGTTGAAAAGCGCAGGACAAAGCTCCACGTCCACGTGCCCGACGGCATGGAAGTCAAGGAAGGGGACAAAGTCAAGTTCGTGGAGTGCAGGAAAATCTCCAAGACAAAGAGCCACGTCGTCACCGACGTGCTCAAGGATTAATCTTTCAGTGGTTTACGATGCAGGGACTCACAGCGCGCATTCCAAAGTCGCTCACAATCGGGAGCCGCCTCACTTGCGATGACAACTCCGGCGCAAAAATCGTCGAGATCATCGGGGTAATCGGCTGCCACGGAAGGCTCCGCCGCTACCCGTCAGCCGGAATCGGCGACATCGTCATCGTGTCCGTCAAGAAGGGCAAGCCCGAGATGGTCAAGAAGAAGGAGCGCGCGGTAATCACCCGCCAGAAGTTCGCTTTCAGGCGCGGAAAGGAGCGCGTCAAGTTCGAGGACAACGCCTGCGTCATCATCGACGACGCCGGCCTGCCCAAGGGAACCGAAATCAAGGGCGCAGTAGCACGCGAAATCGCCGAGCGCTTCCCCAAAGTCGTCCCATTGTCCTCGGCAGTCATCTAGATATTTACACGTGATTTTTCATGAAGTTCTCAAGAACTGTCTCAAAGCAGCCTCGCAAGAAGCGCAAGGAGCGCTACCAGGCGCCGCTCCACAAGGCGCGCGCGTTCCTCCACTGCAACGTCGCAAAGGAGCTCCGCAAGAAGGTCGGCTCAAAGACCGCTCTTGTCCGCCGCGGCGACACCGTCAAGGTGATGCGCGGCACTTTCAAGAAAAAGACCGGCAAGGTCTCGGAAGTGGACTACAAGACGCTCAAGGTTTTCGTAGAGGGAATGACCGTCCAGGGACGCAAGAGCAAGAAGCGCTCGTTCGTGCCCTTCGACTCGTCGAACCTCCAGATCATCGAGAAGTACTCCGGCAAGGAGGACAAGCAGGCATCAAAGCCCGCAACTGCCGCCCCTGCAAAGAAGGAGGAAAAGAAGGCAGAGGACAAGACTGCAGCGCCCGTTGCAAAGGCATCGGCGCCGACAGCGTGATTCGAGGTAAAAAACACGTATGGCAAGCCACGGAATGAAGAGGCACATGAAGCGCCTGGCAAGGCCCAAGGCCATGCCGATTTCGCCCAAGAAGTACACATACCTCCGGAAGGCCTCGGCAGGCCCGCACAAGAAGGACCAGTCGCTCCCAATCGCAACGTTCCTGGTTGAGATACTCGCAGTCGCCGAGAACGCGCGCGAGGCGCGCAAGCTCTTGCGCGGCGGAGTCGTCTTCGTCGACGGCAAGGCAGTCCGCGACCCGTCATTCCCAATCGGCCTGATGGACGTAATCTCAATCCCCCTTGTGGAAAAGCACGTCAGGGTCACAATCTTCAAGGGAAAGCTCGCATTCACTCCCATTTCAAAGGACCAGGTCTCGCAGAAGCTCTGCAGGATAGCGTCCAAGAAGCAGCTCGGCAAGGGCCGGTTCCAGCTCGGGCTCCACGACGGCCGCAACATAATCGTCGAGGACGGCAAGAAGTACGCGACAGGCGGCACCCTCAAGATAGCGGTCCCGAGCCAGAAGGTCGAGGACTACCTCGCGCTTTCGAAGGGGGCGACCTGCCTTGTTGACAAGGGAGTGCACGCAGGGGTAGTAGCGGTGCTTGAGGAGCTCATCGAGCGCGAGGCAAGCAGGGCGACCGACGCCACGCTCAAGACCTCCGACGGCAAGGTCTTCACAACTCGCAAGGACTACCTGTTCGTGGTCAATGGCGGGTTCCAGTAATTTTACGTTCACCAAAGATTGATGTTTTATGGCAAGCGAAATCATCCGCATCGACAAGGTCACGCTCAACTGCGGCGTAGGCGCACCGGGCCAGGAGCTCGAGAACGCCCGCGTCCTGCTCGAGCGCATCTCGGGCCACAAGGCAGTTTACACGCAGGCCAAGTCGCGCAACCCGACCTTCAAGATAAGGAAGGGCGACAACATCGGCTGCAAGGTCACGCTTCGCGGTAAGGAATCCTCAGAGCTCCTCAAGAAGGCGCTCGAGGTGCCCGACCACCAGATTTCCGAAAGGAGCTTCGACGACAACGGCAACGTTGCGTTCGGGATAAAGGAGTACATTGACTTCCCCGGAATCAAGTACGACCCCAAGATCGGGATGATGGGCTTTGACGTGTGCATCACGCTCGTGAAGGCGGGAGTGCGCGTCCAGAGGCGCAAGATACAGCCCAAGAAGCTCCCGCGCAAGCAGCGCGTGGGCAAGAAGGAGGCGCAGGAGTTCATGACAAGGAACTACGCCGTCCAGTTGGTCTCCGCTGCCGCAGAGGAAAGCGGGGCATAGTTACATTCATTATTAGGTGAACAACCTTTGCAGAAGGACGAAAGCAAGTACAAGATGCGCGGCAACCGCCGCTGCTGGAGATGCGGGAACGTCCGCGGACTCATACGCAAGTACGGCCTGTTTTGTTGCAGGAAGTGCTTCCGCGAGACTGCGGTGGACCTGGGCTTCAAGAAGTACGGCTAACTGGTGTGAACATTCATGGCTGACAATCTCGCAAACGCGCTCAACGCGGTGAAGGTATCGGAAGGCAAGGGCAAGCACGAAATAGTCGTGCCGGCGTCCAAGCTCATCCGCGAAGTCCTCGCCATCCTGCAGCGCGAAGGCTACATCGGAGACTTCGAGTTCCGCGAGGACGGGAAGAACGGAACGATCCGCGTGGGCCTAGTTGGCAAGGTCAACAACTGCGGCATCGTATCCCCCCGTTTTGCGGCAAAGCAGGACGAGTGGGAGAAGTGGGAGCAGCGCTACCTCCCGGCACGCAACGTCGGCATGCTCATCATCAGCACCTCCAAGGGGCTCTTGACGAACGTGCAGGCACGCGAGCAGGGAGTGGGCGGAAGGCTCCTGGCATTCGTTTATTGATTATTCATTGTGGTCTTTATGGAAATCCCATCCGGCATAACCGTCGCAACGTCGAAGGACAAGGTCACCGTAAGCAAGGGCTCCGAGAAGCTCGAGCACTACTACGACTCGTCCAAAGTCATGGTTACTGTTGAGGCAGGAAAGGTCACGTTCGCGCCAGTTGGCAAGCAGGGCCGCAGGGTCAAGTCGGCAGTGTGCACAGCAGAGGCGCACGTGCGCAACATGATAAAGGGCTTTGCTACCCCGTACTCGAAGAAGCTCTCGCTTGTCTATGCGCACTTCCCGGTGACCGTCGAGGTCAAGGGACAGGACGTGTTCATCAAGAACTTCCTTGGAGAGAAGCTCGCGCGCAAGGCGGCGATTGCGGGAAAGACCAAGGTCAAAGTCACGGGCCAGGACATCACGGTCGAAGGCCCGAGCAAGGACGACGTCGGCCAGACCGCGAACAACATAGCGAAGGCGACTCGCATCACCAACAAGGACATCCGCGTCTTCCAGGACGGGATTTATTACGCTTGAAGAATGAAAGACGCAAATGACAACAAGAATGCAATTCAATGATTTTCAGTGATTTTTATGGCAGCAATCCACCCGAAGTTCGTCAGGCAGAACCGCTCTGTAGACAAGCGCGTCGGAGAGGCGTGGCGCAAGCCGCGCGGAATCGACAACAAGCAGCGTGTCATGCTCAAGTGGTGCGGCGCGCTCCCGTGCATAGGCTACCGCTCCCCAAAGGACACGCGCGGGATGCGAAACGGCAAGATGCTCAAGGTCGTGCACAACGAAGCCGAGCTTGCCGCGGTTGATGCGAAGAACGATGTCATTTACTTTGCCGCAACAATCGGCAAGAAGAAGCGCGCGGTGCTTTTGGCAGCGGCGCAGAAGAAGGGCGTGCGCGTGCTCAACTCGGGGATTCCGCGCAAGAACCCGGCTGACAAGAAAGAGGCTGCAAAGGACGCGGCAAAGCCCGCAGCTGACAAGAAGGCTACAGAGGCCCCGAAGGCCAAATAGGTATTATGATTCCAACGGTGCATTGATGAATGTCAATAGAGACTACAAAGAGAGTTGTTTCACGCTTCGCAAAGGTCGGTGAGAGCCGCATCGCAATCCGCGACTACAAGGCCGCAAAGGAAGCCCTTACCGCTGACGACATGCGCGAGCTTGTCAAGACCGGCGCAATCGAGATTAGGCCCGCAAAGGGCGTCGGGCGCGCCAAGGCGCGCGCAAAGCAGGCCAACAAGGAGGCAGGCAGGCGCCGCGGCAGCGGAAGCCGCAAGGGCAGCCAGTTCGCAAAGACCACGCGCAAGGACCGCTGGGTCCGCAGGGTGCGCGCGCAGCGCAAGGTGCTTGTAAACCTCAAGGCAAGGCTTGCGGACGGCGCCTACCGCGAGCTGTACTCGCAAATCAAGGGCGGGATGTTCCGCGACAAGAAGCACCTGCTCTCGCACGCAGTTGCAAAGGGATACTTGAAATAATCATAATTAGGTGTTTTGATTTTGACCAAAGCAAAGGGACCAAATTTCCTGGTGCACTTCCGCAGGCGCCGCGCAGGCCGCACTGACTACCAGCGCAGGCTCGGGCTCCTCAAGTCCGGCATCCCCCGCATGGTGGTGCGCAAGACCAACCGCTACGTCGTGGTGCACGTTTCAAAGCTGTCCGAAAAGGGCGACGTGACCGTTGCGCACGCGACTTCGCAGGCGCTCAAGGAGTACGGCTTTGCAGGAAAGTGCAACGCTCCGTCGGCATACCTTACCGGAATGCTCGTGGCGAAGATGGCAAAGGCAGCAGGGATAACCAAGGTCATACTCGACATCGGCCTGCACACCAACACTCAGGGAAGCATAGTGTTCTGCGCGCAGAAGGGCGCAATCGACGCCGGCCTGGAGTCCTCGCTAGACGAGAAGAAGCTCCCGCCAGCTGAACGCATTACCGGTTCGCACTTGAAGAACGCAGCTGACTTTGCCAAGGCAAAGGAAGCCATCCTAAAGGCGGACGTAACCGCAAAGCCCAAAGGGGCCAAGAAGGTTGACAAGAAATGAGATTCAAAAACAGCAGGCGCAACGGACCCCGTGAGGAGCGTGTCATCGACCTTTCAGGTTGGACCCCAAAGACCACGCTTGGCCGCAAGGTCAAGTCAGGCGAGATAACTTCCATTGACCAGATACTCGAGAAGGGCCAGAAGATTCTAGAGCCCGAAATCGTCACCATGCTCCTTCCGGACCTCAAGGAAGAGGTACTCGCGCTCCGCAGCACCCAGCGCATGACCGCGTCGGGCCGCAAGCAGAAGATGGAGGCATTCGTCGCACTTGGAAACAAGCGCGGATACATAGCACTCGGCGTCGGAAAGGCAGTCGAGGCGCGCGACGCAATCGCTGAGGGCATCTCGGACGCAAAGAAGCACGTCATCAAGGTCCGCCTCGGATGCGGCTCGTGGGAGTGCGGGTGCGGAACCGGCCACTCGGTGCCACGCGAAGTCATCGGAAAGAACTCAAGCACGCAGATTACAATCAAGCCCGCACCACGCGGCGTAGGCCTCGTGGCGGGCGAAGTGGCGAAGAAGGTGCTCACGCTCGCAGGGGTGTCGGACGCCTGGACTTTCGCCAAGGGACGCACGCGCAACGTGCTCAACATGGTGCTCGCCACAATCGACGCGCTCGACTCGCTCAACTCGCTCAAGGCGGGCAAGGGCGGCAGCATCTACGACGACATCGCGGCTGAAGTCGCAAAGATTCCCGCTGACGAGGTAGTAGAGGTCCCGGCGGCAGTCGAGCCGGAGTCGGCATAATTTTTCGGATTCGTGATTTTAATGGACAAGAAACAACCAAAATCGGCCGCGCACACGGCGGCCCACAAGGCAAAGCCCGTTGACGGCGGCAGCATCATAGTGGTGCGCATCCGCGGCATGAGGACAACTCCCGGCCGCATAGAGCACACCATGCTTTTGATGAACCTCTCGCGCAAGTACCACGTCGCAATCCTTCCCAACGACGCGATAAGCCGCGGGATGATAGAGCACGCAAAGGACTTCATCACCTACGGCCCGGCAAACGCCAAGGCAGTTGAGGAGCTCTTCTCAAAGAGGGGACGCACTGCGGATGGCAAAGGCCTCACTGACGATTACCTTAAGACCAGCAAGTCCGGATTCAACTCCATCAAGGAGCTCTCCGCAGCGGTTCTTGCAGGGACGACCCGGCTCTCGCGCGTCAAGCAGGTCAAGGCGATATTCCGCCTCAACCCGCCGCGCATAGACTCGGGCTCCATCAAGGGAGTGTTCCCCAACGGCGCGCTGGGCGTGCGCAACGACAAGGAAATGGAAGCCCTCATCGCTTCAATGATTTAAGGGATAATTTGCAATTGTGATTTTTATGGCAAGGCGAATCAAGAGCAAGAAGCGCAAGTACCTCGGCAACCGCTCGTACGGTCGCGGCAACACCAAGAACGGCCGCGGCAAGGGCACGCGCGGAGGAGTGGGGCGCGCAGGCTACCACAAGCACAAGTGGCTCAAGACAATCAAGGAAGGCCTGAACAAGTCAAGGCGCCACGGTTTTGTGAACCGCAACTCCGAGTCCGTGCTCACCACCGAGATTACGATTGCACAGCTCCAGCGGAACGTCGACAAGGGCTTGTACAAGAAGTCGGCCGACGGAACGTACGAAGTCACGCTCCCGGTGCGCGCCAAGGTGCTCAGCCAGGGGACGCTCACAGCGGCGCTAAAGATTAGCGCGGGCGCGTTCTCTGCAGCTGCCAAGGAAAAGATAACCAAGGCGGGCGGCCAGGTCGTAGAGTCGGCCTGAATTCACTTTCTTCTTTTGTTTTACGCAGGCAAGTGCCGGGACTGCGGCGCCTGCATTGCGTCATCTTTAAATGCACCGGCACAATAGTTTACTATCTTCCAAACGGGCTGGTTTGGGGAAAGCCTTTTTCGTCGTTTCACAGAGGGTGTTTTGGGACGTGTCCATGTTGAGTGTTTTCAAGCCTGTAATAGACGTTTTGCCTGAAGTCGGTGCGCCGGCGCGCCCTCCGACTCTGCAGAAGAAGCTCTACTGGACGCTTGCGGGCCTTCTCATATTCTTCATACTCGGACAGATTTACCCGATTGGGGTGAATCCCCTTGACGTGCGCGTGCAGCAGTTCCAGCAGCTCGAAATCCTGCTCGGAAGCAAGATGGGCTCGCTCATCACCTCGGGCATCGGCCCAATAGTGCTCGCGTCAATCTTCCTCCAGCTTGCGGTAGGCGCAAAGCTGATCAGCCTCGACCTTTCAAACCCAGAGAACAAGAAGCTGTTCCAGGGGTTCCAGAAGATACTCGCAATAGGGCTGAGCTTTTTGGAGGCCATCATCTACGTCTGGTCGGGCTACATTCCCATCGACTCAACTGCCCCGCTTTTTGGGAGCATGCTGGCCACGATGGCCATAGTCGCATTCCAGCTCGCACTCGGCTCCATCATCCTCCTTTACCTTGACGAGGTGCTGCAAAAGTACGGCATCGGCTCGGGAATCAGCCTCTTCATCGCAGCCGGGGTAGCGCAGGCGCTCTTTTTGGGCGCGTTCAGCTTCATCTCCGCAAGCGGCGGCGACATGGCCTCCGGCCTGGTGTTCCAGGCTGCGCAGTACGTGTCCGAAGGCAACGTGGCGAGCGCGTTCTGGGCGCTGCTCCCGCTCATCTTCACTGTCATCGTGTTCCTCGTGGTGGTCTACGCCGAAGGCATGCGCATCGAGCT
>JBAYMJ010000022.1:0-20644 GCA_041663565.1 Candidatus Micrarchaeia archaeon | reverse complement strand
GCCGTCTCACCCAGCGGCGCGTACGCTTACGTCACGAACTACGGCTCCGGCACCGTTTCGGTAATCAACACGGGCTCATATAATTAAGCCGGGTTGGTCAAGCGGCGGTCGCCGTTATCCGCATCCCCCTTCCAACCACGCGTACAACTGAGCCTGCTGGTGGGGGGTTTGAAATGCTGTCCGGGTTTTGTTAGGCCTTGCGTGTAGTTGCCGCGGCAGCTCAAATTTCCGCAAGCGGGTCTGGGCTGGTCAGGAACTTCCAGAGGGGGATGGTCCTTATCCCGTCTACCGGGGTTTCGCCGCCTGAGGTTATTATTGCGGTTTTTATCTTGCGCCTTTTGGCCTGCATCTTTTTGTGTTCGTCGAGGAATTCAAAGATCCCCTCGGTTTCGCGGCTTGCCGGCGCGTCGGTGTAGCTTACGTTTATTGCGAAGGTTTTCCCGCCTTTCCTTGCAATGAAGTCGACTTCCTTTTTCCCGCGCCAGTAGCAGATGTCGTTGCCGCACGTCTCGCGCAGCTTGAGGTACGCGGCGTTCTCGGCAAGCCTGCCGGAGTCCGGCGTGATGCTTTTGGATACCGCGTTGCGCAGCCCCGTGTCCGAGGCGTAGATTTTCTTGTTGCGGTACAGTGTTTCCTTCTGCGAAGTCGAGAAGTAGGGCAGGGAGTGCAGCAGGAACGCGTTTTCGAGGTAGAATAGGTAGTCGCGGGCGCTGTCCAGCGATATTCCGAGCGTGTTCCTTATGGAGTTGTAGCTGAGCTCCTTGCCTATGTTGGAAAGTGCGAACACCGCAACCTGGCTCAGGGCCCTCACGTCCCGTATCCCGTAGCGTTGGGCCACGTCCTTTGCTATGGTTGCGTAGAAATATGCCTCAAGCGTCTTCCTTTTCGTTTCCGCGCTGGTCTTGAGCGTGATTTCGGGGAAGCCGCCCCAGGACAGGTATTCGGCCAGCAGGTATTTTGCCTGTGCGGTCTCGCGCCCGGTCCCGGACCTGGGCGGCTGGGCGCCGGAAAAGCGCAGGTATTCCAAAAAGGAGAGCGGCGTGACTTCGAAGTTGACCGAGCGGCCGGTAAGCAGCGAGGACAGTTCGGAGCTTAGGAGCGCCGAGGACGAGCCGGAGACTATGAATTTTGCGTCCTCGCGCCTGTCGTATTGCGTCCGCAGCCATTTTTCCCAGCCGGTTATGTTCTGCACTTCGTCGAGGAACACGAACGCCCTGCCTTTCGGGTGCACGCGTTCGCGGTAGGTGTCGTATATGTCGTCCAAGAGCGGCAGGGAAAGGTCGGGCAAAAGCCCGGGGTCTTCGAAGTTGACGTAGAGCGCTGCCTTGGGGCCTGTGGCCTGCGTAGCGTTTTGTGCTAGTTGGAGCATTACCGTTGACTTTCCGGCCCGGCGCGGCCCTGAAAGGGCGATGGCCTCGCGTTCGGAAAGGAACGGGATGATTTTTTTGGTGATGTCGCGCGGCACCCCCGCGTCGCCTGAGACGTCCCGTTCCCAGTAGTTCCACTCGCGCAGTATCGCAAGGAGGCGTTCGCGTTCCATGATATTGTTCAGCCAGCTCGTCTTTTAAATGGTTATGGTTATAACCTTAATTATTGTAGTTTATTTATGGTTATGTTGGGAATGCTTTTATGTCCCGGCCGGGCCGCGCTGTGCCGCGTCCACCATCCCTTCGCAGGATTCATCGGCCTTGATGGAATAGGTGACGTAATCCGCCCTGCCTACCTTTGCGGTTCTTTCTTCGCCCATTCCTCAGTCATTCCCCTTTGGTAAAGCACTATCCCCTGCGTCATCGCTTCGCTTATGGGTGCGGCTTTTCGCTTATAGCAAAATGCGAAAGTAATCCGACGAAACTGCCGCATTTTGCAACTAGCGAACCGAAGTTTTTGTCGGATCACTTTCCCGGTTCGCTATAGCCTTGAATTCTTTTGCTGAATAATAAACCGGCGAGAGCGCATTTCCGGTCATTTCAAGCATTTGGGCTGCCGCCTCGTTGATTCCGTTCCGTACCTGCCCTTCGTGGGCGTCTTTTCTGTAGAGCGCCGGGGCGTTTTGCAGCCTTTTTCGCGGTGTTGAATTGATTCTTGTTCGCTGGCCAATTGGCCCGCCAAAGCCAAATTAATAAGTCCGCTTTTCCTTCCTAGTTCTGGGAGTTTTTACGTTATGTGTGGGATGAAAGTGGTTCGCTGTAATGGTGTTGCAGTGGAGTCGTGGCGAGTGTCGCATGCGGCGCGGCTTTTGCTTGCCGCGCTGCTTCTTGCCTTGTGCCTTTGCGCAGGTTTTGCCTCGGCGGGAAGCATCCTCGTGCAGGGTCAGTTCAATTCAAGCAGCAACCTCTACGTCGGCAGCGGCCTGATATCGTTTTTCGTGAACGCGACTTCCGGCAGGGTCGGCATCGGCACTTCGAACCCGAACGCGTCGCTTCAGGTAATCCCTTCCGCGAGTTCCGTGTCCGGCGGGTCCGGGGGCGATGTCGCTGACGTCTTGGACGGCGGAGTCGCTTATCGCGTCCACAGGTTCGCCACGGTCGGCAGCAGCAACTTCACCGTGCCTGCAGGCGTCGGCAGCGTGCAGGTCCTTGTGGTTGCTGGCGGTGGCGGTGGAGGAAACGGCGGAGGCGCGGGTGCTGGCGGTGGAGGCGCGGGCGGGTTGGTCTATTCTTCATCTTATCCCGTTACCGCAGGCCAGTCAATTGCCGTGACTGTCGGAGCAGGCGGCGCCGGTGCAAGCAGTTGGCACTTCCATGGCGGCAACGGGAACAACTCCACCTTTGGCTCAATCATCGCGATTGGTGGGGGTGGCGGCGGTTCGTATTATTCCGTTTCCGAAGGAGGTGGTGGCACTACTGGTTATCCGGGCGGTTCCGGCGGCGGCGCTGGCTTCAACGGGTCCTCATCAACCAGCACGGGTGGCGCGGGCACAGTCGGACAGGGATATCCGGGCGGAAATAGTTATGCTGTCAGTCCTTATCCTGCCGGTGGCGGTGGTGGCGCGGGTGAAGCAGGCGGCACTGCCAACGGGATTGCCGCGGGCAACGGCGGCGCCGGCCTGGCGTACGACATATCCGGAACCTTGTCATACTACGCGGGAGGCGGTGGTGGCGCGGTCTCAGTAGGCGGGGTTAACGGGGTTGGTGGTTTGGGTGGTGGTGGGAACGGTGAATTGAGGGCAAGCCTCAGCTCTACTGCCGGGACGAACGGTACTGGTGGTGGCGGTGGCGGAGGGAACGTCGTTGCCGGTGCAGCGGGTGGCTCAGGAGTTGTGATTGTACGTTACCAGTTATACCCAGGCACCATGCGTGTGGACGGCATATCCTTCTTCAACGGCAGCGTCGGCATAGGGACTTCGACTCCCTACGCCAAACTGGACGTCAATGGCTCAATCAAGGTCGGGTCAAGTACCGTCTGCGATTCCAATGCCGAAGGGTCTATCAAGTATGACTCTGTCGCCAAGCGGGTGAAGTTCTGCAACGGCACCGCGTGGATGCCCCTGCAGGCGGTATCCTGCGGAGCCAACTTGGGGTCGTGCAAGCAGATCTTCGAGGGCGGGTGCTCGAACGGCGACGGGATATACTTCATCACCCCCACTGTCGGAAACCCCTTCCAGGTGTACTGCGACATGGCAAACGGCGGGTGGACCATGTGCGCATATTCGGACAACACGATTGACATTGCGGATGCCAATTCAGCAAACGTTCCCACGCCTAACGTGGTCGGCACTAGGAAGTGCTCCAACATCACCGACTTTTCAAGCGTCAGGGCGACAAGCGGGAACAACTCCATCGCGTTGGCAGGCACCGTCTGGTTCCCAAGCGGCTTCTCGAACAAGAACTCGAGCGTGGTTTCCTACAACATCTCGACTTCAGGTCAAAACCCGCGGTCTACCGGGTTCATCAAGGCAAACGCGACAAGCTATGCATTGTGCGTCAAGACAAGCCCCTTCGACGAGACCGACAGCTCGTACAATTACAAGCGCGCCGTCTGCATCGGCGACTGGAACCGGCTCATCTGCGACAGCGGCCAATGCAACTTGGGCCCCACGTATGCGACGACGCAGGCGGTATTCGGCACCGCGTTCCATTACAACTCCTATAATTATTGCCAGGACGTGTCCGCCCAGGACTGGCTGTTCTACAACTACGGCGGCGAAAACCAGGCGTGTTACGCTACGAATACCGTCGATTATTACGAGCCCGGCAACGTCTCGATATGGGTAAAGTAGGCAGGGGCGAACGCCGCCGGATTCGTGCGGGCAAAATCCGCGGGCCGCCTGCCACTGAAAGCCAAATTAATAAGTCCGCTTTTCCTTCCTAGTTCGGGGAGTTTTTACCTGATGGCAAGACCGCGTTTATCACTGTTTCCGAATGGGAAGTCGCGCGGCCAGTCGCTGTCGGAGTTCATGATACTCCTGTCGGTGATGGTGCTGTACGTGATAGCGTTCTCGATGATTTACGGCGGCCAGCAGAGCAACCAGTTCTACTTCATCGAGTCGCTGCTCGGGCGGACGGTAGGCGAGTCCGTCGCCCTCGGCTCGAGCGCCGCGTACATCGCGGGCAACGGCTCGGAAGTCCAAGTCAAAATAGCCGGCGTGGAGGGCAACCTGTCCGTGGTGGGCAACTCGGTGCTTGTCACTCTCGAGGACAGGGTGGTGCACTCGCCGATGGTGAGCTCCTCCGTTTACGGCAACTTATCGTCCGGGTTGAAGACTGCAAGGAATTACTATGGAAACATCACGGTCGGATAGGCGCCGTACGAAGGCGGCAAGCCGCGGCCAGATGTGGATAATCGACGCGATGGTGTCGGGCACGTTCATAACCTTGATTTTGTTCATGATGCTCGGCACGCAGGGGCAGCTGTCCGACAAGTACGTGCAGGCGGATTCCGAAATCACGTTTTCCAACACCCTGCTGATGGCCTCCGACTCCCTGGTGCTCACGCCGGGACGGCCTGCGAACTGGGATTTGCTGTCGGAAAACTCCACGAGATTGGAGTCAGTAGGCATCGCGTCTTCGCCCAACGTAATCAGTTCTGCGAAGGCCCTGCGGCTGCAGCAGCTCAACGCGACCAACTATACCGAGATAAAGACCGCGATGGGTCTTGGCGCGGTGAACACGTCCATAGAGGTGACCCTTTTGGGCGACTCGGTGCCCCTGTACTCTTTCGGCAAAAAGTCGGGCGGCTCGGCGCGCTCAACCGTGTTCGAGCGGGTCGCGGTGCTTGACGACGGCAGGCCGGTAATCCTGCGCATTGAGGTTGGATGAGATGGCGCGCGGGTTCATCTTCACATTGGATTCCCTCCTAGCCTTCGGCCTCGCGCTTGCGGTGCTCGGGCTAGTAATCCCGTTCTATGACACGACGAGCTTCCCGAACCACGAGCAGCTTCACGTGCAGCGCTACACTTCCGACCTGCTTGCGGTGATGCAGAAGACTGGCCAGGTGCGGCAGGCGATTTCAGGCGACGATTCCTCGATGATGGGCACGCTCATACAGACGAGCGCCGGAAAGTGCTTCGTTTTCAAGGCCGTTAACGCGACCAGCTCCGCGGTTGTCATCACGGTTGCAAAGCCGGGCTGCGGCGGGGAGCCGACCGTGGTGGCGGCAGCGGCGTCGAACGAGTATTACGAAGGCGGGTTCTACCGCCTTGAGCTAATGGGTTGGGTGCAATGAGGTACGACAGGGGCAAATCGGAGGCGGGCCGGGGGTTCGTGGCCACGTTCGTGACGTGCACGCTGGCCGC
Source organism: Candidatus Micrarchaeia archaeon (assembly GCA_041663565.1). Lineage (GTDB taxonomy): Archaea > Micrarchaeota > Micrarchaeia > Norongarragalinales > CAINOH01 > CAINOH01. The sequence goes on along the minus strand of JBAYMJ010000022.1, from coordinate 14,910 downwards.
GCTCATACTCATGCTCATAGCGTTCTCCCAGCCTTCGCTTTCACTCCGCGACCGCTACCTTGCGGACTACTCCGGTTCGGCCGTCGTGCGCCAGCTTTTCGACAACGCGGCAGTGCAGGTAGGCGCGATTTCTGGCATAAACTCTTCGTTCACGCCCCGGTTCGATGGCAACGTCACTTCCGCGTTTTCAGTGGCACTGCTTTCCGCGAGCCCCAGCTCGGCGCTTTCCAGTTATTCGTCCTACCTGCAGGACAACTTCTCGCAGGCAGCGTCAGCTGTGATAGTGCCGTCGTTTGGCCCCATCGCTTCGGGCCACGTCGACCTGATGTCCAACACTACGGACTTCTTTGTGGACTATAATACGAATTCAATCGGCTTTGCGGCTTCGCCCGGCTCCGCAGGCACCGGATTTTCCAACCTTTCGATAGCGCTCGTGATTCCCGACGCGCTCAACGAGTCCACGCCCTGGGCTTATGACGAAAGCGGCGACGTCAACGTCACCCTCTCCGTCACTGCCGCAAACGTCACGACAATCTCGAACGGCAGGATGTCCTCCTCAACTCCGCACTATTACCTTCTCAACGTCACGTCGGGCGCAGGAGGCAGGAGCGTGATGGTCTACTTCGGCAACTCGGGCGCAGGAAACGGCGGCCTGCAGGTGGCAAGTTCAAGCGTCAACGGCACGTTTTCCGCAAACGCCACGATTCCCTACGCGCTCTCCTCGCTCTGGTACTACAACGCGACGCTCAACGTGACCAAGGCGGCGATTGCCCGCAACTCCAAGCTCATGGTCTGGGAGGGAGGCTAACGGGCAAGGCAGCGGAAATGTGGCATTAAAGCGTTTTTCGGAGCACAAGAAATTGGAAAAACAGAAGGCGGTTGTAATGGTCGAGATTGTAACTGAAAAACTCGCGGTTCCCGAAGGCTGCAACATAATATTCGGCCAGGCGCACTTCATCCGCACTGCCGAGCACCTCTACTCGGCACTTGTGGAGAGCGTGCCGGGAATCAAGTTCGGCCTCGCATTTGCCGAGGCAAGCGGCGACTGCCTGGTGCGCACCGAGGGCACGGACGAGGGCCTGAAGGGAGTTGCCGGAAGGGAACTTGCGAAAATAGGCTCAGGTCACACTTTCCTGATAGTCCTTTCAAACGCGTTTCCCATAAACGTGCTCAACTCCGTGAAGGCGACAGCTGAAGTTGCGAATATTTATTGCGCGGGCGCGAACCCCGTTGAAGTGGTGCTTGCGCAGACTGCGCAGGGCCGGGCGGTTCTTGGGGTAGTCGACGGCTCGTCAAACAAGGGCGTGGAGCAGCCGGGCGATGTGGCTAAAAGGCGCGAGTTCCTCAAAATTATCGGTTACTCCCCAAAGTAACCAGTATGGGTCGAAACCAAGATGTCAAACTTCGCACTGACCTGGCAACAGGTCCGCATACTCGAAAAAATCCCCTCCACTCCACAGTCCGCGCGTGGCATAGGCGAGGACGCGGGCATAGACTACAGCACCTTCATGAGTGCGCTTTCCGCGCTCTCCGAGCAGGGCCTGGTGGAAGTCTCAAAAGAGGAGCGCCAAGTCTACGAGCTTACTGCCGAGGGCAAGACCTATTTGGACAAGGGCACGCCGGAGCGCAGGCTCTACGCCTCAGTAGCTCAGTCTGGAGAATCAGGGATGGAGGCCGCCTATTCGAAGGCCGGTCTTGCCGACTCCGAAAAAAGCGTCGCCTTGCAGTGGGCGAAGAAGAACGGCTGGCTCAAGATTGGAAAGAGTGCATCGGGCCTCCCGGTTTTCCAGCCTGCGGCAAAGCCCGACGCGGACGCGCTTTCAAGGACCGAGAAAATACTTGAGGCGATTTCGAAGGGCGCATCAACAGATATCGCAGTCGCCGACCTTTCGCTTGTGATGTCGCGCAAGCTTGCGACCGAGCGAACCGAAAAGGAGTTCACGGTGAACGCGACAAGCGCAGCGCAAAAGGCAATCGAGCTTTCAAAGAAGCAGCTTGCGAACGTAATATCCGCAGTCACGCCCGAATCCATACGCACCAAGGCCTGGAAGAGGCCGGGAGCCGAGTTCGAGAAGTACGACCCGCTTGCTGCTTCGCCCGTGCAGTACGTCGGAAAGAAGCAGCCCCTGCGCTCGTTCATCGACGAAATCAGGCAGATTTTCCTCGAGATGGGGTTTACCGAAATCAAGGGCCCGATTGTCGAGGCGGCTTTCTGGAACTTCGACGCGCTGTATGTGCCGCAGGACCACCCCGGAAGGGAATTGCAGGACACTTTCTACGTCAAGAACCCCGGAAAGTCGGTAATTGACGCTGGCGGCGACAAGGCCCGCGTTGAAAACGTCAAGGACGTCCACCAGAACGGCGGGAACACCGGCTCAGTCGGCTGGGGTTATTCGTGGGACGCGGAAGTCGCAAAAAAGAACGTCCTGCGCACGCACACAACTGCCGCAACCTGCAGGCACTTGGTCAAGGCGGCAAGCGAGGGGAAATTCCCGGTGAAGGTGTTCTGCATCGACCGCGTCTATCGTAACGAGGCGATTGACTACAAGCACCTTGCGGAGTTCCACCAAGTCGAGGGAATCATAATCGACGACAACTGCACGTTCCAGGACCTAATCGGGATGCTCCGCATCTTCTACCAGAAGCTTGGCTTTACCGACATACGCATCACACCCTCGTTCTTCCCCTATACCGAGCCTTCTGCGCAGGTCGAGGTGTTCGATCCTGTGCGCAAGGAGTGGCTAGAGCTTGGCGGGTGCGGGATGTTCAGGCCCGAAGTCACGCGGCCGTTGGGCATCACCGGCAACGTCGCTGCGTGGGGCCAAGGGCTGGAGCGGCTGATGATGTCGCGCGAAAAGCTCTCGGACATCAGGACGCTTTACAGGAACGATTTGGACTGGATTAGGAAGGAGCGCAAGAACTGATTTTAGCGCCGCGTTTCCGCATTTCCCTGCACCCGGGCCAGGTTGCGGATGGCCTGCGGGTTTTTGCTCAGGATTATCCTCTTCATCTTTTCGGGGCTTCCGAATGTCTGCACGTGGAAACGTTCGTGGCTGCGCGCGTCCTTGGAATAGTCGTCGCGCAAGATCTCGTTCCGTCCCCTTTTTACCACGGATTTGCTGATTACGACCACCGCGTTGTCTTTCGAGACCCGCCGCACTTCCGAAAAGGCATTGTTCTCCATCCGGGAAGGATTTCCGCTTACGTGCGGGGCGTTCTTGAACGGATACTCTGAAAGGTATTTTCCCTTGAAGAAGTCGGATTTTAGGAAATGGTCCGATACGACCGCGTCGAACCGCCTGTTCCTGAACGGGAGCCTGAATGCGTCCGCGGATATCATCTCGCCCTGAAGCCCCTCGCCTTTTCCTGTCTCAAGCGTCTTTTCCGTATCAAGGTCAACCGTGTACGGGTCGTAGCCTTCCTTTGAAAGGATGTGGGAAAGTTGTCCATAACCTCCGGCAAGCACGAGTATCCTCACCCGTCCCTTTTTTTCCTCGGGAAGGTGGCCGTATACCGTCCTAAGCGCGGCTATTATCCTGTGGAAGTCCCCGGGTTCCCTGGCGTGGTATCTTGTCCATTTTCCCGTAGCTGTTTCCGGTACTGCTGGCACGTACGGGATTAGGGGATAGTCCTCCTGCGCCCGTTTGAGGTGGTTCCGGTAAACCTGCATTATCTGCCTTTGGGTCATATGCTCAGTTGTTTTTATCCGGATAGTTATTATTTCTTTTTCCAGCCATTCATGCCCCTACCGCCGGTTTATTAATTTTGTTAACAATCGTTACTATATGAACCCGCCCTGCATAGCCGCGGTATGGTACCTCATCCCAGCGGTGAGCGCAAGCCTTGCGAAGCGGCTTGCAAAGGAGGGCCTTTCGCAGTCGCAGATTGCGTCAAAGTTAGGCATTACACGAGCGGCGGTGTCCCAGTACATCTCCGGAAAGCGGGGTACTGAATTGAAGCTGGGAAAGAAGTCGAAAAAGGCGCTTGATGCCCTTGCAAAGAAGCTTGCGGCTGCCAAATCCGAATCCGGCGATGCCGAGCTTTCGCTTGCGATGTGCGAAATCTGCGCGATTGCGCGGAAGGAAAAGGTGCTGTGCGGCCTGCACCGCAAGTCCGGCGCGGACAAGGCCTGCAAAATCTGCTGTGGCTCCACATGCGGATGACGAAGTGATGAACGGCATGGACGCGTATCTTGACAACTCGGCAACAACAAGAGTCGACCCGTTGGTAGTGGAAGCTATGCTTCCCTTCTTTACCGAAAGGTTCGGCAACCCTTCTTCCATACACTCCAAGGGAGCCGAGGCGCGCGAGGCGGTCGAGGTTGCACGCGAGCAGGTGGCAAGGCTGATAGGCGCGAAGCCCTCGGAAATCATATTCACAAGCGGCGGCACGGAAAGCGACAACCTCGCAATCATCGGCGCCGCAAGGCAATTGCACTTGACGGAATCCGCCAAGAATGCGGTAGTGTGCTCCAACGTCGAGCACCCGGCAGTGCTGAACACTTGCAAGGACCTGGCTGCAGTAGGGTATTCCTTTTCAGAAGTCAAGGTGAACTCCTTAGGCATTATCGAGCTTGCCGAGGCGCAAAAGCACGTTTCAAGCAGGACCGCGGTCGCAAGCATAATGCTTGCAAACAACGAAATCGGCACCATCCAGCCAGTCACCGCAGTTGCGAAGCTCTGCCACGAGAGCGGCGCACTTATGCACACCGACGCAGTTCAGGCGGTTGGAAAGATTCCCATCGATGTCCGCAAGCTCGAAGTTGACCTGCTCTCGCTCGCATCGCACAAGTTCCACGGCCCCAAGGGAATGGGCGCGCTCTACATACGCGAGGGCGTGAAAATCAAGCCAATCTTTGGTGGCGGAGGCCACGAGCGGGGCCTGCGTTCGGGAACCGAGAACGTTCCGGGCATTGTGGGACTTGGGAAGGCTGCAGAGATTGCGCGCGAAAATTTGTCCGCTGACATCGAGAAGATGGGCAAGCTCCGCGACAGGCTAATCGACGGCCTTTCGGTTCTTCCGCGTGCTTTCCTCAACGGCGACAGGCACCAGCGGCTTCCCAACAACGTGAACTACAGGTTCCTCGGAGTCGAGGGCGAGGCGCTCATCACGCTTCTGGACGGGGGTGGCGTCTGCGCCTCAACAGGCTCGGCGTGCTCGTCAAAGAAGCTCAAGGCGTCGCACGTGCTCACCGCGCTCGGGCTTGCGGACTGGGAGGCGCACGGCTCGCTCCGGCTCACGCTTTCGAGGTTCACCACAAAATCTGAAGTGGATTATGCTCTTGAAAAAATCCCCCAAGCGGTCAACACCCTGCGCAGGATGTCTCCTGTGTGGGCGAAGCTGGAGCGCGGGGAAAAGATTGAGGATGTTAAGGATGGCCAGCACGTACACTGAAAAGGTAATGGAGCACTTTCGGAACCCCAAGAACATGGGCGAGATGAAGGATGCAGACGGAAAGGGTGAAGTCGGCAACCCCAGTTGCGGGGACGTGATGACCGTGTACATAAAGGTCAAGGACGACCGCATCGCGGACATCAAGTTCCAGACCTTCGGCTGCGTGGCGGCAGTGGCAACCAGCAGCATGGTCACCGAGCTTGCCAAGGGGAAGACCTTGGACGAGGCGATGAAGCTTTCGCGCGCGGACGTTGCGGAGTCCCTGGGTGGCCTTCCTCCAATCAAGATGCACTGCTCCAACTTGGCGGCGGATGCCTTGCACGAGGCAATCAAGGACTACCGGAAGAAGAACGGCTAGCCCCCTCCTCTCCCTTACCTTGGCAATGATGCGCCCGGTGCCCAACAGGGTTCACTACCACTAATTGCTTACTCTTTTATTGGCAACCAAAGAAATGGATAGTCCCACCAAGCAAGCGTCTTTACAGGCGCACTCGGTTATTTTATTCATTTGGAGCATAATCCGAGTATGAAAACAGCTTTCATCTTCCTTTTCCTTGCACTAACCTGCGTTTTCGCATCCGCAGCCAAGGCGCCGCAGGAGCAGGTCATAGCCGTAAGCGCGACCGAAGCGCCCGCGCTCGTGGAGGTCCGGGGGGCCCTGGATTTTCCCTACTTCGTGCCTGACGTTGAGAACCGCGCGAACGTGACAATCGGGCTTGCGCTCTCCAAGATGTCCCTTTCAACGATAACCTCCGGAAGCCTTACTGTTTACGTGCTGGTCACGCCCAAGCGCAACGACTCGCTGCTCTACTTTGGCGGAAACCCCGGCGCGAAGTCATACTACCTCACGCTCAACTGCACCATAGTGGACGGCGCGTGCGCCTCGGGCTCGGTGACCGAGCGCACCATAGGTGTGTGCTTCAAGTCGTCCTCGGCCGCGCCTCTGGCAGGCGACGGGGTAATCCTCCTGGCAAGCATCAGCCCCCTCATTTCCGAGCAGGTCAACACAAGCGAAATCGCGCTGGACCAGACTGCCTACGACCAGATAGGCGACCTGCAGGCGCGCATCCTGCAGGCCGCGTCGGGAATCTTCGGCCTGGCGGCCAACGCGACGAGCGGCGTGCTTTCCAGCATGTCCGTCACCGTGACCACGAACTCTTCGGACTCCACGAATTCCACCGACCCTCTCCTTGTCGCGGCAGCGCAGGCTGCGGCTGACGCGAAAAAAAGCATAATCGAAGGCGACAACGAGACCGCAAGCAGGCTTGTAAACAAGAGCGAAAGCCTCCTTGCGCAGTACGCCCAGAGGCAGTCCGGAGCGTCCGCGGGCACCGGCATGTTCTTCAGCTCGCTTGCGAAGCCGGAGGTTGCGGCGCTTGCCTGCGTCATCATTGTCGGCGCGTTCGCGTTCTACCGCTTCAAGCAGGGAAAACGCAAGCCGAGGCAGGGCCGCAACGGCATATTTGACTTCGACGGCCTCTGAGCCTCCGAATCCGGATACCCCCTACAGCCCCCTTTGGCGGGTTTTTTATTCCTTGTCGGACAAGATATTCTTCCGACTAACTAGCATATTCTGGGCCCGTAGTCGAATGGTAAGACGCCTCGTTGACGTCGAGGAGACCCGCGGTCCGATTCCGCGCGGGCCCACTTTTTCTTCTTTTCATTATGCTTGTTTTGCCGTTGCAAGCGCGGCTGCCTTCTGGTAGGTTATTGCCGCAGCCATCCCCACAACCACGCTGACTAGGATTACCAGGAAGAAAGCCGCAGGTTTCGAAACTGTCGCCAGCATGGCCGCAGTTGAGAATATCACCGCGGGGTGCACCAGGTAGATGAAAAGCGAGGCCTTGCCGGTCTCCTTGAGCGCCTTGCAGATTGACCCGGTAGCCCACCTTTCAGTCGCGTGGTAAGCAGCTGCGATGATTATCAGGCAGGCGAGCGGGTAGAAGTAAAGGTAAACTGGGAAGAAGTCCGTGTTGATAGTAAGCGCCGACGCCAGCAGGAACACGATTAGCGAGGCCCCGGCGACCTTCTGCGCCTTCTTTCCAAGCTCCACGTGCGAGAGGTACATTCCCGCTGCGAAGAAGAACAGGTAGCGGCCGCAGAAAGCAAGCGACAGCGGGTCCGCGTTCCAGGCAGTGGCCTGGGCTGCGTTGTCGTAGAGCTTGAAGAAAATCGAGACTGCATATGCGAAAAGCAGGATTATCCAAGCTGGCACTTGCTGCCTTGCCTTCTGCAAAAGCGGGAAAAGCAGGTAAAGCTGGATGATCATCGGGATGAAATAGAGCGCGCCGCCGTTGAGCCTTCCCAAAAGCACGTCCAGGATGGCGGTGCCTGCGTTGAATGACGCGCCCGTGGCAATTCCTGCCGCAAGCACGATCGCACAGAAAATAACGTACGGCAAAGCCACACGCTTTGCAAAACTCTTGTAATACTCCCCCGCAGGGCTTGCGTACCTCCTCGCAAGAAGGTAGCCCGTGCTGAACAGGAAAAGCGGGACCGCAAACCACAGGAAGTTGTTCAGCCACCGGTATTGCGGGAACGCTGCGGTTGTGTGGATTGCGACTATCGCAATTATCGCAACTGCCTTGAGGAAGTCGAAGAATCCGATGCGCTCGCGGTCCTTGTCGTGGCCGCTGATTTCGTACTTTGAAAGCAGCTTGGTGTAGAGCGCGATGATTACTGCCCCGACTATGAAACCGGGAAGGAAGAACTGCAATTCTGGCTGTGGCATATTATGTTGACGCCAAGCGCTTAGAAAAACCGTTGCAAGGCGCAAACGGCGTTCAGATTTCCCTTACTGTCTTTTTCCTTATTGCGCCGGCAGTACCCTTTCCGGAGAACTTGGCCGCCTGCCTGCTTGTCATCACTTGAGTCGGAAGCGTCTCCGTGACTATCACGCTGGGCTTGTGGGCGCGCAATCCCGCGCTCTGTCTGACCCTCTCGGACAACTGCCTTGCAAGCTGTTCGTGCTTGGGCAGCGCGTGGAACACTATGCTTGGGTCGTATTCCCTCACGCACACGGTTACTACCGGCTTTTCATCCTTGTGGATCTCAATCAGGTTTTTGGGATTCACGGCCTTCATCGCATCCCGGTCCGTGATTTTAATCGCCTTGGGATCCCGCACCCCAAAGCCGTTAGGGATGGACTTGGCAAGCAGTTCTTTCAGTTCAAACGGGCGGCCCCCGTAGGGGTCGGTCAAGCGCTTGCTGATTTCTTCCGCGTCCTTTGGAGTGAGTCTCAGTCTCTTAAGCGGCTGCACAAAAAACCACCAAAGAGCCATTGTGGCGGAGGCGATTTAAAAAATCAACTTTTCGTTAACGGAAATAGGGTCTAATTTGGTATAAGAACGACCTTGTTCAAATTCAGTTTATGGACATATTCTATCCGAGTCAAGCGACGGTCATTGACATCAACCGCCGCATTGTAGCTCTTGAGGGTCAGACCCATTCCATCCAGTCCTCCGCCTTGGACTATTTGGACATAGCTGCTTCTCGGTTCGAAGACGAGCCGGATTTTCGGAAGAAGATATTCAAGAAAGCCGCGTATGTTCTCGAACGCCTTTGCTGTGGCCACCCGTTCCTTGACGGAAACAAACGTACCGCATTCCTTGCAACTGCATTGTTCCTTACGCAGAACCTACAGCTGGCCGGCCCGCTAGTTGTGCTGGATTACGAACACGCAGCTGATTTCATGTGCGAGATTGCCCAAGGCAAGAAGTCCCGCAGCCAGATAGCCGAGTGGCTCGAGGAACAGGTAAAAATAGAGGAAGACTCCCAAAAACCATATGGAGAAAAAGAGTGAGAAGAAGATGATTCACAAGCCCATCCAGTACATCCCGGCGGACGTAGCCGCAGCTCAAGTCGAGAAAATCATCGCCGCGAACCATAAGCTGATGAAGAAACTGGCGAAGATGTGAGTTGTCCACGTTTTGTGTACAACTGAAATGTTCCCAATTTGGGCACGGTTGAAGCGATTCCGTAAAAAATCAACTTTTTGTTAACGGAAACGCGGCCTGTTTTCCGTTAATAACCTGATTTTCCAGTAGCTTTACCTATGGAACCGCCGTTGTCACTCGACGCAATCCAATCAAAAGCGATATATTTGTGCATTATATCAACTGATATAGTGAATAATGTGGTTGATTTTGCTTTCAAAACCAAAAACATCCTGCGCTACCCGCGCCTTGACACCCTGCTCATGGTAGAGAAAGCCATACACGACGCAGGGGAGTACCCGACGAAGGCGCAGCTATTGCGCAACCTTGACAAGAAGATTATGTACCAGACGTTCAACCTCATCCTCGACTACCTGGAATACTCCGGAAAGATACACGTCGGCAAGGATGGCAGGATAGTCTGGATATGGGACCCGGAAGGCGTGGCCAAGGTGCTTTCCAACAAGCGCCTGGTGGTAAGATGAAGCAGGACTTGCGGCCAAAGCGCGTTACCTTTGCCGACGAAAAGCTGTTCAACGCATTCGGAAAGCTCAAGACGTCGACTTCTGAGGAACGCAAGCTCCACGGCCTGATTGACCGGGCCTTTGACGACCTGAAAGAAGACCCGTTCACCGGCATAAAGATTCCTAAGAGCCTCTGGCCCAAGGAATACGTGCAGAAATACCGGATAAACAACCTCTGGAAATACGACCTTCCCAACGGCTGGCGCCTAATCTACACTGTCAAGGGAGACTCGGTGCAGATTGTCTCGATAATCTTGGAGTGGTTCGACCACAAAAGCTACGAGAAAAGGTTCGGGTATTGATTTGAAGTTTCAGAAGAAGAAAAGGGCGAGATTTGAGTTATCTCCATTTTGTAGACAACTGAAACGTTTCCAATTTGGGCACGGTTGAAAATGCATATGGTGGTGCAGTTGTTGTTTTGAGTTGTCCATGTTTTGTGGACAACTGACTTGTCTTATTTTTTCTGGAAAAGCCAACCAATGCATTCGTACCCAATTTGGGTACAGTTGAAATATTTATCAAATTCAGCAACTTATTTATATATGAATTGCCATATTTGATATATGTCTCTTTTTTCCAAGCTTGAGCTTCGCACCTTCCAGATGCTGAACCAGTCCGGCAGGTCCAACGTGTCAAACTTGGCTTTGGGCTTGAACATCTCAAAGAGCGCAGTCTCGCGGGCCGTGGCTTCCTTGGAAAAAAAGGGGCTTGTCGAATCCAAGAAGGGCCGCAGGAAGGACGTCCAGGTTGCGCGTTCGGTGTCCGCAAGGCCTTTCGAGGAATTCATCAACGCAAACCCCTCGGTGGACTTTGCCCGTGTCTTTGAGAACTCCAACCTGCAGGTGCTTGCCGCGCTGTGCTTTCGCGAGTCATCCTCCTTCAAGTCGATTATCCGCACAACTGGCCTTACGCAAGTCACTGCCCGGCGCTCCATCTCCAGCCTCTCCAACGCAGGAATAATCGCCAGGCGGCCAGGCGGTTACGCCATACTCCTTCCCGGGCTTTCAAATTGCGTCTTGGAATACCTGCGTGTCGTACTGGTGGCGCGGGAGGGCACGATTGGCTCTTTCCTCCAAGCCGGGCCCTACGCGTTCATCCGCACGAACCGGCCTGTTGGTTTTGTCCCAACTGGCTTGAGTGCCTTCCCAAAATACGGGGTGCCCTTGGTGGTTGATTCCAACGATTATGTCCTCAACGCGTTCTTCAATCCCAAAGCGCCTCGGCTTGAGGACGCCGTGCTCCACGGCCTTTTCCGGGTAAAGCTGAACGCAAGCTCGCGCGAAGCTTCCTACTGCCTGCTTGCGATTGCCAAGAACTGGCGCAAGTTCAACTGGGGCTTGTTTGTTGAGCACTCGCAGGACTACGCGCTTGAAAACGAGGCCCAGCAATGCAAAAGCTTCTTTGACGGATTTTCTTCATTCCTGTTCAACGGAAAGAAGGTCTCAGAACCGATTATTACCCTACCGTCGAAGGGTATTCCATATCAGGACTACAAAAGCTTCCTTGGGCTGTGCAACGAGTATGGAGTCGACACCAAAGCTCTTCAAAAAGCAGGACATAGAAACGGCAATATCTGACGCGGGGCTGCTTTGCACAAAGCCAGTCAAGGCCTACCTGATTGGCGGGTGCGCGATGACTTTCCGAAAGCTCAAGCCATCGACAAAGTTCTAAAAATCAACTTTTAGTTAACGGAAACGAGGTCTGATTTTCGTTAATAACCTGATTTTCCAGTAGCCTTCTTGATGTAAAATGGCTATTGACAATGCACTAGTGGTATTCCAGGACAAGAAAATCAGGCGGACTTGGCACGACAACGAATGGTATTACTCCGTCGTCGACATAGTCGAAGTCCTGACAGACAGCCCGACTCCCCGAAAGTACTGGGGCAAAATCAAGGACAGGGAATTCGTTTCCATTCAAGTGTCCCCAATTTGGGGACGTTTGAAATTGCCTGCCGAAGACGGCAGACTGCGCTTCACTGACTGCGTAAACACCAAGAACGCCTTCCGGCTCATACAATCCATTCCCTCAAGGAAAGCCGAGCCCTTCAAGCAGTGGCTCGCCCAGCTGGCACAGGAACGGGTCGAGGAGATACAAAACCCCGAGCTTGCGCAGGACCGCGTCAAGCGCTACTACGAACTCAAAGGCTACCCGAAGGCCTGGATAGACAAGCGGCTTCGTGGCATAGCAGTCCGCCAGGAGCTTACTGACGAGTGGAAAGGCCGCGGGGTGGCCGGCCGGATTACTGCAGCGAAATAGTCCCCTTCCGGTCAAGTCATTGGTCGCTATAGGACGGAAAATCTTGTTCTTGGAGAGTGGATTACTACTCAACGGAAGCGACTGCGGAAACTTCCTCTAGAACACTTAATAAGCTAATCTTAAGAAACGTAGTTTATGACCGAGTCTATCTCTGCTTTTCAAGCCGATGAAACGCCTCAAGAATCTGGGACACAAGCGTTAAAGATCAAGCTTGAGCCCGCTCCAGATCAGTACGGTCTCCTTAATGAGGCATTTTGGAAATGGGCTGCAATATGCGAAATGTCCGCAGAAGCCGGACGACTAGAATCTCTTAAGGAAAAGAAACCGGTTTCGGATAGTGCACTTTGGTTCAATAAAACCCAAATGACACAAGCCAAGGTGGACATCGCAAACCTTCGGGCTGCGCTTAAACAGCAGGGACGACGGGTCGAATATGAGATGAATAGGCTTGAGCTACGTAGAGACACAATCAAAAAGGCCATAGACAATCCAAACGAACGTGTTGTGTCTCCAGACAGAAAGAATCTGTTCCGGCCGCTTGAATGGGAAAAACGCGGCCTTAAGGGAAAATATCACACTGCGCGGTATTATTCCGGGCAGGTGGAAGAGATCCAGAGGAAACTGAGCAAAAAACGCGATACTCTTGAAAAAATCTCAAAAGGTACGTTTTCATTCAAGCCTACCCGAATCTGCGTATGGGCGACCAACATTCGCGTCAATTTTGGAGCACAGAAGATTTCATTAAATATGTTTGAGCCACGGAAGGAACTTGTCTTGCCTGCATTTTTTTCTCCAGAGCAACCTCTGCGCGGTTCTACGAACAAGAGTGCAGAATATCTGCGCGGTTCTTTGTCCGACTTAGTTGCTTACAGCATTAATTCCCTTCTTTTTGGTTTGAGCAACAGCGAAAGAATGCTTGCGAAAGCCAAGAGGCCGGAAAAAGTTGCCAAGTTCGAGGAGAAGAAGAAAAAGAAGCTGGCGGGCTGGCAGAAGAAGAAAAGGGAAGTGGTAAAACTCGCCGGAAGAGCACTTTCCCCGGAAGAAGAGCATGTTCTTGACTCGTTAATGGGTATTTTTTCAGAAAAGCTGGTTGTGCCCATGACCGACGGATACCGGGCGGTACTTTCGAAAGTTGCCTCCGACGTGCTGAAGCGAGACGATTTCGTCTGCTTGAACAAGTATCCCATCCTCCTTAGGATTCCAAAAAAAGCATTCCATTCAAAAAGCCAAAAAAATCTCAAGCCGGAACAGTGGGATTATTATATTCAGTTTGGTTATTCGCCGCTACTTTCCGAAAAAACGCCAATTACTCCTAAATCATATCTTGGTATCGACCGAGGCGTTTCGTCGCTTATGGCTGTTAGTATCTTAGACCCTTCAAAAAACGCCTTCGTATTCAATAAGCTATATCCCAATGAGATTACCCCTCTGAAACGACGTTATCGCAAATTGAAACGTTCAATTCAACACCTTGAACGTCGCATTCGCGCCCAAACTGGCGACCATATTCACGAGAAACAGATGCAAAAGCAATTGCGTACCATCCGTGATCGCGTAGACTCTGTCCTTCATAGGGTGTCTTCCGAAATCGTCTCACTTGCGAAAGAGCACCAAAGCGCAATAGTAATGGAAGCATTGGCCGACATGAAACAACACGCCCGCAATGTCAACAAGTGGAACAAGGAGCTGAACTATGTCCTGAGTCAGTTTGATTATGCCAATCTTGGTAAATACATTGCATACAAAGCCAGAAGGGAAGGCGTTCCCGTCTTCGTTGTGGATCCAGCGAATACAAGCAAGAATTGCAATCGTTGCCTGTTGGCCGGTAGAAATTCGTCGGATAATTATGCGCGCGGCTTCCAAGTCGATGGACGTAAAAATATGAAAATCGGCCGTTGTTCTGGGTGCGCCGATAAAGGAAAGCAATACTACGAAATAGATGCGGATTTGAACGCTGCACGCGTAATTGCTTTGTGTAAGTATCTCAATCAGAACGAGCCGCGTCCATTCGGTCAGGCGAAGACAAAGAGAAGATAGTTAAATGTGTTTTGCGCGGATATTAATCGGCTAAGCTGTGAATCCAGATTAGCATCATAGTTCTAAAAGTACCGCATATAGGAGCGGATACTACCCGAGAAATCGGATGGTCCTTTAGATCGGCCATTGTCCTATACGGACGGTGGCTTAAGATGGCCCGTTGCACGGCCATTGGGGTCCATAAGCGCCCAGCATGGGCGGTAACGGCCCAATCGAAAGTCGGTTCAAACGGCTACGCAATTTATTGTAAATACTGTGCAAACGGCAGTTCGCGAATTAACGACTTGAGAACTGCAACATGGTGTTCGTGTTTGGAATCGTAGCTTGTCTTAGGGTTACAGGCCGCGAATTAACGACTTGAGATCTGCAACAATTGTAACCCCCCGCTATATTTTCCAGTAGTCCAAGTTGCAGGCTGTGAATTAACGACTTTAGAACTGCAACTTAGTATTACCCGCAAACGGAATTAACGTAGGTTGGTTGCAGGCTGTGAATTAACGACTTGAGAACTGCAACCACGCCGTCATTGGAAGAAAATTACTTTTCATTTAGCCTTGGCTTTTCTAAAAAGAGACTTTCCAAAGCTTCCGCTAATTGAATTAAAATAAAAAAATAGTCTAGTCAGACTGAAATCTTTAACACGCCGTCATAGGAAGGAATACCTTGTTATTGGAGAGTGGATTACTGCTTAGATTCCACCGACTGATGAATATTGCGCCGCATTCTTCACATTTGGCAAAATCCAAATGCTAACGCTTTTT
>JBAYMJ010000021.1:0-21431 GCA_041663565.1 Candidatus Micrarchaeia archaeon | reverse complement strand
GGCTTGCAAAAAAGGGCTTCGACGTGACCGTGCTGTGCTCGCGAATCCCAGGAAACAAAAAGCACGAGATGATTGACGGCATCAGCGTCAAGCGCGTTGACACGCTCTTTTACACCGACACGCTCCCTCCATACTCACCGGTCCCGCCGCCCATCGCCATCGCGCCCCTCATGAGCAAGGCAATCCTTGACGAGTGCAGGAATCAGGACATATTCCACATAAACAACCGGTTCTTCTACTCGCCGGCTGACGCGAAGGCAATCAACGCCGAGGAGAAGGGCCTATGCCTGACTTTGCACAACGCGCGCACGAAAGGGATAAACCCCACTACCGATTTTCTCGGCACGCTGTACGACAGCACCAGCGGGGTGCAGATAATGGCGGAGTGCGACCACATCTTCGGCGTGAGCCAGAACACGCTTGACGTCACCGCGCCAAGGAAGTTCAGGCCAAAGACCAGCGTTTCCTACAACGGCGTGAACACCGAAACCTACACGCCGAAGGTCTCGGGCGAGGCGATGCGCAAGAAGTACGGCCTGAAGAACAAGAAAGTACTCCTTACCGTCTGCAGGCTTGAGAAGCAGAAAGGCATCCAGTACCTGCTTGATGCGGTGAAGAAGCTTGTAAAGCGCGACAAGTCGTTCGTCTGGGTCGTTCTTGGCAAGGGAACCATGCTCCCGATTTTGAAGGTGGCGAAGCTCGACCCGCGCTACTCCGAAAACATCCTGATAATAGACGAGAAGATATCCGAGCGCGAGCTTGCACAGCTCTATTCGGCCTGCGACGCGTTCGTGCTTCCCTCGATTTGGGAGCCGTTCGGCATGGTCATCTGCGAGGCGATGGCTGCAGAAAAGCCAGTCATCAGCACTACTGCGGGCGGGATTCCCGAAATAGTCACCAAGGACTGCGGCATCCTCGTGCGGCCAAAGGACTCCGAGGGCCTCTACCTTGCAATCAACGAGCTTTTCTGTGACGAGCGCAGGATGCACAGGATGGGGAAGGCCGGAAGGGTGCGCGTAAGGAAGTATTTCACCTGGGACCTCACGGCCGACTGCTATGCGAAGGTCTACCGCGAGCTGTTCTGAATCCTTTGTACGTCTGGGCTTTCATAAACTGGAAAATAAACAAGTGCTTTTTTGGATGGACCGCGGCAAATCGCTTTTCGTAATCGCAAACGCCATCGTGCTCGTCGGCCTTGCGTGGCTGCTGTTCTCCCAAGTGGACCTTTCGGCGATAATTGCCGCATTGGCAGGTGCGAACTACTGGTTCATCGTCCTTGGCATAGCTTGCTACGCCGGCGTAATCATAGTCACAGCGGCAAGGTACAAGGCCCTCTCCGACAAGCTTGGTTTCCGCGTCTCCCTCTGGCAGTTCGTCAAGGCCCACCTCTCCTCGCTCATACTTTCCGACGTGACCCCCGGCAGGGTTGGCTACGCGTATTTTGCGGTCATCCTCGGGAAGGCCGGGGTGCGCGCCTCGCAGAGCGCAAGGATTCTTGGGGTGGGGCTTGCATTCGACTTCCTTTTCCGTGCGCTTTCGCTTGCGTTCCTAGCCCTTGTGGCCGCTCCGTTGGTGTTCGGCCAGAACGTGGCGATTGCCTTTGCAATATCCGCGGCAACCCTCCTTGCGGTAATCGCGCTTTCCATACGCAACTCCCTTGCATTCAAGGCGCTCAAGCTCGTTCCCGCATTCGGTGAAAAGCTCGCGCAAGCCTATGATGCGGTCCATTCCAAGGGCCTTGGAGCGGGAACCCTGTTCGTCTCCCTTCTGCTCAGCGGAATCGGCACCCTCCTGCGCGGACTTGGCTGGCTATTCGTGTTCAACGCCCTGCTGCCAATCGGATTCTCAATTGACACGATAATCCTCTTCTCCGCAGTGATGGCCGTAGTCACCGGGCTCACGTTCATCCCACTCTCGATTGCGGGGCTCGGCGTGCAGGAAGGAGTTGGCACTGCAGTGTTTTCCGGACTTCTTGCCGCATCCGCCCCGGCGTGCGCAGCGGCGATGCTTTTGTGCAGGGCGATGGAAATACTGGTGGATTGCACCGGCCTGCTTTGGCTGGGCCTGGGAAAGAAATAGTTTTTGGAAAACGGGCGGCCTGGCACGCGTCGGGGAGCTTTTGCTTTCTAATCAAAAAGCCACTTGTGTTTCCCAGCGGCTATTTCGGACTCAATCCTTTGCAAATCCGCAAGCGTCCCGACATCCACCCACTCGCATCCTTTGGGCAACTCCTGGCCAAAAATCTTTTTCTCGGTGCAGAGCCCGGGGAATATCTCGCGCTCCATGCTGAACGTGTCCTTGCTGACGCGCTCGAATATCCTCTTGTCAAGGCAGAACATCTGCAGGCTTGCAAGGTTGCTCTTGGTCTCCGTGCGCTTTGGCTTTTCCAAGAACTTGGCCACGCGTCCTTGCGCATCAAGCTCCGCGATGCCGAAGCGCTCGACGTCCTCAACTTGCGCAAAAAGCATCGTCGCAAGCCCTCCCTGTGCGAGGTGGTGCGAAAAGAACCCCCGGAAGTCGAGGTTGCATATGGTGTCGCAGTTGCAGACGAAGAACTGGTCGTCAAGAAGGCCCTTGGCCTGGTGCAGCGCGCCTGCGGAGCCGAGCGGGGCGGTCTCGACGGAGTATTCTATTTCCAAGCCGAACTCGGAGCCGTCGCCGAAGTGCTCCTCAATCATCTCGGCCTTGTAGCCCGTCAACATCACCGCCTTCGTGATGCCGCTTTTCTGGAGCCGGGAGATGACAAGCTCAAGCATCGGCTTTCCGCCGACTCTGATGAGCGGCTTTGGCCTGTCAGCTGTGAGCGGCATCAGCCTGGTTCCGAAGCCGCCGCACAGGACCGCGGCCTGGTGGATGTGTTCCATACTGGTTGATACTACGCTTTCTGAATTTTTATAACGTATCCGTAGTTGGTGCGGCGTCGGGTTTTCAGGTCTTACGGCGTTTCGAATAGCACGGGATTCCTTCGCATAGCGCCAAGATTCTTCCGTCCAGTTGATGAACTTATCCTTTGTTGATGCTGTTGATTATTCCGTAAAGCGTGCCTAGGCCGCGTATGGGCCGGATGATGAACGCAAACCCAATGCTGTCAAGTAGTGTGCCGCGCCCCAATCCCTTCCTGCACACTAAAACGTGTATCAGTAGTGCAATGACGAATGCCGGCCACCAGAAAAGAAGCAGGAGTGGTGAAAGCAGTAGCGCTACGTAGTAGAGTGGCTTTGCGATGTCAAGCATCCCCATCTTCCCTATCCGCACCATCGACACCACTCCCCTGCCGCCGTTTGCTGACTGGAGAAAGACTTCGGAGTACGTCCCCGGGTCGATGGAGTACTCGAGTATTTCCGGGTCGTAGAGCATCCGCTTTTCAGCAGCAAGCGCCCGCTCCGTGATGTCGCCATCCTCGAAATAGAATATGTGCTCGTCGTAGCCGCCTATCCTTTCAAACAGCTTCCGGTCAAACACGAACACGTAGCTTGGGAGTTTCCGCAAGTCGGGCTTTGCGCTTGCCATGTATTCGATTTTCCTGTCCGGCATCGCGCCCCACAGCTTGCCGTAATACCTTGAGACCAGGCCGGTGCCTTCGATTTTTTTTATCCTACGCACGCCCATGAGCATAGCTCCCGACAGGTATCCTTTCGCAACTGCAGAAAGGTAGGTCTTTGCCATAATCTGGTCTGCATCGACAAACGCCACCACTTCGCCCTTTGCAACTTTTGCGCCGGCGTTCCGCGCGCCGGATGCACAGCGTTTGTTTACACTGATTACCCTGACTTGTCTTCCAAAGCCGGACGCAATCTCCGCAGTGCGGTCAGTCGAGCTGTCCGAGACGACTATGACCTCCTTTTTTGGGTATTTGTTTTGCAGCACCGCCTTTATGGCGCGGCCGATGACTTCCTGCTCGTTGTGCGCGGGTATGATTACCGAGATGAATGGCATGCGATTTGCTTTTGACTCTCTTTTCTTGCTCAACTCTTTCCACCGGTGCGTCTGAATATTTCCCTGTCGCTGAGTTTGCGGTGCGTTTCAGTCTCCTTGTTGCGCCCAAGCGCCGTCCCAACCTGGCCTAGCGCTCCGAAAAATCCCGAAAGGAACGAGAACCCGTGCCTTATCGTTCCCGCAACGACTATGAACGGCAACGCAATCGCGTATTGGGCGCGCATCCAGCCGTCGGAAAAGTTCTTCACGATGAAAAGGTGCTTGTTCTTGTTTATCCAGTACAGCACCGTAGACTTCATGTTTCCCTTCTCAATCGTCTTCTGGTGGTCGTGCACAGCAACCGCCTTGGAATCGTAGAGCGTCTTCCAGCCGCGCGTCCAGGCGCTGTAACCAAGGTCTACGTCTTCCCAGTAAGCCGGCAGGTACAGCGGGTCGAAACCGCCCAGCGCCAGTAGCTTTTCCCTGCTGAACGCCGAGATTATGGGCGGGTATACGCTTGGCACCGGTTTTTGGAAGTCGTACTGCCCCCTGTCAGGTTCGCCGGAGCCCACGCGCTCTATCCAAAAAAAGCCGAGGCGGAAGCGCGGCCTGGCGAAGGCGAAGTTTATCGTCTTGTGGTCCCTGCAAAGGACTTTGGGCCCGACTGCGAACACGTCCCCTTCCAGGCCGGCTGCAAGCCGCCCAAGGCAGCCCTTGTCGGGAATCATGTCGTTGTTTGCCAGTATCACGACGTTGTTTTTGGCCTGCGCAACAGCGTCGTTGAATGCGATGAGGAACCGCCCTTCCCTCTTCCTCATGACGCGCACTTCCGGGAACTTCCTGGCAACAAGGTCTGCAGACCCGTCCGTGCTTGCGTTGTCGACAAGGATTATTTCCGAACCGGCTGCCGCGCGGGTCTCCCTGGTCATTGCCTTGAGCGTTCTTTCGATTATCGCCCTGCCGTTGTAGTTCAGCACTACTACGCTGAATGGCCTTGCAGTCCTTGAAGGCCCGGGCCGCTTGCCCGTCAGTTGGTGCTCCGCACGAGGGATACGCATAATTTTACGCCTTGCTGTGACCATTCAGGGATTGGCCCTGCCGTCCGGTTATTCATCCGTGCTTTATGCCCCACTTGCAGGGATGCCCTTGGAGAACGGGCCGATTCTGTTGCCGCCGCACCAAACAACTGGCGTGTCTTCCAACGTACTCAACTGTCTTGTGTAATATGTGTGTTTATGTCCGTTGCTATTTATAGGTGTCATCCCAGAGGCAGAAATCCGGCGGTTGCTTCCGAGCCAAGGCCGTTTTGGAGTTGGTGCAGCCGCGCCCAAAGCGTTCGGTCTTCCCGTTTTCGGGCAGGTGGGTGGCCTGAAGACGCCTTCGAAAGCATCGGTCTTTATACCCCTGTGCGATTCCTATTTTTACCGTGTGAGTGAAACGATGCCGTCGACAAAGCGAACGCATACTTCTGCAGATAATGATGAAACGCGG
Source organism: Candidatus Micrarchaeia archaeon (assembly GCA_041663565.1). GTDB lineage: Archaea > Micrarchaeota > Micrarchaeia > Norongarragalinales > CAINOH01 > CAINOH01. Next base: position 16,025 of record JBAYMJ010000021.1, on the reverse strand, counting down.
AGTGTAGACTCCCTCCACCTCAAGCTCATGGCCAAGGCAGCCGGGCTCTCGCTTGCCGCGATGGTGTTCTCCAAGTTCGCAAGCTATGCCTTCCGCTGGGTCGGTGCGATGCTCGGTACCGAACAGTACGGCGCCTTTGCGATGGCCTTCGGCGTCTTCGAGATAGCCGCAGGACTTGCGCTGTTCGGCATCGACTCCGCGGTTGCGCGCTTCGTGGTGGACGATTCTGCAAGCGCAAGAAAGGGCTCGGTGCGCTACAACTCCTACTGGTACGGCTCCAAGGTGGCGATATGCCTCAGCATAACTGCCTCGGTTTTGCTTGGCCTCCTTTCCCGGTGGATTGCGTCCGACCTCCTGCACATCCCGCAGCTTTGGACTTCGCTGGTCCTGTTCGCAGCCGCAATGCCTTTCTTCATACTCGTCCTGGTCTTCGTGGCCGCCGCCCGCGGGCTCAAGCACATCGAGTACGAGGCCGGTGCAAAGAGCGTGCTCGAGTCCGGCATGAGGCCGATGGTTGCGTTCGCGGCAATTGCGATGGGCTTTGGGATGCTCAGCTTGCCCATAGCCGTGCTTGCAAGCTCAATCATAGTTTTTGTAGTCTGCATCTATTGGGCGCGAAAGCTGTTTCGGCAGGACTGGTTGGACTCGCTTGTGCGGGCAAGGCGTCCCGATGGGTTCTTCCGGTTTTCGCTTCCGCTCTACGCATCAAACCTGCTTTCCATACTGATGGCCAACGCATCGCTTTTTTCGCTTGGCCTCATCATAGGGACTTCGCAGGCCGGCGTGTTCAGCGCATTGCTGCCGCTTGCGATATTCATCATCGCACCTGCAACCGGCATGCTCTCTATTTTCGTCAGCGTAGGTTCCGAGCTTCACAATCTCGGCCGCACTGGCGATTCCGAGAGGCTCTACCAGAGCCTGGTGAAGGCCATACTGATGGTGACCCTGCCCGTTTCGGTCCTGCTCGCGTTTTTCTCGCGCGAGGCGCTCACTTTCCTATACGTGATAGACTACTCGTCAGGCGCACTCGCCCTCTCAGTCCTTGCCTTGGCATACTTGGTATACTCGACTTTTTTGCCTGCCCTGAACTACCTGCAGGTCCTAAAGCGCACCGACGTCTACATGTGGAACATGCTTTCGGCATCCGTCGCGGTCTTTGCCGCAATCTACCTTTTCGTGCCGACGCTCGGTACGAACGGCGCGGCAATCGCGTTCTCGGTCGGCCTGGTGCTCCAGTCGGTCCTTCCTGCAATCGAGGTGTACTGGTTCTCAAGGATACAGCCGATAGGCGCGAACTTCCTGCTCACCCTCGCGGCCGGTGTGATTGCGTTCATCCCCCTCTATTTCCTCAACGGCGCGTTCGGCCTGCGGGCATTCCCGCGCGTTGCGTTCGGGGCGTTCCTGTTCTGCGCGGCCTACGCGACGCTGCTGTTTTTCCTGCGCGCCTTCGACCGCGACGACATCGAGCTTTTGAAGGCAGCCGAGCGGAAGAGCGGGTTCAAGCTGGGGGTTTTACGCGTCATCCTAAAGAAGCTGTATTTTGGCAAGAACGCCTGACCGGAGCGAATCTGAAATGGACGCAGCGATAAGTTCAGGAGGGCCGTGGCACGGGCTCCAGCTTTGCCGCGAGTTCGAAAAAATCCCCGTGGACTACAGGCTCTACACGGTTTTTGTCGATGCGAAAAAGTCGGGCCTGTTACCGTCGCACGTTTCCAACCACCATTACTTTCTTGCGGACTTCGTGCTCAACCGCACCCGGTTCCTGCGGAATGTACGCGACAGCGCAGGATGGTTTGCGCACAAGCACGACCTGTTCGACCGGCTGGTAGCGTCGGAGATAGTGCGCGACAACCCGCGCCTCCTGCACGCATGGGCGGGGTTTGGGCTTCGCACTTTCGACAAGGTTTCAAGACGCAGAAAAATCCCGCTTGTCATCGAGTCGGGCACCACCCACTTGCGTTTCCAAGAGGAACTGCTTGCGGCCGAATACGAGAACCTCAAAATGAGGTTCCACGCCCAACCGGCGTTTTTCCTAAAGAAAGTCGGGCGCGAGTACAGATTGGCATCCAAGATTGTCGTTCCCTCGCAATTCGTCGTCGATTCGTTTGTCGCCCAAGGCGTTGCGCGCGAAAAACTCGCGCTCATTCCCTACGGCACCGACTTCCCGCGGTCAGTTCCCAAAAAGCAGGACGATGTCTTCCGCGTGCTGTTCGCGGGCGGCCAGCAGCCCGTGCGCAAGGGGCTGTGTTACCTGCTCGAGGCGTTTTCGAAGGCTAAAATCCCCAACTCCGAACTCATCGTGCTTGGCCGCGGCGTTTCCGAGGACATCTCGCAGTTCGTTCCCAAAAACGCGCGCAACATCAAGTTCATAGACAAAGTCCCGTGTGCCGAACTCAATCGGCTGTACTCGCAGTCTTCGGTGTTCTGCCTGCCCTCAATCGAGGAAGGAAGCGCACGGGTAATCTACGACGCGATGGCCCACGGCACTCCCGTCCTCGTCACTCCGAATGCGGGCGCGGTTGCACGTAACGGAAAGGACGGCTTTGTCGTTCCCATCCGTAATCCGAAAGCTTTATGTCAGAAGTTGACGTTCCTTTCTGAAAATGAGACGACCCGCAGGAGAATGGGGCAGAACGCGCGGCTATTCGTCAAGAAGTATTCATGGTCCCGCTACGCAAAGCAGGTGGCCGAAGTTTACGACGAACTACTCTGAAGCCTGTTTGTATATCTTGAGTATCCTGCTGCATACGCCCTTCGAGTCGAAGAGCTTGGTCGCCCTGTCGTAGTCCGCCTTCCTGCCCTCGACTTTCAGGCCGTTGGAATTGATTGCGTCCTGCACTACCTGCGCAAGCCTGTCCTCGTCGCGGTAGATTATCCCGGTGCTGCCATTGACAAGCGGGTACCTGTCGCCGCCGTCAAACGTGATGACTGGCCGGTGGCAGGCGATTGATTCCATGTTGACGCGGAGCGCGCCCGCGTTGAGCGTGGGGTTGAACGTAAAGTCGGATGCGTTGACCACGTAAGGAAGCATCTCTGCCGGGATTGCGCCAAGGTATTTTATTTTCGGGTTTCGGCGGGCCTTCTCCGCGATTTTTCGTTGGTACTTCCCGTTGCCGGTAATCAGCAGCTGGTACCTTCCATGGATGCCGTCAATCAGGCGCAGGAGCTGCTCCGCGCCCTTGTCCTTGGTAAGCCGGTTCGTATAGCAGAACGTCGGCACGTCCGGGTCGAGCGAGACTGTAAGCATCGAGTTGAGCTTCTCGCAGGCCCTGGCCTTTGTGATGGGCCGAAACAGTTTCGTGTCAATCGGGTTGAGCACGAATTCGAGCTTGTCCTGGTCAATTCCCGGCCTTTCGCACAGCTCGTCGTAGGCGTACTTGTCTACTACGATGACCTTGTCCGCGCGCTCGATGTTCTTTTTCTCAATCCTCTTCCACAGGTCGAAGTACGGGTTGAGCGCTGCGTTATGGTAGTGCTCCTTGAGGATGGACTCGGCAAGCCCGTGGAACGTCATCACAACAGGCTTTTTTGTCGAAAGCCAGGCCTGCCTGCTGTAAAAGGGATAGAACACCGGGCCCGTTGAAACGGTATTGGAATAGCACACCGGGCCGTGCACGTGCAGCACGTCGTAATCGACCTGCTTCAAAATCTTGGCGCGCTGCCTCTGCCTCGCAAGCTCGCCCGTAATCATGTCCCTTACTTTTGAAATCATCCTGCCCTCGCGCCTCTGCGGGTTCACGCGGAACACCTCGGCCTCGGGGTAATACTCATGCGCCTTCTGGCCGCTTCGCCTGTCAGCAAGCACGTAGAAGCGCGCCTTGGGCTGGAGGTTCTCGCACACCGTGCGTATGTACGCCTCCACCCCGCCCACGTCGGACTGCGAATAGTTGCGGTGGTAGTGCATTACCGAAAGCTTTGCCATGCGTAGGACCAAGATTGTGATTAGCCTATTGAATAGGCCGAAAGGGCTTTTATAGCTTAGAGGATTCTAACATTATCCTATGCAAAAAACTGGGAAAATAGTGGTGACCGGCGGGGCCGGCTTCATAGGAAGCCACCTTGTTGACCGCCTTGTTTCCGAGGGAAACGACGTGGTTGCCATAGACAACCTCGCAAGCGGCAGGCTTGAGTTCCTGGCACGCAGCAAGGGCAAGCCCAACTTCAAGTTCGTCAAGGCCGACCTTCTCAAGCCCGAACAATATTCCGCCGAGCTTGCGGGCGCGAAGGTAATCTACCACCTTGCGGCAAACCCCGACATCAAGGCTGCAATCACCAACACCCGCATCGAGGTGGACCAGGGCGTGCTTTCCACCTACAACCTCCTTGAGCAGGCGCGGAAAAAAGACGTGCCTTCGATTGTATTCTCATCTTCCTCGGTAGTATATGGCGAGCCGCGAGTTGTGCCCGTTCCCGAAGACTACGGCCCGGCCACCCCCATTTCACTTTACGGAGCTTCCAAGCTCGCAGGCGAGGGCTTCCTCTCGGCATACTGCGGCACGTTCGGAATGAAAGGCATCGCCTACCGCTTCGCAAACGTCGTCGGCGCACGGGCGACCCACGGCGTAATCTACGACTTTTCGCTCAAGCTGCGAGAAGACCCAGGCAAGCTCGAAGTCCTAGGCGACGGCTTGCAGACCAAGTCGTACATCCTTGTCGAGGAGTGCGTGGATGCAATGCTGTTCGGCGCGTCCAAGCGGCTCGGCAAGATGCCCTCGGAAATGGAAGTCTACAACATCGCAAACCGCGACTGGGTAAGCGTAGCTGAAATCGCAAAACAGGTCATCGCGGCATTCGGCTACAAGGGCACGAAAATCAGTTTCACAGGAGGCGCGCGCGGCTGGCCGGGGGACGTTCCCAAGGTGATGCTCGATGGCGCGAAACTGGCGAAGCTCGGATGGAAGCCCAAGCTCAATTCGCTTGACACGGTCAAGGCAGCTGCGAAGATAATCTGGAAGGAGACCGGAGCCTAATCGGGTTTTGCGTCTGGAAAAATAGCTGCGATATATTCCCTTGCTATTTCTTTCTTGCCAGCATCTTCCTTTCCTGCCGCGCAAGAATCCATCCCTCAACGTAGGCGTTGGCCTTCAGGACGTAGTACAGGTTTGCGTGCGCGACGGTGCGGAAAAGCGTGTAGGCCGCCTCAAGCAAAAGGAACGAGGCTGCGTGCAGCGGGTTGCCATCGTATACGTCCTTGAAGAAGAAAAGCGCGTTGTTGCGGTTGTACCAGTACGCCCACTGCCTCTTCTTTTCAGGCGGCACGTTCCCGCCAATCGAGGCCAGGCCGTGGTTTGCGCCGGTTGCGGGGTTGAGCAGGACACGAAATCCCGCTTTCCTGATCCTGTAGAGGAAGTCGGTCTCGTCGCGGTGATGGCCCACGAACACCTCGTCAAATCCGCCGACTTTTTCAAGCGCCTTTCTTGAAAAAGCGAAGTTGGAGCCGTGCAGGTGGTCCACTTGGATTGTCTTATTCCCGGAGTCGGGGATGGGAATTACGTTTCCCCACTTGGAGATTTTGCCTTCGGGGAAAGCCTTTCTCCAGATTGCGTGAACGCCTGCGCTGAACGCCGAGGTTTTCTTCCTCCTAATCTCAAGCCCGCCTGCAGCGCCGACTTTTTCGTCGCCAAAAAGGGGTACGATGTTTGAAAACCAGTCCACAAGCGGGAAAGCGTCGTCGTCGAATATTGCGATTATTTTTCCAGAGGCCTTTGCGATGCCTGCATTTCTTGCGCCAGCGGAGCCAAGGGTCCTGTTGACCCGGACTTCACTGACTTTGAACCTTGCGCAGACTTTGTGGTTCTCGCCGGTCAGTTTTTCGCCGTTGTTTACCACTATGACTTCCCAGTCCTTCTTGCCGTACTCTGCAAGCGAAGCGTAAACCGCCTCAAGGCACTTTTGCAGCACCGCCGGCCTTCCAAGGGTGGGGATGATTACGGACAGTCCTGCCGGATTCTTTGCCATATAGCAGTAATTTCTCAATCCGGGTTTTTAACCGGCCCGCTGGCCGGTCGGGTCAAGCAGTTAAAATGTTTAGTCCCGTTAACTGTTGGGAAGACCCCTATGGCAACTCAACTTTACCACTCGAGCATACTCGACGGTTCGACGGACTACTATCCCGGCAAGGTCTGCACGGTGATATTCCTCGGCGGCTGCCCCCTGCGCTGCCCGTGGTGCTACGTCCCGGCCCTGATGGAGCGCAGGAACACGAAGCCCGAGGACATCCAGTTCTTCCTCGACCACTACCGCACGCAAGCCGCAGCGCAGGCGGTGTGCATCACGGGAGGCGAGCCTTTCGACCAGGCCGCTGCGGTGACCGACCTGTGCAAGTTCCTTTCGCAGGACGGCGCAAAGGTCAAGGTGGAGACCTGCGGCTACTTTCCCGACGCCCTTGCAAAGGCGCTTCCCTACGTCGATTACGTCGCACTTGACGTAAAGGCCAAGCTTGACTCTTCGCAATACTCGCAGATGACCGGCACGAAGTCCAACCCGCTCAACCTGATGATGTCGGTCATACGCTCGATGGACGTGCTCAAGAACAGCCCGGATGTGTTCCGCGAGGTGCGCACCACCATAATCCCCGGCTTCACCGACAACCCCGAAACCATCGCGGCGATAACCAAGGAGGCCTCGTGGGCCGACCTTTACGTGCTCCAGCAGTTCCGCTCCGACTTGGAGATGAACGACCCGCTATTCAACGCAATTTCGCCGCCTTCCAAGGACCGCCTGCTTGAGCTTGCCCAGGTCGCGAAGAAAAACGTGTCCGAAGTTGCGATACGCACGACTGACGAGGGCGAAATAAAAGTTTAAGGCGATACTTTCTTGGACAGCAACCACTCCGACCATCCCGACGCGGCTTGCGCAAAGAAGGAAATTGATTCTGCACTCAACCAAGGCAGGATGGTAATCGCGGTCGGCAACTGCACCGTGCGCTACGAGGGCCGCGCGGCATCCAAGATAAGCGCGGGCGACCGCGTAATCATCATAAAGTCCGACGGCACTTTCCTTGTGCACCAGTCTAGGAAGATGACCGCAATCAACTACCAGGGTCCCGGCGCAAAAGTAAGGTGCGAAGCGCTCAAGTCCGGCAAGCTGTGCATAATAGCCGAGCGAAGCAAGCCGATGCACGAAAAGATCGAGGTCGAGTTCTCGTCAATCATGTTCATCCACTCGTTCAACGTGCGCGACGATGCCGAAATCAAGGTAATGGGAACGGAGCGCGAACTGTCCAACCTTTTGATGACCGACCTTTCGGTAATCGAGCCGGGCCTCGTGCCGCTCCAGCAGGAAAGCGGCTTGGCAAAGGGGATGATTGACATACTTGCCGAGGACTCGGAGGGCAACATCGTAGTTGTCGAGCTCAAGCGCCGCACTGCGGGGCTTGCGGCCGCCTCCCAGCTCATCCGCTACGTGCGGGAACTGCAGAAGCGCAAGAGCAGGAAAGTCAGGGGCATACTTTGTTCGCCCGAAATCTCTCCGAATGCAAAGTCGTTCGTCGAAAAGGAAGGCTGCGAGTGGCGCAAGCTCGACTACAAAGTGGAGGGCGAAGCCAGGATTACCGGCCTGGAGAAGAAGCAGAGGAGCTTGGGTGACTACTAATCCTTTTTTTCCGCCTAGTCGTATGAGCGGTAGACTGCATCGCGCTTTCCGACCCTTACAAATATTACCTGCCGTCCTGGTTTTATCCGGTATATCATGCGATAGTGACCGAACCGTTCCGCAAAAGTGTCAGGTTCGCCCAAAATCGGTTTTCCCCTTTGCGGGTTTTCAAGGACTTTTCTTATCCGCTTGCCGACTATCCGTTTGGTTGGCATGTCCAATCGGCAGAGCGACTTGGCGAATTCTTCAGTATACGCCGCAGCCCACAACCATATCCCGCCTGACAATGTTCCCATCTGCATCTTTGGCAGACTGCCCTTGTTATTGTCCCCGTTTAACTCCCTTGAATTTTTTGTTGATTCGGCAGCAATCCCCCATCCGAAACAGTTATATGCTATTTTATATGCTACTTATTGTGATATTTATGAACATGAATGTGAAATTGGGTGGCGTGCCTGAAAAAATCATGGATGGTGCAATCCTTGCGGGCCTTGCTCGGACAAAGACCAGCGCCATAATCCTCGGCTTGATGGAGCTTGATAACAAGTACCGACTCCTTGAGCGTATGGAAGACGAGGAGGATGCGCAAGAAGCCCGTAGGATAATGGCGGAAGTGCGCTCAGGGAAGCAGAAACTCCTATCGCAGAAAGAATTTGAGAAAAAGGCCAGAATGAAAATCCGCTGATTCTAAAAAAGAAAAATAAAATGAAAAGGGACGCCTTTCCCTTCAGCCTACTGCATCAGTGACGCTCGCGTTCACGTCCTGGCTGTTGATGGTCGAAAGCTCGTTGGTGACGTTGTCTATCTCGGCAAGGGCCTTGTCCACGTCGCCGATTGCGACGTTGACCTGCGCGTCCGTCACTCCCGGAGCGACCGAGGCTGTCGGCGCGACGCTTGCCTGCGGCGTCGCAGTCGGTTGCCCGCCCAGGTTGACGCAGCCTGCGGCGAAGAGTGCGACGACTGCGATTATCCCAAAGAGAATTGCCTTGTTCATATAGTCATCACCCTCCTATTGCGACGCGGTGGCATTAGCCACCGTTGTCGGCATTGTCGTTGCAACCGGTCCGGTCTCTACGGCGTCCTCGACGTCAAGCCCAGCAGGCTCGGCCTGCTCCTGCAGGTCCTCGACGGCCTCTGCCTTCACCGCGCGCTTGACCTGCGCCGCAAGGTGCGCAAGCCCATCGCGTGCGTATGCAAGCCTCCACTCGGCCTGGCGCAGCGTGATGTTCTGCTCACTGGCCGCAGTGATGCGGAGCTGCACGCGTGCGGAAATGTTCACGAGCTTGGCAGTGTCGGTGCCGTTCTGGGCAAGGTTCGCAATTATCGCGTCCAGCTTGCCAAGCGCCGCCTGCGCCTTGTCCGTTGCGTTCAGTATGCGGTCGCGCGCGGCTTCCTTGACGACGTCCTTCTTGAACTCGGCCCACTGCCTGTTGGCCTGCAGCACCAGGTCGCGGCGCTGTTTCGTGGAGTTTGCTGCTGCAATCTGTGCCTTGAGCTGCTCAGTGGAGTTTATGTACGCCTCTATCGTGGCATTGTCAGTCCCCCGCGTCCCGAACCTGTTGGCCACGCCGATGCGGTTGTCCATGCTCTGGTTGAGGAACCCGAACACCATCTGGTTGAACTGATTTCGCTGCGTCGCGTTGAGCGTGTCCGCGAAATCCTTTACCTGGAGTATGAACGCCTGCGTGTCGTTCATCGGCGTTGTCAAGGCGAGGTGCTTTGCGTCGTCGAATTCCTTCACCCTCTGTGCGACGAGCGCCTTCACGTTTGAGGCGTTAATCATCTCGCGCATCGTGCCGTTGATTGCGTTCACTACCCTGTCGCGTATCGCCTGCGCGCGGGTACTTGGCAGGATTGCGGTGCCGTTGGCCTGCGCAGTCCCGTTGAAGCGGGTCCCTGTCGGGGTGCCGTTCATGGCAGGCCTCTCGCCCGGCATGGGCGGCAGTCCGGGTTCGGTGCCGTTTGGGGCTGCGGCCAGTATCGGCGTAACGTTGACATCCGGCGCAGGCGGCACGTTGGATTCCATCGCATACGCAGGCAGCGCAAAAACCGCAAGCATCGCGATGGCAAATATTGGCATCAGGTATCTATCCATTCCATCATCTCCCTACGCCCCATGTGGCTACCCAGTGCATTACTTGCCTAGGCAATAAAACGCTGCCGTAGCGACGGGGGAGGGGGGATGTGATGGATTTGCCTGCCGGAAAAAGAGGCGCCTACATTGCACGGAGCTTTTTGATGCGCTCCTGCACGGGCGGGTGGGTCGCGAAGAGGCCGTCAAGGTTGGACTTGACCGGGTCGGTGAAGAACAGGTGCGACACCGCCTCGTTCACCTTCATGTTGCCCTTGTTGTTGCCGGATATTTTCTCAAGCGCGCTTGCGAGGCCCTCCGGGTAGCGCGTGAGCCGCGCGCCGCTCGCGTCGGCGAGGTACTCGCGCTTCTGCGAAATCGAGGCCTGCACTATGCGCACGATGATTGGCGCGAATATGGCAAGCACGATGCCGATTATGAGGAGCAGGCCGTTGCCCCCGCGCGAGTCGTTGTCGTTGTTTCCCCGCGCCCCTCCGTACCACATCGAGCGCGTGAGTATGTCCGCAAGTATCGCGACAAGCCCCACCATCACTGCCACTATCATCGAGAAGCGTATGTCGTAGTTCGAGACGTGCGAAAGCTCGTGCGCAGCCACGCCCTCGAGCTCGTTGCGGTTCAGCCTGTCCACTATTGCCGTCGTGAATGCGATTGACGCGTGTTTCGGGTCGCGGCCCGTTGCAAACGCGTTCATCTCGGTGCTTTCAATCATGTAAATCTTGGGCTTTGGGATGCGCGCCGCGATGCACAGCCCCCCGACTACGTTGTCTATGAACGCGCCCTTCTGCGTGTTGGTGCTGATGGGCTTTGCGTTCGTGGAGGCGAGCACTATCTTGTCGCCGTAATAGTAGGACGCGAACATGTAGACTCCTACAAAGACCAGGCCGATGGTGATTGACACGCCCGCGTACGCGGGGTCCCAAAGCTGGGCAATCACGTAGATGAGCGCGCAAAGAAACACCAGGACCATTGCGGCAAGCGCGTAGGACTTGACCTTGTTGCCCGTTATCTCCGCCTGGAAGCTGGTCCGGAATTGCGGGTCTGGCTCTATGCGTGTGGGTTTTTGCATTTTGGAGAACACCCGTTGTTGAAATAAAAGATGAAGGAAAAAGAAAGAAGCGATGCCGGGCCTAGTCCTTCAGGAGCTTGGCAACGTCCGGCGCCTTCCTCGCGGCTGCGTCAGCCTCGAAGTACGGCCATTTGTCCGACTTGTAGCCGAAAATCTGTGCGAAGAACGAGCCGGGAATCATGGTAGTCATGTTGATGTACTGCTGGACCGTGTACTGGTAGGTCTGGCGTCCGTACTTTATCTTGTCCTCGATGCCGGAAATCTGCTCCATCACGACCTGCATGTTCTGGTTGGACTTCATCTCCGGGTAGGCCTCCGCCCTTGCGTAGAGGTTCCCAAGCAGCGCGCCCACCTTCTGGTTGGCCTTCATCTTGCCTGCCATGCCAGTTGCCTTGAGCGCCTCCTCGCGGGCCTTCGAGATTCCGGTGAAGAGGTCCTTCTCCTGCTTCATCACGCGCTTTGCCACCTCGACGAGGTTGGGTATGGTGTCAAGCCTCTGCTGGAGCAGCGGCTCGATGAGCTTCCAGTCCGCCTGCGCCTGGTTGTTCAGGCCGACCAGCGCGTTGTAGTAGTAGAACGCAAGCAGCGCAATGATTACAATAATCCCAATGACAATCCATTCAATCATTCGAATCTCCCCTGTTTTCGGGCAAATTTTTCCCTTGATACTATTTCGTTTTCCACGAATTTAAATCGGTGCATTAGCGATTTTCGCTCTAGCAACCGGTTAAAAAACAACCGTTCCAAAAGAGCGTTAGGTGTTGGACTATGGCTGCATCCAAGGGGCTTGGGACGAAAAAACCACCGGTAGCCGCTTGGGGCGGCATGGTGCGCATCGAGAACGCGCACATGCCGGCTCGGTTGGCGCCTGACGAAAAGGTCGTCTTGGAAAAGTTCAGCAGCCTTTACCCCAAGGAAGTTTCAGGCTGTACTGGACGGCAGCTTGCCGCGCGCTACCCGCAGTCGATAACCGTTGGCCGCGAAGCCACCTACTTCATTCCCGCGAGCAGGTTTGCCGCAGTCAAAGGAAAGGCGTTTGCGCTTCCGCGGAGCCTGGTTGCCGGCCTTCGCCAGGAACTATCCCCAAAGGACCTGCATAACCGCGTCTACCACAACAGGACCTATCCGGGCTGCATGATTGATGCGTGGGACCTTGCGCAAAAGCGCGAAAAGGAGAATGCAAGATACGGCGAGGAAAAGCCGCAGGCCATGAAGGCCCGGCCGGGCAAATAATACCTCCTCACACCCGCACGTCACCAATCATTAAAATTATAAACAGCAGGCCACACTCTACTTATCCTTATGGCAAGCTCAATCGGCATCGTAGCGGTTCCCGCCCCGTCCAGCTTGCGCTTTGGATATTTCTATTTCTACTTTGCCTAGGGCAGAGAGTTCAACTGGACTTTCCTGCCTTTCGCGCTTTGGGTCGGCAACTCAAAACGCGTCCGGATTTTCCCAAGACCAAACTAGACCATGTCGCTTGGCTTGGGGCCAGCTTTCCTTCCGGGTTTTTCCCTACCAGGACAAAGAACAGCAAACGAGGTAAGGAAAATGTTGGTAAAGATGAAAAACGGCGCGCATACCGAACAAATCATGCGCGTCAAGGACTCCGCAGAACGCTCAGGCCTGCGCACGAAGGAGATACTCTCCGCAACGGGGGCGGTGACAATAGGGCTCGTAGGCGACGACTCGCTGTGCCCGGTCGGGCTTGAGGCCCTTGCGGGCGTGGAGTCCGTAGAGAAGGCGAAGCACCCGTTCAAGCTCGCATCCAGGCAGTACCAGGGCCACGACACGATAGTGCGTGTCGGCGGCGATGGCGTGCAAATAGGCGGCCAGAAAGTCGTTGTCATAGCCGGGCCATGCGGGATTGAAAGCGAGGACCAGCTGATGGACGCCGCAATCTCGGCAAAGGATTCCGGAGCGAAAATCCTGCGTGCGGGGCTGTTCAAGCCGCGCACCTCGCCGTACGGATACCAGGGAATCGGGCTTGCGGGTCTGGGCATCCTTGAGCGGGTGCGCGACGAGACTGGGATGCTCTTGGAGACCGAGGTGCTGCACACCGACCAAATCAAGATGGTCGAGCCTTTCGTTGACATGATACGCATAGGGATGCGCAACATGCAGAACTTCGAATTGCTCCGTGCAGCCGGAAGGAGTGAAAAGCCGGTGATACTCAAGCGCGGGTGCGCTGCGACGCTGACCGAGTTCCTCCTTGCTGCGGAGTACGTACTCAACGAGGGCAACCCCAACGTGGTCCTTTGCGAGCGCGGAATCCGCACCTTCGTGACCGACACTCGGAACACGCTTGACCTGAACAGCGTGCCCCTGCTCAAATCGATGACCCACCTTCCGGTGATAGTGGACCCGTCGCACGGGACAGGAGTGTACTCGCTTGTGACCCCGATGTCGCGCGCTGCAATAGCAGCTGGCGCGGACGGCCTGCTGGTTGAGATGCACCCGCACCCAAATACCGCGCTTTCGGACAAGGCACAGCAGCTCACGCCAGCTGACTTCCGCATCCTTATGTCGCAGGTGTCAGCAGTAGCAGGCGCAGTGGGACGTTCGATGTAAAAGGAGGATTGTGTTGCGTTGCCCAAGCTTTTCGTGCAGACAAGAACCGAGCCGCACCTGTCGACAGTCTGCGTCGGCGCTTCGGTGGAGGATGCGGCAGGCATCTGCAGGGAGAACGGCTATTCCAAGGTGGCCGTGGTCTTTTCCAAGAACACCGAGGCCGTTGCAAGCCGCGTCATCGGTTCGATGAGAAAGGCCGGTGTTGCGTTTGAGAAAATATGCATCGACGACGGCGAGAAGAGCAAGGACGTGGAGAACGCGACCAACCTCCTTTTGAAGATGAAACTGGCTGGCCTGGACCGCCACTCCGCGTTGGTCGCGGTTGGCGGCGGGGTGCTTGGCGACGTCTCGGCATACGCGGCATCGACTTACATGCGGGGCATTCCCATAGTGCAGGTGCCCACGACGCTGCTTGCGATGGTGGACAGTTCGGTGGGCGGAAAGACCGGGGTGAACCTGGACGGCAAGAACATAGTCGGCACTTTCCACCCCGCTGACGCCGTCATAATCGACTTTTCCACGCTTGGCACGCTTCCTGCCGAGGAATACCGCCAGGGGCTTGCGGAAATCGCGAAGGCCGCGTGCATAGGCGACGAGTCGCTTTTTGCGCTTTTGGAGTCAGGCGCGCAGAGAATACTTGACCGCGACCCGCAGGCGCTGGGCGCCGCAGTCGAGGCCGCGCTCAAGGTGAAGGCCAAGGCGGTTGAGAAGGACCCGCGGGAGTCCATCCACAATACGCCCGAAAGCTCGCGGATGCTGCTCAATTTCGGCCACACGTTCGGCCACGCAATCGAGGCCGAGTCGGGCTACTCGGTCCGCCACGGTGACGCGGTCGCGATGGGAATCGTTGCGGCTGCGCACGCATCGGCCAAGGCGTCCGGGCTTGCGGAGGGGGACGTCCAAAGGGTCAGGGAATTGCTTTTGTCCTTTGGGCTTCCGACAGCCATATCGCAAAACCCCGAAAAACTGCTTGCGAAGATGAAGTCGGACAAGAAGAACCGCGCAGGCGAAATCACGCTCGTGCTCCTCAAGTCAATCGGACGGCCGCTTGTTGCGCGAAACGTTGCCGACTCGGACGTGCTTGGCGCGCTCAAGGCCGCGTCGGCCTAGTTCCAGCCTCCCCGCTTTTTTCTTTCCGCGTCCGCAATTCCGGGCGGTTTTATATTCGCAACCAGCGCAACGCTTATATCAAAAGCAAGGCACGTTGAGTCCTATGGCAAAGCGGCATGGCAAGGGGGCCGTCCAGGCTCCCCAGCCCAAGCAGGGAGGCGCCGAGGCGCGCGGCATCTACGAGCAGACCTCGTTCTGCAGCGCGATGTACCCTAACGGCGAGCGTTACCGCCAGGGCGGCGACACGCCTTCAGCGTTCATCCCGATAATCAACAAGGCAAGCGTCACCTGGATAGACCACTGCACCGAGCACTTCGACAAGGAGGCCTTCGAGGTCGCGACGTCTCTCGGCTTTTCGCCATCGCTTTTGAACTCACTTCTCAACGAGTCGATGTCGGGGTACGAGGACTTCGACGACGAGCTCGGCCTGCTCCTCCCGGCTGTGCTCGTCGAGGGCTTCGACGTCGTAACCTCGCCGCTCCTGATACTCATCCGCAAGAACTTCATGATTACCATCCACGGCGCCGGGGTGCGCAGGTTCGTGCGCCTGCGCCGCTATTCCGACTCGTTCATGCGGAAAATCCCGGTCAAGGCAAAGCAGAAGGACAAGATAACGCACCTTCTTGTGCGGCTCATTGACGAGAACAACGACCGCAACTTCGACCACCTGCGCGAGATTGAGACGCACGGCGACCACCTGAGCAAGATACTCTCCGACACAAACACGCCGCGCCACATCCTCGGCCCGGAAATCTACAACATGAAGCACGCGCTCATATCCTACCTCAACGCCCTCTGGTCCACCCTCGAGGTCATCAACAACCTGCGCTACGGCGACGCCGAGCTCCTCACCGACGACTCCAAGCTCCTTCGCAGGATTGGCGGCCTCGCCTCGGACGTGAACGGCCAGATTGGGCTCGCCGAGCACCTTTCCGAGGTGCTCGCATCGGGCCTGGAGGTCCTGCAGAGCATCTACAACAACCAGCTGCAGATACTCAACAACAAGCTTGCCATGCTCGCAACCTACCTTGCGCTCATAGGTACCGCGGTCATGGTGCCAAACACCCTTGCAACTGTACTGTCCAACCCGGCGTTCAACATGACGCCAAAGGACCTGTGGTGGCTGTTGGCAATCCTGATAGGCTCCACCCTGATATCGGTCTACGTGGTGTACTGGTGGATTAAGAAGAGCAGCCTCCTTCCAAAGAGCGCCGAATAAGCGAAAGTATTGCCCCCTGCTGTCTTCCGCAAGCAGCCTCATCGCTTCCTGCACACGCCCATCGCGTCGGGCGTCTCGTTGTTCGGGAAGTAGTCCATGCACGCGTAGCCTTCCGGGCAGCCGAACCCGGCAAACCCCCCGCACTCGCACTCCTGGCCGCACACCTGGATACAGGACTGGTCCGGGCCGAGGTTTCGGCAAGCGGAGGAGCACTCGTTCCAGTTGCCCTTGGCATTCTCGCACATTTCCTTGGTTATTTGCCCGTTGGGCGTGCCCGAAATCCCCGTGTCAGTGCCCGACTGCGCGGCTACGGCTATGATGATGACGAGTATTATCGCGCCAGCCGCAATCAAGACCCCGGTCCTGCCGTCCAT
>JBAYMJ010000020.1:0-22242 GCA_041663565.1 Candidatus Micrarchaeia archaeon | reverse complement strand
GAGGTTCGCGCCACTATTGTGGGCAGTGTGCGGCATCGCCGCGCTCTCCTCGCTCTATTGCGCTCTCAACGTGCAGTCCGGCCAGTATTCAGGCCAGCAGCTTGCGGGGTTTGCATACCTGTCGAGCCTCCCCCAGGCGCCGGTGGTCGCCTTGTGGGACCGCGGGCACCCGCTTGCGGAAATCTCCAAGAAGCAGGTAGTCGTTGACGGTTATTTCGAGTTCGAGCCCAAGCTTGACGAGAAAGTGACCGACGTGCAGCTCCTGTTCACAACCGGCAGCGCCTCAACGGTTGACTTGATTGCAAGGAAATACGGCGCGGGCTACCTGTACTTTGACAACAAGACCAGGAGCGTCTTTGATGGCGACAGGAACGCATTCGCAAGGACGTTCCTCTCACCGGGCAACTCAACGCGGCTTGACCTCATATTCGATTCAGGCGACGCCAGGGTTTTTCGCGTCAATTGACGCCGGAGGGGGTTGTTGATTCGGGGGTCGTTGTTGGCGCGGTCGTTGCTATTGCTGCGGTGGTCATCGTTGCTTTTCCCCCAACTTCTTTTCCTTCAAAGTCCCCGTACTCCGCGTCAATGACCCTTCTCATCCTTTCCGCGCGCACCTTCCCGACGCCCTCGACTTGGGTCAGCTCCTCAACAGTGGCGTTGTACACGTTCGCAACCGAGCCGAGCCTGGAGAGCAGCGCCTTTGCGTGAACCGGGCCTATTGAAGGCAGGGACTCAACTGCAAGCTGCTGCAAGTCAGCAAGGGGGATTTCCTTCTTCGCAGTCTGCATCCTCGGCGGCCCGTTCCCGGTTGCCTGCTCGCGGAACGCAAGCGCAAAGACGAACTCGGCAAACTCCTCCTCGGTAGGGAAGAAGAAAACGGGAATCCGGAAGTCAACTGCCAGGCTTGCCTGCGCGCCGCGGATTGCCTTGCGGTCGAGCCTGCAAAAGCCGCTTCCCACAACTCCGATTATCGGCGCGCCATACTCCGTGCAGAGTTCCTTTGCCTGCGCAAAGAGCCTGCCGTCCATTATGCTCTGCTCGAAGTCCGAGTCGTTCTTGCGCTCGATGCAGCAGCGTCCGCTTACCACGTAGTCGCCGACTGCAAGGCGCCGGGAGTCGAACCTGCAGCCCCGCTCGTAGAGGCTTCTTGCAGTGGCGCTCCGCAGTTCCCGGTCGTCGATGCCTATTACCAGCTGGCTTTCCACAATAGTGCGTCTGGGTTTGGGATAAAAAGCGGTTTTCGACCGGATTTCCGGTGAATTTCAGGCAAGGGGTTCAGGAGAGCGCGGAGCCGTCCGGGAATTCGGCGTCGTCAACAGTTGCAAGGCACAATCCCACGAGCTTGCCGTCCTCTTCCTTTGCAGCTGCCAAGAGCATCCCGTTCGACTCCACCCCGCGAATCTTGCGCGGCTCGAGGTTTGCGATGATTATGATTTTCTTCCCAAGCAGCTCGTCCGGGGCGTAGTGCTGCGCGATGCCGGCAACCAGCTGGCGTTCCTCGGTGCCGACCCTGATTTTGAGCTTGAGGAGCTTGTCCGAGCCTGCAACCGGCTCCGCGTCAAGTATTTTTGCGACGCGCAGGTCGAGCCTTGCGAAGTCGTCATAGGTGATTTTCGGCTTCGGGCCTTTTGCAACTGCTTCCTTTTTTGCTTCAGCCGGCTTTTGGGCGGGCTGGACGGCTGTTGCCTCCTGTGCATCCTGCTTTTCTGCCTTTTGCTTCGGCCGCGTGGCTATTGCCTGCTGCGCCACTGCGGCAACCTGCCTGGATGCTTCCGCCGGCTGGGGAGTAATGGCCCATTGCGGCGCCTTCGGCTTTTCCGGCTGCCTTTCCTGCCCTTCTTGCCCTTCCATTCCGTATAAACCTTTCGTTGATTTTGCCCAACCGGGCGTGGATTGTTTTTGCCAGCGACAAAATAAAAATGTGCAGGCCAAGAATTACTTTGCAAATCTGGTTTTCATTATAGGTTTTTTTGGGGGGCGAGCGGAATATGGGCGAGTACAGCAAGGTAGTCGGTCAGGTCCAGGGAATCGTGAAAAAGCAGAACCAGTGGCGGAAGAAGGAGTGCATAAACCTGATAGCCTCCGAAAACGTCACGTCGCCCTTGGTTGACGCGGCGTACCAGTCCGACTTTTCCCACCGTTACGCAGAAGGCGAGCCGGGGAAGCGCTTCTACAACGGAACGAAATACGTTGACGAGATTGAGCCCATCTGCAACGAGCTTGCCAAGAAGCTCTTCAACGCAAAGATGGCTAACTGCCAGACCATCTCGGCAACCGTTGCCAACATGGCGATGGTGCGCATGTTCACCCAGCCCACCAGCACCGTAATCTCCAACTCCGCCTCCGGCGGCGGCCACATCTCCCACAACAAGATGGGCGCAGTAGGCCTCTTGGGCAACAACCAAATCTCGTTCCCGACTACCGAGGACGGCTACCACATCGACGTGGACGCGGCAAAGAAGACAATCGAGAAGACGGGCAAGGACATCCGCAACCGCTTCTCGCTTGCAATCTTCGGGTGCTCGATGTTCCTCTTCCCCCAGCCGGTAAAGGAGCTTGCTCCTGTAATCAAGGACCAGGGAGCGACCGTGGCATATGATGCCGCGCACGTGCTCGGCCTCGTCGCTGGCAAGAAGTTCCAGCAGCCGCTTGCAGAGGGCGCGGACATAATGGTGTCCTCGACTCACAAGACCTTCTTCGGCCCGCAGGGAGGATTAATGCTTGCGAACATGGAGGAGGACCAGTGGAAGCGCTACAGGCCTTACGTGTTCCCGGGAGTGCTCTCAAATTACCACCTGCACCGCTTCCCCGCGCTTGCAATCGCTTTTGCCGAGATGCTCGAGTTCGGAGAGGCCTACGCGACGCAGGTCACCAAGAACGCCAAGTCGTTCGCAGCTGCGCTTGCGAAGGAAGGCTTTGCGGTGCAGGCCGAGGCGTTCGGCTACACCCAGTCGCACCAGGTCATGGTTGACATGACGCCCCAGGGCGGCGGGAAGCAGGCAGCCAACAAGCTTGAGGAGAGCAACATCATCCTCAACTTCAACCTGCTGCCGTTCGACGCGGGCAACAAGGTCTCAAACCCGAGCGGGGTGCGCATCGGAGTGCAGGAGATGACGCGCTGGGGAATGAAGGAAGGCGACTTCGGCGAACTCGCGGTTATATTCCGCAAGGCGCTCATCGAGGACAAGAACTGCAAGGACGAGGTCCTCGCGCTGCGCAACAGGTTTTCGAAGATGCAGTACACGTTCGACCTGCCGGTAGCATAAGCGGTCGCGGGCAGGTTCGTTTCTTTTTCTTCTTTTTTTCTTTTGTTTTAATCCGTTTTTCTTTTCCTTTGCTGGCGGTTTCGCCGGCCGCTATTTTTTCTTCTTGGTCATCCCGTCATCCAGCGGCGGCAGGTAGCAGATCTTCGCCTCGTGGTAGTATTCCAGCGTCTCGACGTTGCGGATGAGGTTGGGCACGTCCCGCCTTATCTCGTCCACTATCGCGCGCATCTCGCCGCTTCCTTTGCACTGGAACTCGGCCTCGAAGTCCGCACCGCCGATGGTCTTGTCTATGTACACCGCGTTCGGCATCTTGGTCACCGCCTGCTCGAGCCGGGCCAGGTCCGCCGCGTTGACGTTGTGCAGCGAGAACAGCACCTTGTAGTAGCTGAAACCAATCTTGGAGTAGTCTATGAACGCGCGGTAGCCCAGTATCACCCCGTTTTTCTCGAGCCTGCGGATGCGGTATGCGATGACCTTGTAGCTTTGCTTGAGCTTCTTCTCGAGCTTCTGCAGCGGGCAGCGCGCGTCCTCCGAGAGCGCGCGCAGTATCCTGCAGTCAAGCTCGTCGATTTTTTCCTGTTTGCTCTGTCCGACGGTGTACACGCGCAGCTTGGCCTGGGTGGGGACCAGGAAGCGCTTGTTGAAGTGGACGTACTGCAGGAATATCGACGTCCAGTGCCGTTCGATGTGGCCGCCGAAGCGCTGCACGAAGTCCAGCCAGAACGCCTCGAAGCCGTAGATGTCGCGCTCCCACACGATGAGAACCAGGTCCCACTGGCCCTGCACGTACGTGAACCAGCCCACGTCGGGCCGCTCCCGCAGGTAACCGGTGAAGGATTTTTCCAAGTCCGGCTGCAGGCTCTGCATCTTGATATACACACGAAAAGACATGAACCCGAGGCGCGACACGTCGATGAGCGTGAAGTACTGCTTGATTATCCCCGCCTTCTCCAGCCTGCGCACGCGGTAGCGGGCGACCTCGCACGACATCCCGGCGCGCTTCGCAAGCTCGGCGTTGCTGATGCGCGAGTCGGTGTCAAGCAGGTACAGCAGGCGCATGTCCTTCTCGTCAAGGCCGTCGTGCAGCGTCATCGAATCAACTTCCGGTTTAACGTTTGTGCAAAAAAAGTTGCACCTTACTATACAAAACTTGCAAAAATAGAAAAACCTTTCCTATTTTTTTTCCATTTCGGAAAAGCCGGACTATCCGGTTATATACCTTGGCGTTGGAAAACTATTTCGCGAACATTCGCATAGTGGAAGGTGCGTGACGCCTTCAGGCAACCTGGCATTTCCTGCCTTCCACTACCCATCCACTACCAACAAGCACGGAACCGTCCGAGGCAATCCGGTTCCTGCCCAATTTTTTTTCTTATTCAAGGATTTCGACAGTGTCGACTATCCCGTCCGAGTCCTCGTCGAAGCCCGCAATCACCTTTGCCATCACCGAGGAGTCGAACGCGTTGCCTTTCGCAAACTCGCGCTGGTGCCGCAGCAGGCCAAGGACCCCTATGCGCGTGCCGTGGTGGCTGCTTCCCGCAATGACCAGGAGCCTGCTTTTTGGGTTGAACGGGTTCTGTACGAGTTCCACCACCCCCACGTCCTCGGTGTACTTTTTCTTGGAAAGCGAGGAGTAGATGGAGAAGTCCGATTTGTCAAACCGGATGGGCAGTGACGCGTTCGCGTCGTTTACAAGCGTGTTCACCTTGGGCCCCCCAAGCGCAACCAGGTTGTGCCTCCGCTGCTGTTCGGACAGCTCGGTGTCCAGGTAATAGAGCGGGTATTCGAAGGAGCAGAACCCGCCGAGGTACATGGCCACTTCGGTTGCGCAGAATTCCGAGCCGCGCGAGCGGTACGGCCCGTGAGGGTCAGGCGAGCCGACCACCATCTTCGCGTCGAACAGGCCGTTTCTCACGAACGGCTCGAAGAAACCCGGGACCTTTTTTTGCCGCGTTATGCGGGCGCTCTTCGCCTTCCTGTCCGACAGGAGCACCGAAAGCGAGTCTGCCGGGAACGAGTATCTCTTGGCGGTTCCGCCCTGCCTCTGCTCCTCGGAGCTGATTTCGACGAGCTGCGCGGAGACCAGGCTTCTCATGTGGTAATATACCGTCTGCTCCGGAAGCCGAAGTTCGCGCGCGATCTCGGCCGGGTACATCGGCTCCCGGGCAAGGAGCCGCAGGATTTCAAGCCTGTCCTTGGAAAGCGCCGAGGCCTGTGCGAAGTCCGCAAGCTTGGAGGAATAGCCCTCCTCGTTTACGAAAAGGGTCGCCTGCGGGAAAGGGGGTTGTCGTGCGGATGAAACCGGCTGTCTTGTTGCGGCCATGGCAATATCTCCTGTTTTGGGCGGGGGGCGTCCCGTTGCCCGCTGCCCTGCAAATACCTTTATTTTGAATGAATTTATAACTATTCTATTGTTTTATTAAGTTTTTATCAAAAAAATGAACCAAGTTTTAGTTTTTGCCTCAGGGGCGTTTATATGCCCCGGCGTGCAGAATGTTCTTTCCGTCTTGGCGATTCATCATGTGTGGGATAACCGGGTTCATTGGAAACAACGCGGCGTCGAATGCCCTTTCGGGCCTGCGCACGCTCGAGTACCGCGGCTACGACTCGGCAGGAATCGGGTTCCTGTCGGGCAACGGCAAGATACGCATAGTGAAGACCGTCGGCGACGTGTCCGCGCTTGAAAAGAAGCTCGGCAAGGAAGACCTTTCAGTCTCCACCTTGGCAATAGCCCACACGCGCTGGGCGACCCACGGCGGCGTCTCCGACGCCAACGCGCACCCGCACGCGGACTGCACCGGGAAGGTCGCGATAGTGCACAACGGAATCATCGAGAACTTCCAGGAGCTCCGCTCCGAGCTGTCAAAACGCGGCCACACCTTCTCCTCACAGACTGACAGCGAGGTCATCAGCCACCTTATAGAGGAAAACCTCGGGTCAACGGGTTTCGTAGAGGCCTCCTTGGCTGCATTCAGGCGGCTTGCGGGAAGCTATGCAATCCTCGCGGCTTTCGAAGGCTCGCCCGACACCCTTGTCGTTGCAAAGAACCAGACCCCGCTCGTGCTTGCTGCAGGCAATGGTTTTGCGGCAGCTGCAAGCGACCCGGTCCCCCTCGCAAAGCACGCGAAGCAGGGCGTCTTCCTGGAGGACGGCGACTTTGCGGTGCTGAAGGAAAACTCCATAGTCGTTTTCGACCTGGCGACTGGGAAGCTGATTGACCGCAAGCCCATCGCCTTCGGCGAGGGCGCGGTCTTTTCCGACAAGTTGGAGTTCCCGCATTTCATGCTCAAGGAAATCTACGAATCTCCCAAGGCCATACGTCTTGCCGCGATGCAGGAGCCAGCGGCGCTTGAGAAGGCGGCCCGCCTGGTGCGCGAAAACCGGGTTGTCTTCGTGGCGTGCGGCACCTCGCGCCACGCCTCGCTTGTCGGACGCTACCTGTTCAACCGCATCGGCGGGAAGTTCTGCGAAGTGGTCGTTGCAAGCGAGTTCCCCTACATCGCAAAGAACATAGTTGACGACGACCTGCTTGTAATTGCAGTCTCGCAGAGCGGCGAGACTGCCGACGTGCTCGAGGGAGTGAAGATTGCAAAGGCGCGCGGCGCAAAGGTGCTTGCCATAACCAACGTGGTTGGCTCGAGCCTCGACCGAATCTCGGACTGCGCGCTGCACCTAAACTGCGGGCCCGAAATCGGCGTCGCCGCAACCAAGACCTTCGTGGCCCAGCTCTCCCTTCTCTATTTGCTTGCATCCGCGGTTGTCGGAAAGAAGGACGAAGAGAAGAAAAAGCTCGACGAGGTCTCCAAGATTCTTGAAAAAGCGCTTCCAGGCTGGGATGCTGTTGCCAAGAAGCTCGCAATCCGCCTTGCAAAGGAGCCTGCAGCGTACTTCATCGCGCGCGGACCCAACTTCCCGACTGCTCTTGAGGGCGCGCTCAAGTTCAAGGAAATCACCTACATCCACGCCGAGGGCATGGCGGCAGGCGAGCTCAAGCACGGCACTCTTGCATTAATCTCGAAGGGAACGCCGGTAATCGCGATTTGCCCCAGCGACTTCACGCACGCGGAAACCATCTCCAACGTGATGGAGACAGCTGCGCGCGGCGCGTTCGTAATCGGGTGCTCGGACGAGCCGAATGCCGCATTCAACGAGCTCATCGAAGTCCCAAAAGTCTCGGAGCACCATTTCCCGCTCGTGTTTTCAATACCGTTGCAGTTCCTTGCATACCACACTGCGGTGCTCCGAAAGAACAACCCCGACAGGCCGCGCAACTTGGCAAAGTCGGTTACGGTGAAGTGATGGTTTTTATGGCAGGAACGAAAGCAGTTGCAATCGGCAGCAAACCAAATGCAGGGGCAAAACAAGGCAAGCCGCCAAGCAAGCGGGGGCTTCCAATAGTCACCGTCCTAGGCGGCGGCAGCGGACGCTTCACGCTCCTTGAGGGCTTGAAGAAGCAGCCAGTCAAGATTAACGCGATAGTGACGATGACCGACTCGGGTGGAAGCTCGGGCAGGCTTCGCACCGAGCTGGGCGTGCTCCCGCCGGGCGACGTGCGGCAGTGCCTCGTTGCCCTTTCCAATTCCCCCAAGCTGATGCTTGACCTGTTCAACTACCGCTTCGGGGACGGCTCCTCGCTTTCGGGCCACAACTTCGGGAACCTCTTTTTGACCGCGCTTGAAAAGACAACGGGCGATTTCGAGAAGGCAATCGACGAGGCGGGCAGGATGCTTGACATCACGGGCAATGTAATCCCAGTCACCCTTGACAAGGCCGAGCTTTGCGCCGAGCTTGCGGACGGCAGCATAGTCGAAGGCGAGACCAACATCGACATCCCAAGCGGCAAGCGGCCAAAAATCAGGCGCGTCTTCTTGCGGCCAGAGGCAAAAGCTTCGCCTAAGGCGATTGCGGCGGTGCGGGACTCCGACCTCATCGTCATCGGCCCGGGAGACCTTTACACCAGCATCATTCCCAACCTCCTTGTTTCAGGGATGACAAAGGCAATCTGCTCAAGCAGGGCCCGCAAGGTGTTCGTGCTCCCGCTTGCGACAAAGCACGGCGAGACCGACGGCTTTTCCGGCCGCGACTTCGTTACTGAGATCGAAAAGTACGCGGGATGCAAAATGGATGCGGTAATCGTGAATTCGACCGCATTCTCAAAGGACACGCAGGCAAAGTACGCGAGGGAAGGCGCTTCGCAGGTGGCCGCAAAAGCCCCGGACTTTGCAGGCTACGAGTTAATCTCCTGCGACCTGCTCTCCAACGTCAACGGGATGGCCCGGCACGACGCAAATAAAATCGCTTCAACAGTAATGTCCCTGGTGGGTCCAAGATGAAGGCGGTAATCCTCGCGGCAGGCGCAAGCTCGCGCATGTGGCCACTGGCAAGCAAAAAGCACAAGGCGCTCTACGAAGTCTGCGGCAAGACACTGCTTGCGCACACTATGGAGAGCATTGCAGCAAGCGGCATCAACGAGCAGGTCATAGTGGTAGCTGGCCGCGATGCAGACGGCGCAAGGAAAGCCGCGCTCTCGGTTCCCGGCGTGAAGGTCGAAGTGGTCGAGTCCGGCTCGCAGGATGGCATGGGTTCGGAGATACTCAGGATTGCAGACAAGCTTTCGGGCCCCTTCGTGGTTGCGAGCGGCCACGCGGTGAACGCGGGCGAAAACTACGCCGCGCTCAAGGCGCTCGGAGCGTGCGACGCAGCAATCTGCTGCAGGCAGGTGCCTGACGTTTCCGAGTACGGCGAGGTGCGCGTCGGGGACGCGGGCAAAGTGACAGCAATAGAGGAGAAGCCCAAGGAGTCCCACGCGGGGTTGCGCATAGTGAGCACCTACCTGCTCTCGCAAAAGTTCGTCTCGGTGCTGAGGAAAGCGCCCGTGGACCATTATTCTTTCGAGAAGGCCCTTGCGATGCTTGTGTCAGAAGGCAAGGTGCTGTGTGCCAAAGTCGAAGGCTACCAGCCGACCCTCAAGTACCCCTGGCACCTCCTTTCGCTCAAGAACTTCATAATGGAGCGCATGCTCCCGGACAAGCCGGTCATTGCCGCAGGCGCGGAAGTCGACGAAAGCGCGATAATCCGCGGCCGCGTGTACGTTTCAAAGGGCGCGAAGATAATGGAGAACGCGGTAATCAAAGGCCCGGCATACATAGGGCCCGATGTGGTTGTCGGGACGGGCGCGCTTGTGCGCAACTATTCCTGCCTGGAGACGCGCTCCGTCGCAGGATACTGCACCGAGGTCAAGAACTCGCTCGTGCTCGAGGCGGTTCACACGCACCACTGCTCCGTCGAGGACTCCGTAATCGACCGCAACTGCAGGCTCGCGGCGTTCAGCGTCACCGCAAACAGGCGCTTTGACAAGGAGAACGTGAAAAGCGACTCCAAGAACGGGAAGAAGGACACGGGCCTGGACTTCTTCGGCACCATAATGGGCGAGGGCGCCTGGCTTGGCGTGAACGCAAGCGTGATGCCCGGCTCAAAGCTCGGGCCGGGAGCCGGCGTGATGCCGAACAAAGTGGCGTACCACGACGTGAAGGATGGCGAGAAAGTTGAATAAGCAAAGAAGGGTTGTTGCAAGCAAGGCCGTTTCGGCAAAAGCGAAAGCAATCCCCTCTGCAGCAGTTGCCGCCAAAAAAGAAGTTGTTTTTGACCCGAAAAAAATCAAGGCCGTGCTTTTCGACGCGGACAACACGCTCTTTCCAATCCGCGACATAGCGAAGGAATGCGATTACGAGGCGCTCAAGCTCTTCGAGGACGAGGGCGCGGACCACAAGCAGGTGCTTCTTGCGTTCTACGACACCATAGGAAAGCTCAGATCCCTTGACGACCCGGAGAAGCGCTTCCGCACCTATTCCTACGGCTTGATTGCAAAAAAGTTCGGGATTCGGCCGCAGGTGGCGGTTGCCGCTGAAAGGAAATTCCGCGAACTGATGCTTTCAAAAATCGCGCCCTACCCGGCAGCGCGGAGGTTCATCGAAAAGCTGCAGAAGGGTTATTCAGTCAAGCTTGCAGTGGTGACGTGCGCCGAGCGCGAGTGGGCCCTTGAGAAGCTCGAGGCAGCGGGGCTGATGGACTTCTTTGACGCAATAGTGACCACAACCGAAACCAAGCGGATGAAGCCGCACTCTTCCTACTACACGCTTGCGTGCAAGCATCTCAAGGTGCGGCCGCAGGACTGCGTGATGATTGGCGACTCCGAGGCCCATGACTTGGAGCCGGCGCGCAAGCTCGGCATGCACGCGTTCCTTGCAGACTACGAAAAACTGGCCGGGATTTTTCCCTGATTTTATAGCAAAACGTGAAAGTTTTCCGACACCATCCCACGTTTTGCTAATAGCGTAACCGGGAAGTCTTTCGGATTACTTTCCCGGTTCGCTATAAGACAAAAGATTAGGCCAGGAAAGCAACAAAGTCAGATCCTTACCGTCTCGCCAAGCTCGGGCACAATGGCCTGCACTCCCTTGCAGCTGGCCTCGATTGCCTCGGCAAGCTCGTAGGACTTGGAGCCCTCGCCGTGCACCACGTACACGCTATTGAGCCCCTTGACCGACTTTGCAAAGGAAAGCAGTTCGGCGTGGTCGGAGTGGCCCGAGAACGGCGCCTGCTCGATTTCGCAGTTCACGTCAATTCGCCTTCCCTCGTGCTCGACGTAACCGCGGCCTTCCAACAGCTCGCGCCCCTGCGTGCCGGCTGCCTGGAAGCCCACCAGCAAAAGCTTGTTGTGTTCGTCGCCTCCAAGCTTGTCCAGATAGCTCATCACCGGCCCGCCGTTGAGCATCCCGCTGGTTGCGAGTATGATTGCGCGGTCGTGCTCGAACACGTCAGCCCGGTCCTTTCTTTGGGGGATGAAGTAGAACTCGCTCTTGAACGGGTCGTCCTCGCTTGTGAGGATTCGCCTCTGGATTTCCTTCTTGAGGTAGATTGCGTTGTGCCGATAGATGCGCAAGGCGCGGGTGACCATGCCGTCAAGGTAAATGGGCACGCGTTCCAAACCCCCGGAACGCAGGTAGGATTCCAGGGTGAAGAGTATTTCCTGTCCCCTTCCGATTGCAAACGTGGGTATGATGACCTTGCCGCCCTGCTTGAGCGTCCTGTTCACCGAGTCTATGAAGTTCTTGCCGGTGTTCTTCAGCGACGGGTGCTTGTCTGCTTTCGAGCCGTACGTGCTTTCGATTATGAGCGTGTCCGCCTCGAGGTTGGTTGCAGCGCCGTCCAAGAGCCGCGACTCGCGGATGTCGATGTCGCCCGTGTAGAGTATCTTGCGGCCGCCGGAATGCACTTCGGTCATGGCCGCGCCGAGTATGTGCCCTGCTGTGCGGAAACGCAACGTTGCCGACTTGGTCTTGAACGGGTCGTCGAACTCGTGGATTGAGGTGCTCTTGAGCAGCCGGTCTACGTCGGCCTGCGCGTACGCCGGGTTTTCCTTGTTCAGCCGCAGAAAGTCCGCAAGAAGGAGTTGGATAAGGTCGCGGGTCGGCTTCGTGATTTCCACCTGGCCCTTGTAGCCGTGCGAATAAAGCCCGGGTATGTAGCCCGAGTGGTCAAGGTGCGCGTGCGAGAGCACCACGCGGTCCAGCGACCTTATGGTCTTTGCGTCCAAAAGCGGGTATTCCGGTTCCTTTGCGGGCTTGATTCCGCAGTCAAGCAGGATTTTTTCGCTTCCTTCAAGCAGTATGGCGCTCCTTCCGACTTCGCGTGCTGCGCCGAAAAACGTGACGTTCATCAAGTATCGCTTCTTTGAAAATGCCGTTTTTTGCGGGCATTTCCCGGAGTATATTAGGCGCGACTGCCCTTTTTATTTTGGAAGGCGTAATATCGCTAGACGAGAGGTCGTAATGGACGCGGACGGGGAGCCAACGAAGGACGCCGCCCCAGCAGGGGCCGACTGGCCGGTCTGGAAGGCGCGCGCAACTTTTTACCGCACGGTCATAGAGCGCTACCGCGACTACATAAACGAGGGCGAGCAGAAGAACGTCCCGGTCCTCAAGGCCGCGATAGACCCGAAAGAGCCCACAGTGCAGAAGCTGCGTTCCGAAATCGTCGCTTCAATAGTCGCCGCAAAGACCGCTGCAGCTGGCGGGACGGTTGTCGAGAGCCGCGAGCTTGAGTACAACCCGGAGACCGACTTCGACGATGCCGCGAAGGCCGCGTTCCTGCGGGTGCAGTCGCTTGGCAAGACGCACTCCGAACTGTCCATCTCGTTCTGGCTTTCCTATGCGGAGATGGAGTCGCTGGGCATCGCCGACGCCTTCGACCGCTGCCTCCTGTTGTGCTCTCTTCTTTCCTCGCTCGGGTGCAAGACCGCGATGGTCAGCGTGCTCCTTCTGGAGGACGGCTCGACCCACCCGGTAGTCACCTTCGGCTCGCAGGAGGATGGGTATTTTCTTTTGGATGCGTGCAACAACACCAACCTGTTCGGCGAGGACGCGGCGAAGGCCAAGCAGGAGCTAATATCGGGCTTCGTCACGGGCGACGGGAAGAAGGCGACCCGCATAAGTTACGAGTTCAACCGCGAGGACTACAACGAGTACGACGACAGCGCGGGCTGAAACTTGCTTTTCACTGGTCGTTTTTTTATCCTGCGTCCCCACATATTCTGTTCTATGGCCGGGATTTTCGACAGCCTGCAGTCGGGCGTGTTCCGCGACGAGCGCGTGCTCCTTCCAGAATACCAGCCGCCGCAATTGATGTTCCGGGACGAGCAGGTGCAGGCGATTGCGCGGTGCGTGCAGGGCGTTGCGCGCGGCCAGCCGCCGCAGAACGTATTCGTCTATGGGCCTACGGGCACCGGCAAGACCACCTCGTCGCGCCTTGTCCTAACCGAACTTTCCGAGTTCACCGAAAAGGCGGTTACCGCCTACATAAACTGCTGGGAGACGTACTCTCGCCAGGCGGTGTATTCCTCCATTGCCGACCAGATAGGCGAGGCGCTCCCGAAGCGCGGCATAGGCGCCGACGAGCTGTTCTCACGAATCGTGCAGCGGCTCAAGTACGACCGCAAGGCCTGCATAGTTGTCCTTGACGAGGCCGACCGAGTTGCAACCGGCGACTCCGCTGCTGTGCTTTACGAGCTTTCGCGCGCTGCGGAAAACCACGGCGCCTCTTTCGGCCTGATTTTAGTGTCAAACGTGCCCGACCTTGCCGCTGGCCTTGACAGCCGCATACGCAGTTCCCTTCGTCTTGAGAAAGTCGAGTTCAAGAAGTACCTCCCATCCCAGCTGAAGGACATCCTTGCAGCTCGCGCAAAGGACGGGTTCCTTCCGGGCGCGGCAAGCGAGGACATCCTCGGGCTGTGCGCCGCCTTCGGCGCAAAGGCAGGAGGCGACGCGCGCGTAGCTCTCGAGGCACTCTGGAAGGCGGGGCGCAATGCCGAAAAGCGCGGGGCAAAAAGGATTGAGGAGTCCGACGTCCGCGCATCATATTCCGATTCGGGTGATTGGAAGAAGGAGCAGCGCCTCTCGGGAGTTTCCGAGCCGGAGCGCATAGTGCTTGACATACTTGCAAGGCACGGCGAGATGACCTCCGGCGAGCTTTACGAAAAGTACATGGCGCGAAACGGCGAGAGCGAGCGGCAAATCCGGAACTACGTCAACTCGCTTGAGAAAAGAAAACTGGTTTCCGTGCGCGAGTCGCAGTCGGAAAGCGGCCGCGGGAAGACCCGGCTAGTAAAGGTAGCCTGAACGCTCAGGCGCCTATTGCCGCAAGCAGCGCGCGCTGGTCGAAGCCCACTATTATCTTGCCGTCGAAGTCGATTACGGGCACGCCCATCTGGCCGCTCTTCTCCACCATTTCCATCGCGGCCTTCTGGTCGGACCCCACGTCGATTTCCTTGTAGGGGATGCCCTTCTTCTTGAGCCAGTCCTTGACCATGTGGCAGTATTGGCACGTCTTCGTGGAGTATACTGTTACCTTGTGTTCGGTTGCCATGAAAAATCACCCAAGTTCCTTTCGTGTTTATACGGTTGAACTGCCTTTTTGCTTTTATTTCCTACGTTTATGCCCTTCAGTTTTTTAGGCCCTGCCGCAGCGGCTTTCCAAAGCCGTGCGCCCGGGCGGCTATTTGGTGGACACTACCTTGATTATCTCGCCAGTGGCGAGCTTGTGGTCCTTGCCGATGCGCGTCTTCTTCTCGCAGTCAACCGCGTAGAGGAAGTGGCTCGCCAGGTCGGCGTGGATTGCGCCTGCAAGCTCAACTGGCGTGCTTCCCTGCCGCAGCATGATGGCATCCGGCAGCACCTTGCCGAAGTGGTTGGAGTAGTGCGTCTCATCCTCAACGGGAAATACCACGACCTGCTGTGCAAGCGAAAAGACCGCGCGGTCAATCGCTTCCTGCACCCCGGTCGAGCCGTAGGCCGCCACCGCGGCCCCGATTTTCTTTATGGCCTCGGCAGCCCTCTCATTTTGCGCGCCTTTTGCAGTAAGCGCAATCTTCTTCCCGTCGTACTCCACTATCCCGGAGGTCTTGGCGCGCTGGAGCGCAAGCTCGTAGTCCGCAAACACCGCGATGACCGGCGCGTCCGGGTAAGCTTCCTTCAGCGACTCGATGTTCTTTTGAGCATAACTGGAGTCGCACTTGTTCGCTGCTACCAAGAACGGCTTGGTCCGCCTCCTGAGCATATCAGACAGCCTGCGCACCTCGGCATCGGAAAGCTTGTGCGGCTCCGGCCCAAGTCCGAGCTTTGAATAGGCGTCCTTTGCGTCTGCGTACGGTATCCCTATTCCCGCAAGGGACTGGAAGAAGTCCTCGAGCACGGTGTGCGTGCCCTTGAATTTTTTTGCGTTCCTGCCGACCACCTCATAGAACCAGTCATCCAGCTCGTCGAGGAAAAGCTTCACGTCAGCAGCAGCGTCGTGCGAGCCGAACGCGACTATGTTACCGGAGTCGTCGGTCCCGCCCGAGGCGTCGGCGACTATGATGAGCGCGTCAGCCGCAGCCACGTCCGAAAGGAAGCGGTTTCCCATCCCCTTGCCCTCGTGCGCCCCCGGCACTATTCCCGCGACGTCAACGATGTTCGCAGGCACCCTGCGCGTGCCGTCCTCGCACCGCGAGTTGTTCGGCGTGCACGTTATTTTCAGCCGCACGTGCGGGCACTGGACGTTGGTAAAGCACACGCCCTTGTTCGGGTCTATGGTCGTGAACGGGTAGTTCGCAATCTGCGGCGCGGTGCCGGTTGCCGCTGCCATGAACGTGCTCTTTCCCACGTTGGGCTTTCCACACACTGCAAGAAGGACCATAGGTAAGTTTGCACCTGCACAGGTTTTTATTGCGGCCAAGTTTAATACAACCTGCGGCAGTCAAGTCGCCGCAACGGTCGTTCCGATGAGGCTGTCTTTTTCGTTCCTGCTGTTTGCTCTCCTTTGCGCTCCCGCGCTAGCAGCGGTGCCAAGCTGTGTGCTCCACATACGCGTGGACTCGCCATCCGACGGATTCATAGCGCCGATTGTTCCCGACGGGACCACCAACGTCCACGTCGTCATCAACGTCACCAACGCGTCCTCGAACTCGCCCGTTTCCGCACAGGCGAAGCTGATACTTGACAACGGCACCCAGCTGGACATCCCCTCGTCGTCCGGCAACCAGTCGGTTTCGTTCGCTGACTACCGCGAGGGCACCCACACGTTCTCCATCTACGCAAACCGCACTGGCTGCATAAGCGACTCGGTCACCCAGTACTACTATTACCGCAAGGGCACTATACGCAGCGCGCCCGACTTCAACCCGCTGCTTGTTCCGTTCGTTGCTGTGGCAATGCTTCTTGTTGCGCGGACTAATGCAAAGAAGAAGTCGAAGGGTAAGAAGTAGGTTCCAAAAGTAGGAAACGAAAGAAATGGGCCCGGGGAGGATCGAACTCCCGATTTTCGCTGTGTAAGAGCGACGTCTTAACCACTCGACTACGGGCCCAAAGAAGCAGGAATTAATTCTGCATTGGAATAATTAAAAGGGTATAAGCAACGTAATCTTGTTTATTCTACTGGGGGCTTTTGTCGGATGGACTCTTACGTCAAGACTGGCGGCGAACTCATAGCCGTTGCCGCCGCAGTTTGGATATTCTACTTTGCGTTGGTCTACGGAGTGCAGAACTCGCTTTGGACCGACGAGGGCGACTACGTCCTCCTTGCCAAGTCCATCTCCGAAACAGGCCAGTTCGCAATACAGCCTACTGACCCGCTTGGAATCCTCTCGTTCTCCCAGCGCTCCTACGCGCTGCCGTACTTTACTGCCGTGATGTCCTTTTTCGCAGGCGACTACATCTACTCCGGCCACCTTGCAGTTGCGCTGTTGTGCGCGCTTGCGGTGCTTGCGACCTACCTGCTTGCCCGCAGGCTCTTCGGCGACCTCCCCGCGATAGCCGCGGTGCTCCTGCTCGTGTTTTCGCACCTATTGTGGTTCTACTCCAGCCGCGTGCTCACCGACGCGCCGCAGATGTTCTTCGCGGCTCTTGGCCTGTACGCGTTCTTCCGCACCGTGCAGGAAAAAAGCCCCAACTGGATGGTCGTGTTCGTGCTTGCCATACTCCTCGGCGGCTTCACCAAGTACATATTCTTCTCGATAGTGCTCGGCCTTGCGGTTGGCGCGTACCTTTACCGCGACGCAATCCTCAAGACGATGCAATCCTCGCCCAAGATGACCGGCCTGTGCGTGCTCCTTTTGGTGGCGTTCGCAGCGGCGTTCTTTTCCTACCAGTTCGCAAAGTCCGGCTCCGCATTCGGCCTTGCTGGCGACTACTTCACGGGCGCGCAGGGCTACGGCCAGGCCGACGAGTTCCTCTTCATCACCCAGGCCAACTGGATATTCAACAACTCCCTTGGCGCGATACTGGTGCTGCTTGGAGTTGTCTATGCATTCATCAAAAAGGACGACAACGCAGCCATCCTCGCGCTCGTGTTCCTCCTGCCCCTCCTGATAATGACCTTCCTCTTTTCCTACAAGGAGGACCGCTTCATCATCTTCCTGCTCCCCGTTGCCTTCGTGCTCGCGGGCAGGGTCCTCGGCGACGCCATAAATGCAGTTGCGGACGCGGCATCTGGGAAGGCGGCAATCGGCTTCTGGACCGGCGTGTCCGGCCTGCTGATTCTCTTTCTTCTGAGCGCGAGCGTTGGCAATCTCGACCAGTGCTGGTCGCTTTACGAAGGCAAGAAGGATTCCTATTCGCAGGTGCAGGAGGCCTCGTACTTCATCGAAAACATCACCAAGCCCGGAGAGTGGGTGATGGCAAGCGGCCACCCGCAGGTCGGAGCATACTCAGGCAGGCCCGCGCTTGGGCTGGACCCGAACTACACCACGTTCCTCAACCACTCGGCAACCCTCAACGCTTCGGTCTACATGACCTCGCTGCTTGAAGTCTATGCCCCGCTCGTGGCCGTGTTCACCGCATTGCAGAACGGAACCGAACTTCCGGGAAACACGTACTACCACCTGTTTGCGGACACCG
Source organism: Candidatus Micrarchaeia archaeon (assembly GCA_041663565.1). Taxonomy (GTDB): domain Archaea; phylum Micrarchaeota; class Micrarchaeia; order Norongarragalinales; family CAINOH01; genus CAINOH01. Next base: position 4,547 of record JBAYMJ010000020.1, on the reverse strand, counting down.
ACAAGTACGAACTAGTGAAGTATTATTCCACGCAGGCAACCGCCCAGAATGGGAGCGTAGTCGACCAGCCGGTGGTCTTCGTGTTCAAAAAGAGGTAGTTTTTGGCTGTGGGGTCAGGGAGTGGCGCGGAAGGAATCGCCTTTTTCCCACTGGCCATCTTTTCCTATTTTTTCTTAAGCGAAGCGATGTCTCGTTCAATCCTTGAGAGCTTCTTTTGCTGCACGTCCGAAAACACCGCAAGCGTGATGAGCTGCGTCCCCGCAAGCGCAAAGAACACGAAAAGAAGCGGGTAGTACTCGTGCGAAAGCTTGCCGAAAGTCAGGTAGTCGCTTACCGACGCCAGCATGAACAGTATCCCCACGAGCACGATGAACAGCCCCGGGAGCGCGAACCCCTTTGAGATTATCGACATCTGCGAGTATCCCGAGCGCAGTATCGCGGCAAACATCCTGTAGCCGTCCGAAAACGGGTTGAGCTTTGACTTTCCAATCCTCTTGCGGTACTCGATGGGCACTTCCGTGACCTTGTAGCCGTTGATTGCTGCCTTGATTGTCATCTCGGTCTCGAATTCCAGGCCGTTGGAGCGTATGTGCAGGTCTGAAAGCATCCCCTTTTTGAAAGCACGGAACCCCGTCTGTCCGTCCGCAATCTCCTCCCCGCTTGCAAATGAAATCAAAAACGAGAACACGCCGTTGCCTATCCTGTTGAACGCCGGGATGTTCTTCAGGCCGTCGGAGAAGCGGTTGCCAAGCACCAAGTCGGAGCCGTCCTCAATTTTCTTCACAAGCACCGGGATGTCCTTTGCAGGGTAAGTGTGGTCCGCATCAATCAGCACGACAACTTCCGTTTTTGCATGCTTGATTCCGGTGAGTATCGCAGCGACCTTGCCCCTGTTCTTCTGGTGGCTTATGACCGTGGCTCCGGGATATTTTTTCGCGCACCCTTCCGCAAGCTCCCTAGTCCGGTCGCTGCTGCCGTCGTCAACTATGATGAGGTTGTCGGCGTAGCCTTTGACTTCGTCGATGACCCTGGCGATGCCCTCCTCCTCGTTGTAGGCCGGCATCACCACCGTGAATGGGATTTTGGTTTTCATTTTCGGTTTCCTTTTGCGTTCACAGGCTTTTGTTTTCGCATTTCCTTCCGCTCACTTTTTCTTTGCGGCAACCGGAAGCCTGTACGCTTCCACTCCCGCAGCCTTGAGTATCTCGAAAGGCTCCTTGTCCGACGGCTCGTCGCAATAGACAACTCGCTTGATTCCCGCATTTGCAATCATCTTTGCGCAAAGCCTGCACGGCCTGGCAGTGGTGTAAATGGTGGAGCCCTTGCAGGGCACGCCGTGCATCGCGCACTGTATGATTGCATTCTGCTCCGCGTGGAGCACGCGGTCGCACTTTTGGTCGCTCTCGCCGTTCTCCGTCACAGTCACGAGCTTGCATCCCACGTCGGTGCAGTGGGGCATGCCGTGGGGCGCGCCGTTGTACCCGGTTGCGACCATGCGCTTCTCAACTACTATGACCGCGCCCACGTGGCGCGACTCGCAGGTCGAGCGCGTCGCGACGTCCTGCGCAATCTGCATGAAGTACTCGTCCCAGGAGGGCCTAGTTTTCTTGTCCATATCCATCAAGGAAAATTGTTGGCTTGGCAATCTATTTAACCCGTCGCAGAGTGGTCTTATTCGCATGGCTAGGCGCGGTCAGGGGGCGACCGAATACCTCGTGATTTTCGGGGCGGTCCTGCTTGTTTCGGCAATCGTAGTCAGCGCCATCGGCGCCACATCGGGCACGGACGCGTCCGTCAAGATGCAGCAGGCGTCTGCTGCGTGGAAGGGCGCTTCGCCCTTCGCAATAACCTCTTTCAAGCTCTCATCCAGCGATATAGCGCTCGCAGTCTCCGACAGCATGAAAAAAGAGCTTGAGCTCACCCAGGTCGTGTTTGGCGACGGCGCGGACGCCATAGATTTGTGGGCCCCGTCCGGCTCAGCAACCCAGTCTTTCTTCGCCGGCACGTATTCTACGACCCTGTCTAACTCGTCCTTTGGCGTGCCGGGCAACCCGTGCTATGGCAAGCCTGTAGGAACCTCGTTCGAGTTTGGGAGCGTCACTTTCGTGTATGCTGACGGTAGCATCTCCGGAATCCGTCAGGTCGGTCCGGCCCTTTCCGGGCAGTGTTCTGCCAACGCATCGGTTTCTGGCGCGCAGCCTGCTGGAGCGACTCCGTCCCCTTCCGCTGGGGCGACGTCCACTCCGACGCCAACTCCTTCAGTTGCAGCAACTCCGTCGCCCACTCCTACGCCGAGCCCTTCGCCTTCCCCCGCGCCTTATGCGATGCTTTCGGGCTGGGTGCGTGATGCCAACGGCGCGGGTGTTTCGGGCGCGGTTGTGAACTTGACCAATTCCACTCCGTCGCAGCCTGCTGTTGCCAACGCGTCCGGGTACTATTCCCTCAACGTCTCGCTCGGGGCGCAGTCCGCTGTTTTTGCCGCAAGCGTGAGCGCGAACTTTTCTTACACCCCTTCGGCTGCGGTGCTGTCCTTTGCGGCCGGAAGCCCGGCAAGCCGCGACTTTACCCTGGGCTTCCAGAATGCTAGCATCCATGGCATGGTGTCCGATGCTAACGGCGACGCGGTTTCGGGCGCGAACGTTTCCTGGGGCGCGTATTCGGCGGTTACGGCCGCCAATGGCAATTACCTGGTTTCAGGGATAGTCATGGCGGGGCTGTCTTCTTCGGACACCATGGTTGTCTCGAAGTCGCCGGTTTATTCGCCGCGCAGCCTTGACGTTTCGGTATCCGCGGGTAGCGCCAGCGTCGCCGATTTCAATTCGATGTACTCGCGCGAGCTGGATTTCGTGAGCTCCGCGGTTACTGGCTACGTCCGCGACCCGTCAAGCGCGGGCATCAGTGGCGTGAACGTCTCGTGCGGCGACTACTTCTCATCGACTGCCGGTGATGGTCTGTTTGCCATCAGCGGGATTGCGATGTCGAACGCGACCTCGGCATGTACGCTCAACGCTTCGAAGTTCCCGACCTTCAATTCCAACCTGACCAACGTGTCCCTTTCAGCGGGCGGGACTTCCGCGCAGGACTTGCGCTTGTCTTATGCGAACGCTTCGGTGTCTGGTTTCATCCGTGATGGTTCAAGCGCGGGCGTGAGTGGCGCGACGGTTTCGTGCGGCGCGTTCTCGACTGCGTCTACGAGTGATGGTTCGTATGGGATTAATGGGATTACGATGTCCTCTGCAAGCTCGTCGTGCACTCTTGCAGCTTCAAAGTCTGGTTACACTTCAAATAGCACTACCGTGTCGCTTACTGCGGGCGCGGCTACTTCAAGTCAGAACTTGGTGTTGAATCTTATTGTGAATGGGGTGTGCGGTCCTGCGAACGGTTTCGGCCGTGCGTCCATTCCGTCTGGGGCGGATGCCTGTTCTGCCGGCACGGTCTCGGCGGTGTCAGGTTCGAACCCGTGGTCTTGGTTCTGCAATGGAAGTTACGGCGGCACGAATGCAAGCTGCGCGACAATCAACGCGACGTATACTCCCACGGTCACTTCATTTACGACCGTGGGCACCACCACTTGGACGGTTCCTGCGGGGGTCAGTTCCGTTGATTATCTTGTCGTAGCCGGCGGTGGCGGTGGAGGAGGATTCCGTGGCGGTGGTGGTGGTGGCGGAGGGTTTAGGACCGCATCGGGATACCCAGTAACGTCCGGAACAGCGTATACCATTACTGTCGGTGCCGGTGGTGCCGGCGGAGCAGCTACGTCACCGGGCGGTTACGGCTATGCGGGTTCAAATTCGAGCTTTTACACGGTTGTTTCAATCGGCGGCGGTTTTGGTGGAGATGCCGCAGGTGGGAATGGTGGCTCCGGCGGCGGGGGTTCAACCACTAGTGGCGGTTCCGGCACGTCCGGGCAAGGTAATGATGGCGGTAGCGGTTCCACTGCTTGCGGAACGTATTCTATCGGCGGAGGCGGAGGCGGGGCGTCCGGTACTGGAATTGCGACAGTTGAATGTGTTGCCGGCGGCGGGGGCGCTGGAGCTTCCTCATCAATTAACGGGTCGGCCATTACTTATGCCGGTGGCGGTGGCGGCGGTACGCGTTGCGGTTATACTCCTGGTAGCGGGGGTTCTGGCGGCGGAGGAAGTGGCGGTGCGCAAGCCAACGGAGTTGCCGGAACAAACGGTTTAGGCGGCGGTGGCGGCGGTGGCGGACGTTGCGATGGCGCGCAGACATACGCTGGCGCTGCAGGCGGCTCGGGCATCGTAATCCTGCGTTACGTGATTGTCACCAACGGCTCCTGCGGCTCCAGCAACGGACAGAACCTCTATTCTGCGCCATCCACCAACCTGTGTTCGGTTGGGAGCGCGTCCTCGGTGTCCGGTTCGGGCCCGTGGTCTTGGACTTGCAGCGGCTCCAACGGCGGCGCATCCACATCCTGTTCTGCCAACTTGGCTGTGAACGGCGTGTGCGGTTCAAGCAACGGCGCGGGCTTCTATTCGGTTCCGACAACGAATTTCTGCAGCGCGGGCTCCGCTTCCGTAGTGTCAGGT
>JBAYMJ010000019.1:0-25359 GCA_041663565.1 Candidatus Micrarchaeia archaeon | reverse complement strand
TGCTTTGTATGCTGGCGCGCGCTCGGCCATAGTCTTGCGGAACGATTCGCGAATGTATTTAGTTGCACTCATTTTTCACACTCTCCGTTTTATGCCACCGACAATAATAGCCGAAACAGTTCAGGGACCGCGAGTCCCCACATCCTCTGTGGCGTAAGAGGAATAATTAAGCAAGCCGCATCAATAAATACCCTTTGAAAGGCTGCAGCAAAAAAATCGTTTGCGGTGTGTTTACGGATGGACGTTCAGGTCTTGCTCGAGGGAAAAATTCGCAAAGTCAAGCTCCCGGCAGGCTCGACAATCAAGACCGCAATCAATGCCGTTGACGCCAACGAGCAGACGATATTAGTGAAGCTGAATGGGAAAATCTGCCACAGCAAGTCGAAGCTTTCGCAGGGCGACAAGGTCGAACTGGTTGGTATAATCTACGGCGGTTGAAAGTCGAATTCAGCGAATAATCTGCACTCGTGGTTTTGATGCCAAGAAAAATCTCCGAAACGACAAAGTTCGAAGGCCGAATCTTCAAAATCAAGGACATCCTAGTTAGGCACGACAACGGCAAGGAATTCTCATACGAAGTGATGACCGCGCAGGGCGGTTCCAAGGGCTCGATGGTTGCAGCAGTTGATGAAAAAGGGCGAGTAGTCCTGGTGGAAGAGTATTTTGCTGGAATAAACAAGCCGCAATTATGCCTTCCAAAGGGAAGGGCTGATGAGCACGAAAAGCCCGTTGATGCCGCCCGGCGCGAGCTTGAAGAAGAAACTGGCTTTCGCGCCAAGAACCTCAAGCTCCTTTGCAAGTGCTACCTCTCTCCGGGGTATTCCGACCAGCTGACTTACATTTACTTAGCAACTGGCCTGTCGAAGCCCGCCAAGCCCTTGCAAGGGGATGAAGTCGAGCCGCTCAAAGTAGTGCTCCTTCCGCTTTCCAAGGCGGTTGCATTGGCAAAATCCGGAAAGATTTCCGAGGCGCGCGCAATCGCCGGCCTGCTGCTTGCGCAGCAGGTTATTAATGGCGAAAAGAGACAATCAAAGAAAACGAAAAGGAAAGCGAGGCCGAAAGCGAAAAATTAATCGGGTGTTCCCTAAGCGATGATTGACATCTTTTCCGCAGAATCCGTTCTCCAGACTTTCGGGATGCTCGCCCTGTTCGGCTTCGTGTTCGCCGAATCCGGCCTGTTCTTCGGCTTCTTCCTTCCAGGAGACTCGCTCCTGTTCACTGCGGGCATCTTCGCCTACAAGGGGTTCTTTGACGTCTGGTTAATCCTCGTGGGGGTCGTAGTTTGTGCTTTCATCGGCGACCAGGTGGGCTACTGGACCGGCAATAGGTTCGGCCCCGCGTTCTTCTGCAAGGAAGGCTCGTACTTCCGCAACCCCAAGTACATCGAAAAAGCGCAGGCGTTCTATGTCAAGCACGGCAAGAAGGCGATTGTCCTCGCGCGCTTCGTGCCAGTTGTCCGCACGTTCGCGCCGATATTTGCGGGAACCGCAAGGATGGATTACGCGACCTTCACCGTCTACAACGCAATCGGCGGGATCCTCTGGTCGTGCCTCTTCATAGGCGCTGGTTACCTGCTTGGCAGCGTGCTCCCGCAGTCCGAAGCCGGGCTTTCCATAATCGTCCTTGGCATAATCTTCATCTCCCTGCTTCCGGTGCTTTACGAGTTCTGGGGCGAGTACAGGAAAGGCAGGAAAAAATGAACGCCGAAATAACCTGCAACTGCTGCCGGAAGCGAAAGGCCGTGGTTGGCCTTGAATATTCCGGCCTGGACTTGTGCGGCCAGTGCTTTTGCGAATTGTTCGAGCGGCGGGTGCGGAAAGCGAACCGCGACTTTGCGATGCTTCGCCGCGGCGACCGCATCGTGGTCGGGGTTTCAGGTGGCAAGGACAGCGCAGCGATGTTGCACGTGCTGGACAAGCTTGCCCGCAAAATCGGCGACATCACTCTGATTCCGGTGCTCATTGACGAGGGAATCAAAGGCTACCGCGAGAAAGCCAAGAAGAAGGCCGAGGCGCTGTGCAAGGCGCACGGCTACAAGCTGACCGTCTATTCATTTTCCGGCCTTTCAGGAAAAAGCCTCGACCAAATCATCAAGCTCCGCAACAAGTCGCATGACCCGCAGTTTTCGTCAATGGGCGCGTGCGCAATCTGCGGCACCCTTCGCAAGTATCTGCTCAACAAGGCGGCGCTCAAGCTGAATGCGAACAAGGTTGCAATCGGCCACAACGCCGACGACATAGGGCAGACGTTTTTGATGAACATCCTGCGAGCGGATCCGGATGGTGTCTCGCGCTTCGGCCCGGTGTCTGAAAACGACGGGGACGGTCTCACGGTTCCGCGAATCAAGCCGCTCATTTACCTTCCGGAGCGCGAGTGCGCCTACTACTGCGAGCTGAAGGGCCTTTCCTACCATCTTGGCGAGTGCCCGTATGCGACCGAGGCCTTCCGCGGTCTTGTAAAAGATTTCCTGAACGACTCCGAGGAAAAATATCCGGGGATAAAGTTCAACGTTCTCAAGTCTTATCTTAACCTGAGGGCGCAATTGGAAGAAAATTATGGTGGCAAGTCCGCAGCCAAGCCTGCAACGAAATCGTCTTCAATTCCTTCCAACAAGTGCGAAAAGTGCGGGGGAAAGTGCTCGAAGAAAATATGCAGGGCCTGCCAGATTCTGGAGTTCTTGAAGAAATAGCTTGGTGGGCTTTTCCTTTGCCCTCAGGGGTTTCCTAGAGTGAGTCCAGTATGTCGTTGCACGCGAGCAAGAACTTGTTCAGCTGGGGGTTTCCTGCGGTAATCTTCATTCGCTCGAACTGCGAGTACTGCTTGTAGAGCTCGATTGCCTTGGTCTTGGCGTCCTCGCTTGCAGTTGAGGCCTGAATCTGCGCAATCGCTTCCATCGGCGTCTTCGCGTCCATGCCGAGGAACTTCTTGTAGAACTCGCGCAAGAAGTCGTAGGTCTGCTTGTCTATCTCGTTCTGTGGCAGCTTGGTGTGGGCGAAGTACTTGCGCAGCTCGTCTATCCTGTGCCGATAAACCGTCTTTTCCGCATCGGCCTGCGGCACGGTTGGCTCGGGCTTTTTGAGAAAATCAAGAATTGTCATATGATTAGTAACCTGTGCCTAAGCTTAAATTAGTGTTGCGGAGGGGGGTAAAATCGTCGGTCCGGCCCCGCGGCGGCTGTTTTTTGCCAATCGGGCAAACAAAGGAATCAATAAAAAGATTGGTCGAGATAGTAATTGTCTCTGCCACATGGCAATAGCGGGTTATTTGGGGCTGTTTATAGAAGGCACCGTATTCTTACCGCGAAATTTGCGTTTTTGGCGTTTCAACAAAGGTGAATTTTTATGGGTGTAAGGCCATCAAGGACTGTTCGTAATCTCAAGTCAAAGCAGATTTGGACCAGACTTTCTCAGAAAAAGCCGCGCAAGAGCTACATCAAGGGCGCCCCGCGGCCCAAGATACGCCAGTATCACATGGGTGCGGACAAGTATTACGAGCTTGAAGTTGACATGATTTGCGGCCGCAACCTCGCGCTGCGCGACAATGCAATCGAGGCAGCCAGGCAGGCGGCGAACAAGCGCCTCGAAAAGGAGCTGATGTCCACCAACTACTACCTTACCGTTCTCAAGTACCCGCACGTGGTGGTGCGCGAGCACACCGCGCTCGGAGTCGCAGGTGCAGACCGTATCTCCAAGGGCATGAAGCAGGCATTCGGCTCGCCCAAGGGCCGCCTCGTGCACGTGCACGTAGGCGAGCGTCTGTTCCGAGCACGCGTGGCGGCAAAGGGCCTCTATGCGGTGAAGAAGGCCTTCGACATGGCGATGCGCAAGCTCTCCGGAGTGTACACGCTTGACATAACGGACATCACCAAGGATCCGGTCAACATGATGAAGAGCAAGACCGCGGCAGTGGTGTTCAAGAAGAAGGAGACCGCAGAGGAGAAGAAGAAGGCCGAGGAGGCAGCGGCTGCGGCGGCAACGACTGCGGCGGCAACTGCGGGCGCGGCACCTGCGGAAGGCGAAGCGAAGCCAGCTGCGGGCGCGGATGCCAAGAAGCAGGCTGGAAAGAAGTAGTTCGGGCGCTTTTCCGGCGTCCCGGACGCTCTGTCCGCCCTCCCGTTTCCTTTCTTTTCATTTTTTCTTTCGGCCGCTCTTTGGTCAAGTGGTTTTGGGGAATCGAAAAGCGGTTAAATGGCCTTTTCGAAAGTAATACCGCAAAGTTCCAGTCAATTCTTTACAAACTTTCAAATGAGGGTGCATTGGCAATGGTTGAGGGTAAGGCTTTCACAAGCGAGTTCGACGTCATAGTCTGCGGTGGCGGACCCGGCGGCTCGTCGTCTGCCGCCTTCCTTTCCGACGCGGGCAAGAAGGTCCTTTTCATAGAGAAGGTCAAGTTCCCGCGCGACAAGACCTGCGGGGACGCAATCTCCGGCAAGTCAATGGCAATAATCAAGAAGCTCGGGCTCTACGAGAAAATCTCCAAGACCCCCAACGCAATAGTCAACGCAATAGGCTTCTCCTCGCCCAACGGCGCGTACGTGCGCATCGACGTCCCTGCCAAGGCCGACGGCACCAAGGAGGCCGGCTTCGTGTGCAGGCGCGAGATCTCGGACAACATCTACTTCCAGAACGCAAAGTCCAAGCCAAACGTCACGACCCTTGAGAACACCGAGATAATGGACCTCATCTATGGCGAGGACGGAAAGTCGGTAATAGGCGTGATTGCAAAGTCGGCGGACGGCAAGCAGCAGGAATATTATGCCAAGGTGGTCATCGGTGCCGATGGCGCGAACAGCATCGTGGCGCGCAAGGTAGGCGTCCCCGAGAACGACCCCAAGCACTGGTGCCTGGCGGTCCGCGCATACTACACTGGAGTCAAGGACGTCAACGACGCCATCGAGCTCCACTTCAACAAGAAGGTCCTTCCGGGGTACTTCTGGATATTCCCGTCGGACGATGGCAAGGCAAACGTTGGCCTGGGGATGCTTGTGAGCGACGTGCGCAAGCACAAGATAAACCTCTCCACCCTGATGGAGGACATAATCGCAAACGACCCGCTTTTCAAGGAACGCTTCAAGGACGCAAAGCGCGTCACTCCCATCAAGGGCTGGAACCTCCCGCTTGGGAGCCAGCGCAAGAAGATATATGGCGACGGCTATTTGCTCGTGGGAGACGCGGCAAGCCTGGTTGACCCGTTCACGGGCGAAGGCATGGGCAATGCCATGATGAGCGGGTACATCGCATCCGAAGTCATCAAGGAGGCGTTCGCAGCGAACGACTTCTCCGAGAAATTCTTCAGGCAGTATTACGACCGCCTCTGGGCCGAGATAGGCCACGAGATGGACATAAGCTACAACATGCAGCGCTACGGGAAGTTCACCTTCCTGCTGAACCTCGTGATTGGCAAGGCCGCGAGGAGCCCGGAGGTCCGCGAGATGATTTCGGGCTCGTTCGTCAACGAGGAGGCAAGGAAGGGCTACACGTCGCCCCTGTTCTACCTGAAGATGCTTTTTGCCTGAAGGGGCTGAGGGCGTTTTTCGTTTGTTTTTTCATTTTCTTTTTTCAATTTTTTTTTAGTTATCTTCAACCATCGTCTGTGAGTGGATTGTCTTGTCTGTGAAGGAACCAAGCTTAACGTCCGACCTAATCAGGGTCTTCCTCCCTCTCCTGCTCATACCCGCGACTTTCATCCTCGTCCTTCCCTTCGGCCACGAGGCCACGAACCTGTTCATCGGCGCGGTCTTTGCCTGCGTCTTCCTGTGGAAGGCCGACGTGCGCGGCCGCAGGCTGATGGTGATGCTCTCCGCGTTCGCGTTCGTGTTCGAGACCGCAAACGTGGGAACCGGCTTCTATTCCTATACCGGCTACAACATGACGCCCCTGTGGGTGGCGATGGGCTGGTCGGTGCTGGGCTGGTACATAGTGTCCCTGATTCCGGTTTTCCGAAAGGTCCCCGACTGGGTGGCGTATGCGGTGAACGCGCTCGCGCTCCTTGCCGTAGCCGTCTATTTCAACTTCTGGCACGTCTCGATGCTCTTCGCCGCAGTTGGCGTTGCGCTCTTCTCCAAGACCACGAGCCGCGTGCCCGGCGCGTTCTTTGCCTTCGGCTCCCTGATGGGCCTTTTGATAGAGGTTTCCGGCACTGCCCTCAGCCGGTGGACGTACTACTCGGCCCAGGGCCTGCCGACCACGCCCGAATTCGGTCAGCTCGCGCTCGGGTATTCCGTGGCGCTCCTGTTCTGCTTCTGGCTTGCTGGCTACGACCGATTGGAAGAAAAAGACTGACCGGCTAACCCCTTTTGTTTAATTTCTCTTACGGTGGTCACCAATGGAAATCAGCATCTATAAGGACGGTTCCAAGGCCGAGGCCGAGGCGACCTTGGCGTTTGAGGGTGAGAAGGTCGACGGCATCCAGTTCTCCAAGGAGGACTTTACTGGAAAAGCCGGCGAGTCGGCCATCCTGCGGAAGGACAAGGTGGCAATCCTCATCGGGCTGGGAAAGAGGGCCGAGTTCGAGGACGAAAAAATCAGGCAGGCCGCAGCAACTCTAGTAGCGGCGTCAAAAAAGACCTCTGCAAGGAATTTCATCGTCAAGTTTCCCGCTTTTGAAAAGGCGGACGATTCCGTCGTTGCCCGCAACTTTGCGGAGGGCGCGCTTTTGGCGTCCTACGATTTTTCCAAGTTCAAGGAAAAGAAGGATGACACGCCCTCCTCGGAAGGAAAGACCGCGTTTTTGAAGTTTTCAAAGCCCAGCCAGCGGGCAGAGGACGGGCTCAAGCTGGGAAAAATAATGGCATCCGCCTCCAATTACGCCCGCGACCTCAACAACGAGCCGGGAAACGTCGCCAACCCCGAGTTCATGGCCCAAAAGGCAATCGAGCTTTCCAAGAAGGCCGGCTTCTCGTGCAAGGTCATCAACGTAGCCGAGCTTTCCAAGATGGGGCTGCACGGCATCGGGTGCGTGGGCGGCGGCTCCAAGACCCCCGGCAGGCTTGTGGTCATGGAGTATGCGCCTGCGGCAAAGTCTTCGGCAAAGGACCCGTTCGTGTTCGTGGGAAAGGGCATCACCTTCGACTCCGGCGGAATATCAATCAAGCCCAGCCGCGGCATGGAGCTTATGAAGTGGGACAAGTCCGGCGCGTGCGCGGTACTGGGTATTCTCAAGGCCGCGTCAGAGCTGAAGGTGAACGCCCGCGTGGTCGGGATTATTGCGCTTGCCGAGAACATGCCCTCAGGCACCTCGGCCCGGCCCGGTGACATCATACGCTCGGGTGGAAAGTCGATAGAGGTTTTCAACACCGACGCCGAAGGCAGGCTGGTGCTTTCGGATGCGCTTTCATACGCCCGTGAAAAGTACCCCGGTGCAAAGTCCGTAATCGACCTTGCCACCCTCACCGGCGCTTGCGTGATTGCGCTCGGCTCGGTCGCATCGGGCTTGATGGCGACGGATGACAAGCTTGCCGCTGACATCGAGAAGGCCAGCTTCAAGACCGGCGAGCGCGTCTGGAGGCTTCCAATGTTCCCGGAGTTCGAGCAGATGATTGCGGGAAAGCAGGCAGACATACGGAACATAGCCGAGCCGGGCGGCGAGGGAAGCACGATTACCGCCGCGTTCTTTCTCAAGAACTTCATCGGAAAGTGGCCGTGGGCTCACCTTGACATAGCGGGGACGGCCTACCAGACCACCCTTGCAGTGAGGAACTACTACGCGTGGGGCCCGACCGGCGCAGGGGTGCGTCTTTGCACGCAGTACCTGCTTGACAATACTGGGAAATAATCCGTTGTAGTTAGTGGAAATATTTTTTCTCCACTTTTCCTTTCTTTATTTTTACTCCTTCTTTTTTCAGGATTTTTATTTTTTCTTTTGAATCCTGCCTGCCGCCATACCCGCCCACTCTCCCGTCCGAGCGCACCACCCTGTGGCAGGGGACTACGATGGGATGCGGGTTGTTTCTCAGCGCGTTGCCAACGGCCCTTGCCGCGCCGGGTTTTCCTATTGCCCTTGCGACTGCGGCGTAAGTGGAGACCTTTCCCTTTGGAATCCTGCAGGCTGCGGCGTAGACTTTCTGCGAAAACGTGGCGCTATTTTCCATTTTTTTTCGCCTGGCCAGCCTGGTCGAGGAGTTTCTGTCGCTCATTTTCCAGGTTCGCGATGAACTTCTCCATCTCCGGGGTCCTTTCAGGGATTTTTCTGCCGTGTTCGATGATGAGGTTGAGCTGGCCGACCTTCCTGCGTATGACGAGCGGGAGCTTGTTCTCCTCGATTTTCTGCCTGTCCAGGGTGCCGTCCAAAAACGACTTGGCCAGCTCCTTGGGTATCCCCAGCTCGAACGCAATCCCGCTCGGGCCGTGGGTGTCCCTGCGCTTTTCCATCAGCCCAAGCAGTTTCGGCGTGGGCGTCACCTTGACCGCAAGGCCGGTCCCGAACTTTTCAAACTTCTTCGAGTCGCCGGTGAAGTCTATGTACCGCCGTACGGCCCTTTCGTCAATATCCGAAAGCGCGGGGTGCTGCTGCTTGAGCGACTTGGATATCTCAACCGGGTGCAGGCCCTGCTCGTGCATCCGCTGTATCTGGTTCTGCACGCTTTCGGTGATTCCTTCGGCCTTGGGCGATACCTTTACCATCATTCCACCACTATAGCGTCCTTGCTCAAGCCTTCGAAAAGCTCGCCTTCACCGTGCCAAGCGCAAGCTCGGAAAGGTCGGCCTCTGCCTGTGCCTTCTCGACCCTGCCAAACGAGATTGACTTGGCGCCTACTTCCGCGGAGATTTCCTTTTCGTGCTCCTCGATGTGCTTCTGGAAGCCGTGGTCCGAGCAGTGCAGTTCAAGCGCGATGCGCTCGACTACCACGTAGCCTTCGGCCTTCCTTGCCGCCTGGATTGCGCGCGTGAGCTCGCGGGTTGCGGAAACCATCGCAAGGCCGGGCGTCATCTCGGAGTCAAGGTAGAGCGTCGCTCCCTTTGCGAACTCGCGGCAAAGCCACTTGTTTCCTGCAGGCTTTTCCTGCGCAAACGAGACCGTCATCGCGTTGGTCGAAGATGCGATGATGGTGCCAAGGGCGCCTACTGCATCCTTTGCCTTCTCGTCCCCGGAAACCGCGATCCTCGCAACCGGCCACCTGAGCTTAATCTTTGCCTCTTGGCGCACGCTGTTCGCGGTCTCGGTGAGCTGCATCGCAAAGAGCATCCGCTCCTCAAGCAAGGCGTCAACCAGCTTCGCGTCCTTTACCGGGTATTGCGCAAAGTGCACGCTTTCCTGTTTCTCCTTCGCGTCGAACCTCCTGAGGTTCTGGTAGAGCTTCTCGGAGATGAATGGCGTGAGCGGCGCAAGGAGCTTGGTCAGCTTCATCAGCACGTAGTACACTGTTGAGAAAGCCTGCTTCTTGGACTTCTCGTCAGCGCCCGAGCACCTGTCGCGGATTAGCTTGACGTACCAGCGCGAGTAGGCGTTCACCGTGAACTCTAGTAGCTCGCGTCCTGCGTGCTGGAACTCGAAGGCCTCCAAGTGCTTGGTGGCCTTTTCCGCAAGGTTGTTCACAGCGGACACTATGAACCTGTCCTCTGCCGGAAGCTGCTTGTAGTATTCCTGCGTCATCTCGTCCGGCTTGAATCCCTGTGGCAGGTAGGTCTCAAAGAACACGTACGAGTTGTAGAGTATCGACAGGAACCGCTGTATCTCCCCCGCGCTCTTGAAGGAGAACTTCTGCACTTCCCACGGCGGGACTTCCCAGCAGTAATAGAAGCGCAAAGCATCTGCGCCAAGCTTGGCGATGGCGTCGGTTGCAGAGACCACGTTGCCGAGGCTCTTGCTCATCTTTTCGCCCTTCTCGTCAAGCACCCAGCCCATCAGGCCCACCTGCTTGTACGGGGCTTTGCCGAACACGCCTGTGCTTGCGAACATCAATGAGTCGAACCAGCCCCTGATTTGGTCCTGGGACTCCACAACCAAGTCAACCGGGAACACTTTCTCGAAGAGCTCCTTGTTCGCAAACGGGTAGCCCAGGGATGCCCACGGCGCAATCCCCGAGTCGAACCAGACGTTGAATATGTCCTGGACGCGCTCCATCTCGCCCCCGCACTTGCACTTGAGCCTGATCGGGTCAACGGTGTGCCTGTGCAGGTCCGAAAGGTCGTCAGGCTTCTTCGTGGCCTTCTGCATAAGCTCGTCGCGCGAGCCTATGACTTCCTTTGCGCCGCAATTCCTGCATTCCCAGATGGGCATCGGGATTCCCCAGTATCTTTGCTGGGATATGCACCAGTCCTCGCGGTCTGACAGCCAGTTTGCGAACTTGACCTGTCCGAACGCCGGGTACCAGGTGACGTTGTCGTTTTGCGCAAGCATCTTTTCCTTGAGCGGGTCAACCTTGAGGTACCACTGCCGGGAAAGCCTGAATATGAGCGGGGTCTTGCACCTCCAGCACAGGGTCGTTCGGTGCGTCTTGTAGTCCGAATTGAGCATCAGGCCCTTCTCTTCGATGTGCTTCATTATCTGCTCGTCGGCCTTCTTGACGTAAACTCCGGCCCAAATCCCGCCGTCAGCAGTGAACTTTCCGTGCACGTCAACAGGCGAGATTGCGGGCAAATTGTAGTGCTTTCCCATGAAGTAGTCGCTCTGGCCGCAACCAGGCGCGCAGTGCACGAGGCCGGTGCCGTCACCCATCGTGACGAAGTCCTCGTACTCCTCAACAGCCTCTGCAGGCTTGGAAGGCGCTTCAGCTGCGTCAACCTTGCCGCTTGCGGCGTCCTTTGCCGCCTTCTCGTCCGCGGCCTTCTCCTCCTCTGTGCGCGTGTCCTCCTTGGCCATCTTCTTCTTGTACTTCTTGTTCATCATCACCTTGACGGAGAGGATGACTTTGTGCGCGTTCTTCCCGGCAAGCTTCTGCTGGCTCGGAGTGTCCAAAAGGGGTACGTATTCAAGTCCTTCGAGCGTGCTGCCGTCGAACTCCTCGACTATCTCGTACTCCTTTTCATCAGCGTGCAAAAGCTCGGTGAACACCGCGTCCATCCGCGGCTTCGCAAGGATGAGCAGCTCGCCGCAATACCTGACCTTGACGTAAGTCTCGTCGCCC
This sequence comes from Candidatus Micrarchaeia archaeon, assembly GCA_041663565.1. Classification (GTDB taxonomy): domain Archaea; phylum Micrarchaeota; class Micrarchaeia; order Norongarragalinales; family CAINOH01; genus CAINOH01. The sequence continues at coordinate 14,294 of JBAYMJ010000019.1, read as the reverse complement.
TTCACCGCAACAGCGACGTTTGCAGGAAGCGTCCACGGTGTAGTCGTCCAGACAAGCAGGAACTCCTTCTCCTTTCCCTTCACCGGGAACTTTACGAATATGGACGGGTCGCTGACTTCCTTGTACGAATCAGAGACTTCGTAACCTGAAAGGCTGGTCTCGCAGTGCGAGCACCAGTGGATGGGCTTCTCCCCTTCGACCATCAGGCCCTTCTCGTAGAGCTGCTTTGCAGTCCACCAGCCGGACTCGATGTAGGAGTCCTTGTAGGTGAAATACGGCTCGTAATACGCGCGCCAGGCGCCGAGGTTGCGGTAATAGGCCATCCACGCCTTCTCCGTGTTCATGACCTTTTCCAGGCACATCCTGTCGAACTTCTCGATTCCAATCTGCTCAAGTTCGGTCTTGGACTTTATTCCCAGTTCCTTTTCCACCATCACTTCAGTTGGCAGTCCGTGGCAGTCGAACCCGGGCAAAAAAAGCGAGTCGTAGCCCTGCATCAGCTTGAAGCGGCTCCAGATGTCCTTGCAGGTGGTGGTCTTCACGTGCCCCACGTGCGCAGAAGCGTTGGCGTAGGGCGGGCCGTCAAGCAGGAAAAAAGTCTTCTTCCCAACGCGTTGCTGTGAAATCTTGGTGGGGATGCCTTCCTTTTCCCACATTCCCGTAATCTCGGCCTCGATTGCCTTCTGGTCGTACTTTGCAGTGAACCCTTGAGGGACTGCCGGGACTGACTTTTCGCTTGGCTTTGACTCTACCATCGTGCTCACCTATTGCCGATTTACGGCCTTGGTGCCCCCCTATCAGAAGGGCTGAAAGATTGTAAAATGAAATTTGCCTCCTCCGGCTTTTATTACTGCCGAAGCAGCAGCAATCCTGGCCAACAGTCCGGTTTTATAATGGTTTTTTCCCAACAGTGGTTTACGTGGTTATGCTTGACTGTTGAAAACTCCGGGAACCCGAAAAAGGCAAAGGGCATCTTTCCCAGCGGCCGCGCACATGAAGAGAAGAAGAAAGAACTCGTGGCTGGCCTTCGCGAGCATTACAAGCACGAGATAATCGCCGAGGTTGCGCAGGAGGAAGCGGAAAGGATACGCGGCTTGTGGGAACGGAATGGCCGGAATTGCACCATCGTCCACAATGACGGCCGGTTGGAGGACTGCAGCCCTTTCGAGAACCTGCCTAAGCCCGAATTCGTGCGGCCCAAAAAGCTCCGGGAATGATTGTTGGTCATCTTGATTTGCCTGAGGTAAACTTTCTTGGAAAACGAAACGCCCCAAAAGTCAAAGGAAGCCCGCAAGGCCGAGTTTGAAAAGCTGCATCAGGAGTTCATCGGCGAAGCGACGCAGCGCGCGAATGCTCAGACGTTGCAGGCGCTTGACCGGATTAGCATCGCAAAAAAATCCGCCTCACAGATTTATCATGGCTTGAAGGAAGTCCGCGAAGCAGGGGACCATATACGCGGACAGAAATATCTGGATAAGCATCCGCCCAACCCGCTGTTTGTCAAGTGGAAGTTCGAGCACGATGCCGAACACCCTAATGATATCGTCGTTGTGCCTGGCAGAATGCCTATCGAAGCGACCGAGATTGAACCGGTAAACCCGGAAAAACTCCGTAAATACGTCCAAGAGCTGCAAAAGAGCGGCCAATGCAACAAATCTGAAAAAGATTAGGATTGACTTTCAGCAATCATCGGTTCCAATATTTCCAGCTTTATTCCCTCAGCCAGCTTCTGCCTCATCTGTTCTGGGTCCGCCCTGGTGTCGTCCTTCGAGTTGTAGTGCATCGGGATGACTACTTTTGGCTTGATGGTGTTCGCGGCCTTCGCAGCCGCTTCCACGTCCATCGTGTACGTTCCTCCGATTGGAAGGAAGGCGACGTCAATGTCCTTCAGCCAGCCCATCTCGGGCACGAAGTCGGTGTCGCCTGCGTGGTAGAAGTTCCTGCCATTGATTGGGATGACCACGCCCATGCCGTTTCCGCGCGGGTGGAACGACTTTGACGGGTTGTATGCGGCGATGGTCTTGAGGTAAAAATACTTCGAGCTGGGGTAGTCGCCCGGATGCACGAACGAAGTCAGCTGGGAGAACATCGAAAGCTTGCGTTGGCAGGAGTGTGATGCGACTATGCGCGTCTCCGGCCCCACCAGCCGTCCAATCGTGGTCGGGTCGCAATGGTCGTAGTGCTCGTGGGTAATCACGATGAGGTCGGCAGTTGGCGCGTCCTCCGGCGCCTTGTAAGGGTCTATGTAAACCTTCTTTTCCTTGAATTCAAGGAGGAAGCCCGACTGGCAGAGCCAGGTGACCTTTACCCCGAAGTAATTGAATGAGCTCGGCATCTTGTTTTTCTTCCCCTTTTGTTTTTCCCATTCATTGCAGCATCCATCTTTTTTACCGGTTGCCTTTATAAAAAAACGCCCAGTAATCAAGTCAACAGGTGAGCAATTGAAACCGCCAGAACCCGCGCACAAGTCGTTGACTCCGTTCCAGTATCCGAAATTTGAACGCATCGCGCAAAGCCACAATGCGTCCATCCGGCCAATCGATGTTCCAGCGGGCTTCTCACATCCGAAAGAATACCACCTTGGTTTTCATACCAGTGAGCATGGCAACCAGACAGTTACGCTGTTCCTCCTTCCCCAGCACGTCTCCAAGGGGGTTGGGCACGTCGATTATTCGGATTTCGAGAAGGCCCACGACAGCCTGGCAATCAACCTGAAAAAAATCAAGACAAACACCTCCGCGTCATTTGCCTTTGTCCGTTCCGGGCAAAGGGACGGTGCGCCCTCTGTGCCATACCTTGCCATCTCAAAAACCTTCAGTGAACGCACTCCCCGCAACGAGGTCATAGCGGAGCTGTTCAAGATTCACGCGCAAGCGGCCGAGCCGTTCATGGAAAAGTTTGCCTTGTGGAAAAAGTACGACCGTCCCGTCGTTTCGGGCGCGCGTTCGGCAGGTGACGGCGGGAAAGTGCCCCTGTCCAAGTTCAATGAAAACACGCCCCTGTGCATGCTTCAAGGCTTTAGCGTCTTTGGTCTGGGCAAGGACGGTTTCAGTTCGGTGCATGGGAAGTCTCAACCGCACCCCGTCAAGGTCGTTGACGTGGGCGTGCAGATGGCCATAGAAGACTTGCGCGAGAAGAACCTGCCCGAATGGAAAAAGATGCTCGAAGAGGCTAAGGTTTATGAGCTTGCTTCGAAGGAGCTCAATGAGAACATCTCCAGCCTTGCGGGTTTTGACCACCAGCGCGCGAAGGAACAAGTTGATGAGTATATCAAGAGTGCGTGGATTTCGGCTCGTTCAGCTAGCAGTGGTTTGGAGCGCGCGCAAAAACAGACCGAGTATGACGAGTCGATGCCCCGCGCCCCCGAAAGGCACCGCGATATCCGCTCTTTGATGGATTCGGATGTCGACTGGAGTTCATTGGCGGATAAGAATGTCGACTGGAATGGCGACGGGTATGAATTTTACGGTCGTGACAACCGGGTCAATCCGGAGGAAGAAAAAATCAAGAAACGGCGCGAGCAGCAGCGCGAAAAAGGGCTGCAGGAAATCCGCGCCCTGATGGAACGCATTTACACCGCAAAGCCAGTTCAGGACTTCGAGAACAGTGCGGCTTCGATTTTTTACGACTGATTTCACCATTTCCTTTTCTTTTCTTCCGCATTCCTTTCGCACAAAAAGAGGAACTGCTGCGCGTAACCCGCGTGCTTGCCGAATTTCCTTCGCGCAAACGAGCCGATGATTTGATAGGGGATTTCCTTCGCCCTGCACTTTTCGCACTCGGCGAATTGCGCAAGCTCCTTGCCGTACCTCCGTTCAACCGCTTTTCGCACCCACACGTCGGTCGGGAACGCATCCATCTTGCCGAGGCCGTATAGGAGGAAGCAGTCCGCGACCTTGGGTCCGATGCCGTGCTGGGTGTCGATGAGGTGGACGAACGCGTCCTCGTAGTCCATTTTCTTGAGCGACTCGAAATCCAGTTTGCCTTTTGCAACGTTGTTTGCAATGCTCTTGACGTATTCCGCGCGGTAGCCCAGGCCGAGTGCGCGCAATTCTGCGAGAGTGGCTTTCGAAAGCCTTTGGGCAGTTGGGAATGCGTTGGTCTTTGCCGCGGCGTCATTTTTCCCGTATTTTTCCCTCAACGCTCCCAGCATCTTCCTAATCCGGGGAATGTTGTTGTTCTGCGAGCACACGAAAGTGACAGCAGCCTTCCAGGGATCCTGGCGCAGGATGCGCAGGCCGAAGTATTTCTTGGAGTCAGAGTAGAGCTTGGAGTCGGCTTTCTTGATTGCGTTGAGCGTTTTTTCGTAATTATCGCCGTCAAGGCCGAAGAACTTCCGGACTTTCTCTTCTGTCGTGCCGGAGAATTGCAATTCCTTTCTTTTGGCGTCCCATCTTATCGTGGCAAAGTCGCCCAAGAGGTCGCCACAGTAGCAGTCAGTTTTCCTGTCGTGCGTCCAGTCGAACGCCTGGCCTGAAAAAAGCGAAAGGTTGAGGTTCAGGTTCGGAGCCTTGATTTTCTGCATAAGACTGTTTGGTAGGTGCGGCTTTTCATCTTTTGGAGTAGCCGAAAAGCTTGTCATACCGCTCGTGGTCGAAAATGTAGATGACGAACGCCACTATCTCGACTTGGTCGGAGTTGAGGGTGTATAGCATGCGCCAGTATCCTGTCAGTTCTACTCGGAAGAGGTTGTTCACCACGAGGCTTCTCGGGATCAGTCGCTTCGGCACATTTTCCCCATAAACCGGGTTTTCCTTGATGAGGTCGGACTTCTGCCTTATCGAGCGCAACAGTTGCATCTCTTGGGAGTTGGTTTCCCCTTGCGCTTGCTGGGTGCCTGCAATCCTGTTCAGCTCCTCGAATTCCGTCTTGGCCTGGCCGCGCAATATTACCCGCACTTGCCTCTTGGGCGCAGTCATATCTCAAGCCCGCCCCGCTTCAACTCTGCAAGTTGCGCAGGCGGACAGTAAGTCCACACTATTCCCTTGGTGGTAATCAGTATCTTGCCGCTTTCCTGCAGGTAGTCCAGGACCTGCACGAGCGTGCCGTGCATGACCTTTCGCGGGAGCCTGCGCTTGAGCTCCGCTGCGCTTATCGCTTCCTTGGCATCCCTGAGCGTGTCTTCCACCATGATTACCGTGTTCAGGGTGGGTGAGTGCAAGACTTGGGCTGCCTGCATCTGAACTTGTTTCATATATGTAGTTATACCTAAAAGGAATATATTTGTTCCTATTGGCTTGGTTTTTCATTTCCTGAACGCCCCAACTTTTCTTTCCTGCGGTGGGCTTATTGGTGCGCTTTATTTCGCTGAAACCGCAAGTTTATCGTTCAGCGGCAATTCACTTTCGAAATGATTTTACACTTGTTTTTCAATTTTCATCTGTGGAGATGGATATGGACAAAAAGCAAGAACTACGATTAGTAGCGAGAAAGATGCGCTCGCAAGAAAAAGAGATGAAGAAAAAAGGGAAACGGTACCTTTCCGAAAAGGAAGCCCTTTCAAAATATCGTTAAGGCTGCCGGGACCAACGCTTTCGCTTCAGTCTTCCATCGTGGACAGGTCGCCCATCGGCAGCCCGAGTTCCTTTGCCCTCAGGACCCTGCGCATTATCTTTCCGCTTCGGGTCTTCGGCAGCTTGTCCATAAACTCAATCTCGCGCGGCTTTGCGTGTGCGGCAAGCTTGAGCTTGACGAACTCCATAAGCTCGGTCTTGAGCTCCTCGCTGGGCGCGTGGTGCTTCTTGAGAACTACGAATGCCTTGATGATTGCGCCGCGAATAAGGTCGGGCTTTCCGATGACTCCGGCCTCGGCAACAGCCTTGTGCTCAAGCAGTGCGCTCTCTACTTCGAAAGGTCCTACCCGCTCGCCGCTTGTCTTGATGACGTCGTCAATGCGTCCTTCGAAGAAGAAGTAGCCCTCCTCGTCCATATACGCGGAGTCGCCTGACACGTACCATTCCTTGTCCTTTCCGCGGAAGTAAGCATCGAATTTTTCCTGGTTGTTCCAGATTTGGCGCATCATCGAAGGCCAGCCGCGCTTGACCGCAAGGTCGCCGATTTCGTAGGGCTTCATCCTGTTGCCATCAGGGTCAACAATTGCCGCTTCGGTTCCCGGGAAGGACTTGCCCATCGAGCTGAGCTTGAGCGGCATCCCCGCAAAGTTGCAAATAAGGTGCATCCCGGTCTCGGTCATCCACCAGTTCTCCATAATCGTCTTTTTGAATACCGCAAGCCCCCACTTTACGACTTCGGGGTTCAAAGGCTCGCCAACCGAGTAAATGTGCCTGACTGAGGAGAAGTCGTATTGCGCTACTTTCTCATCGCCAGCAGCCATCAAAAGTCGGAATGCTGTTGGTGCGCTGTACCAGATTGTGACCTTGTAGTCCTGTACAGTCTGGTACCACTTGTCAATGTCAAAGCGCCCTCCGCGGATTACCATTGAGATTCCGTTGAGCCAGGGCGCAAAAATCCCATAGCTTGTGCCAGTGACCCAGCCCGGGTCAGCTGTGCACCAGTACGTGTCCTCGTCGTGCAGGTCAAGCGTGTACTTTCCTGTTGCGTAGTGTCCAATCATTGCGTTGTGCACGTGCAAGGCTCCCTTGGGCTTGCCAGTAGAGCCGCTCGTGTAGTGCAGTATGAGCCCGTCCTCGCGGTCAACCCATTCAATGTCGAACTTTTCAGGCGCCTTTGCCATCTCCTCCGCGTAAGCGTGCTCGTTGTGCGCAAGCTTGTGCTTGGAAAGGTCGCCAACAAGGATGATGTGCTTGAGCGCGGGGAGTTCCTTTACTGGCACGCGCTTGAGGAGTTCGGGATTAGTCACAAGAACTGTTGCCGCGCTGTCCTGCATCCTGTCCCTGACCGCGTCCTCCATGAACGCCTCGAAAAGCGGGCCGACTATTGCGCCGGTCTTGATGATTCCAAGAAACGATACATAAAGTTCAGGTGCGCGGGGCAGGAAAAGGAAGACGCGGTCTCCTTTCTGCACCTCGTATTTGCGGAGCACGTTTGCGAACTTGTTTGAAAGCGTTGACATCTGCTGGAAGGTGTACTCTTCCTTCCTGTTGTCGTCCGCATAGTAGAGCGCTACCTTGTTCTTCTTCGCGGTGAGCGCGTGCCTGTCCACGCACTCGAAAGCGGCGTTGACCTTGCCCGTCTTGTGCCAGCTGAACTGCTCCTCGATGTGCTTCCAGGAAAAGTTGTGCCTCGCCTGCTCGTAGTCCTTGACAAAAGGTTCTACCGAAAGCCCTGACAGGTCGCGCTTTACTACTTCCTGCGGCACCCCTGACTTTGTCCTGTGATGTTCGAGCTTGTCCACTATGTGCAATCACCGCTATGAATAGATGGTCACGGCAAAACACAATGGGTTTGCGTTTTGCCTATAGCGCAACCGAGATTACGTTGAATTATGCTCTCGGTTCGCTATAGACAACAAAGTGATTCGCCGTTTTTAATCCAATCGCAGTTCGACAATCGGCGTTGGGTTTCGGAGGTTATCTGGTTTTATTTGTTGATGCCGTTTTTGATTGGATTGGCCTATGCCCCTTCCTTCAAGAAGCCAACGGATACAAATACGTTCCATCGCAAAAAGGCTCAGGAAAAGCAACGCAGCCATCGGCCTTGACCGCGATGGCGTAATCAACAAGGAGCCAACCAGGCTCTCCGCAAGGGACTTGCAAAAAATCGGCCTGGAGAAGCATTCAAAGTACGTGGACAAAGTCGGGCACTTCCTCTTTGAGCCAACCGCAAAGCAGGCCCTGCGCAGGCTGCACAACAACGGGTTCCGCATCTTCCTTGCAACAGGCAAGGCGGGAATCGGCCGGGGCCAGCAGACTGAAGAAGAGGTCAAAGCCCAGCACAAGTTCATGCAGCAGCAGGTATCCCCCAACAAGCACAACCCCGTAATCGGTGACATCTTCGCGGCAACTTATGGCGCAAGCTCAAAGGAGCCAAATAATCCCGAAAAGCAGAACCGGCTAAACGTTGGCTTCGACCCGGAGACGCTCGTGCAATACCCTGGGATGATGGGGCGGAATTGTGACAGCGGCCACGGCTATGGCCGCACGATTTTCCTGATGGGCCCGGATGCAAAAAAGCCCAACACCGCGATGTTCAAAGTAGCGCAGGCAAAGCTCGGTTTTGTCCCATCAAAGACCTTCTATGTCGGCGACGAGGAGTCCGACATCAAGGCGGGTAAGAACTTCGGCTGCCCCACCATACTCATCGGCAGGAAGGAAAACTGGCCGCAAAGCAAGGTTCAACCCGACCACTTCGCGCGCAACCTCTCGGAAGCCTCAAAGATAGCGATTGCAGCAGCGCTTGGAAGGAAAAAAATCAGGGTTAGGCATTAGCTGCTAATCGGACCCAACTATTTTTTGTTCAGAGCGGGAACTGCCCGTTCGTGGCAACCACTTCGCCCTTGGTCAAAGTCCATTCCGTCTTGTCCCAATTGAAGAGCTTGCCTCCGGCTTCCTCAATCAGGCACGCTCCTGCAGCAACGTCCCACAGCTGCAAACCGGTGTGGCAGTAGGCGTGAAGCCGTCCGCAGGATACATATGCAAGCGAGATTGCCGCAGTGCCGAGCATGTGCGAGTAGCGAAATGAGTTCTCGTGCTTGCGCAGGAACTTGTCAACTGTTGCGGTGCGCAATTTGGGTTCGTGCGGCCAGTCGGTTGCGATGAGCGCTTCGTGGGGCACGGCCTTAGGCGCGACCTTGATGGGCTTGCCGTTGAGCTTCGCGCCCCTGCCCTTCGAAGCCTCGAACATCTCGTCAAGCGCTGGTGCGTAGACCACTCCGGCAATCAAGTCCTTTCCTTTTGCAAGCCCGATTGACATCGCAAATAGGGGGAGCTTGTATGCAAAATTGGTTGTGCCGTCAATGGGGTCGATTATCCAAGTAAGCTGGCTTGAGTCACAGGCGTCGTTGTTCCGTTCGCCGCCTTCCTCGCCAATGAAACCGCATTCCGGGCACTTCTTGGATAAGTAATCAACAATCGCAACTTCGCATTCCTTGTCCGCTCTGGTGACTATGCTGTTGTCGTTTTCCTTGGAGCCGAGCATATAGGAAGACGCTGGCTTTTCGTAGTATTCCAGGGCGATTTTGCCGGCAATCCTTGCAGCTTGCTTTGCGTGCGAGGCGTATTCTTGGGGCTGCATTTGGTTTTTCACCAATCAAGCAAAGAAACTATCTTCGGCCCTTTCCTTTCTTTTTCCAGAACTGGCCGTTGTTGCCGTCAAAGCCCTTCTTCCACGGCTGGACGTCGCGCCCGCGGCTGTTGGGCCGGTCGAAGCGTTCGGGAAGCCGCTCCCTTGCAGCCCGCAGGGGGGATACTACAGTTTCCTCGCCGTACTTGTAGATTTCGTACTCGGTTGTTCCAGTTTCCAAGTCATGGACTGAGATTACCGGCCGCGCCAAATCCTTTTCCATCATTCCCGCGGGGGTCTTGACCGAGAAGTCAAGCGAGTATGCCTTTGCGACCCTTCCCTTTTCGATGAATATTACCGTGTCAATGACCTGCGGGATTATGCCCAAGTCGACTTTTCCGAAGAACCTCTGCACCGCGTCAATTGGCTTGGACGCGTGGATTACGCCTACCATCCCCACTCCTGCCATGCGCAAATCCGCGAAAGTCTGGAAGTCGTTGGTCTTTCGGACCTCATCATAAATGGTGTAGTCCGGCCGCACGAGCAAAAGGATGTCGCTTGCGTTCTCGAAGCTCCCCTCAAGCGGCGCGTACTGGGTGATGCGGCGCGAGACCTGCAGGTCGCGCGGCTGCTCAAGCGTCTTCACAATCTTGTTCGCGTCGGCATAGCTTTCCGCAAGCGCGCTGACAAACGTGCTCTTTCCGCTTCCGGGCGGCCCGGCGACGATGATTCCCTCCGCCTTGGCCGAAAGCCGGGCTGAGAGCGTTCCGGAAAGCTCGTAGTCTGAAAGGGCAAGCTTGACAAGCGGCTTTACCACCGTGATTTCGCAGCTTTCGGAGAAAGGCTGCCTTGTGAAGACGATGCGGTAGTCGCCTGCCTGTATGACAGTTGCTCCGAGCTTGTCAATCTCTATGAAGCTGTTCTCGTCGCGCTTTGCGAATTCCACGCAGCGCTTGAGTATCAAGTCGAGCTCGCTTCGCGTGTACTTCTTGTCCGCGTAGTCCACCAGTTCGAATTGTCCCGGCAGCCCGCGCTTCACGCGCGCCTTCTCGCCTTCCTTGATGTGCAGGGACATCACGTCCCCGCTTTCAAAGAAGTGCGCAAACCCGAGCATCGCCTTCTCGACAATCGGCTCAAGGTACTCCACCAGGATGCCCTCGGCCTTGGCAACAGCTGCCTGCACCTTGTCAGTCGTGATGAGCGTCGCTCCTTCGTAGAGCTTTGCTTCCTCGCGTATGAGCGCGTCAATCTCGCCTGAGCTTGCGCCTGAAATCTCGAAGTGCTTGGGCCTTGCACCTGAAAAGTCAAGCTCAATCTTCCCTGCCGCGGCAAGTTCTCCCAGCCGCGTGATTTCGGAAAGGCCGGCAAGCCCGGTCTCGCGTCCGGAATTGGCTTGGTGCTCGAGCTCGGCAAGTGCAGCCTTGCTTATGATGACCTTCGCCGCCCCGCCCTTCTTTGAGAGCATCTCGGTTATGCGGCCGTCAATGAGCGCGCCTGTATCCGGGACTATGACTTTCATCTTGAACCACCTATTTGCCTGTGCGGCCCGGTCATCCGTGCCGGGAAAATCCGCTTTTCCCTTCATCCATACATCGGGTTGTCGTGCATCTCGTTGTAGGCGTCGTGCATGTCCTTTATCTTGTCAATGGACTTCTTGAGCTTGTCCTGTATCTGGCTGCCTTCCGAGCGAAGCCTTGAAGTGTCGACCTTCACTCCCGAGACTTTGGACGCGCAGTCAAGGAGCCTTGCGGCGACAGCCGGGTCAAGCGGCTGGCTGGTCTGCGCCATGATGTTGGCAGCAGGGAACCCCTCCGCCGCGCATTCCGCAATGAGCAGGCCGCTCACGCCCTGCGTTGCGCCTTCCTTGATGAGCTTTACCCCCGCGGCCTCAAGCTTCTTTGAAAGCTCGGGAGTGCTTGCGATGCCATAGATTTGCGCGTCCGGCTTCTCCGCGCCTATCCCTGCGAGGGAGATGATTGCGCTTGCCTTGTAATCCTTGGCGAGCTTGAGGATTTCCTGGGTGAGCAGGTACACCGCGTCAGCCGGTATCACGAACTCGGAGAAGAGCACTATCACGTTGTGCTTTTCGGAAGCGTATATGCGGGCAGGGAAGCTCGGCGAGAAGTTGTGTATGGACGCAATCGGCGGGAACTTGCAGCTTGTGAAGTAGCCTATGAGCTTCATGTCAAGCGTCTCGGAAAGGTAGGTCGCGCCCAGCGTGCCGAGCATCCCCACGCCCGGGAACCCCTCGATGATTGTCGGGTTCTTGAGCTTTGCCTTGGCGACCTGCTTGATTTCTACTCTCATTGGAAAACACCTGCTTTGGAAGACGAAACTGGGTATAGCAAGGATTAACCCTTGCGCTGTTAAAAATGCCTTTCTTCCCGTCGGCTGCTGCCGCAGTGTCCCATTCCACCCCAAAGCCTATGCAGCTGAAAATATTGCGAATACGACAAGCGACACGGGCGCGCAGAAAAGGGCGTATGAGAAGCCCTTGGGCAGGTCCTCCTCGATGAGGCCGACGAAGAAGCCGCCGATTGCGGAAAAGAGCACCAAGTAAGCCTGCACCGAGAGCAGGACTGCGCCCAGTGCGGGGCTTTGTGACTCCGGGAAAGTGCCCACTATCTTGAGCAGGATTGATATGATGAACGGCACTAGGAACGCGGCTGAAGCAAGGACCGTATATTTGGTCACAAGAAGCGAACTTGCAAGCTCCCGCCTCATCTCAAGCGTGTCCGAGACGTACTTGCTGATTTTCTGCAAAGCAGGCCCTGCCTCGAAGCCGTTCCGGTACGCTGCTGCGATGAACGTGCACGATAGGGAGAAAAGTGCGCTCCTTGCACTCGCAGCGGTCCGGGCAAGGGAATACTCGAACGAGTATCCGGACTTGACAAGCCTGTCAACCCTTGAGAATGCCTCGCTTGCCTTTCCCATCCCGGAGCGCGCGATTGCGCTTGGCACCTGCTCGATGGAGTCAGCTGCATAGGTGCTAGCCATCAGCAGGGCAGTAGGCAGGCTCGCTTCCAATTCGGACTTGCTTGCGGACTCGGAAAGCATTCGGATTGCCTTGAGGCCTCCGTAAGGCATGAAAAGGCCGAGAAGCGCGAGTGGAAGCTGCACTTGGACAAACGGCGGGAAGAAAAAAAGGAATGCAAATACCGCGATTCCTGCAGCAGCAAGCTTTGCCATTTCCGTTTCCTCGCCCTTTTTTCTTGCAACGGCCCTCGTCGATTCCGTCTTGTACTCGAATTTCGGAAGGGGCGGGGCTGCGAAGGTGGCAGCGACTGCGATGCAGGCGCAGAACGCGGGGAATGCAAGGAAGTACGCGATGTAGATGTCTATGGTGTTGATTTGCTGCTCCAAAAGGGGCGAGAGGAGCACGTACGCTCCGTAAAGCGCGGGCACCAGGCAGCCCGCGGCCACGAAGAGCAAGCCGAGCAGGGAGAGCCGCTGGCCGAACCTCTTGTGGTGCGCTCGCTGGAGCGAGTAAAGTTCGTCAGCCGCGTTGGAAAGGTAGCTTCCCTCCCCGCCATGCTGGTAGGCGAAGCATAGTTGGGAGCACGCCCTCTTCCAGGCCTGTCCGTCCACCTCGCCTGAAAGCGATTCGAAGGCCGCAACCGGGCTCGAGCCCGCCTCCACCCTGCGGGAGTACTTTCTCATCAACCCTTCCACTGTCCTTCCCTTGGGCGCTTCCGCAAGGGCGTCGTCGAAGCCCTGGCCGAACTCAAGGAGGAGAGAAACGGACTGCAAGGTGACTCCCAGCTCGCACTCGGCCTGCTTTGCTCGCTGGGAAGCAAGAAGGCGCGGGTAGCCGAATGAAATCAGGAGGGATGCAACAAGCGTGGCAATACAAAACCCGATTGCTGTTTCCGGATACAGGACCACGCCCGCAACAAGCACCAGCGCCCCTCCCGCAACCGCAAAGTCCAGCGAGCGCGAGATATATGCCCCAGCGTCCGGTTTCTGGCCTGCCTTGCGCAGGACTTGCGAGTATTCCGCAATGTTCCTTCTCGGAACCCTTGCAAGAAGCGGCGTCCAGTCAAGAAGCTTGGACGAAACGCCGCGGCCCATCAGTTTTACAGTCGCATCCATTGCATCCTTCTTGCAAGTGGCTGCACTAATCTTGGGCGTTGTCCTGCGCTCAACTTTGCGTTGCCCGCCAGTATTAAAAAGTTATATGGTCAAATGGTTAAGTGGTGAGATGGTGAAAACTACTGTCAATCTTGACGACGACCTTTACCGCCGGGCGGTCTCGGAGTCCGTGCGCAGGTACGGCAACACGCGCAGCCTGTCCACGGTGATAAACGACCTCTTGCGGAGCGGGTTTTTGGAAGGCGCAAGGAAAGAGGGAAACCTGTCCGGGTTGTGGGGCCTTTTGAAAGGCAGCCGCGCCAAAAGCAGGCTTACCACCCAGGAGCTGAAGGACCTTGCCCGGGCGGGATGGGAGTAGGTTTTGATGGCCCGCGTCTTCCTGGACACCTACGCCCTGATAGAGGTAATGCTTTCGTCCGAATCCCATCGCGAGGTGTCGTTAGGCGACGGCTCCACGTTGATGGGCAACCTTGCCGAGACGTATTACGTCCTGCGCACCCAGTACTCCGCGGAAGCCGCAGAAAAGGCGTATGGCATAATCTCCAAGCTTGTCGTGGCTGTTTCGGCCCCGACAGTGCGCTCCGCAATGGTTTTCCGCGAGGAGTTCAACAAAAAGAACCGCAGGCACGCGCTCTCCTACGCAGACGCAATAGGCTATACTTATGCACGGGAGAACGGACTGGACTTCGTGACCGGCGACGACGCTTTCAATGGGCTTGACGGGGTGCGGTTCATAAAATAAGATGCCAACTGGCCGGTTCCAGGCCTTGACCTTTCCATTCTTGATTCACCCGCGGATTTCTTCTTCCGAATAAGTTCGCGTTTGGGTGTTCAGTCCGTTTGCCGTAAGATTAGTTTTTCATTTTCCGCTTAACCGGCTTTTTCACGCCAAAGCCCAGTTGCGCGGCAATCAGTTGTATGCGTGGTTGGAAGGGGGGTGCGGATAACGGCGACCGCCGCTTGACCAACCCGGCTTAATTATATGAGCCCGTGTTGATTACCGAAACGGTGCCGGAGCCGTAGTTCGTGACGTAAGCGTACGCGCCGCTGGGTGAGACGGC
>JBAYMJ010000018.1:0-27992 GCA_041663565.1 Candidatus Micrarchaeia archaeon | reverse complement strand
CAAGTCGACCGTCAACGAGCGGTTGGCGGGCACGCGGAAGACCGCGTGCCTGTTGTGGGCGGTGGCTCACAACGTCAGGACTTTGGCTAAGAGCCTAAGACGTCTGATTTATTGGACAGTCTCGCTTTTACCGCATGATTATATTCTGCCGCTCCTTTGATTTTTCTGCAACATTAACCGGGTTTTTCCAATGGATTCAGTCAAGATTCGCAACGCACTCATAAGCGTGTCGGACAAGTCCGGCCTCGACACCCTAGCCTCCAGCCTGAAGAAGTTCGGGGTCGAGATGATATCAAGCTCCGGCACTGCCGCGTTCCTCAAGTCAAAGGGAATAGAGACCATCGACGCCTCCAAAGTCACCGGCTTCCCCGAAATCCTCGGCGGCCGCGTGAAGACACTGCACCCCAAGCTGTTCGGCGCAATACTTTCCAAGGAAGGCAGCGACTCCGACGACCGCGACCTTCTGGAGAACAGCATCGGCCGCATCGACCTTGTTGTGGTGAACCTCTACCCGTTCGAGCAGACCATCGCCAAGAAGGGCGCCACGCTCGACGAGGCGGTTGAGAACATCGACGTCGGCGGGCCGTCGCTGCTCCGCGCAGCTGCAAAGAACCACTCGCGGGTTGCGGTTGTCTGCGACCCTTCCGATTACCCCGAAATCATTGCGGAGCTTGAGAAGAGCAATGGCAGCCTCTCGCTTTTGACGCGCCAAAAGCTCGCCGCAAAGGCATTCTCCCACACGTTCGGCTACGACGCCGCAATAGCAAACTACCTCTATTCGGCTTTCAACCCCGACGTGCGCTTCCCTCAGTCATTGGGCGTTTCGCTTTCAAAGGTGCAGGACCTGCGCTACGGCGAGAACCCCCACCAGAAGGCGGCGCTATACGCGACGCGCTCTGCGGAAGGCGAACAGCTTTCGGCACGCAGGCAGCTCTGGGGCAAGGAACTCTCCTACAACAACATAGCGGACATCGACGCCGCAGTCTCGCTTGCGATGGAGTTTTCCGGCCAGCACGCGGCAGTAATCATCAAGCACAGCAACCCCTGCGGGGTGGCTGTTGGCGAAAGCAACGCAGCTGCATTCGAGACCGCGCTCTCAACAGACCCCGTCTCCGCATTCGGCGGGGTGATATGCTTCAACAATCCAGTAACCGAGCCTGAGGCCAAGAAGATTGCGCAGATGTTCTGCGAAATCGTCATCGGGCCGTCATTCGACGAGGCCGCGCTTGTTGCGCTCAAGGCAAAGAAGAACGTGCGCCTGATGGAAGAGCCGCTTCTTGCTCAGGCCGCAGCCAACTCCAAGGCCATTGACTACAAGTCCGTCCGCGGCGGGATGCTGGTGCAGGAGGCCGACGAGGAGCTTTACAATTCCGAAAAGAAGGTGGCCACCAAGCGCAAGCCGACAGAGCAGGAGATGGCCGACCTAGACTTCGCCTGGAAGGTCTGCAAGCACGTCAAGTCCAACGCGGTAATCTACGTCAAGGACAGCCGCACAATCGGAGTTGGCGCGGGCCAGATGAGCCGCGTTGACTCGGCAAAGATTGCGGCGCTCAAGGCATCGGCCTCCAAGCTTTCCACGAAGGGGTGCGTGATGGCATCAGACGCGTTCTTCCCGTTCCGCGACGGGGTTGACGAGGCCGCAAGCGCGGGAATCACCGCAATCATCCAGCCCGGCGGCTCGATTCGCGACGACGAGGTCATACGCGCGGCTGACGAGAAGAACATCGCCATGGTGTTCACCGGAATAAGGCACACGTGGCATTAAAGCATAATCCAGCCTTTCTTTTTTAGTTGTGCAATTTTCAGAAGAATATTTTTAGTTTTCTGATTTATTTCGTTTTTAGCGGTGTCTATTGGTAAATATCCTTTTTTGTGAATTACTATCGCTTGATTTATTTTCGCAATATCTTCAGTTATTTCATAAATATTTTCAAAGGATTCTGCGTCAATAACTGGTTCGAATAATAATGATAATTCAAAAAGTGTTCTTGCTCTCTTTTTCAAATAATTTCCTGCCATACCGCTTAGTATTGCATCTGCATATTCTTCTGAAATAGTTATCTCTTCTCCATTCCCTATTCTATTTAAAAATTCACGTCTGTCTTTTTCATCTTGTTTTTCAATTGCATCTTCTGGCTCTTCTTCTGCAAACATATGCACTTGTGTCTGATTTGTCAATGAATATAGGTCGGTATAAACAATTTTCAGCGTTTTTGAAATTGATTCTTTTGCTAAATGGCTTTTCTTTTCCTCATTTTCCCAGTTTGAATATTCTAATACTATTGCAGTAACTAATGCGATTATTGCACCTGCTAAAACATTTATTCCGAGGTCTCCAAAGAAATTTTTTAGAAATTGTGATTGTGATGTCATTCCTTCAACTAAATAGAAAAATGCTAAGCAAAAAAGTGCAAACGTTAGAAGAACAACTGCAACTATCTTTTTTGGAATCGTTTTAGCCACCCCTGACCTTTCTCATGTGCTCCACCCTCGCGCCAACAAGGGCCTTCGTGCCTATGTCCCGGCGGTGGTAGAGCTTTCCCTTCACGAACGAGCACGCGTGCTCGCAGGTGCGCTCGGCTGCCTCAAGAGAGTCGCCCATGCCGAGGATTCCGATTGAGCGCGAGGAGCCGGAGTAAAGAACGCCTTCCTTCTCGTCAACTGAAGCGTAGTAGATTTCTGCGCCGAGGCGCGCAATCGACTTTTCGTTGATTTCAATCTTCTCGCCCTTCGCGGGCTTTTCAGGATAGCCTTCGGGAACCAAGTATTTCACAACCGTGGCCGCTTCCGAGAACACGACCTTCTTTTCCGAAAGGGTGCCGGAAACGATGTGCCTGCACACTTCCGCAAAGTCGGTCTCCAGGAGTGCGAGCACGTTCATCGCCTCGGGGTCGCCGAAGCGCGCGTTGAACTCTACTACCTTCGGGCCCTGTTTGGTGAGCATGAACTGGCCGTAGATTATCCCCTTGTAGTCGATGCCCTCGGCTGCAAGCGCGGCAACTACCTGCTCGACAATGGCAATTCCCTTGTCGTATTCGTCGCGCTTCATGAAAGGCAACAGCTCGCCTGTTGAGTACGAGCCCATCCCCCCGGTGTTGGGGCCGGTGTCGCCTTCGTAAGCGAGCTTGTGGTCCTGCACCGGCGGCATCCCCCGGACGGTCTTTCCGTCAACAAAAGTCTGAAGAGTGAGTTCCTGGCCAACCAGCTTCTCCTCGATGACGACTTCGCCCAGGCCGCCCATGTTGGTTGAGAGAATTTCCTTGCAATATGCCTTGGCCTCTGCAGCGTCCTTGAGCTGGAAGCCAACGACTTTCACGCCCTTTCCCGCAGTGAGTCCTGATGGCTTGACCGCGACTTGGCCGCCCAGCTCGTCAATCAGTTTTCCGGCTGCCTCGGCGTCCTTGAAGGCTCCGAACTTGGGGCAGCCTTCGATTCCGTGCTTCTTCATCAGGTTGCGCGCAAAGGTCTTGTCCCATTCCAGGCGGGCGGCGGCCTTCTTGGGCCCCACAGTGGGCACGCCCGCATCCCAGAGCGCATCGGCAATCCCCGCCTCAAGAACTGCATCCGGGCCGATGACTGCGATTTCAACGCCGCATTTCCTTGCAAACTCGACAACCGCCTTCGCATCGCGGGTGTTGCCAACTGTTGCCTCAACCGAAATCTTCCTTATCCCGGGGTTGTTGTTCGACATGAACGCGTAAACGTCGGGCCGGCTTGTGCTCTCGTGAAGCGCCTTCGCTATTGCGTGCTCGCGCGCTCCGGAACCCACGACTAGGAATTTCATCAGAATGACCCCCTTGGAAAATGATAATGAGAATTTGGCAGGAAAGGCCTTATTTAGTTGTGGTGCAACTTGCCAAGGTGCTTGCGCGTCGGGTAGTCCTCGTCAAGGCAGGCCATGCAAAGGTCGCTCTTGGGAAGGCCGATTGACTCCATCAGGCCCTCGATGGTCACGTAGTTCACGGAATCGGCCCCGAGGAACTCGGCGATTTCCTTGATGGTCTTGTCGCTTGCGATGAGCTCCTTGTAGGTGGAGAAGTCGACTCCCATGTAGCACGGCGCCTTTATCGGCGGGCAGGATATCACTAGGTGGACTTCCTTCGCCCCTGCCTCGCGCACCATCTTCACTATCTTTGCCATCGTGGTCCCGCGCACTATGCTGTCGTCAACCAGCACCACGCGCTTTCCCTTGACTATGTCGCGAACTGCATTGAGTTTGAGCTTCACGCCCGACCTGCGGGCCTTGTCCGAAGGCATGATGAAAGTCCGCCAGACGTAACGGTTCTTGATGAGTCCCTCCTCGAAGGGGATGCCGCTTTCCTTGGAAAAGCCAAGAGCTGCGCTGCGGCCGGAGTCGGGAATCGGGATGACCACATCCGCCTTGATTTTGCAGGTGCGCGCAAGCGACCTTCCCAGGTTCTCGCGGACCTTGTACACGTGCTTTCCCTCGAAAACCGCGTCGGGCCTCATGAAATAGACGTATTCGAACATGCAGTGGCCGTGCCGCTCATCCACAAGCACGCGCTTGGACTTGACTTCGCCCTTGTGGACGATGACCACTTCGCCCGGAAGTATTTCCCGGTCGAACGCCGCCTCGACGGTGTCAAGCGCGCACGACTCTGACGCGAGGAACACCGCGCCGTCGCGCCTTCCCATGCACAAAGGCTTGAACCCCTTCGGGTCGCGGCAGGCGATGATTTCGCCGTGGCCGGTGAGGAGGACGATGGAGTACGCGCCGTCAAGCTTCTGCATCACGGTCTTCATCGCCGCAAAGTAGTCCGTCTGGCCGTTCTCGATTTCGTGTATGAAAAGCTGGCCGATGACTTCGGTGTCGGTAGTAGATATGAAAACGGTGCCGGAGTTCTCAAGCTCGGCCTTGAGCTCGTCGTAGTTCACGATGTTGCCGTTGAATCCGATTGCGACCTGCATCTCGGGCATCTTGAACACGAAGGGCTGCGCGTTGGTGAGGTCGGAAGCGCCGGTCGTGGCATAACGTATGTGTCCGATGGCGCTGTCGCCGTGCAAATATTGGAGTTCCTTGTTCGAGAAGACGATTGAGGCCAGGCCCATGCCGACGTGCACGCGGATGTCGCCGGAGCCGTTCACAGCCGCGATTCCCGCGCTTTCCTGGCCACGATGCTGTATTGCCATCATGCCGTTGAACATGTCGACTGCGACCAGGCGACCGGGAGCCTGACAGGCAAAAACGCCGCACTTGTCGCGGGGTTTATGGTCTTGCTCGTTTTCCAGCTCAATCATGGCAACCGACTACCTGTTTGCCGCCTTCTTAAAATTCGCCTTGTAACTACCATCCAATTTGCTGAAAGAATGCGGTAAGACTACTTTGGCTTGAACGGATTAAAAAGCCTGACGGGAAACCAAAAGTCGCCTTTGCCGTCAGCCGAGGCTTCTCCTGATTTCGCCCGCCCGCACAACGTCCTCGGAGACGTCCTTGTTGTCAAGGTAAAGCAGCAGGATGTTGGAGGTTATGTTGCGGTGCATGAAGTCCTCGGGAGTGCGCGGCCCAAGCTCGACCCCGAGGTAGTCCTCGGCAAGCTCGACGTCAAGAGCGATTTTTGCGTAAGCCGGGTCGCGTTCTGAAAGCGCCTTGAGGTTTTCCTTGTTCAGGTACCTGCCCGCAGTCTCCAAGTCGAGCCTCAGGTTGGCGTAGTTGCGCTCAAGCGCCTCCAGAAGCCCGGCTTTTCGCGCTTCCAGGATGCCCCGGCCCGTACCGATGAACTCGGGCGGCACCCCAAGCGAGTAGAACGCTGCTGTGAACTTGATTGCGCGCGGAAGCTTCTTCTTGCCGATGCTGCGGGCGTAGCCGAACACGCCGGTGTGCAGCTTGCGTTCGCGCCTCTCGGGCACGAAGGCGGCGATTGCGTTGACGTCGTCGGTGAGCGCCTCAACGGTCTTGCGGTACTCTTCGGTGAAAATCACAATCAGCTTCCTGATTTTCTCAACTTCCGCATCCTCAATCTCAACGGCCTGCGAGGAGCCAAGCGAGGAATTGAGCTTCGCAACTGCCTTTGTGACTTTAGCCTGCGGGTAGTCATAGCGGAACGCGGACTGGAGCGTGACCGTGCGCATCCCGGGATACTCGCGGATGAAATACTGCACGCTGTCAGGCGAGAGCCCGCCCCGGAAGCACAGGCATCCCACCCCAATCATCGGGTGGAACGTGATGCCCGTCTTCTTGGCAAGCTTGGACAGGTTGGAAAGCCCCACCTTTATTGAGAGTATCGCAGGGACCATTCCCGCGTTCATCGCAGGGTCCGAGCGGGCAAACCACACGCGCATGTCCTCCGTTGAAAGCGAGCTTATCGGCATCGACTTTTCCTTGCACATGCGGATGTAGTCTGCGACTATCTTGTCAGCGTCCATCATTACGTCCACTTCCTCGACAAGGGGGATGACGTCGATGTTTGCAGGCCCCGAAGGCTTGAGCTCCTGGAACGCGCGCGCTATGTGGGCGTATTTTTCCTTGACGTAAATCAGCTGGTCAGCAGAGGTCGTCATGGGCAGGTACGTCTCCACTATGGGTGCGTCCGGCATCCCGTTGTCGTGGGCGAAGTCGTTTGCCGAAAGGATGCTTACGAATGCGTGCGCGAGCCTGTAGTTGGTCTCCTTCCACACGTTGGGGATGCGGAACGAGAGCGTGAGCTCCTTGCCGAGCGGCTTCTTGCGGAAGTAGTCCATGTAGCGCTCGTAAAGCTTCTCAACCACCGACTCGTCGGCGTGCTTTCCCTCCCAGTCCCACATGTACTCCTCGCACCCAAGGTCGGAATAGCACCGGAACGCCTCCTCCGGCTCCTTGAACGTGGTGACGAAGCGTCCGCCGATGAACTTGAAGGGCACGCGCGTGCCGTGGCTTGAAAGCTTGGCAGAAAAGTCCGAGAACGAGTCCGACGCGTCGGACAGCCAGTAGGGCGAGCACGCGTTGTCGGGGTGCTGGGTGGCCATCGTCGCAGGGACTTTTCGCGCCATAAGAAAACCGAAAGGTATTTTCAACGAGCCGGCTTTTGAACCAATCGCTTACGTGACTTAATCCGCGGCCGGAGCTCAGGTTTGCACCGGCAGGCCGCAACCTTAGGCCAATAAAACTCTTGTTTGCCCAAAAATATCAGGATGGACCTTCAGCAAAAGATTGCATTCAACTATTTCTTCTCCCGCCAGGCGCGCCAGTACCTGTCAGAGCAAGGCCTCGGCACCATTGCAAACTCGGACTTGGAGGCGGCACAGGACTTCTGCCTCCGGCTGATACGCAACGCGCAGGCGAAGGTCCCGTTCCAGCCGTGGGTGGCGCAGGACGGCGACGAGCTGAAATGGATTGCGCTTTCAAGGATGCTACTTTCGCAAAGCGGAAACCCCTTCGCGGCAAGGCTGTTCGGCGAGGGCCTGGCGAAACTATGCGCCTACCGCCTGGGTTTGGAAGACACGCAAGTGTTTGCGGCGGTGCTTACGCAGCTTTACCCGACGCTGAAGGCGGATGGGGACAAGTACGCCTTGGGGATTGCGGATTACACGAGCGGCCAGAACGAGCTTGTCTACGCGCCCCTTGATGGCGGAAAAATCTTCATCGGCCGCGATTCGCTGATAGAGATGGCGTCCAGGCTCGCGGCGTCAAGGGCATCCGACCTTTCCGGGATTGACAAGGCCGCGCTGCCGCCGCTGATTACCGAATTCGCAGTTGACTTCACTGCAGCGCTTCCCTCATCGCCCGCATTGATGATGCGCCAATTCGAGGGGAAGTTCCTCAACCAAGGCTGCATGAAAAAAATCCTTGCAGGCGTCGGCGAGGGCAAGAGGTTCTACGGGAGCATGGCAATAGCCATAGCCTGCCAGAAGGACGGCCTCTCCAAGGAAGAGGCTTCCGCGCTTATGCGCCAGTACGTCACCAACTGCCAGCGCTCCTCGCACGAGTTCCGCGAAAGCGAGGCCCTCGCATCGCTTGACTGGGTCTACAAGCACCCTGGGATAAACCTCTCGTGCAGGAAGCTTTTGCAGCAGGGCCTGATTGACAGGTATTGCGACGGCTGCCCGCAGACGAAAAGAAAGGCCGAGTGATTTTTTTGGATTCTGCCGCCACCACAAAAGATTCTTCTGCCCCGGAAGCGGCTGCGCCCAAGGAATTCGAGCGCTCCAAGGAGCACGACTTCATCGGCAAGCATTTCCAGCAGTTCTACAAGACGCACCAGGTGAACGTGCCGTCGGTCTCGATGCGCGAGTTCGGCTTCGGATACGAAAAAAAGATTGACCTGCGGCACAAGTCCTTCCAGAGCCAGAAGGAGCTGCAGGAATACTTC
The DNA here is from genome assembly GCA_041663565.1 of Candidatus Micrarchaeia archaeon. Taxonomy (GTDB): domain Archaea; phylum Micrarchaeota; class Micrarchaeia; order Norongarragalinales; family CAINOH01; genus CAINOH01. Next base: position 19,686 of record JBAYMJ010000018.1, on the reverse strand, counting down.
GTCTCCAAAGTCCCGCTCTATGCCTCCTACTCCGCGGCATTCTACGAGTACCCCGCAGCACGGCCGATGAGCGCAAAGAACTTCCTCAGGGCGGAATTGATTTTCGACTTGGATGCAAGCCCCGCACACGAAGGCCACAATCCCGTGATGTGCAGCCACTGCCAGGAATCGGTCCGGGCGGACGTAATCCGGCTTCTTGAGGACTTCCTGTTCGCGGACTTCGGTTTTTCAAAAACTGAAACCACGGTAAATTTTTCGGGGAGCAAGGGCTACCACGTGCACGTCGCAACCGAGGCGCTGATGCAGCTCTCCTCGACCCAGCGCGACCAGCTTGTTGAGTATTGCGCAGGGCTCAACGTGGACTTCAACCGCTTCTTCACGGTTCAGCGCCACGTCATCAACCACCGCTCGATAGAGACCATCTCCGGCCCCAGCACCGCGTCTGCGGGTTGGGCAAAAAGAATACTTGACCGCGCGCTTGCAATCCTTGCGCTTCCGGAAGATGAGTTCGTCGCAAAGTTCAAGGCCGCAGGCTACACCAAGAAGCAGGCCGAGACCATCTTTGCAAACAAGGATTACGTGACCGAACAGCTCTCGCAGGGCCGCTGGTCGGCAATAGAGAAGCCCGACCTGCTTGTTGCGGAAATCGCAAAGACTGCGGGAATAGGCAGGAACGTCTCCCTTGACCGCGCGGTGACTACTGACATGAGCAGGCTCATCCGCATTCCCGACACGCTCCACGGCGACACTGGGCTTGTCGCAAAGACCCTTTCTTTGTCCGAGCTTTCTAATTTCGACCCGACGACTTCGGCGCTTGCATTTGACATGAAAAAGACCGAGAAAGTCATCGCCCTTGACCACTACGACTTCTACTTCGGCGGAAGCTCGCACGTGCTGGAAAAGGAAAAGCTTGCGGAAGTGCCGCTTGCTGTTGCGATGCTCCTGCTGTGCAAGAAGAAAGCCCTTCTTCTCTAAGGTAGAAATGCCGCGTCAAAAACTCGCGCACAACCCTATAAAAAACATAAGCCACACGAAACCTACCACTGGGCGGCAGCAGTGGTTTTTTACAGCCTGCTTCCTTAATCATTTTCCAAGGGGGGCATCAAGTTTTCATGGCGGACGACTTCTTCGAAAAGCTTCGCAAAATCCAGCTTTCCGAGCGGCGCCACGCAACGCTGGCCCCGATTGACGACGAGTTCTACGTAGAGCTGAAAAGAAAGCTCACAGACCTGGGCAAGGGCGACTCGGCATTCGGAGACGACCGCGAGTTCAAGAACGTATGCGCAATAGGCCGTGACATAGTCGGCCGCAGGCGCCAGAAGATCGTGGCCAAGGCGCAGCGCGACCTCTCGTCCAACCAGATAAGCAGCGAGGGGCTTGCAAGCGAGGAGCGCGAGTTCTACCTCTCGTTCGTCGGACTTCTCAAGAGGATGGATTCCGTGCTCGACCCGGTCGAGGGAGCGGACGTCAAGCTCCGTTGCGACCCTCACCCGTCACTTGCAAAGGTCGCGCCCGAGATGACCATACTGTCCACCAAGGTGCGCATGCTTGCGGATGTGCCGGAGTTCCTCTCAAGCTCGATGGAAACGCTCGGCCCCTTCTCGCACTCTCAGGTCGTCGACCTGCCCAAGGACGACGCCGACCTGCTTGTCAACCGCAACCTCGCTCTCGCCGTCAAGGATGCACGTTAAATATACTTTCGCGCCATAACCAATACACTGCAAAATTCCTGTTTTTTGCTAAATTTAGGTGAATTTGAATGAAGATAGCTCCGACGGTAAATGCACACTGCAAAAAGTGCAAGACGCACACTCCACACAAGGTCAAGGTCACGACCTCCAAGATAAAGCCCGGCCGCACGCTCGCGTGGGGCTCGCTCAAGCACGAGCGCAAGCTCGCAGGCTACCACGGCAAGGTCAAGGGCAAGGCCAAGGTCAAGAAGCAGGGCATCCGCAACCGCATAATGATGGAATGCACAGTGTGCCACAAGAAGCACGAGCGCGTAATCTCGGGCAGGATGACTAAGAAGGTAGAGCTCAACAAGTGATTTGGTTGGGCCGCGTTCCGCGCCCCCCAGCCTTTGTAAATTTTTATGGTGGTTTTTCATGAGTAAGTTCTTGCTGGTAAGATGCGAGTGCGGAAGCGAAAGCGTGGTCTTTGGCGACTCCAAGACCGACGTGTTCTGCGCGGCGTGCGGAAACGAGATGGTCCGCGCCGCGGGCGGCCGCGCGAAGATAAACTGCAAAGTCGAGAAGGTCCTCGGATAATTTTTGATGTGAATAAAATTTGGTGCCGATACCCGACCTGGACGAGTATGTCATTGCGACCGTACGCAAGATAATGCCCTACGGCGCGTTCTGCTCCCTTGACGAGTACGGCGACATCGAGACCTTCCTCCACGTCTCGGAAGTCTCTTCCGGCTGGATACGCAACATACGCGAGCACATAAAGGAAGGCCAGCGCATAGTCGCAAAGGTCGTGCGCATCGACTCGCAGAAGAACCAGATTGACGTCAGCCTGAAGCGCGTCACCGAGGCCGACCGCAAGCGCAAACTCCTCTCATTCACCAACGAGCAGCGCGCAACCAAGCTCCTCGAGCACTGCGCGAAGAAGATGAAGGTCCCGCCAGCACAGGCAATAGCCGAGGCTGGAAACGCGCTTGTTGCCGAGTTTGGGGATTTGTATTCCGCTTTCGAAGCGATTTCGGACAACCAGCCGGTGAAGTCCAAGATTAAGCCCGAGTGGCTTGCGGTAATCACCGAGGTCGCAAAGCAGGAAATCAAGCCCAAGATTGCAGTGCAACGCTACGCCCTCAAGCTTGAAAGCTACGAGGGACAGGGCGTCTACACCGTGCGCAAGGTCCTCGAGGCAGTTGAGAAGTCCGCGTCCGAGGGGATGCAGGTCTCGGTCCACTACGTTGGCGCGCCGAACTACTACGTCGATGCAACTGCAAAGGACTACAAGACACTTGACAAGTGGCTCACAAAAGTCACTGCACTAGTTACTGGCATGATAAAGCCAGAGCTTACTGAATTCTCGATGGAGAAGGCCGCGAAGGCCTGAAGTTTGCACGGGGTCAACAGGCGATTTCTTTGAAGGCCCTCCTTTTCTGCAGGAAATGCCGCACGTACACTATGAAGCAGCAGTGCCCAAAGTGCAACGCGGCAACCGTGACGCCCCATCCTGCGAAATATTCTCCCCAGGACAAGTACGCAAGGTTCAGGCGCGCGCAGCTTTTGGAAACTATTTAGTTTCACTCACTTTTCCTTGCCGATGAATCTCACGCCCGGAAACGGCTTGAAGTGGGCGTCGCCGGTGACAAGTTCAAACCCCCTGTTTCTTGCCTGCGTGTAGATGATTGCGTCAATCATCCCCATTCCGGGAGCTGCTTTTCGCAAGGTTTTGAAATTCGTGCCAGCGTTTTCGCAGTCGAGTGCAGTCGCATCGATTATTGACGCGGTCTTTTTTATCGCCTGCAGGCATATTTGCGGGTTTTTCCCGCTTCTTCCGCACCACGCGATTATTTCCGCGAGGGTAAGCGCGCTTGCGTATATGCCTGATGTCGGAAGCTCGTTGCGCAGTTGCAGGCCTATCCGTGAGCTTTCAAACATCTCCACCCAAGCCCATGTGTCAAGAAGCATGAAGTCATCGCCTGTGAGGCAGGGGGCGGTCGCGCCTGTCGCGCACGAACGGCTTTGCGCCTCGCATGCTTCCCATCGCCCTGTCAAGCGCACTGAAGTCGGGCTGGAAAATGCTTATGTGCACCTCGCTGCCTGAAGAGAGGTTTGCTTCCTTGATGACTTCGGCCGGGATTATGACTCCCAGCGACGAGCCCAAGGGCCTTACTTTTGAGACGAAAACCTGCATGCAAAATCACATTATAATATGTTATAACAATTGTTTTAATGCTTTGCCGGCCGCGTTTCCGCTGAACCTCCCAAGTCATTTGCCAACCAATAAAACGCCTCGCAACCTAACAACTAACGGCACAACAGGGTGAGTTTTCAATTGGCATCAAGCAAAAGAGTCTTTACCATGCCCTCAGCCGAGGGTTTTTCGCGCTCCCAAGTCTCGGTACAGCGCAACGTCTCCGCAAAGGACCCACTACTTGTGGTCGGGCTTCCGGGAATCGGCTTTGTAAGCAAGCTTGCGGTTGACCACCTGGTCAAGCAGGTCAAGGCAAAGCGCATCGCCACCCTGAACTCCCCGTATTTCCCAAACCAAGTAATAGCGCTCAAGTCCGGCAAGCTCCGGATGTTCTCGATGAGGTTCTACTACAAGAAGCTCAAAAAGCGCGACGTAATCTTCCTCAAGGGCGACATCCAGCCGCTGACTGTCGAAGGCCAGTACGAGGTGTGCTCGCGGGCGCTTGAATATTTCGGCTCAGTGGGCGGCTCGCAGGTAGTCTCCATGGCCGGGTTCGCGGTGGCCCCGAAGCCCGACAAGGCGCCCGTCATCTACTGCACCAGCACAAGCAAGCAGTTCCACGCAAGTTTTGTCAAGCTCGGCGCCAAGAACGTCGACAAGGCCGTTCCTATAGTCGGCATGGCCGGGCTCTTTCCCGGGCTTGCAAAGGCCTACGGGATGCGCGGCGCGTGCCTCCTTGTCGAGACGCCCGGCTCGATAATCGACTCCAAGGGCGCAACCGCCCTTGTCAAGATGCTCGGTTCGGTTGCAGGCGAGAAGTTCGCAACTGCGGACCTTGACGTGCGGGCGAAGAAGGCTGAGGAGATGATACGCAAGCTCAACGAGCATGCCGCGCCGGAGGAGCCCAAGGCAGGCGAGATGCCCGCAGAGGACATAATCAAGCGCAACGAGAGCCTCTCCTACATCCGTTAGGCGGTGCTAAACATGGCTGCGGCAACTGACTCGGACTTTTCCAGGCTGGTCTTTGCCGACCTGCACCTGCACTCGAAATACTCGCGTGCGGTATCCGAAAAAATGGATGCAACTGGCTTATACGCCGGCGCGCTCGAAAAGGGACTTGGCATCGTCGCAACCGGCGACTTCACCCACCCCAAATACTTCTCGGAATTGAAATCCAAGCTCGAGCCTTCCGACTGCGAAGGCCTGTTCAAGCTCAAGGGACGCGACGACTCGGTCAAGTACATGATTTCAACCGAAATCGCCACCATATGCTCGCTTGGTCCGGTCAAGGGAGTAAAGAAAGTCCATCACATAGTCTACGTCCCTGACTTCGAGCAGGCCGCCCAAATCAACGACCGGCTATCCCGGATGGGAAACCTTGCAGCTGACGGCAGGCCGATGTTCGGCGGATGCACCAGCAGCCAGATTGCTGAAATCATCTTCGAAGTTTCCAAGGACGCGGTAATCGTTCCCGCACACGCATGGACGCCCTGGTTTTCCGTGCTAGGTTCGAACTCGGGGTACGACACCGTTGACGAGGCCTACGAGGACCAGGCCAAGAGGATTTTTGCGATAGAGTCGGGGCTTTCAAGCGACCCCGCGATGAACTGGCGGCTCTCAAGCCTCGACCGCTTCGCAATAATGTCCAACTCCGATTCCCACTCTCCGTACTCGTGGCGGCTTGGCCGCGAATGCAACGCGTTCAATTTCAAGGAAGGAAAAATGTCCTACGATGCCCTCTTTACTGCAGTGCGCAAGAAGGACGCGGACACGTTCAAGTTCACGGTTGAAGTCGACCCCAACTACGGCAAGTACCATTACGACGGCCACCGCGCCTGCGGGGTCCGCTTCTCGCCCGAACAGACCCGCAAGCTGAAGGGAATCTGCCCGGTGTGCCACAAGCCCCTTACCATCGGGGTGCTGAACCGCGTCGAGGAGCTTGCGGACCGGCCCGAAGGTTACGTGCTCAAAGGCGCAATCTCCTACAAGACGCTCCTTCCGCTCAACGAGCTCATCTCCGCATCAATCGGTTCGCCCCTTGCGTCAAAGAAAGTGGCAGCGGAATACGGCAAGCTGATTGGCGCGTTCAAAGCCGAGCTTTCAATTCTCATCGATGTGCCCGGCCCGAGCCTCGCCTCGGTTGTCGATGAAAAAATAGTGGCGGCGATAATGGCAAACCGCCAAGCAAGGCTCAAGGTGTCGCCCGGCTACGATGGGGAGTACGGCGTGGTGGAATCCCTGGGGCCGAGGAAGGCGAAAAAGGGTGTAGTGCCTAACTTGAGCCAAGCCGCGCCCCAGAAGTCGCTCTCTGACTATTGCTAAGGCTTGCTGGCTGTGCGCTGGGCCTTCCTAGTGGTTGTACCAGTAGATTAGGAAGACCACGATGCCGCCGATGAACACGTGCTCGAGGGCGATGACTCCCGCAAACATCAGGATTGCAAGGAGCGCAAGGAAGAAGAGGAAGAACGTGAGCGGCTCCATGCCAAGGATCGAGTGCTCCCCCCCGGAATAAGACGGCTGCGGCTGGGACGCCTGCGCCGGGGCGCCGCCTTCCGAGATGGGGGTCACGTTTCCCGTCTCCGGGTCCACCCGCACCGCAAAGCCGCACTTCTTGCAGTAGACTATGTTGTTCTGCGCATCGACATCCAGATTGGGGTTACCGCATTGCGGGCAGCTTACGTCCATTTGGAAAACACTCTTGAAAGCAAATGCGACTCGCACCGCTTTACGTGGTTTACATTACTTTTGGATGCTTAAAAAAAGTGCCGGAATCGCCATCCGGCCGTACGGGTGCCGGGTTGGGCCTTTCGGTACAACCCAAAGATTTCTAAGAACCGTCCTGCAAGAGGAAATCATGGCCCGGTCGCAGCCGTCAATCCTTTCGGCGTACAGAAAGCACCTCGCCCAGGTGGAACGCGACTACCCGTCTATACAGCACGTCCCCTACGTGGGGCAGGACCGGTGGGTCGGGAACTGGACCCGCTACACCCCGCGCAAGCCAAAGGACGTGCACAAGATAATCGCGGCCCTGCGGACGGTTTACGGTCACGTGCCCGTTGGAAAAAGGAAAGCCGTGCGCGTGCTCGTCCTGGCCGGTGGTTACGGCCACCTTTCCGACATCTTCGAAAAGGAAGGGTTCGACGCGCACCTTGTCGACCTGAACACCGAGAAGACGCTGGAAGTCGGTAAAGGGAGCGGCCTCAAGGGCGAACTGGTGGCCGCTGACGCGTTCAGCCTGCCCTACAAGGCCCGCACCTTCGACGTTGTCGTCTCGGACCACTTCTACGACTCCAAGTTCTTCAACCAAGCATACCGCGACGATGACCCGCTGGACAAGGCCCGCATCGCGGGTACCAATGCAAAAAACGACGGGAAGATACTTGACGAGATCAGGCGCGTGGCAAAAAACAACGCCGTGCTGATTGCCAACCGCTCGTCGCGCAGGCCCGTGGCAGCCAACGAGCTGCTACGCGACTCCTACCCCGCAGGGTACAGCATACTCGGAAACAACCAGATTCGCGTGCTTGCGCTCGGGGACTGCGAAAAGCAGCGGCGCCGGATAATGAACGGCCTGCAGTCAGCTTCAAATACGCCCGAAGCGCAAATGCTAGCAAGGCACGATAGGCGGAGGTAATGCGATATGGGTTTTGTAGACGAGTTCAAGGTATTCCTCAAGAACTACCAGGTATTGGGGCTTGCGGTTGCGTTCATCATAGGCGCGGCATCGACGAAGCTTGTCAGCGCCCTTGTGACCGACGTGGTGATGCCCATAGTGGCCGTGCTGGTGCCTGGCGGAGACTGGCGCGCGTCAATTCTCCAGGTTGGCCCGGTCAAGTTCCTCATAGGCGACCTCGTCGGCAACCTCATCGACTTTGTAATCGTTGCGATAGTCGTGTTCGCAATCGTCAAGTTCGTGATGCGTCAGGACGCGACGGCAAAACGCTGAGGGCCGCTTCGGGGTGGGGGGCCTTCCAAGCCACTCCCAATTGTTTTTTCCTCTCAGTTTTCCTTGGAAAGGGTTTTTATTGGCCTCCCCGCTTAATCTGTCAAAACCTTCAGTTTGAGACACACGGCCTTCCCACCAGGTAACCCCCGCAATGAGCATACTTTCCAAGTTCGTCGACTGGCTCTCGGTAGTCTTCTTGCGCAAGCATAAGTTCTCGCTCGGCCTCTACGGCCAGGTCAACGCCGGCAAGACCTCGCTCGCGAACCGCATCTCGCTCGACTGGCTGGGCGAGGAGGTCGGCAAGGTCTCCGAAATACCGCACGAGACGCGCTCGGTCACGAAGAAGGAGCACGTCGTAGTCAAGGCTGCAGGCAGGACGCTTGAGATGAACCTGCTCGACATGCCCGGCATCGCGACAAAAATAGACTACAAGGACTTTTTGCGCTACGGCATCCACAAGGACGCGGCGCAGGTGCGCGCAAAGGAGGCCACCAAAGGCATCATCGAGGCAATCAAGTGGCTTGAGAAAGTCGACGTCGCGCTGGTCGTGCTGGATTCGACCCAGGACCCGCTCTCGCAGGTGAACGTCACGCTACTGGGCAACCTGGAGTCGCGCAAGGTGCCCATAATCATTGTAGCGAACAAAATCGACGACTCCGCTGCCAAGCCTGGGAAGGTGCGCGAGGCGTTCCCCCAATATCCTGTTGTGGAAATCTCCGCGCTTACGGGCGAGCACATGGAAAAGCTCTACGACGCCATAGCAAGGAACGTGGGGTAAGCCGTTCAGCGGTAGAACAGCAGGTAGGCGACCAGCAGCAATGCCAGCAACGCAATGATTTGGTGGTGTCCGCGGCCCATGCAATGCACAAACTCCCTAGCGGTAGAGGAATACCCACAGCGCAAGGATTACGAGGACGACCAATATAATCATCTTCCTGTGCCCGCGCCTGTTGAAAAACTTAAAGTCGATGTCCATACACCCTCTTTTGCTACCTTCATTTTTTTAACCCGCCCCCCTCAATCAATAATCCACGTCAACAATCACAACGGTCCTCTGCAATGCCACACAAGTGCGTAACCTGCTCCAAGGTATACCCCAACAGCTCGCCCGAGCTGCTCAAGGGCTGTTCCTGCGGCTCGCGCATCTTCCTCTACATCCGAAACGACGACATCCCGCTTGCGGACGCGAACTCCGGGCTGTCGGATGCATTGGAATCCGGGCAGGTTGGGAAGCTTTCAAGGACCCAGCCCGTAAGCGTCGAGCTTGTCGACGGAGCAGACCTGGACGCCCAGGGTATGGGCGAATACCTCGGAGCGCAGGCTGATGCGGCAAACAAAAAGGAGCGGCCGGCGGAAAACATCACCGTAATCGACCGAGGCGAGTACGAGCTTGACATTTCCTCGCTGATGGCAGGCGACCCGCTGGTTGTACGCTCCCAGAACGGCGTCTATTACCTCAAGATACCCACAGTCTGCAAGAGCCGCTGATTGCCAGCGCGGACCAAGGCGCGTTTGCCTGTCCGCCCGCAGCATTTTATTTAACCCCTAATTACTATCTTCGCACTGCGCACGGCTCCCTAGGGTTCCTGCGCGCTGCGGAAAGAAAGCTTTATGGAACAACAGGCTCCTGCATCAACATTCCCTTCGGACCCCAAGGCCATAGTCTCGGGGCTTACGGACAGCAGCCTGCAGTTCGACGCGCCTACCGCGGTCTCGCTCCTACTGCAGGTCCAGTCCGGCTACGATTCCAAGGCAATAGGCGAGCAGGACTACGTCTTCGCCCAAGGCGAGCTCCTAAAGAAGATATCGCCCTCCGAAACGCCTTCCACTGTGCAGGCCCCTCAGGGCTCAAGCGAACGGGTGCAGGTGCTTTACCGGCAGAAGGCCGAAATAGTGCGCATACTTGACGGCCTTGCGGATGCGGTCGCCTCAGGAAAGCTTTCCGATGCCGACTACGAGAAGCTCCACGTCTCAAACAACGCCCGGCTGTCCCAGCTCCAGGCGCGCATCGACGCCGAGTCTTCCGGCCAGCCGCGGGTAGTTTCGATACAGCGCAAGGAAATCATCCCCTCGGCAATCATACTCGCCTCGTCGGCATCCAAGGCCTCGGAGCTTCCCGCCCGGGCAAAGGAAATCAAGCAGGAGCTGTCGGAAGCCCAGGCTGCGCCCTCTTCCGAACCGGCAGTTGACCAAGCTTGGGTCTCAAGATACGAAAAGTCCATGTCCGAGCTTGAGACTTCGGAAAAGAGGATGCGAAACGAGGCCAGCCAGTTCAAGGGGACGCTTGACTCGCTATACTCCAAGCTTTCGAACCTGGAGTCCCAAGTCGCCAACCTCCAGACCGAAACGGGGTACATCGGCACGGACGTGTCAAAAATCAAGGTCACCGAGCAGGACCAGCCCTCAAAGGACGTGGAGGCCCGGATGACTTCGCTTTCCAACGAGTTCGAAGGCAGGGTTCTCGAGTTGTCCACAAGGCTTTCCAACGCCGAGACGCAGATGTCCGAGAGGCTTGCCGAGATACGCGGCCTGGTTGACAAGGTGGACCAGTTCCGCCAGGCAATGGGCGTGGCAGCGGAGTCCGCAAGGCAGGTGCAGGAAATACAACGCCAGGTTGACCGTGCGGAGCGCGTTGCAGGGCTTTTAGGCAAGACGTTTGTGAACTCGCAAAAGAAGTTCGAGGAATTGGACGAAATCAGCATCAGGCAGGCCGAAAACGAGGCTAAATTGGCCAGCGTTTCCGCAAGGCTTGCAGCGCTGGAATCCACGCTTGACAAGCCGCCCATTTCATCCGCGAAGGCACAGCCGCAAACCCAGCCCGCCGCGGACCAGGGGCAAAATACCACCGCCGGCTAATTAAGCCGGGAATTCATACTTACTATCTTACTATATAACGGAAACAAGGCGACTTTGAGGCAATGGGCAGGATAATCACTGTAGTATCCGGGAAAGGCGGGGTCGGGAAGTCCACTGTTGCCCTTAACACCGCGGCAGCAATGGCCGGGCACCACAAGCGCAAGGTCGTCCTGGTTGACCTCAACCTTACTACTCCGCACTTGGCGGCGATGACCGGCATCGGAGCGAAGTCAAAAGTGCTTGAGGACGTGATAATGGGCGAGGCCGGCCTTGCCGAGGCCCTGAGCGAGCACGAGTCCGGGCTCAAGATACTTGCAAGCTCGATATCACCCCGCAAGTTCAGCATGGCTGAACTTGGAAAAATCGGCCCGATTCTTCGCGAGCTGAAGAAGACCTACGATGACGTGATAATTGACTGCGGGCCCGGCCTCGGGTCGGAAGCCCTGCTTGCGATGAGGTATGGCGACCAGCTGCTTTACGTGGCGACCCCGACCGTGCCATCGCTGATGGACGTAATCCGGTGCCGCAAGATGGTGTCCAACCTTGGAAAGAAGGAACTCGGCCTGGTGCTCAACATGGCCGCGAAGGGGGAATCCCAGCTTACTGCCCAGCAGGCAGCGGCAATGGCAGAAGTGACGGTCATCTGCACCGTGCCGCACGACAAGGCAGTCCCCAAAAGCCTGGCAGCTGAACGCGCCACCATCTATTATGATATGTATGCGCCTGCCAGCCAGGAGTTCCTGCGGCTTGCCGCAACCCTGTCCGACTCGCCCTTCAAGCCCAAAACAAGGGGTTTTATTGCTTCAATAGCACACTTCCTACGAGGAAAATAGGCCCCGAAAATAAAAGTTCATACCAAGTAATACGGTATTCGACTAGGTGCCAAGGATTCTTCGACAATCCCCAAGTTTTTAGGGGTAATGCTTATAAGTGCACCCAAAAGATAACACTTAACACGAGTGTCGTCTCTGTCTGACGTTAGGCGTTACGTTCTTTGACGTAACGGTTGGACGAGTGATGCGCGTGCACATAAGCCTTGATAGGAAAAAGACAAAACGAATGCATGGGCCCGTATGGGCTTTTGCATCGTACAGGTGGTATAAATGAAAAGCATGAGGAAGTTCGCAACCCTTGCGGTAGGCGCCATGATGGCGGCATCTGCAGTGGCAGCGGTTTCCATGGACAGCACCAGCCTCACCGGCTATAAGTTCTTCAACAACGGAGAACCGGCAGTGAAGGTTGTAATCGGAGCAGCGGCTCAGCCCCAGGACGTCGTAGTTGCAGCGAACATCGCGGCAATGATAGGCAACCTGGCGTACACCGACAAGGATGTCACTGTCGTCGGAAAGGACGGCGTGTCGTGCGGTGCAGGAGCAGGCACTTGCGCAGTTGACGACGCTACCAAGAAGGTAACTTTGTCAGTAACTGTGCCCGGAGCAAGCTCCTCGAGCGTCTACACATTGAAGACGTACATCAACGACTACCTTGACAACCAGGTCGACACAGTCCGCGCAGGGACTTCTGGAAACGTCTACAATGGAGACACCAGCACCTATGCCTATGCCAAGAAGGTAACTAAGGACCTCACTGACGTAGTCGCACTGCCCAACAGCGGCAAGGTGGACAACCCGCGCAACCGCGACGTCAAGCAGGAGCAGTTCGTATACCTCGGCGCAAAGACGATGTACGAGTCTGGAACTTCCTACAAGACCGTCGTATCAGACAAGATGCGCGCGTCGTACAACCTCACTTTCAGCGAGGCTCTGCCCTTGTGCTGGGACGTGTCAAAGACAATCCTGACTTGCCCGTCAAGCGACAACCTTACCGACACCCACACCAAGATCAAGCTCTTGGGACAGGACTGGGTAATCGTCAACGTTGACATGGCATCAGCATCTGCTGTCAAGTCAATCGAGCTCGGAAAGGAGACTGCGTACACCCCGTACATGAACGTGGATGACGAAGTCACTGCGGCAAACGGAGCAAAGGTAGCCCTCAAGTCAATCCAGGTGACTACTTCGACTTCGCAGGCTGCATTCGAGGTAACCTCGGCAAGCGGCACCAAGACCGTCGAGACCATCAACAACGGCGCGTCAAAGGACGTTGCAGGCGTGACAATCCGCGTGAACAACGTGTTCTCGGGAGTAAGCGGCTTCAACTACGCGGACGTGTCGGTGTTCTCGGACAAGGTGACCTTGTCTGATAACGTGCAGATTGACTCGACTACGCACCAGTACTGGTACGCGTCGATCAAGAGCACGACTATCGACCAGACGCCGGCAATCTCAAGCATTGCCCTCTATTCGTCATACCCGTACGTCAAGTCGGATGACAAGTGGAAGGCAGGCGAGAAGTTGTCGTTGATACGCGGACAGGAGTCATTCGACTTCACGTTCGACGGGCTCGATGACGCGTCGGTAACCTACGACAACCTCGGGTTCAACATCCAGAGCGGAGACATCCCGACAAGTGCTTCCGGAAAGTTCACTGGAAAGTTCGTCGAGGTCAACTCCGGAGTGTCAAACGCATTCCAGACTGGTACCATCAGCAAGAACATCGTGCGCATTGCACTGACTGCGCTGACCGGTTCCAACGCATCCCTGACTACAGATGCACCGATAGGCACTCCGTTCATCCAGGACACCAACGGATTCTGGGTCCAGCTGTACGGAGATTATAATGCGCCTAAGGCAGGAGACGTGGTCTACCACTACAGTGGTTCAGAGCAATCTGTAATCAATGTAACTGGAGACACCTCCACTGCGGTTGTGGCTGTGAAGGAGTTCACTGAGGACAACATGGTAGATGCTGGAAAGTATCTGACCTTCCTCTATGACCCCGCACTGGGCACTGCAGGACAGTTCGCGGACGCAGATGGTTCGACTGTAACCTCAAAGGCAGGCTATGCAGCATCCATCGGTTCGGCGACTCCGACGTACGAGACCGGGTTGATTACTGACCGTGGCGTGAAGTTCCTCTCAATCGGAACCACGAACGCGGCAATCTCGTACCCGAAGGTCCCCGTCAAGGCCAAGTACACCCTGAAGACTAGTGGCACCAACGCCACTGCCGGCACGGTTGCACTGACCCTCGGCGTAGGAGAAAAGGGAACCATCGACACGGGATACGTGGCAACTGTCTCCGGAATCGCGGCAAGCGCATCCGGTGCGGCAGGAACCAGCGGCTTGACCGGACTCGACGCGATTGCGGCGAACCCGACCAAGGCAGCAGTCGTAAGCGAGCTCAACACGGGCACTAACCCGATGGTGATGCTCGACAGCGACGCAGGCGCATCCTCGGCCTCGGCGGTAATCGTCGTAGGAGGACCTATCGTCAACACTCTCGCCAAGGACCAGCCCGCACAGGCAGGTGACTCCAAGGTGGTAGTGCAGGGCGGAAAGATCTTCGTCTACGGCTGGACTGCAGCAGACACTACTGCGGCAGGAAACGAGCTCATCTCATGGCTCGCCCAGAACCGTGCGACTATCCGCGGGTAAGTTCCGTTAGGGGGGCAACCCCCCATCTTTTCTTTTTTCTTTATTTTTCTTCTGATTCTGTTGTTTTCCCGTCTTAGTTTCGGCTGTTTTCGTAAACTAAAAGTTAACCATATATAAACGGCAAGCCTACTTTTAGCGTGGACCTTCCCTTGTCCTGTCAAGGCACTACCTTTGGTAGGCTTCAAAAGGAATATGATGTAATAGTGGTCGGCGCAGGCACTGCTGGCTCCTTCTTTTGCGCCAACGCTCCAAAGGAGACTTCCATTCTCTTGGTGGATATGCGCCAGTTTCCACGTGAGAAGCCTTGTGGCGGGCTTCTTGTAGAGGAGTCGGTCAATACCTTGAAGGGCTTGGGCGTTCCAAAGGATGTGACATCCCGGCATTCCCCCTGTGACCTTGTTCATGTAGATTTAGACAGCAACAAGACCATCGTTCAAAAAAAACGCCTGGTAAATCTGAACCGCAAAAAGTTTGACTATTGGCTTCTCAGCCACGGGTTGAAAAGCAACGTGGACTTCGTTCCTGAAACCAACGCCGTGTCCGTTTCACAGTCAAAAGCTGGCGTTTCGGTAACTCTTCAGAACCAGGGAAAAACTCAGGCCGTAACTGCAAAGTACTTGGTTGGCGCAGACGGTGCAACCTCCATGGTGCGGAAAGCGGTCACCGCTAAAAAAGTGTCACTTAGTCTTGCTGTGGAGGATTATATCCTTCCCAAGGGAAAAAGTGTCGACTCGACGTATTTCGTGTATTCCAACGCAATCAACGACTATTACTCTTGGATAATTCCAAAGGACGATTTATTGCTTATTGGCACAGTCTTTCCCTTGGGGTCTCAGCAAAAGATGGATTTCCTTCATGGGATTTTGAAGGAAAAACTGGGTGTTTATGGCGTCCATAACAGGCGTCTTGCGCATCTGCTATCCCGGCCTTCAAGCCCGGATGAGTTATGCTTCGGAAATGGGAACAACATATTTTTGATTGGCGAGGCAGCAGGAATGGTCACCAGCAGTACCGGCGAAGGAATAAGTTATGCGTTAAGGAGTTCCAAGTACCTAGGTGACGCCTTGCTGTCTTCAGACGTAGCTGGAGCGTATTCCTCTAGTGTAACCTCCCTTGTCCATGAGCTTACTCGAAAGATGGCGAAGGCAAAGCTATTTTCCGAGGCTGGTTCTCGGCGTAAGGAGTTTGAAAAAATCTTATCTACTACCTCGAAATAACTGCTTTTGAAGACTGCTATGTTTGAGTTGTGTTTGTTTTATTACTGCAGATTGTATGTGTCTTATGTTAATCATTGATATTTTTGGGGAAATCAAATGGTCAGTTTAGATATCGTTCGTAATTTCTTCGTCCAGCGGATTTTGATGCCTAGGGTATTCCAGATAGACATTCCGGGTTATGTCATAGGAAAATTCTATTCCATTGAAGGCCAATCCGTATTTGCACGAAACTTATTTTTTACGGAAACCATGTTTGTTAATCTAGAAAAAAGGGTAATACAAGAAGAAGGCGATGCGGGTCGAAGCAAGCTTTATTCTTTAGGGAAGAAGTTCGGTCACAGATTTTCGACGATTAACCGGTTTCCAAGGGGATATCTCAGTTCGTCTATCTCTATAATATTCCGATTTTTTGAAACTTTATACGCGGAAAAAATTGACGGCAGCATTGTTAACGGCAAAAAACTAATCTTAAAAACAAGAGGATTGGCAGTTACCCGAAAAAATGGCGGCGGCTTTATCACTAACGTCGGCGGATGTGCAGGAATATGGGCGTACTTGCTAGATGATTATAGCGTGGAGTGCTTGATTCAGAAGGTTTCAGACTCAGAATATGACTTAATCAGCGCCCCGCGAGACATGCTGCAGAAAGAAGGGCTCAAGTTTTTTACTTGTGACGAGAAGCCATTTTATCCGTCAGACGTCAGTTATCGCAGGTATAATATGCCTCCAAAGGCCCTGCCTCGAGGCGCATTCAGCATGCGAAAGCTGATGGAGACTGGCCTGTTTTCCTACAAGGAGGGAGAACTGCGGTTTGCAATTTCAGATACCCGTTTCGTTCCCGTTGAGATATCCCTGCTTTTTGAACTGGAACGCGCTTTTGCATTTGAAGTTTTATACGGCGCTACCTATGATTCGTTTAAAGAACTCGGTCAGTCCGTCGAGCAAAAAATGGACTCCTTTACCTTCATTGCGCAGATGCTTTCCGCTTTCGGGTTTGGTAATGTTGATTTGATGAAAGATGGAACAAGCGTAGCATTTAATTTTAGGGGATATCCTTGGGTGTCAACAGAGACGGAAAAAACTAATTACGCCATTATCTCTGGCGCAATTTTGGGTTTTCTCGACGGGAACTCGAAAAACCAGTACGAAATCAAATCTCTTTCCTCTGGTCTTTCGATAAATGTATTCATAGTCACTGTTGTAGTCGGTGTTAAGCCTTGAGAAAAGCGCTGATTGGCCTGAAGCAAGCGTTGATTCCACCGATTCTTCTGGTAGTGTTACCGACTACTGCAATGGGCTTTTTGGCCACGGGTTCCAAGGATTATTTTTTACTGGTTATTTCGCTTGTAATAGCAGCTTTGACTGATATTAGCGCAAACCTTATCAACAATTATGCCGACTGGGAAATTGACAAGTCAAATAAAAAACGAGAGAAAATGCAGGCCGTTTTTAGAAGGCCACAGTTAATCGTTCTTTTTTTCGCCGTCATTTACCTTTTGTTTGCTATCTTGAACCTGATTCACGCAAACGATTATTTGGCTCTGGCCGTGGTGTCTTTCATCTTGTTGGGTGTGATTTACTCCCTGTTCGTCAAATTGAAAGATATTTTTCCGCTCAACAACTTATCAATAGCCCTTTCCTATGGCGGCATTGCTTTTCTGATTGGTTTTTTCACTGCCACTTCTGATTTCAGTAGTCTTGCGCGCTGGTTTCCATTAATACTTTTTTTGATAGTCGTAGATTTTGGGTACTCGATGACAAAAGACTACGCGGATATCTTTGGGGATGCTTTGCATTCGAAACGGACGCTCCCGGTTTTGTTTGGCAAGAAAAAGGCAGTATTGATTCAAAGTCTGTTAATTTCCCTTGCATTTTGTTTTTTGCTCATAATGATTTTTTTGAATAGGTTACCTTTGGTTTTCGCATTATTGTTTGTCTCCTATGCTTTTGCGCTATATCAACTACGTATAATTCATTTTACCGATGACAGGCAAATCCATAGCAAAATGCATTTCTATTCCCAAGTTAACGGCCTCATCATCCGCATGTTGATGATGGGCATAGTCTTTTCATTGATATGATGGTCTGGTGAGAAAAATGCGCGGCTTGGAATCAACTGTTCCGTATTATCAGAAAGTCCATAGTTTTTGGGCGGAAAAACCACTGAAAGTAATAGCTTGGCAGGATGCATTAACCGAAGCGAAAGGTTGGTTGGTAATTAACAAGCAAATAAACGGCGCCGCAGGTGGCGGCATCAGGATGAAACCTGGCGTTACCGCGGCAGAAGTCACTGAGCTTGCAAAGGATATGAGCCTGAAATTCACTCTCCTAAATCCATGCATCGGCGGCGCTAAGGCTGGGATTGATTATGATCCTTCCAAAGCGGATAAGCAAGGTGTCTTACAACGATTTGTAGAGCATATCCAACCAGAGTTACTATGTGGGTATGGTACTGGCGGGGACCTGAATATCAGTGAATCCGAGTTGATTAGCGCTTTAGCCGTTGTAGGAATATCTCACCCTCAATATGGAATAGTAGCTGGAGTAAAAAAATCCGGCTACCCGGTTGACGAAAAAAACGCCATCGCACGCCTACGGCGAGGTGTTGTTCTTCCTCACGATGGCAGTACTCTTGTAGAACTTTCCACCGGGAAAGGAGTTATTGAAACGGTAAAGGCAGCCTTGGAGTATACGTTTGGAACCGGTTCTTTCAAAGGGAAAACTGCGACCATACAGGGTTTCGGTGTGGTTGGAGGCGGGGCAGCAAAATACTTTTCAGAAGGTGGCGGCACGGTGATTGCAATATCCGATGAGAAGGGGATGATTTATTGTGAAGATGGTCTTGATATTTCCCGGTTATTAAAAAACCGGATTAATGGGCGTATAGTGAACAGAACTGACTTGCCTTCGAATTATTCGTTAGGTGACCGGGAAAAACTACTCGGAGTTCAAGCGGATGTGCTGATTCCTGCTGCGCAGTCTTATGCTATAACTGACCGTAATGCTTCCACTATTTCCGCGCGAATAATTTCCGAGGGAGCGAATTCCCCAACGACCCCCGCTGCAAAAGAAATTATAAATAAAAAAGGAATATTGGTGATTCCTGACTTTATAGCGAATGCCGGTGTCGCTTGCCTGTTCCATGAATGCATGTTCTACGACGCTCCCTTAAAGGGAGATTTACTGTTGTCCAGAATAAGCACAGCAATTGGGAATAAAACTCGCAGATTGTTAAAAGCGCGAGATTCAAGTTCGGAAAAAGATTTTCGGCTGCTCGCCCAAGCTGATGCGATTGAGACAATGGAAAAATGGACGAGGTTGAAAGCTGGCTCTTTTGACGAGAAAAGCGTATAGTGCCGATTAACGCATCCTCTAATCGTTCACTCTGAAGTATTTCTTTAGGTACTCTTTCTTCAACTCGTTTGCCAGTTTCTTATTGCGAGTTATTACGAATGTGAGTGGTGCTTTTCTTGAGAATAGCATCTTGTACAGCTTTCCCAAGTGACCGGGCTTGACGTTTATCAAGGTCTCGATGTATTTATCAAGGGTGGATTGCGTGTCAATCTTTTTTATCACGAACTCATCGACCATAATAATGTCTTCCTTGCCTAGGTCAATCCTGCGGATGTACTTGCCGCCGAAATTGTTCTTCCATAGTTTTATCAGCTCGAGGCTGAACGTGTTGTTTGTCTTGTTTATCAGAACGTACGGCGTGTTTTTCTTGAAAATCTCAACGAGCTTGTAAAACTCTTCCTTGTCAACTACCGTGATTGGCCAGATGCCATAAAAGTAGGCCACGAACTTGGATTTCCTACGTTGCTGTTTTGCAACCTTGTACACCTCATTCAGGAACCAATAGTACGGGGTAATCATTACAGTCCTGAACGTGACTGCCTTGGTTTCGCCTTCTTTCAAATCCGCCAAATGGATTGGTTTGTCGGGGTCGTAGTCAACAGCAAGGTCGTGTGAGAACTCGTTTAGCGCCGATATCCACGTCCGGTCAAGCTCATATTTTGCCTTGACTTTCTCTATTACTATCCCCTGTTTGGCAAGAGTCAGGACCGCCTTTCTAGCAGCCTGATACGTAATCTTAGGCTCAAAGTTGTCGCGCAGGTTGTCGAAGATTTCCTGTACCGAGAGCGGGTGGCATTCCTTCAGAATGATTATTACCAAATTCTTGGTGTTTTTCTCCCCGGACTTTATCAGGGGCAGCTCCCGGAACGCGGGTTCGCGGCCACCGGGGTTTTGGGGTCGGTTTTCCTTGTCCACGTATGCTAGTAGGCAAAAAGGGTTCTTATTGGTT
>JBAYMJ010000017.1:0-28041 GCA_041663565.1 Candidatus Micrarchaeia archaeon | reverse complement strand
CACCGAAGACAAGCTCGGCACAGGCGCTGTCACCAACACCAAGCTCGGAGCAGCAGCAGTCACCGAAGACAAGCTCGGCACAGGCGCTGTCACCAACACCAAGCTCGGAGCAGCAGCAGTCACGGCCGACAAGATGTATGCTGGCGCTTACCTTGGAACGGTGATTGCATCCGGCACTCTCGGTTCTTCGGCAGCATCAATTGACGTTTCAAGCATTGCAAGCGGCTACAAAAAAATTGAATTGCTGATTTACCGAATGCTCACGAGCACGGGCACGAAAATCCGCATCGCGTTAAACAACGATTCAAGCGGGGACTACTACACGCAATACTTGGGCGCGAGCAACTCGACCGTAACCGCGGGCCGCAACACCGGCGGCACTTATTTCGAGACGCAATACTCCACGACCGGCGGGTATACAACAGACGTTGACTTCCTGAGGTTCGCGGTCTACAACCACGCCGCAAGCGACGTCAAGATATGCGAACTAGACGACAGCACGCAGACCACACTAGGCTCTAGGGACGTAAACTCCCTAAGCTGGCAAAAAGGTTTCTGGAACAACGCAACCGAAGTAAACCGCATAACAGTTACGCCCGCAACCGGCACTTTCGGAACAGGGACGATGTACGTCCTGGTCGGCTACAAGTGATTTTCATGGAATACGAAACAGACGCGGACGGAAAGTGGCAAGTCGAAGCCGGCAACGACGGCGCGATAATCCGCTTGCTCGTAGAACCGAGCGAGGCCTACCTAGCCGCCCACGCGCCCACAGAGGTAACACCCTGATGCCTGACACAATCACGATAATACTGGCTTTCGCAACGCCCGTGTGCTCAGTCTGCGCCATAGGCTTCTGGAAGATGCACGGCGACATTTCCGCGCTCAGCCAAGAAGTGCACGACCTTAAGGAAGTATGCCCTGTTTTCTGCAAAAGGAGGAAGAACTAGAATGGACGCGCCCGTAAACCCCAAGTTCGACCCAGTAATCACGCTCAAAAAAATCGGCCTCATCTTCGTATTCGGCGGCCTGTCCGCCCTGCTCACGCACTACGACCCCGCCGGCATACTCGTTGGCCTCGGCTTCTACGTCGGCATCAAGAACGTCCTGACAAACGCGCTCGGGGTCGAGTTTTGAATGGACGAAGTTTGCCCATCCTACGCCGAATTCCGCAAAGGACACTACAAGCTCAACGCTGGAAAAGTCAAGGTCCGCGCCCGCTCAAAGCAAATAGTCGAAGGAACAACTGAAACCATCGACGCCTGGTTCAACCGCAACCCCGCCGAGCAATAAATGACCCGCGAGGGTCACCCTCCGAGGGCAGAAAGGCTGTTTGCCGGCATCTTTGAGACCCAGTTTTCTAGGTTCCCCTGGAATTCGGCATCCTCAATCCTTTTTTTCGCGATCATGTAGAATTCGGGGCTAATTTCTATTCCGATGAACTTGCGGCCAGCTTGAACGGCCGCAACGCCGGTCGTCCCGCTGCCCATGAACGGGTCCAGGACTATTTCGCCCGGCCGCGATGCAAGCCCAACGTGCCTTTTCATCAAATCAAGCGGCTTGGGCGTAGGATGCCCCGCGAATTTCGGGCTGTTGAACGTCTGCACCTTAAGGTAGTAGGGAAGCGGCAGCTTACGATTAAAGCAGACCCCCTTTTCCCGGATGTACACGCAATACTCGATGTCATTGACAAAGTGGTTGTAAACCGAAGGGATGGGATGCGGCTTGTGCCAAATCAGGCAGTCCCAAATCAAGCGTTCCTTTTCCGCAAACTCAATGTAGCGCGGCAGCAAAGCCTTGTTGCAATAGATGAACATGTTGGTTTTTTTTTGCGGCCGTAATATTTCCTGCAGGAACCGCTTTGGATTGAAGCTCGAACCAAAACTCTTGCGGATGCGGTCGTAAATCTTCTTTTTCGCCATAAAGCCGCCGCCCCCTCCGTGGAACGAATACGGCGGGTCGGCAACGACCAAGTCAATGCTTTCAGGCTCGAGCGCCTTAAGCTCCTTAAGGCAGTCCCCCAAAATCAAAGAAGAACGCATTATTTTCCCTCTGGCTGATGCCGCTCTACCTTCTTTGTGATGCGGTCGAAGTGGACGAACTCGAAGGGCGCAAGCTCCTGCACCACGGACATCCCCGCCGAATACTCGGCGCACAACCGGCCGACATCGTTCCGGTTGTCCTGCGAAAAGGAAAAGACGTGCGTGACCTGCGAAAGCAAGTCGTTGTGCAGGCCGGTCGGGCGCGGGTTGAGAAACACCATGCCGAGCTTGCGCGGTTCGCCCTGCGCAATCATGACCAGGTCACGCAACCGCCTGGGCATCAGACCAGGTGAAGTGTAAGCCCCGATTTCCTCGAACACCAAGGTAGTACGCCGCAGGTTGTTCCAAGCAAGCTCACAAAAGTAATTCAACCACTCCGGCCGCGCATCCGGCGGCTGAAAAGCGACCTTGACATGGCCTGCCTTAAGCAAGGGAATGATTTGGCGCGGGTCGCTGGTCGGCCGCGCAACGTCCCGGTATTGCCCCTTGACATCAAAGATTACCGCGCTCGGCAACTCGCGCAGGTGACGCTTGAACAGCGTAGTCTTTCCCGACTGCGTCTGCCCCACGAAAAGGACGCGATGATTCGGCGCAAAAGGCAAAGTCATTCCTTGAACCCCTTGATGTCCAGCTTGTGGCACAAGTCGTGGCCGCACTTCATCATAGTGTAGAACGCTGCGCGGTTGAGGCGCATTCCGAGCTTTGTTGCGTGCCGCTGCTCAAAAGACACCTCCTTGCCTTTATTCTGCACGATGAGCAAGGGCTCGACTACCTCGTCATAAAGCTCGTTTATGATTTGGTCGTTCAGCTTCACGTTGGCCTCGGCTTTCAAAGCCGCTTTTTGCTCTGGGGTCAACTCGTTCATGGCTGAACACCTGCAGGAGTAGGCGCGGCCGGCATTGACCCGCCCCGTTGCTGCTGCTTCTTCCACTCCAGGTACGCCATCGTCTGCGCCATCATCGGGCCCAGCACGAAGATTGCCAGGGCGATTACGTCCGCGTGTTCCTTCATCATGCCGGGCAGATACTTGTCGGCGACCCTGTTGGCGATGGGCGAGACCTGGGCGTAGTCCTTGTCGTCATAGGGAGCCTGGAAGCCCGGATAGCCGGTGGCGATTCTCGCCGCTTCATAAGGCGCGTTGATAATCATGCGCACAACCGACTCGTCAATGATGAACGTGGCCGGCGAAGGCGCGGCCGCCTGAACCTTTGCGGGCTTTTCCGGCTGCACTTGCAGTTCCTCAGGCAAAGGCGGAAGCGGCGCATCCACAATGACAACCGCAGCCGGCGCACGGGTGGTGTCGTGCGCTGCTTGCGGTTGCGCTTGTGGCTCATTTTCTTTAGCTAGGGGGGCATCGGCCTTGCTAGGATTCTGCGGCTGTGCGCTTGCTGTGCACGGTATCTTCCGGCTCAGGTGAAGTCGCAGGTGTTGAGGTCGCCCAAACACCTTTCCGCACTTCGGACAGGGGTAACTCGGTTTATCGGTCATTTCTTTCGCCTCACAATCTTGATTGGTTCGCCACAGACCAGGCACTTGCCCTTCTTTTCATCGCTGCACTTAAGCCAAGCTAGGTTCGAAAAGGACGCACCGCAATGCTTGCAGGTCACCGTGAACGCCTTGACGGTCTTTCCTAAAGCGTCTGCGACCTTGCTGCGTAGGGCTTCGACCAGCACCGCCGAGTAGTTCGTGATGCCAACAGCTAGTGCATCAGCGTCCAGCGAGGGTGGAGTATAAACGGTGTGCTTGTTTTTCCTCATAGTTCAGGCCTCCCTTTCTTGGCAGCATCTACAAAACGGTCAAACAAGGTAGCCTCTCGCTGGGCTTCGACAGCTTGCGCAGCAGCCAGCTTGCGCCCGTGCTTCTCAAGCAAGCGTTCTAAGCGTCTTTCCGCAAACTTTCTTGCAGCTTGCTTGCGCAAATCAGCCTCAACTAGCCTTTCCAAGCGCTGCGTCATGCTCGAACAGCCTCCAATTGTGCCTTCTTAGCTCTGCTAGGCATGAACTCAGCCATTATTTCAGCCATCCCGGCGCATCCCCCTGGCGCTTCGGGCATCAATTCGTGCAAGAAATCTAGCTTTTTGTTGCGGAACAGCAGGGGGTAGTTGTGCCAATCCTGCTTAAACTCGTCAAACAAGGCTTTTTTCGCCCGTTGCTCCGCTTCATTGAACAGTTTAGGGTCAAACGAACGGTAGGCAGCCTCAACTTCGCGAACGCGAGACGCTAAAGCCTCAGCCTTGGCCTTTAGCCCATCCCTACGAGCTTGCACTCCAGCCTCAAGCTGCTGCAACCTAGCAGCCTCCCTAGCCTCAAGCTTCCGCTGAGCCTCAGCCTGCTCTAGCCTAACAGCATCAGCAGCAAGGGAGGCCTGCCTAGCCTCAATAGAAGCCCGTAACTCGTCAGGGTCAACGACCGCGGGACCTTCCAACCGCGCAAGCTCAGCCTCAGCAAGCCTGACAAGAAACGGACTAAACCCCCTTGAGCCAACTATGGCCACAATCTTTTGCCTTAATTCAATTGGAAAGTAGATATGAAAGGAAGTTTGGTATGTCTGTCTGTCTGTCTGTCTGGCCATAGATGCAGTATAGTCAGGGTTCCCGTTTTGATTAGTGGAAGAAAACGGCAAAACACTTCCACTAATCGACTGCCCCACCTCTGCGGAACCGCACTTCCGATAATCGTTTTTCGGCTCGTTTTCGCCGATTACTGGAAGTTTTTGAGCTGTGGCCATAGGTATGGCCATATCTTTCGAGGGGTTTGGGTCGTTTTCAGGCATCAGGGAACACCAATAGGCGGCTGCGCCGCGTAACAGTCTGCTAGAAATCTCACCTGCTTTTGGCAGTCGCAGTTCAGACAGCAGCGCTTTTTTCGCTTGTCAAACTGTTCCGCCGTGCACTTGAGACAGCTTGCATCGCATCCGTTGCAGGTCAATGAGCTTGAATCGGTCATCAGCAGTCACCAGTTCAGATTTGGCCGACTGAGCAGAGCACCCAGTCCAGGGCGTCCGCCTTAAGGCGCATAATTTGGGCGGAGTTGCGCTCCTCGTTCTCGTCAGCGACCCGCGCCATTCCGCGCAGGAGTGCGCGTTTTGCCTTGACGTCCTTCTCGTTTCGCATCATGGCAAGCACCCTAGAGGCCGGTAAGCAGGACGTTTGCATCGGAAATCGTTCCACCCACAAAGACGCACGCCTTCTCAGTGTCGAAGCCGGCCTTTTCGAGTTTTGCAATTAAACGCAAAACTTCGGCGTACGTGCAGCTTGATATTTCGATTTTCATTCAAAAGACCTCCTTTTGGGGCTTCGGCCCCGCTGGTGAACCAATTGCAGCGCAACTAGAAGCGGAGCCGGAGCTTTCCCAAGGCAAAAAAGTGTTCAAAACCTGCCGCATAAGTTCACCGTAGGCCTTAATTTTCCTTCATATTTAAGCCTTTCTATTATGGTTATAATGCTTTCGTAGCATAATATCTGCGGTGAGCCAAAAATGTCCAGATACCCTATAAAAAGTCCCGATGCAGCCCGGTCAATAAAAATGACTCTCGCGCAGCCTGTAGTTGCGACAATTCTTGAACTGAAGCAACGGAACGATGCATACAAGTACTATGATGCGCCCGAAATTGCCCAACAGTTGCTCCGCAAGCAGATTGACGTAGAGTTTAAAGCCCTTCAGGCACAAAAGAATTCTTCCAACATCTCTAATGGTCAAATGCCTTGATAGCTCAGTTGGTAGAGCGGCTGACTGTTAATCAGCAGGTCACAGGTTCGAGTCCTGTTCAAGGCGCTTTTTCCTCCCCAAGCAAAAGCACGGCCAGACTCAGGCATTTAACTTGAATGATGCAATGATGCTTTTGATATGGTATGCCAACAGAGACAACCGGCCAGACAAAGTACACGGTAAGCCTCGGCCTGTTCCAGGATCATTGCAACCCGCTGTTTGCGGCGTATGGTAGGCTGCAGAAGGGCAAGCCTAAAAGCAAGGAGGAGCGGGATGCCCTGGAGGGACTCCGGCAGGACTTCGTCAAGAGGATGCGGGCCGCCGCGGAGCAAATCACCGAGGAGACCGGAGGCATAACCAAAAGCAACTTCTACGAAATCGCCAACGTGGCTGCCGGACAGGCGTGGGACTCGCCGGAAAAGGTCAACGCCCTTTACGGGATGGTGCGTATGCTGGGCATCAGGGGGGTTGACAACCGCTGCGAGAGTTGCCTGAACAGGAACGGCAAGGCCACGCTTTTCAAGGACATATTCAAGCCGGTAAACAAAGCAATTAGCGCAAACCATGCGGCCAAGCGGCCGCAGGAAAAGGACGCAAAAAAACTGACGCAGTTCGGATATGAATTCAGGCACGGGCTTTCGACAGTGATGCAGGAACACGAAAGGCACAAGAACGAAATAAGCAAGGACGCGATAACGCACCTTTACGACTGGGCAAAAGCCGCGGACTGGGAGAGGCCGGAGGAGCTTGAGGCAATCTACGCCCATGGCAGTACATTGTTCGGCCAGCCCGCAAGGCCCACGGGCAACGGGTTTTCTGAGCACGGACCCGCGCCCCAGCTTGCAAGCCACGCAGGCATCACGGACAGCCGCGAGGCGCTTGCGGACGCGCTAAACCACCCGACGACCGCTGCGCAGCTGCACAGCCCAAAGCTTGCAAGGTTCCCGGCAAAGCCGGCCGACTTTGAGAGCTGCAGGAACGCCTACATAAACAAGCTCCTGTTCCACGCGTCCAACCCGCGGCTTGAGGAGACGGGGGGCATCACGCGCAACAAGCTCCTGCGTCTTGCTAGGCAGGCGCGCAGGCAGGACTGGACGAAAGGGGAAGACGCACGGCAGGCTTACAGCAGGGCTGAGAGGATGCTGGGCAAGAAACCCTTTGAGGGGCTCAACAACGCCTGGAGCGGAAAGGCCCACAACAGGCCGCGGACGGCAAAGGCGGCGCGGCTGCGAAGATGACGTTTTTACGGAATCGAAGAAAACGGGAGCGTGAGATAAATGGGTTACATGACAATCGCCGGGCTTTTGCTGATTACGGCAGGCTGGGCGATACAGTACTATGCAATGAAGGGCAAGGACAAGTCGATACAGAAGAAATTCGTCCTCGTCAACTGCCTGGGCGTTGCAATACTGGTGTTTGACGGGTTCAACGTCGGCGCATTGACGGACACTGCAATCGGGAACATCCTGGTGCTGGTGGCGTCCGCTGCGGTCTACCTGAAGATAAAATAGGTTCACCGGAAAAATTAATTGGAAAGGGGCTTAAACCCCGGCGTGCAGAATACTTTCCTGTCGCGGCGTTGTTTTGTTGCCGCGGCGAACGTGATTGCTATGACTCCAGCAAAGACCATCTCTGAGACGCCGGCCGCTTCCAAGCAGCAGGGAGCTTCGCTCCTAATAATTTTCTTCGTGGTGTTCCTCGACCTTTTAGGATTCACCATACTCATGCCGGTCGAGACGCCGATGATGCTTGACACGGGAGAGCACGCGTTCCTGCCCGCGTCAACAAGCCTCGGTGACCGCGAGTTCCTCATCGGGCTCCTGCTGATGGTGTACCCTCTTGCGCAGTTCTTCGCAGCGCCTGTTCTGGGCCTTCTTTCGGACAAGCACGGACGCAAGAAAATACTTGCGGTGTGCCTTGCAGGCGGGCTTGCAAGCTACGTGCTTTTCGCTCTTGGAATAATAACCAAGAACCTGCCGCTGCTCTTTGCCGCGCGCATCCTTGCGGGCCTGACCGGCGGAAGCATCGCGGTTGCGATGTCTGCTGTTGCCGACATCAGCACCAGGGAGACCAAGGCAAGGAACTTCGGCATAGTGGGCACCGCATTCGGGCTGGGGTTCATAATCGGGCCATTCATCGGCGGCGTGCTTGCCGACTCGAACATGGTGAGCTGGTTCGCGTACTGGACGCCGTTCGCATTCGCGGCAGTCCTCACTGCGGCGAACCTGCTTTTTTTGCGCCTGCGGTTCAAAGAGACCCTGAAGGAGCCGGTGCACGCCAAAATCAGCCTGCTTACCGGCGCCAAGCAGTTTGCCAAGGCGCTCTCGTCGCCCACCCTTCGCGCGCTTTTCACCGTTTACTTCCTGTTCGGGCTGGGTTTCAACTTCTACACTTCGTTCTTTCTCGTGTACATGAGCATCAAGTTCGGCTATACGTCTGCGCAGATGGGCATGATGTTTGCGTACATGGGTTTCTGGATAGTGCTCACGCAGATGGCAATAATCGGGCCAGTGCTCAAGCGCTTCACTCCCAGGCAGGTCCTTAAGGTGTCGATACTGGGGCTTGCAATCACGATTCCCGCGATGCTCTTGCCCACCGAGGCGTGGATGCTTTACCTGATAATGCCGTTCATGGCAATATCCAACGGCCTGACCATGCCCACGTACAACGCGTCGGTGTCCAACATGGCGCGCGACGACGAGCAGGGCGAGGTCATGGGAATGAGCCAGTCCGTCTCCTCGCTTGCGATGGCTATACCGCCCCTGATTGCCGGAGTCATCGTGCAGTGGGGAGTGGAAGTGCCCACGCTTGTTGCCGGCGCGTGCGCGTTCCTTTCGTGGCTAGTATACGTATTCTTTGTAAAGTAAGCCGCTGCGGAAAAAGGGCGCCAGGCAGTCACGAATAATCGTCGGTTAAGAGCGGGTTTCTGCATAAAAATGTTGGGTGACCTAGTACAACCTATGCAGGACGTTTTCATATCGTCGCAGGAAATCGCGGGCTTTCTTTCAAAGGTACTTGCAAAGGCGGGCGTGCCGAAAAAAACCCGCGCGCCCATTGTGGCGGGCATCGTCGAAACGTCACTTCGGGGAGTTGACTCGCACGGCGTCCGGCTTGTGCCCATGTACCTGCAGGACTTTGAAAGCGGCAAGGTCAACGCGACGCCGAAGTTTACGTTCACAAAAACCGGCGCCTCAAGCGGGGTGCTTGATGCTGACCACGGACCGGGCATGGCGGCTGGCACGCTTGCGATGGAAAAGGCGGTTGCGCTTGCAAAGAAAACCGGCATCGGCGCGGTGTGCGTCAAAAACTCGACCCACTTTGCTGCTGCGTCAATCTACGGCCTTGTTGCAGCACGCAACGGCATGGTTGGAATCGTGCTTTCGCAGACCGACCCGCTTGTGATACCGTACGGCGGAAGGCGGGCGTTCCTAGGCACGAACCCTATTTGCTTTACAGCACCGTGCAAGGATGGCGAGCCGTTCTGCTTTGACATGGCGACAAGCATAGTCGCACGGAATACGGTCAGGAGCTACGGGGAGCGCGGCAAGACGCTCGAGCCGGGATGGGCAGTTGATGCCGAGGGCAAGCCGTGCATCGACCCGGCAAAGGCGGTTGCGTTCCTTCCGTTCGGCGGCCACAAAGGCTACGGGCTTGCGCTGGTTGTTGAAATATTGTGCGCCTGCCTCTGCGGGATGCCTTTCGGCCCGAACGTGAAGAATAGAAAGCAGGAGGATGCGAACACGCCATGGGGCTACGGCCAGTTCTTCCTCGCAATAGACCCGGAAAAATTTGCGGGCAGCGCGAGCTTCCAGGAGAACCTGACTGCACTGCTTGAAGCCTTGCGAAACGAGCCTGCTGCGGACGGAATCGAGAAGGTGCGCGTTGCTGGCGACATCCAGAACGAGACTTTCCGCAAGCGCGCAAAGGAAGGCATACCACTTTCACAAGCCGACGTGGAGAACCTGGCCGCGATGGCGAAAAAATACAAGGTACGCTGCCCGGTGTGAGTGCAAACAGGATTCTTATAAGCAAGGCTGGGAAAATGATTAGCGTGCGCGAAAGCGCAACGGTGCCGTAACCAACACAGATGGAAAAACTGAAAGCAGCATCCTACTCAATCTACGTGAACGTGTTCCTCACTGCGGCCAAGCTTGCAGTCGGGCTCCTCACAGGAAGCATCGGAATCTTCGCCGAATTTTTGCACTCGCTCTTTGACCTCATCGCATCCGGCTTTGCCTACATCGGAATCTACAAAGCGCAGCAGCCGCCGGATGAGACGCACCCGTACGGCCACGAGAAGTTCGAGAACCTCTCCTCGCTGCTGCAGACCGCACTCATAGCCATAACGGCAATATGGGTGGCCTACGAGGCGGTGATGCGGCTCTACCACCCGCAGGCAATCGAGTCGTCTGAACTTGGAATTGCGGTGATGCTTATTGCGCTTGCAGCGGACTGGTTCATCGCAAAGTTCCTGCATGACGTCAGCAAGAAGGAAGGAAGCGTCGCTTTGGAAGCCGACGCGTACCACTTCACAAGCGACCTGTGGAGCACAAGCGCAGTCATCATAGGCTTGGTGTGCGCAAACCTGGGCTTTCCGCAGGGAGACTCCATTGGCGCGCTCATAGTCGCCGCGTTCATGGTCAGGCTCTCCTACAACCTAGGAATGAAGGCGCTTGGAGTCCTGCTTGACAAGGGCGCGACGGATGACGAGATTGAAAAAATCGTGGCGATACTTGCAAAGGAACCCCAAATCAAGGGATACCACAAGCTCCGCACGCGGCACATGGGCTCGAAACTCGTCGTGGACATGCACATCCTGGTCGATGACAACCTGAGCCTGAGCAAGGCCCACGCCATAGCGAACAAGGTGGAGGGCAGAATTACCCAGCAGGTGCCGGGGGTAAAGGACGTGACCATCCACGTCGAGCCCTTCGAGGAAGAGGTTGGAAAGAAGGAATAGGAAAAAGGCAAACCCCTGATTTTGCGCCTGCTGTTTTCCGCCTATATCATGAACCCGTAGGCGTCCTCTATCATCCCGATTCCGCCCTGCATTGACTTTCCTTTGTAGACGAAATCCGTGCACTCCACAAGGTACTCGTCGTAGTGGAACTCGCCGCGGCCCTTCAGCATGAACGGCTTGAACGCGTAGGTCCTGAGGTACGCGGCAAAGCCGTCGCCTTCAAGCAGCCACCTGTCCCCTTCCAGCTTCTTGAAGCGCGAACCAGTCAGGTTGTAGGTTTTCCCAGAAGCAAGCCGGTACATGCCGGTGCTTACGACGCGGTATTCCATGGCCTGGACTCCGAGCCTTGCCACGAACACGTCAAGCACCGACTTGTCCGGAAATACCACGCGCATCCAGTTCCAGGGGATGAACGGCGCGACCACTACCACTTTCTGCACGTAGCCCACGCCCTTGAACGGCTTGCCGTCGATTGTTCCCTTCGCGTCTAGGTACATATTCAGGAGGCCCACTCCGAGGTCCTTTGCGGTGCACGGGTGCGCCTCGTAGACAATGCCCTGCCTGGGCTTGGTGAAGTGTAGGCGAGTCTTCCCGTCAACTACCAAATCATAGGAAGGATACTTGCCGAAGAACGTGAACGCTTCGGTCTTTAGAAGTCCCTTGGAGCTTTGAAGCGCAACAGACTTGTCAAGGAACACCTTCTTGCTGCTCGAGTAGAACCAGCCTACCGCGGCAACATCGCCGCCGAAAGCTTCGTGGCGGTTCACCGAGGCCTTTGCGTCCGAGCACCCGAACGTGAGCACGAGCTGCGCCTTGTCGCCCTGCGTCGAAACGACGTCGATGAACCAGTATTCCTTTCCGCCGGGAATCAGGGCCTCGCGACCGAAGAAGAAGTCGTCCAGCCCTCCGAAGTCCTGCGCCTTGAGCATCTTCGCAAACGTCCTCGCTATGTTCTTGGTCGTTGCGATGCCGGAACGCAGCATCCGCTGGGGCGCCTTGGCAATCCGGGTCGTGCTTGCGATGCCGGAACGCAGCATCCGCTGCTGCTCCTTGGAAAAACCCTCGCCTATCGCGTTGGCGTTCTTGAGCCCGGTCTCGAAACGGCGCACGATGTCGTTCGACTTCATGAAAATCACTGGACGGATAACTGTTCCGGCGAATTTAAACGATTAGAACGAAAGAAAAAGTGCGGCTGCCGGGAATCGAACCCGGGCCTGGAGCTTGGGAAGCTCCCATCATAGCCACTTGACGACAGCCGCATAACCGAGATAATACTCTGGTCGGATTGCCTTTTTACTGTTGAGTCCATTGGGAATACCTAATAAGGTTTTTGTGGTTGGAAAAGCCCACCTCGCGGGCATACCTATGGACTTCGCCCTGCGCTTAACCCTTATCGCATTGCGTTGAATTTTGATGAACTGTATCGCCGTGAAATATCACCGGCCTGAATTTAGAATCGCCTTCCAATATCACGACAATATATTCAGGAGTACCCGCTTGTGCAAAAAGGCGAATCCTTGCAAACAACCAATCCCCATTTTTTTCTAACACGACATCATATAGATTATTACTAGGTATTGGATTAAACCTGCCACAACCAATCCAGCGTCCCGCATCATCCGAAACTCCGATGATTGTTGAGCGTAACGGAGAAGAACGGACCGCATCAATACCATACTGAGCGACTGCATACCCAAGGGCAATCTTTGCGAGCATTCTCACAAAATCATTGCCGTGAAACTCGTCTGAGCCTGTAAGAGTATCTGAACCTAAACCCAGAACCACATCTCTCAAAGAGGGACCGCCTATTTGATGCATTTGGATTGCGATTACGTTGATACCTGACTCTGGAGAATTGCCACCTAAAACGCCCGGAAGAGGATATAGTAAGAAACTGGCTACAGTCGGATGCTCAGCTTTCGGCAAGTAAAACGTTTTGGCCTCGTCTCCAAGCGTTACAGTAACAGGAAGGTTGTCAGGTAATGATGATTTTCTACTCGGCAGACTCAACTTTGCGCGAACTTGCAACAGTTGCTTGCGTAGCACCTCTAATTCAATCATACTTGTGACTTCTGCACAGTGTTTGCAGGAGGCACTTGGCAAAACATCTGTTCCGCCAAGCGCGTACGCGATGATATGCTCGTCAGTTAACTCACCATCACGCTTTCCACAATATATGCATTCTCCAACTGAATCGAAGCGCACATAAATCACCTAATACGTCATATAGCCACCTACGGGCGACTATTGATTAATATACCCACATAGTTGGTTTAGTCCGTGACGCACGCACAGTTATTCAAACGCAGATTTTTGAGGATACTAAAAAAGAATAACCACACACAAGAAACCCGCGGGAAAAGTACTGAGAATATTAAACTGCACAATAAAAAATAATCAGGACAAAAAACCAAACTAGATGATTTGATTATTATGACAAACTCAGTGATAGGCGTCTTTTCGCCAGACGAATCAAAAAGGCAGCACATCGCGTCAATGCTTGGAAAGAAAGGCTCTGGCGACGACATCAGCCTCTACAACACAAACTTCGGCGGCAAGCTCGTGACCACAGTTGAGCCGACCCTTTATCCGAAGAAGGTGGAGGCGCTTGCGTTCTGCGCATACATGGCTGATTATTGCATAGTCCACGCAGATGCCTTGACTCCCGAGCTTGGCGAAATCATCGTCACACTTGACCTTTTGGGAAAGGACAAGGGGTGCCTGGTTGGCGACAACGTCGACTGGGATATGTTCTGCAAGGGGACCGCGCTTGAGAAGTACGAACGCGCCGAGTCTGACGAGGATGCGAAGCAGAAGGCTCTTGCGTTCGAGCCGGAAAAAAAGGACGCCACAGACCTGGTCGCAATCATAGACCACGCATTCGAAGTCAAGGGAGTCGGCTCGGTTGCGCTCGGCGTAATCAAGAAAGGCATCATCAAGGTGCACGACAAGCTGCAGGCGTTCCCTTCGGATAGTTTTCTAGAAGTGCGCAGCATCCAGATGCAGGACAAGAACTTCGACGAGGCCGGACAATCAGACCGCGTCGGAATCGCGTTCAAGGGAATGAAATCGGACGACCTGGGAAGGGGGATGGTGCTCTCGAAGTCGTGCCCGACTGCAAACTCAGTCAACGCCGAGCTTGAGGTCGCGCGCTTCTGCAAGAAACCAATCGAGAACGGCGAAGTGATGCACTTCTGCGTAGGAATGCAGATGGTGCCCGGAAAGATAGCATCCGAAGGTCCCATTGCCGCCGGTAAGAAAATGAAAGTCACGGCCACTTTCGACAGGAAGATGGCACTCCCGAAAGGCGAGACTATTCTTGCTTGCAGGCTCAACGAAAAGGGACTGCGGGTAGTTGGAAGGATGCCCGCATAAAAGAAGGGAAAAGAATAAGCTGCAAGCATCGTGCGGGAACACGGATTGCAAGACACGCAACCGCCCAAAATCATTTTTTTATTCTTCGCAGATGCATCCTTCGATGTACTCGATGAGCACGTGCTGCACGAGGACGTGCGCCTCCTGCACCAGGTACTGCTCGCTTGAGGGTATGCGTATGCACGCGTCGCAGTGCGGCACGAGCCCGCCGCCGGTCGCGCCGGTGAGGCCGATTACGTGCATCTCCTTCTGGCGCGCAGCCTGCACCGCCGCAAGTATGTTGGGCGAGTTTCCGCTTGTAGTGAATATGACTAACACGTCTCCCTTTGCGCCGAGCGCCTCGATTTGCCTCGAGAACACGCGCTCGAAGCCGCGGTTGTTGCCGATTGCGGTAATGACCGTCGAGTTGTTCGAAATCGAGATTGCAGGTATTGCGGGGCGTTCCTTTGCGTGGCGCGAAAGCGTGCCCGTAAGGTCGGACGCGAAGTGGTCGGCATTGGACGCGCTTCCGCCGTTGCCGCACAGCAGGACCTTGTTGCCGGCCTGTATCGCGGAAAGCAGTATGCCTGCGGCCTTCTCGACTTCGTACGCGCAGGTGTGCAGGTTGTCCTTGACTTCTATCGACTTCTTCACGTGGGCCTTCAGGAGCTCGTCGGGCGTGTTGCGTCTCATAGTATTTTTTTGCCTGTTGCCCTTTTTATGTCAATAAGTAGTAAGAATCTCAGGTAGGAAAACCAATGTCTGAAAGGAAAAAAGCCTCCGGCGCCAGCCTCAAGATAGCCCTCTACGTCCCCTGGATTTACCAGAAGGGCGGGGTCGAGCGCACCTGGCTAGAGCTCATCAGCCGCAGCAGGCACGACTGGACGGTGTTCACGCACCGCTACGAGCCCCAGTCCACTTTCCCCGAGTTCTCAAGGCTCAAGGTAATCGAGCTCGGCAAGGTCCCGCTGCAGCGTGACTTCGGCGCATTGTCAAGCGCGAGCCTCTCGATGCTGTCGCAGAAAATAGACCTGAAGGACTTCGACGTATTCGTGGTCTCGACTGCCGGGTTTGCGGAGTTCATCGCGATACGCAACGACAAGATCCCGACAATCGCGTTCTGCCACACGCCCCTGCGGGTGGTGCACGACCCGGTCATACGCAAGAAGTACCTTACCGAGAACGCGGCGAAGGCCATACCGTTCCAGGTGTTCGAACGCGCCTACAGGATGATGGAGAGGCAGGCGTGGAAGAAGTTCAAGTTCGTGGTCCTTGCAAGCGAGGAGGTCGCGTCGAGGATCCTCGCGGCCGGCCTGGTCGGCCGGGAGAAGCTAGAGTTCCTCAAGTATGGCGTTGACACGAAAAAGTTCGCGGACCCGAAAGGCTACGGCGACTTCTTCCTGCTTCCGGGGAGGATCAACTGGACAAAGAACGTCGAGCTGGGCATACTCGCTTACAAGAGGATGGTGCAGGACGACCCCGGCCTGGCAAAATTCAAGCTTGTCGTCGCGGGAGGAGTTGACGAAAAGAGCCGCGGGTATTTCGACTACCTCAAGGCAAAGTACGAAAAGCCGGGCAAGGGGAAAATCTCGATTGCCTGCAACCCGTCCGAAAGCGAGCTTTTGGGGCTCTACTCGACGTGCTACTGCGTCCTGTTCACCGCCATAAACGAGGACTGGGGTCTCATCCCCATCGAGGCGATGTCGTTCTCCAAGCCGGTGATTGCGGCAAACCAGGGCGGGCCTGCGGAAAGCATAGTGGACGGCGTGACCGGCCTGCTTGCGGAGCCCGATGAGCGGGATTTCGCCGCCAAGATGGCTGCTGTTGCGAGGGACGAAAAGCTTGCAAGAAAGCTAGGCGCGGAAGGAAGGAAGCGCGCGATGCAGTTCGACTGGGCAAGCGCGGCGAAGCGGATGGACGAGCTCGTGCAGAAGGCGGCCGCATCGGGCCGCTGACATTTTTGGTGATTTTGTTGATTACGTGCGTAGGTTCGATAGCGCTTGACACTACAAGGACCGCGGAAGCGGTCGCAAGCGAGATACCCGGCGGCTCGGCGGTGCACTTCGCGCTGGCGTCGTCCCTTCTTTCGAAGACCTCGATAGTGTCCTGCGTGGGCGGCGACTTCCCGAAGGCGTTCCTTGACAGGATGTCCAAGAGTGGAATCGACGTGTCCAACGTCGGGATTGAGAAAAAGGAAAGGACGTTCCGCTATCATTCCACGTTCTCCGAGGACTTCCAGGACCGGTCTTCCGACCTGACGCAGCTCAACGTGTTCGGAAAGTTCGAGCCCAAGCTGACTTCGGCGCAACGGAAGGCGGAGATTGCGTTCATAGGCACGCTGTCGCCGCGCATACAGCTTTCGGTAATAGGGCAGATGGAAAGGCCGAAGCTCGTCGCGATGGACACCATAGAGTTCTACATCAAAAACGACAGGAAAGGCGTGCTAGAGGTGCTTTCGAAAGTCGGCTGCGCGATACTCAACGAGTCCGAGGCGCGGATGCTTTGCGGCAAGACCAACCTCGTTGCCTGCGGGAATGAGGTGCTTCGGATGGGGCCCGAGCTGTGCATAATCAAGAAGGGCGAACACGGGAGCATACTCTTTGCCAAGGATGCGCACCCCCACCCGTTCCCGGGTTTTCCGCTTGAGAACATAGTTGACCCGACCGGCGCGGGGGACGCGTTCGCAGGAGGGTTCCTCGGACACCTCGCCTCCTGCGGCTGCTCAAGGAAGAGGCAGGACCTTTCGGCCGCGGTGGCGTGGGGGACCGTGATGGGCTCGATTGCGGTCGAGGCCTTCGGCGCGGACTCGCTTTTGAAGACCGACAGGAAGGCTGCGCAGGAGCGGTACGGCATCTACCGCTCGCTCATGCACTACGAGGAATGAATTATGGACGGACAGCACCTTGGGAAAGGCGTATCGATAATCATCCCAACCCTCAACGAAGCGGCGCTCATCGAGCGCGTCCTACTCACCGCCATCAAGGCGGCGCCGGAGGCAGAAATCATCGTCGTTGACGGCGGCTCCAAGGACGGCACCCAAGGCATCGCCAAAAGGCACGCCAAGGTAATGCACGCGCACGGCCGCGTCGGCGCAGCAAGGAACGCGGGCGCGAGGCTTGCAAAAAACGGCCTGCTCCTCTTCCTGGACGCGGACACCTACCTTACCGAGCACTACCTGTTCAAGTTGATGCGGGCACTCTCCGACCCCAAGGTGGTCGGTGCCGGCGGGAAGATAATGCCCGAGCACCTGGACGTCGCCGAAAGGATGATGTTCGAGGCCTTCAACCTGATGATTGCCGCAAGCTTCGCCATAGGGAAGCCGAATCTTGCGGGGACGTGCGTGATGTACCGCAAGTCCGCGTTCCTGAAAGTCGGCGGTTTCGACGAGAGCCGGGCCGCTTCGGAGGACTTCGACCTGTGCGAGCGCATCGCGAAGGTAGGCAAGGTCAGGTTCATCTGGACCATCACCGCGAGGACGTCCAAGCGCAGGCTTGCCGAGATGGGCCTGCTCGGCCTGATTGCGGACTGGACGCGAACGACGGTGAAGTACGTCCTGGGGATAAAGGAACAGACTTACGCGTCCGTCCGCGCAAAGAAGTAGCGATTGCTTTTTTTCTTTATCATCCTGCTATGAGCGCGAATATGGGCGCGAGCAGGAACATGAACGCGTACCAGGACATCCACACCGCGCCAATCACATCCCCGCGCATCAGCGAGAACACTGTCAGGCCTATGAAGAGGAGCGCGTAGGTAAAGTCCATCCAGGTAAGCGATATCGCGCCAAACAGCGACCCTGCAGGCCGTTTGGTCTTCTGCGTGACCGCAATCTCGTTGATTGGGCGCGTGGACGCCGAAAGCGCTGCCTCGCTGCGCACTACCGAAAGCGAGAGGTTAAGCAGGCCCGCGATTACCCCGGTCGTGATTGCGCCGAAATACACGCACGATATCACCACCAGGCTTGCCACGTTGGCCCCGAAGGTCTGCAGCCCGTTGAAGACGGACGGCGAGGAATTCACTATCGAGAACAGCTCCGAGAAGCTGACAAGGGTGAAGGACAGGTTGCTGAGCACGAACGAGGCCGAAAAGAGGGCTGAAAGGAGCACGAGGATGGAGGTGTAGGGGAACGAGATGAGCTGCGACACGTAAAGCAGGTGCTTGAGCGGGCTCCTGCCCAGCTTGGCAGCGTTTGAAAGATACTTTGGCACTATGCGCGCGCTTCCGTAGGTGTACTTCCACTGCTGCCGCCGAAATGCGGAGTACGAACGAATAGGCTCGCCGTACGCGTAGGTCCTTGCCACGAACATGCCGCGCAACCCCGCGATGTCGCACTTGAGCGCGAACTCGGCATCCTCGGACGGACAGGAAGCGTCCTCGCAGAACCCACCTACCTCCCGCAACGCCGAAGTACGGATTATACCGACTGAGCCGCTGTACAGGGCCATGCCGAGCCTGCTGCGTATGGGCTGGCTCGTGCGGTAAAAGAGCGCGTAGGTGGCCTCCACCGCGTTTGCAAAAATGCCATCCGGACGCGCGGCCTTGTTGGTCTGGATGAACGCAAGCTTTTCGTCCGAGAAGAACCCGACGTTGTCTATTAGGAACTTTCCGTCGACCAGCTGCTCGTCGGCGTCAAAAACCGCGACGAACTCCGCGTCCTTTGCCTTCGACACGAACGCGTTGAGCGAGCCTGCCTTGAAGCCGGCGTGCCTGTCGCGGTAAAGGTAGGAAAACCCGTTTTCTTTTGCAATCTTTTCAAGCGCCTGCCGCACCTGCTGCTTTTCCGAGCTGTCAAGGAGCCAGAAACTTACTTTGCCCTTCGGGTAATCCATCCTTGCCATGCTTTCCACAGTTGCGCGGACTATGCCTGGCTCCTCGTTGCAGCACGCGACCGCGACCGCGACCTTGGGAAGCGCTTTCGGCGGCTTGCAGCCGCGGTCGTTCTTCGGCTCCATGGCTGACTGGTAGTAGAAGTAGCCCATCGCGACGTTCAGCGTGCCCATTATGAGCGTGATTGCAAGGAACACTACCGAAAGGAAGAACTGCGTGGGCTGACCCGCCACGACCACGCACAGGTACACGGCCCAGCCTGCGAATATGGCCGAGCTTACCGCCACATATGCGAAGAACAGTAGCCGGAAGAGGTTGCGCATAACGAAATCCCGTTTATACTATCAGCGTGGTGACTACCGCGTCGCCGCCCAAGCTTTGGATGTAGCTGCCAATCTCAAGCCCAAGCATCGGGCCGGAAGCCGACGCGATGCCCGTAAGCGTGGTGGCATCCCTGTCGTCAACCGCGTGGACGAGCCGGAACGAAAAGAGGCCGGAGTAGGAAATCCCTTCGGGCTTCCTTATCCAGTGTATCGTGGCCGTGCGGAGCTCGGGGCCGTTGCGGTTCATGCTCGCATAAAGGTAGCCTTGGGGGAACGCGCTGCGGAACCTCTCCGCGACCTGCTCGGTGGTGAGCGTTATGGCCTGCGTCGAGTTCGCAGCTGTTACGAAATACCAGCCGTACTTTGCGGCGGAAGAGAAGTTCATCTCCGGAAGCAGCGACTTCACCGCGCATATGCCGGTGTCGGCAGGCAGGCCGTAGATGACCAGGTTCGGCGAGGGGGGGAGGCCCGGCGAGAGTTCGGTTGCACGGGGTATCGAGGTGAGCGGGCCTTCGACCTTCTCAATCGCGTGGACCGAAAAGAACAGGAGCGAGAACACCAGCACCGAAAGGAACGCCATCTTCTTCCAGCCCGACTCGGCGTCGACGAACGCGAACAATGCGCTCACCGCGACCGCCCCGTAGAACCAGTCGCGGAAAATCAGGTAGGTGCCGAAGAGCAGGTTGGGAAGGACCGCGATGAGCGCGCCCACAGCAACGGGGATGAGGAACCTCAACTCAGCGTGCACCTGTCTTTGCCTCCGCAGCAAAAAGACGCTTGCAAACACGCAGGCGTTGATGCCGGTCTGCGAGAACAGGCCGCCGTCAACTGACGCTATGAAGAACAACGCGGTTGCGCAGGAGACCAGGAGGCAGTCAAGCGCATCATCCTGCTTCAGCGCCGAAAGCACGCCGAAGACAAGGAGCAGGCCGGATATTGCGAGGGTGACCAGGGCGAACAGGTCGGCCTGCGGGAACACCGAGTAGAGCGGCTCGCCGTTGTCCGACTGGGGCCCTACCGAGAGGCCGAATGTCTTTTCCACGAAATATACCGCGGTCTTTGCGACGTGGTTGTGCTGCAGGTAGGTGCCTTCCCAGCACCAGGAGCCGCCGCACTGCGTCACGTGCGAGACGAACGAATTGGCGTCCGCGCCCGCGTAGCTGGAAAAGAACGCCGCGTGCAGAAGCAGGCCGTAGGCCATCGACACGACTGCAAGGGCGAGGAAAACGTCAAGAACTCGCTTGGGAATCCTGTTCACGAGCGGAACCCTGTCCGCGAGGCCGCGTGCGGTGAGGCATATCGCCAAGAATGCGACGAAAAGCACTGCCTTGGCAGTTGAGTTGCCCTCGGTCAGTATCCCCACTGCGGAGTGGAACAGGGGCATCGCTGGGGAATACGCAAGCGCGACAAGCAGGCCGAGCCAGAACGGGACGGACAGCCACAAAAAGCGCGAGCCGTCCGCGTTTTTTCCGCCATCAGCAGCCGAAGCCAGCGTGCGCGTCCCCTTGGCCATTTACATCACCAGCGAATAGGCTTCCAGGAGCCTGTCGGTGCTCTTTTCCACGGAGAGCCCCTCCGCGGTCCTGCGAGCGGCCTTTGACATCGCCGCTTTCCGTGCGGGCGAGGCGTTGATTGCCTTGGAAAGCTTGGCAGCACAATCGGACGAATCGAGCGGCTCGAAAAGGTAGCCGTTGTAGTTGTCCTTCACCGTCTCCGGTATCGCGAGGCTGTCCGCGCCGACAACAGGCTTTCCGCAGGACATCGCCTCAAGCATCGCAAGGCCCTGCGTCTCGAAGGTCGAGGCGGTCACGAATACGTCCGCTGCGGCGTAGTAGAAGGGAAGCTCGTACGGCCTGCAAAAACCCGGCATCACTGTGCGGTCGGAAAGCCCCAGCTCGGACACGAGCTTCCTTATCGAGCCGAACGCCGGGCCGTCACCGGTGATTACGAGCCGGAAGTCCTCGCCGTCCTTCTCAAGCTCCTTGCACGCGTGGACTATGGTGTTGACGTTCTTTTCAAAGCTCATCCGGCCAGCCGAGACTATCACCCTCTCGCCGGGCTTGATGCCCAGGATTTTTCGGACCGGCATCGGGTCTACCTTTGGGGAGAAGCGCTCGGTGTCAACCCCGTTGGGGACCCGGAACGTCTTCTCTATGCCGTGCGCCTGCAGGATGTCGCAGACGACCTGCGTCGGCGCGGTGACCACCTGGAAAGGGCCGTAGAACGCCTTTATCGAGCCCCACAGGAGCTTGTCCGCAAGAAAGCGCGCAACGGGGTTCTTTCGCGTGTAATACTTCGCGGCAATAGGAATCATGGTGTGGAACGTGCCGACAAGCGGGACCTTCAGGTCGCGCGCGGCCTTGATTGACGCAAGGCCCATCGTGGTGATTGCGTGGCTGTGTACCAAGTCAAGCTTTGCCTTCCTCGCACGGGCGGTGAGCATGTACGGGAATATCGCGAGCCTGTACTGCGGGTAAGGCGGAAAGACGACTGAATCGTAAAAATACACGGACTTGTCCGAGGTGTCCGCACCGGCCGGCCTTGCTGAGAAGATGTACACCTTGTCACCGCGGCGCTCAAGCTCGCGGCGGTAGGTCATCATCGCGCTCACCACGCCGTCGACATTGGGATAGTAAGTGTCTGAAAAGAACCCTACTCTCATAGGTATCAACGGAAAATATGTTGATTCAGCCGGCTTTTTAGAGTGCCGGAAGGCAGCGGCGGCAATCAGACTTCGTGCACGCTGCCCGGCTCTGGTGCGACTGCGTCGAAGCCGCGCTGCTTGAGCTGCTCGGCAAAGGTGAAGCAGGACTCCGCCTCGCCGTGCATACAGAACACCTTCTCCGGGTTTATCTGCTCGACGTAGTCGAAAAGCTCGTCGCGGCCCGCGTGGGCGGAGAAGTCGTAGGTGCGAACCTCGGCGTTGACCTTGAACGGCTTGCCGTCGATTCTCAGCACTCCGGTCTCCACCAGTTTCCGTCCGTTGGTGCCCGGCACCTGGAAGCCAGTCAGGAATATCTTGAGCTTTCTGGTCTTTGAGAGCCGCTTTATGTAGGACAATATGGGGCCGCCTTCGAGCATCCCGGCAGTTGCGACTATGATGCAGGGCGAGTTCTCGCCTATCTTTTTGCGCTTTTCCTCGGACACGAAGTGCACCATCTTCACCGCCTCGTGGAAGGAGCGCGCGTCGCGCATATAGGAAGAGTAGTCCATCGCAAGCTGGGTGGCTGACTGGGCCATCCCGTCCAGGTAGACCTGGGCGCGGACGTTGTTGTCGTGAAGTATCATCAGCATCTCCTGCGTGCGGCCCACCGCAAACGAGGGCACGAGCACGGAGAACCCGTCGGCGAGCGCGTTCTTCAGGTCGGCGCAGAACTGCCGCTCAAGCGTAGGCCTGTCGGGGTGCTCGCGGAGCGCATAGGTGCTTTCCACAAGAAGCGTGCCTATCTCGCCTGTGGGGATGTCGGCTCCAAGGTGCATCTTGCTCTGCGTGAGCTTGATGTCGCCTGAATAAAGCAGGGGCTTTCCCCTTCCCTTGGGCCGGATGAGCGCCTGCGCGCTCCCAAGCACGTGGCCCGCGTCCAAAAGCTCCAACTCGGTGCCCTCGAAGAACTCGTAGGGCTTCCGGTACGCCATCGGGTGGCAGAAACGCGGGAGGTTGCGCAGGTCCCTTGCGCCGAAGTACGGCTTCTGCTTCTTCGACTCCATAATCTTTATGGTGTCCTGCAGAAGGAAGTTGATGAGCGGTTCCGACGGGGGCGTGCACATGTAGGGCGTCTTGCTGTTGTTCGACGCAAAGAAGCGCGGCAGGAACCCCGAATGGTCAAGGTGGCAGTGCGAAACAACGACCGCGTCGGCACGCCTCGGCTCCGGCTCGGGGTATTGCGTGTTCCTTCCCGCGAACTTTATGCCCGCATCAAGGAGGATTTCCAGTTCGCCGGTGTTCACGCGCACGCAGCTGCGGCCGACTTCCTTAGCTGCGCCCAAGAATTCAAGTCTCAAAGTGTATCAATTCCGTATTCTAAAAGAAATGCAAAGTCTAAACGGAATGCAAAAATAAAAATGGATGGAATGGGACTGCGAAGGCCAAAACCCGAATGCGTGCCGAACCTTTCAAGCAGCAATACCCAATATCGCCTCCTTTATTCCAATCCGGCAGGCTTTTTTACGCAGCCAAAATAATGTATTCGATTCCCATGGCAGAGGCACTCGGGTACAAGCAGTCGCTTTCGCTCCTTGAGGCCTACGGCATCGAGACTCCCGTCCAGGTGCTTGTGCGCACTGCGGAGCAGTTCGACTACGCCATCGCAGACAGGATGCGCTACCCGCTTGTCGTCAAGGCAATCCCCGTTGATGC
The DNA here is from genome assembly GCA_041663565.1 of Candidatus Micrarchaeia archaeon. GTDB lineage: Archaea > Micrarchaeota > Micrarchaeia > Norongarragalinales > CAINOH01 > CAINOH01. The sequence goes on along the minus strand of JBAYMJ010000017.1, from coordinate 4,474 downwards.
GGGGCACAAGACCGAAAAGAGCCTCGTGGTCACCGGACTGCACACGGCAAAGGAAGCCAAGCAGGCGTTCAACGCGCTCTACCAACGCGCCTCCGGAATCCCGCTGGAGTGCTTCGTGATACAGGAACAGGCCAAGGGAGTTGAGTTCATAGTCGGCTCGAAAAAGGACGACGTGTTCGGACAGACCCTGATGTTCGGGATGGGCGGGGTGTACGTCGAGCTTACGGCCGACTTCTCGGTCAGGGTGTGCCCGCTGGACGCCGAGCACGCCAAGGCGATGCTTCTGGAGACCAAGGCTGCCGCCTTCTTTACGGCCGACGGCTTTCGGGGAATCCGTGCAAGCCTGGACGCGACTGCAAAACTTCTTGTGAACGCATCGAGGATGGTCGAGGAGAACCCGCAGATAACCGAGATGGACCTGAACCCGGCGATTGCGACTCCTGAAGGCTGCTATGCGGTTGACGCGCGCATACTGCTTGAGGGAAAGAAGGGATTGTGATTATGGCTTTTGACAGGACCCGCATCGACCAGCTCGTCAAGCCCTCCTCAGTCGCGGTAATCGGGGCGTCAACTGACCCCGCATCGGTGGGCCAGGGAGTGCTCAAGAGCCTGCTTTACGGCTCGGTGTTCGAAGTCGGCGGGGCGAAGCCTTTCCCCGGAAAAGTATACCCGGTCAACCCGCATCATGACAGCGTCCTTGGGAAGAAGTGCTACCCGAGCGTGCACGATATTCCAGAAGAGGTTGACCTTGCGGTAATCTGCGTGCCTGCAGCTGCGGTGCTGCAAGTGGTTCGCGAGTGCGGCCAGAAAAAAGTCAGGGGAATCGTCGTCACTACTGCGGGGTTTGCGGAAACTGGCAGCCAGGGGAGGCTGCTGCAGGAACAGCTTGTTGCCGAGGCGGACAAGTATGGAATGACTTTGCTTGGGCCCAACTGCCTTGGAATCATCCGGCCGCCGGAATCGCTCAACGCATCGTTTGCCCTTGCCGCGCCAAAGGACGGCGAGGTCGCGTTCATCTCGCAAAGCGGCGCGCTTTCGGACAGCGTCATCGACTGGGCAATCGAAAACAGGTTCAAGTTCAGCCTGCTTGTAAGCGTTGGAAACTCAGCGCAGCTTGACACTACTGATTTCATAGAGTGGTGCGAAACTGACCCGCACACCAAGGCAATCGCAGTTTACTTGGAAGGATTGAAGGACGGCCGCAGGTTCATGGAAGTGTGCAGGCGTGTCTCGAAGACAAAACCGATTGTGCTGCTCAAGGCAGGCCGCGGGGCAGCAGGCACCAAGTCCGCTGGCGCGCACACGGGCGCGCTTGTCGGCTCCTACCGCGTGTGGAAGGCAGCTTGCAGGCAGTGCGGGGTAGTGATTGCGAACGACTTCGAGGAGATGTTCGAATTTGCAGGCGCGCTTGCAAGCCAGAAGAGGAGCGGCCACAACAGCGTCGCGATAATCACGAACGGCGGAGGAGCGGGAGTGCTTTGCGCGGATTATTGCGAGGAGAATGGAATCAAGTTGGCGGAGCTTACCGAGGACACGCTTGCGACCTTGGAAAGCAAGGGGATGCACAAGGCGTACTCGCGAAGGAACCCGCTCGACCTGGTCGGCGACGCGCTCCCCGAACGCTACAAGTCGGCTGTTGACACGCTGATGTCAACCGAGTACATAGGCGCAGTCATAGTAATCCAGACTTTGCAGACCATGACCGACACCGTTGAGGATGCAAAGATTGTGATTGAGGCGAAGAAGAAGTTCCCCGACAAGCCCATTTGCTGCGTGTTCATGGGCGGAAGGTTCACCCGACCGGGCTCTAAGCTTTTGGTTGAGCACGGCATCGCCGAGTTCAACGACCCGCGAAGGGCCGCGAGGACGATGGCGGCGCTTCTTGGACTGCTTTAGGGTTCTTAGTTTTCAAATAAGCTGTGCAGCCCTCGCCGCGTCCTCTTCGCAAAGTGAATCCAGAAGCTCCTCTGCCTGGCCGTGGGTCAGCTCGATTTCGCGGCGCTTTAAGGCCTCGATGAAGAGCTCGACTGAGATTTCGCGAACCCCGCGCGGGTCGCTTCGCGCCTTCTGCAATTCCTCGGCATCGGCCTGCGCCGAGTCCCTGCGCTCGAAATCCCGGTCGATGTGAAGCATCGTACGGTCGGCGTAGCGCTTGGCTATTGCAGAAAGGTCCAGGTCCTTGGACTCCAGGCCGTTGGCGAGCTTTCCTGAAAGCTTGAGCTTGACTATCGGAGTCTGGGAGTGGACTGATGAAAGCATCTCAGAAAGCGCGGCATCCACCTGCGTGACAACCTCGGCGCTTGTGGCCGGGTCTTCAAAGATGATGTCGCGGTAAAGGAACGGCCTTGTGGCGAAAGCCCTGCTTTCGTAAGTTCCTGTCTGCGTGTCGAAGATTATGACCTGCTTTTTTCGCGTCTCGTTCTTGCGCATCTGCGTGACAACGGTGCTTCCGGGAATGAATATGCGCTTCCTGCCCTCGACCAATTCAGCCATCCAGTGGATGTGGCCGTCAATGTAAAGGTCAAATCCTTCAGGAAGGTCCTGACTGCAAAGCGACTCGCCGAAAGGCATCGCCTCCGCAAGCGACTGGTGGAAAACGAACACGTTGAACGCGCCCCCGACCGGCTTGAAGTCCATCTTCTTGAGCACTTGCCGCGAGAACTCCTCGGGAACCCCGGCCATCGCCTGGAAGCACACCTGCTCCTCGGCCTTTTGGACGCAAACCCTGCGGCCGTGCACGTTCACCGCACACAGCGCCGAATCGAGCAGGTGTATGGGGTTTGCAAGGCCCTTGGAGCGGCGCTCGTGCGTGCCCGCAATCGCAAGTATCGGCGGATAATTCGGAAGCCCTGTGATGACCCCGTCCGCATCCAGTTCGTAAACCGCCGCATCGGACTTGGACGATTCGGCGGCCTGCGAAAAGAGCTGCAGCGCCTCGTTGAGCGTCTCCTGGCGCGGGATGCGCGAGTCGAAGATGTCGCCTGCTATGATTATCGCGTCGGCGTCCCTGCACGCGTCAAGCGCGTTTTTCGCCTGTGCCAGCGCATCCTGGTTGAACCCGAGATGGAAGTCGCCGGTAATCGCTATCTTCATTTGAATGCACTTTTGCCAGATACACAAGACTAGAGGCTCGGAAGGAAATAAAAAAAGGACTAGGGCGCATTTCTGCTGCAACGCCCGCCTGAAGCGTAATCTACTCGTCTTCGGAAAAGTCCGAGTCGTCGTCCTCCCACTCGTCGGACCACTCCTCCTCGAACATCGGCCGCTTCTCAACTGGAACGCGCCTGCGCGCGACGACCTTGGCCTTCCTTGCAGCCGGCCGCCTTGAAGTCTTTTTTGCGGACTTCCTTGCCACCGCCTTTTTGGATTTCCCGAAGGCCCGTCTTGCGGTCTTGGACTTCCTGAAAGCCTTCTTGGCGGCTTTCCTTTTCACCGGCCGCTTGACCTTCCGAAAACCCTTCTTGGATGGCTTCGACTTCTTCGCAGCGCGCTTCGCAGCCTTCTTTGGATGCCTGCGGCCTGCCGACTTTTTGGCTTTCCTTGATTTCTTCTTCACTCTGCCACTCTCTTGCGTATGGGTTGAACTGCCGTTGTACCTTGGGGAAGGTAATGCATCACAATACCGAGGTCGGGTTTTTAAATTTTACCTTGGGCAGCCGGAACGAAACCCACCTGCCTTTTTAGCCTTAGGTGGATAAAGTATAATTCAACAAACCAGTCGGATGCAGGGATAGCAAAGCCTGGTCAAATGCGAAGGACTCAAGATCCTTTCCCTTAGGGGTTCGTGGGTTCAAATCCCTCTCCCTGCACTTTTTCTCAGGCGCTCAGGTTGAAGAAGTCACTTCTGCTTTGCCTTTCTCCATTCGGAGTAGCCGTTCCGGTCGCGCTCCTTGCGGCGGATTACGTCCACGTTGTCCTTGACCCACTGGTAGACCGTGGGCGCAAACCCGACCTGCTTGAACCTGCGGTCCGAAAGCTGGACCTTCAGGTCCCAGTCGTAGAATATCTTCGCCTTGCTCTCATAGAGCCGCAGGGAAAGGTCCACTTCCTCCTGGTACTTGCCGTTCCAGCCGCCCAGCCTGAGAAGGTTTTTGCGGTCGAAGGCGGAGTTGTTTCCGGGGATGAACGCAAACCCGGTGAGTGGCAAAAGGTGGTTCTGCAGCTGGGTCGCGACCGAAAGCGTGTCGTAGAGCACGCTGCCGTAGTAGCTGGGGCCGCCCAGCGCCTGCAAGCCGTCAATCATCTCGAAGTCCCTCTTCACGATGTCAAGCCAGCCGTTGCAAAGAATCGAGTCGGCATCAAGCGAGGCGACAATCCGCCCCTTCGCAGCCTTGAGTCCGGCCGTGCGCGAGTCTCCAAGGCACAGGTTGCGGCTAAGCACCCTTGCACCGTTCCTTTCCGCAATCTCGACGGTCCTGTCGGGGCTGAACTTGTCAACCACTATGACTTCGTAGTCGTCAAGCCTGCAGCGCTT
>JBAYMJ010000016.1:0-31292 GCA_041663565.1 Candidatus Micrarchaeia archaeon | reverse complement strand
TAAAACCGGCAGGCAGGTAATCCCTTCATGAACACGGCCGGTTTCAGAAGTGCTGCAGTGCTCTTGTTGTTCTGCTTTGGCGTGCTGTTTTCGCCCGTATCCGCAGGCAGCGTGGTCGTCCAGGACGGTCAGCTGAATGCGACCGGAAACTTTTACGTGGGAGCAGGCGCGCTTTTTGTCAATTCGACTTCGGGATTTGTCGGCATCGGCACGACTTCACCGCAGCAAAAATTAGTGGTCAGGGGCAACTTGACGGTCGGCCACGAGTGGGATGGCGCAACCACCACTGCGCCGGTATATTTCGGCAAGCCCGCATCCGGCGGAGGCTTCGGCGCAGGCTCCGCATTCATGACTTTTGTCGATGCGGGTTCGGGTGCAGGAGTAAACTACGGGACGAGCATCGCATTCACGCCACATCAAGGCGGGTCGGCCCAGGTGGAAGCGATGCGAATTGCCGGAAACGGCAACGTCGGCATAGGCGTGTCAAGTCCCATAGTAAAGCTTGACGTGAACGGTTCGCTTCGGGTAAGCCCCGACCCATGGAACAACTCAATAATATACTTCGGCAATGCATCCGGTTCGATGAAATGGCACCTAGTGCGGTTGGATTACGATGGTTCGCTTAGGGTTACGGAGTCGGGGATTGCGGACCGGGTCACCATACAAAACGGTACAGGCAACGTCGGCATCGGCACGACGAGCCCGGGGATGAAACTGGATGTTGTTGGTCCGTCTAGGGCTTACACGGATGTAACTGCGGCAGCAGCGTCGTTTCACATTGCTGAGGGGTCAACATTCATGCTGAATTATTATGCTGACCCGCCCGCGAGCATAACGAGATTGTGGGGCACCACGAGTTGGCATTGGTTGACTGCAAAAGTGACCGTGTATATAGCCGAATCCAGTGCTACTTATCGGAAAGTGGGGGAGTTTATCGTCTTTAGGAATACGCAAGTGCTGGCGACTATCCTGAACGAGGGTTCTACGTTTGAATGGACGACAACGCCGAGCTCAGGGAAATTCGGCTTGGCGTTTAGGGAAGCGCCCGGCAATGGGCCGGCTGGCGATGACATCCACACAGACTTTGTCGTATATGACAACACGGGACAAACGCTTAGCAAGGTCAACGTCCTAATAACGATCCTTGGAACCGCGTAACTACCCGGATGGGCAAAATATCAGTTGACCTTCCTGATTAAAAGCCGGTTTTTTCCCAAACCATTTGCTGATAGCACTTATGATGTCCGAACAGAATCCGGGGAAACTATTCAAGCAGGCGGGGAAGCCGACGGTTTTTTCCGACCTTAAGGGATTGGGGCTGAAGGTCTCACTGTCCGGAAAGACCGCAAAGTCGTTCTCAATCGACCCGTTCCACCCGGCCAACGTGCCAGCGCTCTACGAGCTTGCGGGAAGGCCGAAGTACGGCAAGCCAATCCTTTTGTTCCCAAAAGGCGAGCCGGGCAAGGCGCAAAAGCTGTCGGCCTTCGCTCCTTTCGTGCGCAGGAACGCGCTTGCGGCAGTGAACTCCGGCGCGTTCCTGGGCGTGCTTTCAAAGCACGGCTATGCTGCGCGCGTGCAGCTTCCCGGGCACAGGATAGTGGTCGAGAGGAAAAGCGTCCAACCCTAGTTGTGATTTTGATGCCTGCAAAGACGCCCATAGACCGTTTTTCCGACCACGTAGGCGAGCTAGACGCGATGCTTTCCAAGAAGGGGAGACCGGAGCCTTCCCAAATCGAGCAGCTTGACCAGCTCGCCGCGGCTGCGCACCTGCAGTCCGTCTCGATGACCATTGCGCTCATGAAGACGGTGCCGCTTGGCGTGATGCAGAAGGCCGCAAGGATCCCGAAGAAGGCGGACTCGCTTTACGCGCTTGCCGACGCGGCAACCGACCCGGACCTGCGGTCGCAGTTCCGGAAGTACGGCCAGGCGCTTGAGCAGTCCAAGCTCGTGCGGGCCGAGTCCGAAAGGCGCACTGCGGGCAGGCCCGGCGCACTGTTGGGCATCGGTTATGCGTCGGAAGTCGCGCGCCTGGCTGCGGCGGTGAAGGATCCGAATCCGAAGGTCGCGCTCAATGCGGTCAAAAAGCTTGCCCGGATGGGTTCCAAGGACGTCGAGGCCCACCTTGCGGAGGCGGTGATGCACAACAGCACGCAGGTTCGCTCTGCTGCAATCGACGCTTTGATTGAGAGAAAGAAGATTTAGGTCACGTTGCAGGAAGTCAAGGGACTTTTAAGAAATCAACTTTTCGTTAACGGAAACGCGGCAGGTCCGCGTTTTTATTTCCCTTTTTTCCAATTCCTTCCAGTACAAAGAACTTTTGGCGCCTGAAAGGCGGTTTGCACACTTTTATTAGTGTTTTCGTATTGAAATCTTATGAAAACAGTAGTAACGGAGGTTGAGTTCATGGCAAACGCCAACATCGAGCTTACTGGCTACACCGGCAGCGTGGTGGACCGCATGATAAGCCGCGGGTATGCAAAGACCAAGACCGAGGCAATCCGGCTTGCGATATACCAGTTCGACCAGGCGCACGGGCTTACCGAGGACGAGGTCTTTGACAAGCTTACCGGAAAGGTGCTTGCACAGATAGACTCCGGCAAGATGAAAATGCGCAAATTCAACTTAAGCGAGCTGGACTGAATGATTTATGGAGTTCGAGAAGTCGCCCTTATTTGAGCGGGAAATAAAGAAACTCGACAAGCACGAGCGCAGGCTTTTGCAGGGGCTTCTTGAAAAAATACTGCAGGATCCGCAAATCGGGAAGCCTATGGAGCACCATTCCAACGTCTTTTCAAAGCGTACGGGCCATCGCAGGCTCATCTACAAAGTGAACCTGCAGAAAGGCATCATATCCCTCATCCTGTACGAAAACCGCGACGAGGCCTACCGCACGCTGAACGTGCTTTCAAGGAAGTGGTGATTCCTGTGGCAGGCTTTGGTTTTGCACAAACCCGTCACGTATCCTTTCCGATTATAAACCAGTTTGCCGCAAACCATCCTATCCAATTTTGATAACGGTGCTTTGAGGTGTACGGAAGGGCTTTCTTTATTGCAGGCTTTGCCCGGTTGTACTTCTAGTCTTGCACGCGTCCGAAAAATCCTGATTGTATTTTCCAGACCCCCTAGCTTTAGCTTATTTTCAAGGCCCGCAAGTCGGCCAAGAGTATTTTTCCAAAGGAGAGTGTGAACCATGCAAAACCAGCCAGTGAATTTTTCAAAGAACTTCTGCGACGACATCCTGGTGCTTGACACTACGCTGCGAGATGGCGACCAGGCTCCGGGCACGCACCTTACGCCAGAAAAGAAGCTCTGGCTAGCCCGAAAGCTTGACGAGGCCGGAGTTGACGTGATAGAGGCTGGCAACGCGGCGGTAAGCGAGGGCGAGAGGCAGGCTTTGAAGGCAATTGCAGGCGCCGGCCTTTCCGCCCAGATACTATCCTTTGCGCGAGTCGTTCCTTCCGACATCGACGCTGCTGCCCAGTGCGGTGTTGATGGCGTGCACCTGGTGTTTCCTTCCTCTGCGCTCCACATAGAACAGAAGCTGCGAAAAACCGCCGACGAGGCTCTTGGGCTGGTTGTGGATTGCGTGCGCCAGGCAAAGTCCCTTGGCCTTGTAGTTGAGCTTTCCGCAGAGGACGGCAGCAGGGCTGACCCTGAATTTCTCAAGAAAGTCTTTCTGGCTGGAGCGCAAGCTGGCGCGCAGCGTTTTTGCATCTGCGACACAGTAGGCGTGCTGACTCCGGAGGCGTCGTACTCGCTGTATTCGAATGTCAAGAAGGCGCTTGGCAGCCGGGTTCTTGCTGTTCATTGCCACAACGACTTGGGCCTTGCAACTGCCAACACCCTGGCAGCGCTTTGCGCAGGAGCAGGCGAGTTCCACGCTACAGTCAATGGGATTGGCGAGCGCACTGGCAACGCGGCGCTGGAGGAAGTTGCGGTTGGCCTTGACTATTTCTACTCCAAGCCCACCCTGCGGCTGGAAAAGCTTTACGAGCTGTCGGTCCTTGCAAGAAACCTCTCCGGGTTCAACCTTGCCTGCAACAAGCCGCTTGTTGGCGAGAACGCCTTCTCCCACGAGTCCGGAATCCACGTCGACGGCCTTTTGAAGGACACGGCCACCTACGAGGCAATTTCGCCAACTTTGGTTGGCCGCAAGCGCAAGATACTCCTGGGCAAGCTTTCCGGCCGCAAGGCAGTTGCGCTCAAGCTCGACGAGTTCGGCTTTGCCTGCGACCCTGCTGTGCTTGAGAAGGTGTTTTTGCAAGTCAAGGCGCTTGGCGACTTGGGAAAACCGGTAACTGACGCGGACTTGTTTGCGATTTACCAATCCGTTTCCGGTGTTGGCCACTCAACTTTGTTTCTGGAAGAGCTTACTGCCTCGACTGGGAAAAATGTGAAACCCTCTGCGCACGTTTGCTTGCGGCTTTCCGAGAACGGCTCCAACGAGGTTCGCTGTGCAAACGGCGAAGGCGACGGTCCTGTTGACGCGGCCTTGAACGCAGTTTACAAAGCACTTGGGAAGGCCGACATCTCGCTTACCGAGTACCACGTTGACGCAGTGACCGGCGGGTGGGACGCGATGATAACCGTGAGCATAAGGATGCGGCGGGGAGAAAAGGAAATTTTTTCAGGAGCTGCCGGCACGGACATCGTGCTGACAAGCGCGGAGGCCGCGATAAAGGCGATAAATGCGTTGTTGTGATCCTTCCTTTTTTTGCTTTTAAATTGTGGATTGTTTTTTATTTCCTTCTTTGCCAAATACTTGTTGTGGGTAAGTCCGCGGAGTCGAGTGCACCGTAAGGCGCACATATGCATGTCTTCGCGGGGCCACGCTGTTTCTTTCTTCAAGTCTATTTCCATTTTATTTTGTAAACTTTCCGTTTATCCTTTCAGCGGAAACGCGGTCGGCCTTGGAATAAATACGTATGCGGATTTTTTTATTACGAGGTAAAATGGACGAAACTCACACGAAGACTCTCGTAAAAAAGCATCCGCTTTTGTATGCGGATGTGGGCAAGCCGCCAACCCAGTCCCTCATGTGTTTTGGGATTGCCTGCGGCGACGGTTGGTTCAAACTCATCTATGATTTGAGTGACGAGTTGGAGCGGCTAATAAAGAAATGGCGCAAAGCCAACCCGAAGGAAACGTATTGGCCGTGTGCGTTTCAAGTCAAGGAGAAGTTCGGCGGCCTGCGTTTTTACATGACCTTTGGTTCAGAGGAAATCTTTTCTGCGATAAATGCAGCTGAACGAAAAAGCTTCCGCATCTGTGAGCGGTGCGGCAAGACCGGAAGGCCGCGCAATGTCCGCGGTTGGATAACTACGCTGTGCGACAAGTGTAGCGATGCTGGCGAAAAACGCTGGGTGGAAGAGCAGGAGAAGAAGCTTATCGAATTAGCTAATGAAAACAAAAGAAATGCTCGGGCCGGCCGGATAAAAAACGGAAAAAAGGGCAAGAACAGTCCACCCGGTCGAGACTTGACGAGATAACAAGCGCCTTTGAGAAGGAGGCCGAGAAAAAAGTAATCTCAAAAAAGGATCTGCTCCGCTGAACCGTTGTTTATCCTGCTTTCAATCTTTGGGCGCGTAAAATGCAGGTCTTCATCGACGAAAGCGGGGATTTGGGAGAGCGGGGCTCGAAGTACCTTGTGCTCGCGGCAATTGTCATCGAGGACCAGAAGCCCCTGAAGAACATAATCAAGCGCATGCGCACTGGCAAGTTCCAGAAGGAGCTGAGAACCGCAAAGGAAATCAAGGCCAGCAGCTCCTCGAAGCAAGTCAAGGTCCACCTGCTCCGCGCAATCAATTCCGTTTCCAACGTGCGCGTGCTGATTTTCGTCGTGCTGGAGAAAGGCAAGCTCTACAGCGAGTTCCTCCGTAAGGACAGGCACAGGCTGTACAACTACGTAGCAGGCAAGCTTGCCAAGAACCTGCCTGACGGCCTGGGTTTCCTTGAAATCATCATAGACAAGTCGAAAGGCAAGCAACTCCTGCAGGAGGACTTCAACACCTATTTCTCGCACAATTGCCGCACCGCGCGCCTGTCCATCCGCCACAGCCAGTCGGAGGTCTGGGCCGGCCTGCAGTTTGCGGACGTTTTGGCTTGGGCTTGCTTCCAGAAGTTCGAAATGGGCAACGGCGAGTACCTTGACTTGGTGACCCTGGAGCGGGAAGTCTACCACGTCTTCTGAGGATAATTGCGCTAAAGAACAAGGAAGCAGAACCCGGGCGCTCTGTTGTGCGTCCACCTCAAGGTGAACTTGGCGCCCGCGGACTTACCTGCCGAACATTAACTTGCAAACCCGTGATATTAATTGGTTTGCACGGCCGGTTTCCGGATTGAAACCTGCCGCAGGCGGTGCGCGACTGCGGGAAATAAACTTTTAGTTAACGGAAACGCGGTCCCGAAAACCCCATATCCTCCGCGCGTGATTCTTCCCTATACTGGGAAAAAGGTAACCCCCCAGTCAGGCGGACCGGAAATTCATGAAATAGTATTAAAAGTATTAATTTTCATACTATTTCAGGTGGTTTCGATGGAACACGCAATCCTTTCAGTCCCTTTGCCCGTTGACGTAAAGTCCAAGATGGACAAGCGCCGTGACATCCGTTGGGTGGAAGTGGCGCGCCAGGCAATCCTGGAGCGTCTTTCTCTCCTTGAACGCATGGACGCGATGCTTTCGCAAAGCGACTTTTCGGAACAGGATGCAATTGCCCTCGGCCGTTCAATCAACAAGAAAATCTGGGAAAAAAGCGGCAAACAGAAGTGACACGAACATGCGGCTGGTCGTTGACGCCAACATCCTCCTTTCCGGAATCATCCGCGACTCGACGACACGAATCCTTATCCTGGACGGCCGGCTTGAGCTTTTCGCGCCCCATCATTTGCTCTTTGAAGTCGAACGGAACGTGCTTTCCAACCCGGACATCCATGCAAAGACGCACCACGACCCGAAGGAGCTGCATTCGATTTACCTTTCCCTGCTGAAGTTCATCAGGACTTTTCCCTTGTCCGAGAAGGATTCCAAGGAACATGAAAAACAGATGGCGGTTGCGCTTACGCTTGCGCCCCACCCCGAGGACGCGCCCTACCTTGCAGCTGCCCTGTCGCTTGGCTGCGCCGTCTGGTCGAACGACTCCGGAATGGCAAGGCAGGCGAAAGTGCGGGTTGTCACGACTAAGGAACTGGTCGGACTCATCAGATGATTTTCTTTTGCATAGTTTTCCACGGCTTGCTTTCAGCGGAAATCCCGTCCCGTCAATCCCTTATGCTTTCCAATCGCCCAACTTCTTGATTCACACGGAGGTGCTTTGGAAAATGATTTTCGTAAGCTTGGATGAATTCGGCGTGCCGGCGTGGAAGAAGATATTGGACGGTTCCAAGACCGCCACCCGCCGGTTGAAACCTTTGATGGTTGGAACTGATTTTGCGGTCCAGCCGGGGCGGGGAGTCAAGGCAGTCTGCCGGGCAGTGGTCACGACTTGCGTTACTCACGGCGAATGGTACGCTATGGAAATTGCGCCGCTTACGTCAAAACGTGAACGTTTTGCCTATAGCGTAACTGGTTTTGTCTCGGATCACTTTCCAGTTCGCTATGAAGGAACGGCGGCAAAAGAAACTGCAATGCTTTCCGAGGCAAAGGAAGAGGGCTTCGAGACTGTCGAAGGCTGGCTTGCGTGGTATCCGGCGCACGGAATCGACATCAACAGGACTTATAGGATTGGGTTTGAGAAAATTCTACCGGCAAACCTGCGGAAACGACTTTTTTAATGCGCTTAGACTTCTATTTTGTATCTAACCTTGGCGGTTGATTGCTTATGAAAAGACCTCATTTAGAAAAAGCAGCACGTGAAACGCCTCAAGTTGCGCTTGACACTATTATGAGACTCAAGGAAGTTGTGCCAGAGGCATTCAGCGAGGGAAAAATCGACTTTGAAAAACTGCGCAGCACTTTAGGTAATGTTATAGACGAAACACCAGAACGCTATTCTTTTTCATGGGCGGGCAAGAAAGACGCCATACGTATTCTTCAAACACCGTCACGCGCAACTTTAGTTCCTGACAAGGCCGAGTCAGTTGATTTTGACAAAACAAATAATCTATTCATTGAGGGCGACAACTTAGAAGCCCTCAAGTTGCTTTACAAGTCGTATTTCGGGCAGGTGAAGATGATTTACATCGACCCACCTTACAATACGGGTAATGACTTTGTTTATCCTGATGACTACGCCGACCCCTTGCATGCCTATCTTGAAATGACTAAGCAAAAAGACGCAGACGGCAACCTCCTAACTAGCAATCCCGAAACGAGTGGCCGTTATCATTCTTCATGGCTTTCCATGATGTATCCGCGTCTGTTCTTGGCGCGTCAACTTCTCCGCGATGACGGAGTCATCTTCGTAAGCATTGACGACAATGAAGTTCACAATCTCCGAATGATAATGAACGAAGTCTTCGGAGAGGAAAACTTTATTGCAGAATTGATTTGGGAAAAGAGAAAAGGTGGCGGTAATGATTCTCAATTCATAGCATCAGACCATGAGTACATTCTGTGTTTTATTCGGAATAAAACAGAAATAGACTCGCGTTGGTTCGTTCCCTATGATAAAGAATACTTGGCGAGATATAGTGAAAAGGACGAAAAGGGCGCGTACTATTGGGACACAATATCTCGAAAGGGACTGAAGAATCCTATTATCTATGAAGTGACTGCGCCAGACGGAAAAAAGATCACCTTGTATGCTCAATTGTCGGAACGTTCATTCAGAGAGAAGCTTGCCACCAATGAAATTCGTTTCTCTAGAAAAGGTACGGATTGGAGTGTGCAGCGTAAAATCTATATGCCTGAAGGAACTGTCTTACGATCAGTAGTTGACGACGTTGCAACAAATGCTGATGGAAAAAATGAACTTAGAGCACTTTTTGATGAACTTGACATATTTTCTAATCCAAAGCCAACGATGTTAGTTAGAAAATTAATGCTCTTATCAACTCAATCCGGAGATTTAATTCTCGACTTCTTCGCCGGTTCTGGTACTACTGCTCATGCCATAATGGCGCAAAATATTGATGATAGTGGTAGCCGTCGGTTCATTCTTGTTCAATTGCCAGAACCAATACCCGAAGAGTCTGAGGCCCGCAAGGCAGGTTACAAAACCATTGCAGATATCTCTAAGGAGCGCCTCAGACGCGCTGGCAAAAAGTTGAAGGACGGACTTAAGCAGCAGAAGCTTGGTGACAAGCAAGAAGTCGACTTAGGTTTCAAGATTTTCAAGCTTGCCGAGTCGAATTATCGCTCGTGGTCAGGTGTGGATGAAAAAGAACCAGAAGCATACGCCAAGCAAATGACTTTGTTCAATGACCCTCTCGTCAAAGGCTGGAAACCTGAAAGCGTAATCTGGGAAGTAGCGATTAAGGAAGGCTATGGCTTGAACTCCAAAATAGACTCCGTTAAGGACGTCAAAGCAAACAAAGTCTTCATTATGACCGACTCAGACAACCAGCGGTCGTTCAGAATCTGTCTTGACGATGAACTCAAGCCTGCACTCCTTAAGGAATTGGGGTTGAGTAAAACTGACTTGTTTGTTTGTAGGGATGTGGCGTTGACTGACGAGTTGGCCGCCAACTTGGCACTTCAATGTCGCTTGAAAACAATTTAGGTGCCTACATGGAGTTCAAGTTTGACGCGAATCAAGAATTTCAGCTTAATGCCATTGAAGCTGTTATGGACCTTTTCGAAGGCCAGCCTTGCGTCCCTGCGGGAGTAAAATTCACCGATGGGACTGGGTTCGCGTCGGTTCCCAATCAGCTTGAAATCACGGAAAAGCAACTACTCCTGAATCTGCAGGCGATTCAGCAGGCCAATGGTTTGAAGACCGATTCAGAACTCAAGTTCATTGAGGGAACAGCGACAACGCCTTCAGGTAGCAAGCAGGTGCACTTTGCCAACTTTTCTGTTGAAATGGAAACCGGCACGGGCAAGACGTATGTGTATATTCGAACTATGCTTGAGCTTTGTCAGCGTTATGGGTTAAGAAAATTCATTGTCGTGGTGCCATCTGTGGCTGTCAAAGAAGGTGTGTTGAAAGCTCTAGCCGTCACTAGGAAGCATTTGAAAGAACGGTATGGCAGCATTCACTATCGCTACTATGCTTACGATTCCAAGAATCTTTCTCAAGTGCGGCAATTCACTTTTTCTGACTGCGTTGAAATAATGGTCATGACCATTGACTCGTTCAAGAAAGCAGACCTGAACGTCATTCACAAGTCAACAGACCGGCTTCAAGGGGAAGTGCCAATTCACCTGATTCAAGCAACGCGCCCTATCCTTATACTTGACGAACCGCAGAACATGGAAAGCAGCCTCAGCATTAGTGCATTTGCAATGCTCGACCCATTGCTTGCATTGAGATACAGCGCAACCCACCGAGACCCTTACAATCAAGTTTACCGTTTAACTCCATACGATGCTTATCGGCAAGGTCTTGTCAAACGCATTGAAATCGCTTCAGTTGTTAAGGAAGGCGAAGTCGGGCCTGTATTCGTGCGGCTTGAAAGTATTGATGCAAAAAAGACCATGCTTACTGCACGAATTACTATTCATCAGCTCATGAAAACGGGTATTATCAAAGAAAAGACCATAACCGTCAAGCCAGTGGACGCATTACAGGAAAAGTCTGGCGGCAGGGCTGAATATGCTGGATTTGAAATAGGCGAAATCAGCAAATCAACCAATACCGTGAGATTTGCTAACGGAGTAGAAATAAAAGTTGGCGACTCGATCGGTGCCGACAAAGACGCCATTTTCGAAGCCCAGATTCACTATACTATTGAAGAACACTTCCGCAAACAAGCCAAACTCAAGGTAGCAAAAATCAAGGTCTTATCACTATTTTTCATTGACCGAGTGGACAATTACCGGCCAGAAAATAGTAAAATTCGAATGATGTTCAATAAGTCCTTTAACGAACTTAAGACGAAGTATCCAGAATGGAAGGATGTGAAAGCAGAACGCGTTCAAGTATCTTACTTTGCCAGCAAGAAACACAAAGGCGGAGCAGTCGAATTCGTAGATTCAGAAAGTGGTAAGACCAAGGAAGACGAAGAGGCATATAACTTGATAATGAAAGACAAAGAGCGCCTCTTGTCTTTCGAACACCCTGCGGCATTCGTATTTTCACATTCTGCACTGCGCGAAGGTTGGGACAATCCTAACATTTTCCAAATCTGCACACTCAATCAGACTGCGTCGGAAATAAAGAAACGACAGGAAGTTGGCAGAGGAGTAAGACTTGCAGTAGACCAGACAGGAATACGTGTCAAGGAAGAGCAAGTCAACATACTAACCGTAGTAGCTAATGACAGCTACGAACGATATGTTGGTCAGTTACAGTCTGAAATAGAGGACGCGTATGGAAAGGAAGGTCTGCCACCAAAGCCAGCAAACGCTCGCAAACGCATGACCATCAAACTACGCAAGGAATATACTCTCAAGCCCGAATTCAAGAAGCTATGGGATTTAATCAAACATAAGACGCGCTATGCTGTCAAGATTGATTCGAGTAAGTTGGTTAGTGACACTGTAACCGAATTTGACAAGCACTCGATAAGTACGCCGCGTGTTGCCATCACTAAAGTTCAGGTGGATTTAGGCGCAGACGATGTTCTCAAGCCATTGCAGATGAGTGGCGCAAAGACCGTCATTGACTTGTCTGGTCGTTATCCCCTGCCAAACTTGGTCGAATTAGTAGCAAATCAGATGGAGTATACCACGCCGCCTTTGCGGTTGAGTCGTAACACAATCCTGCGAATATTCCAGCAAGCAAAAAACAAGAAGGCAGCGATGGATAACCCTCAAGAGTTTGCTTCTATTATGGCACAAGTGATCAAGGAACAGCTTGCAGACCAATTAATTGATGGAATAAAATATGAGAAAATTAACGAATGGTATGAAATGACTCAATTTATCGATGAAATACCGGACTGGGAAGACTACTTAGAACCGAGCAAACGAATCAGTGGAAAAGATGGTGCTGGTCTCTACGACTATACCCAATGTGATTCCGGTCCTGAGCACGAGTTCGCTAAAGCTCTTGAACAACGCGATGACGTCAAACTTTACATAAAGTTGCCTAGGTGGTTTACTGTCCAAACGCCAATAGGCGAGTACAATCCAGATTGGGCGATTGTCATGGAACAGCGCGACGAGCACGGTCATGCTACAAGCAAGCCTTTGCTCTACTTAGTGCGCGAAACCAAGAGTACAAAAAAACTTGATGAATTGCGGCCAGACGAGAGAAGAAAAATACAATGTGGCGAGAGTCATTTCAAGCAAGCCCTCGGCGTTAATTATTCCGTAGTAACGACTGCAAGCGAACTTCCTTGAATAAACATTAGAACGCAAAAATTAAGTGGTATTTCGTTAAGATTTTATCCGCGTCCTTTTCAGAAATCTCTTTTAGCCCTTGTTTTATCGAATCCGTTAGAACTATCTCACACCACGCAATAATTTTTCTTGGAACTCCATGGGATTCTTTAAAAATAAAATCAACAAACCCTGGTGTAACAAACGGAAACATTTCATCTTTACTATCCTTTTTATATTCCGCACGTTTTTTTTCGAGTCGATCTTTAATTAGTTCTCCAGTTGCTTTTTTGTCTAGTGGTTCTAATCTAATAATGTCTTGCGCAGTGTTTATTCTTTCCATCCATGGAGTAATTCCTCCTCCACCCGTCTTTTTTTTCATTGTCGCTTCTAAATCTGTTAGATGCTGCCAACTTTCGGGTGTCATTGCTATGAAAAAAATAAAATTCGACGTACTCCCAGGTTTCTTTGTATTAGTTCTAGGGTACTCATCAATAATTTCTTTAAATGTATGTAGCATTTGAGTGATTTTATTATCCCCGTAAAGATTTACTACATATTCAAATTCGTCGATTAAAACAATAATGTTTTTATATTTTGCAATTTTTATTGCACGTAAAAAGTTGTAAAGTATTTCTATCGCTTCAGCACTTGTTTTCATCTTCTTTTTTACTCCGAGCGATTTGATATCCGTTGAGTCTGCTTCTCCAATAAGCCAATTATATGCGCTTTCTTCTTTCATCGATAGCATTGAAATGATTTTTTTGAAATCGCTATCAAAATCAGCAATTTCTTTCTCATCTATATCTTTTGCAATATCATACAGTTGTTTTTTTCCAATTGTAAAAAAGATTTTTGTTACAAATGAAAAACCGAACTTTGATTGAGGCTCACTTTCGGCTACTTTTATTAATACGACGATATTTTTTTCATGTTTAAAATCGCTTTTTTTTTCATGAATGTTATTGTCAATTTGTTGAAGAGTGAATGTTTTTCCCATTCCATAGTCTCCAATCAGCAAAAGTGTTTTAGAACCAGATTCACTAGATGCTTTGTTGATTCTTTCAATAATTTGCTCCCACTCTTTTTTTCTCCCCGCCATTGGAAATGAATATGAATCGGGTAAGAATGGGTTATCAATTAGTCCGTATTCTTGCATTTTTATCCCGTTTGAGCGTATATTGATATGTAATAGTAGTACTTTTCTCCTATTTTTATGCCATCTGATACCCGTCTTCCTGGTTTCGAAAGCAAAATTTGCTTGCTTTTAATACCATTTTGGTAAATCTTCCGAAAATAGTTATCAAAATCAAAAGTCGTAAATCCATTTTCTGAAAGGTTTTTACATACTTGTAATCGCAAATCCGGAATCGCTACATAATTTGCATTTCTCATTTTTGTTATATTTATGAAATTATATGCTTTAAAGAAAACGGCTTCAAATTTCTTCATTGAAACTTTTATTTCATTTTCATTCCATTTTGCAGAAATTGCCAATCGTATATTATTTTCATTTTTCCTTAATAGTCCGGCATATTCTAAATATCTTAGCCATTTGATGAGTTTATCGTCATTTTTTGTAAATTCATATCCATTATTTTTCGCTTCGTTTATTACATCTTTCAAAGAGATTTCCGATTTATTCATTTTTTGAATTACTTCAATTAAATGATTTTCCTTTTTGTCAATCTGAATAATAATTTTTGCAAACATTTTTCGATATTCCATTTCTTTTCCTTTAGAAATAATATCATACATTTGTTTTCCATTGGTATTTAGGCGAAGTTCAGTTCCATGTCCGTCAATAACTGCAAGTTTTCTTAAGGATGGTAATGCGATTGCATAAATCGAGTTTCTTTCTTGTCTTGTATTTTTTCGAATACTCTTTTCTTGAAGATATCGTTGAATTTCTGTTTTGGCTTTAGAAATATTTTCTTCATTTCTACCAAGAATTTCGATGAATACTTGTATGTCTTCCGGTGCAGCTTTTATAGAAAATATTCTCATGTTTGTTCACGTATGGAGCTGCAATCTTTAACAAAACAACAGCTCTGGCAGATTTCTTTAGTGCACGTGTCAGGCAAGTGACCTTTTTTAATTAAATCAAGTTTTTCATTTCTAAAATACAAGAATGCTTTGCGCATCACGTCGTCAATCAATACGATTTTTGCATGTTGATAGTCGATCGTTGTTTGCGAACTGCCAAATTGTGGATTTAGTATTATACCAAAATTCATTGGTTTTTTATTTTCTTTTTCATATGCTATTGCATATGCCGCAAGTGTATGTTCAAAGAAGGGTTTGTGTTCTCCCGTTTTTATATCTCCTATTATTTTTGAATCAAACACAAAATCGGGCGTTATCTTTTCGCTAAAACCAATTTCCGTTCCACCTTTAATTTCGAGTTCCGGTTCGAATGGAAACGCTGATTCTATATATGAACTTATGGACTTGCTCGGATCCCTCGATAGTCTATACTCGATGATTGAACTTGCAATAAGACTTTCGAAAACAACAAGTTTTTCTAAATTTTCAAAAAATATTTCAACATCCTTTTTTGTAGGTACATATCCTACGATTTTTTCTTTAATCTTTTCGAATTCGACTTTTTTTTCGTCGATTTCTTCCTTTCCTATAACTTTTGTGGCTTCAAAAATCCCCTTTTTTGAAATATCTTCGAATTTTTTCATTTTGAATTTTTTTAACATTTTAAAATATACTTTTTCTGTTGTTTTTCCTTGAAATGATGCCCACGTGAGTTGACGTTTCGCTAATTTATTATGATATATGTATGTGTATCTATCGGTTGGACAATATTTATTCGCCATTAGATTTACTGGCAACGTCATACCTGCAAGATCCGCTGAAAGTTCTACGGGCGAACCAGGGTTAAACCCCCTAACTGTTATTTTTTCAGCTTCAACTGCTAGCTTCTCAATTATTTGTTCAGTAATTTCCTGAAAAGCAACGCTAAACATCTACATCCTCTTTTTGAAAATTAGAATTATTTCTTTGTCGATGATTCCGGCGGTTTTGTTTCTTCGAGTCATAAAACCAAACGTTTGAATCTGATCCTCGATTTCAGAAATTTGTTCGAGCCCTTTTTCCTTGCAGTATTCAGAAAGGATTTTTGCCGTGGGTGCCTTGATGCCGCAGACCGTGTTTTCACCAATAAGAAGGACAAAATGCCCGCCAGGTAGAAGCACTCGGTGAATTTCGTTAATTGATTCCTGCATCTCTAGAAAGTATTTTCTTGTTATTATGTACCTCTCGATATTTTTTTCCTTGATTTGGTCTAGGAATTTTTTTAATATGATGATTTTTGTGTCCGTATCCTTGTCTTTTTCCAACATCGATACTCTTTCAGTGCCGATAGTGTTTCTTTCCAACTCGCCATATTGCTCATTGTTGATTAATTCCGTCCAAAACATTTCCAGTTTGAGCGACCTTGGATATTTTTGTGCGCTGATATATGGCGGCGAAGTGATTACTAGGTTAATCGAATCATCTGCCAAAGGAATATTCCTTGAATTCCCAAGCTGAACTTGGACCGACGCAGTTGAATTATGTGCGGAAATTTTCGTTACTCTTCGTATGTTGGCTTGAACCGTGCTCCTGAATTTTTTTAACACATTCGTTCTTCGATTTTTTTGAATTTCTTTCATCTTCTTTGATATAACTGGTGGAATAATTTCGGGATCCGCTCTCGAAGCATACCTAACGCAAGACGAAATACAAACGAGGAAAAAGTTACGATATTCTTCTTCGTCGATTTTTTTAATTTCTGAAAGGAGGCTTGCCAATTGCTTTTGTGATGCAGGAGTAAACCAATAGTTCCGGTTTGGAAAGTCATGAATGCTAATCTGTTTTTTCTTTTTTATCCCGTCAATAATCTTTTTTTCCATTATTGATATTTTTTGTGTGTCTAGCGGCGTTGTTTTCACTTTCGAAATCAAAACCGCTAGGGGGTTGATATCAATACCAATAGCATTACGGCCCTTAATCATTGATTCAAGTAAGACCGTCCCAGACCCGCAAAAAGGGTCTAGAATTTTATCCCCCGGTTTGGAGAAAATTGGCAAGATTACTGCGGGAATGTTTTGTAACATCTTCGCCGGATATGGGTGAATGTTATTTATATCTTTACTTCGCGGGCCGTTTAACAAGCCGTTTGAGATTTGTGTCTTAAAATCTAAGTCGTGCCGAATAATCGAGATTGGAGACGTTTCGCTTTCGGGAGTAATCGAAAAAAAAGGTTGTGACATAATACGGCCCAGAATATTACCGACTAATGGACTAAATAATGTGTTTTTTAATTTAACCTTTTGTTTTTATCTCTTCCAGAAGCTCTTCGTCCGAATAAACGTCTTCTGCGCCACCAACAGGTCGTAAAAGAAGTCGTGCTCGTTCTTGTGCATTCGTGAGAGAAGACGAGCTGCGGTTTCGGGGCCGATGCCAAAGACCTCTAAGGCGATTACTGCACGCATTCCATAGGTTGCGATTAGTCCGGCAACTGCAAACATATCGGCTTCTTTTTTCTTCTTCGTTGCAGAGGTGAAAACTTCTGCTGTTGGGGCTTCAGTTTCTGCCCTTCGTTTTTTCTTTTTCGATTTCGAAGACGCTTTTGTTGCCTTTCCTAATGCGGC
The DNA here is from genome assembly GCA_041663565.1 of Candidatus Micrarchaeia archaeon. Lineage (GTDB taxonomy): Archaea > Micrarchaeota > Micrarchaeia > Norongarragalinales > CAINOH01 > CAINOH01. Next base: position 14,282 of record JBAYMJ010000016.1, on the reverse strand, counting down.
TTTCGTTCCGGCATTCCAATTATCCAGAATTTCCTTCCTTTCCTTTTCCTTCAAGATTTCCTCGTAATCTGCAGTCGTGACCTGCGAGGAGGCGCAGAATGGGCAGGAAATCTTTTCGTTCCAGTCGTCTGCGAGGGAAACGGAGAAAGATTTATGGCAAAAAGTGCAGACCAGGCGCGCAGTCTTTTCTTTAGTCGAGGAAACGAACTGCTCCAAGGAGTCCTCGGAAGGTTCAATTTCGGAGGCGGAAACGTCGTGCGAGAAAGCGGCATCCAACATTGCCTTTGACAACGCCGAAGGCGAGGAAGCAGACGGGGAAACAACAACCACCCGCGTGCGCGAACCGGAAGCCGGGCCAAAGGTCCGCAGGGACGAGTACAAAACCTTGAGCTTTGGCAGGTCAAACTTGTCCTTCAAAATCTCGTCCATTGCCTCCAGGAACACCGGAGAGGACTGGTAGCGTTCAACCAGGCGGCGAAGGCCGTAGGGGTTCCGGAACGGTGTTGCCTTCCGGGGCAACACGCCAAACCTTTGCGCAACGTGAAAGAACCGGGCCCGCAAGAGCGGGGTAGAAGAGACGCTCTTTTCAACAGCGTAAGCGAATGCTTCCGGCGAGAGGCCGGAGATCAACGCAGCGAGTTTGGTTGCGTCGTAGGGCTGTTCAAAGTCAAGCAGAATCCCGTAAGTGCCCGGACGCGTCCGGACCCGGTTCGCAGTCTGGGAAAGCAAGTTGGAAAGGCATATTGCGAAGGCCTCGTTGAAAGCATCCCCAAGGAAGCAATGGACTGCAATGCGCTGGTTAGGCAGGTTTTCGACAAAAATCTCTGTCGGCGTGGCTTGGAATGCCATTGACTGGCTTGATGCGAGGCCGTGTATCTTGGCAGCTGCGGTTGGGTTGCAGTTGTACTTGGAGGAAATCTCGGCAACGGAAAGGTGCGAGCATTCCGTCAAAAGCTGGCAGATCATCGACGAAGTCGATGCTGATACGGGGATTTCCTCGCCTCGCCACTCGGGTATTGCTGCTGTGTAGTCGGTTGACTGTTCGACTGCGACTTCGTCTTCGGATACCGAGAGCACTTTCCAGGGCCTGCCGCGGGAGATGAACGTCGCGCCTATTGCCAAAAACTGGGCTGCGAAGTCCTCGTCCAGCACGCCCATTGACTTGTTGGTGGAGGCGTTGCGCACAAACAGGTTCTTTTTGTCCGAGATGGTTGAGACGTTTTCGTAGTAGTACAAAAGCGTGCGGGGCATCCGGCGCAAAGGCAGGGCCGCAAGCTCTTCCTGCGTGGCGTCCTCCAGCGAGGGCAGGTTTTTGCCCATTCCGAAGTTGAGGATGCGTTTTCGGGACATTTCCAAGGCCAAGTCGTAGTATTGCGCTAGTTTTACACAGGCAAATGCGGGTGTTGTTGAGAGTATTTCCCGCACTGCTCCAAGCGTAGTTTGCGGGTGCAGGTCCAACACAGTCCCTACTATTGCGTGCGCAAGTACGTCCCGGCAGGGCCTTTGCTCGTGGCGAGCTTCCAGCTCGCGATTATTTGCTTGCAGGCACAAAATCGCTGATTCCGCGCAATCCAGCGCGTCAGCAGAGAGCACGATTCCGGAGGGCACCAAGTGAGTGCGGTGGCCGCTTCTGCCTACCCTCTGCAGGAGGCGGGTGGACTGACGAGGCGAGACGATTTGGATGACTAAGTCAACGTCGCCGATGTCGATTCCAAGCTCCAGGGAGGAGGTGCATACTATTGCCCTGAGGCCTTCGGGGTGCTTGAAGGCGTCTTCGGTTTCCTTGCGGGCGGCTGTGGAGAGGGAGCCGTGATGGACGGCCACCAAGTCCGTAAGGTCGGGCTGTTGGTGCAGTTGCGACCCCAGCCACTCGGCATTCGAGCGGGTGTTGGAAAAGATGAGTGTTTTCTTGTGCGATAGCACGAGTTCGCGAATCCGGGCTATCAATGGGCTGGATTTTGAGGAATTGGCGGCATCGGCAGGCTTGGAGGGGGCATTTGCCGAGTTGGCAGCATGTGTCTTGGGCTTCTCGATGCACTCAACAGAGAGCTTGTATTCGCGCTTTTCGTCGAGGACGGAAGCAACTGCGTTGGTCGAAAGGGTTTTCGCCGCCTTCTCAGGCTCGGCAATGGTTGCTGAAAGGCCAACTAGCTGGATTGGCTGAAGGGCCTTCTTGCGCAATCGGGCGATTGAGAGGCCCAATTGGATTCCTCTTTTTCCCTCTAGGAGCTCGTGGTATTCGTCGATGATTACAAAGCGGGTTGCCGAGAGGGCAGGCGAGAGCTTGGCGTGAACTAGCACCGAGCACAAAGTCTCCGGAGTGGTAATCAGGAATTGGGGCGGATTGTCAGCTTGTTTCTGCCTCTCAGACTGGGGCGTGTCCCCGTGCCTAACTGCGAGGCGGATTCCCAGCTCGTCGCACCACTTTTGCAGACGCAAAAGGATGTCACGGTTGAGCGCCCGGAGCGGGGTCACGTAGATTGCGAGAATGCCCCAATCGTTACCCGCTCGCTTGAGGCGCGCCAGCTCGGAGAATATAGGCATAATCGCAGTCTCGGTCTTGCCGTAGCCAGTAGGCGCAACAACAAGCACGTCCTTGCCAGAGAGAATCTTGGGAATGGCAAGAGTCTGGATGCTCGTCAGAGTAGTGATGCCAAACTTTTTGGCAGTCGAAATGACTTGGGGGTCAAGGGTTGGGTCCATTTTGAGAAAAGTGATTCCAAGAGGTCAGAATGGGCAGAGTAAGTGAAAAAATAAGGTAGCTGGAGGCTTATTTGGGTATTTGCCGAGTGCTACTTGACGTAAACGACGTCCTTCTTGCCCTTGAAGTCCGCGTCGCAAGTAAGCAGAGGCAAGCCATTCTTGAGTGCGCTTGCGTAGATTAGCGAATCCGCCATTGCAAAGCCGTGTTTTTTCGACTCAAGAGCGGCAATCTCGCACGTCTCTGCGTCTAGAGCTATGATGCGTATCTGTCCTAGCTTGGCCTTAATCTGCGCCCATTCCTCGTTGCGCAGCTTTCTCAAATAGAATCGCGCCACCTCGGCGTAGCTGATTACGGACATTGCCGGAATCGCATCCGAGAGGGCCTTCGCCAGGCTTGCGTTTGGCTTGTCAATCACTGCGATTATCGCGGAGGAATCTACCAAGATCTCTCTCACTTTTATCCCTCACAAATGGCCCCAGGCCAGGATATTTGCCTGCCAGAGGCGAAAGTATGTCCCATGCGGAAGGCAGGTGTTCGGCCATATTGTGTGCTATAGCCTCATCGTACGACTTGGCGCCTATGGACTTCTTGTAGGCTTCGACCAGGTCCTTGGTCTCCTTTCTTACGGGAATCATGACGTACATGCGTTTCATAGTTATAATTGGGTTATAGTCTTATAAAACCTTTTTGGCGCGATTTCCGCTGAAAACGCATTCTCAGAGGCAGCTATGGGCAGCCCGGGGAGAAATCCGGCGCTCCAGACGCCTCCGTTTAGCTCCGAAGGTTAAAATTGCCTCTGCGCGCTATGTCATCTGAGGGTTTTTTGGAGGCGCTGCGCATTGGCCGTTGAAGAAAGGAAGCTAGTTCATCCGAAAATGATTGCGCGCAAGCTCGTGATTAAAGACAAGTTTCCAGAGGTAAAACTCAAGCCCGACCCGATCACTGGGCGGGGAAGCCTTCTTTTCGATGCAAAGGACGCCGGCTTGGTCCATGGTAGGTACATAATGCACGCAAGCAAAGCCGAGCTTGACTGCGAGGGATTCTATTCTGGGCTCCTGCAGAAGCAGCCCCTCTTTCGTGGAGTGCTGGAAATCCACGCAATACCCGACTCGAACAGGAATGGGCAGTTTATCTGCTTCGAGCCATTCAGCGACTCCAGGAAGCAAAAAATGAAGGATTTGCTTCTCAAGCACTGGCAGTAACTACTTTTTTTCGAAAAAGCCATTCTCCCAAGCCGCCATAGGCAGATTTTTACAAAAAAGAAGGAAGGATAGGCCTTCTTCGGCCCATTTTCACGTCCTGCGAGGGAAAACAAAGGGAAAATCTAGAGGATAGTTATGCCCAGGAGCTTGAGTATGATGAGAAGCCCCACTCCGGCAAGCCCAAGTATGGCTGTTACGAGCACGCTTATGAGGTTAATTGGGAGGTTCAAAGCGTCCATCTGCAGGGCCCCCGCGAGGTAATTAATCACGAATAGGGCGATGAGGCCGAATACGGTGTTCATTAGGACCTTCTTGAGGAATCCGATTATGAATATGCCAAGGATTATGGCGCCAATGCCGAGCAGGCCGATTCCTGCAATCTCGGGCAGTCCTAGAGCTAAAATGGCCATTTGTCTATTCCCCCAATGCCCTACCGAGGGCAGTTTACCGAATAGCATTAGGCAGTTTTTGTAACAAAAGCGTTCCGCTTTGAGGCGATTTTTTCATTTCGTGCTTTTCGTACGATTTTGTGTTTTGATTATTTTTCCCAAAAATCAAATTCGTTTTTTCAGTATTTTCTCCAACCGTTTTTCGTGCCATTTTTTATGCAGTTTTGTTGCCGCAATCTTTTGTCCAAACTTCGAGTTAGGCACTACTAAATACCTCTAGTCAAAAGTATATTTTGTTTACACTTGATACTTTGGTTATATCTGTAATGGCCTTTCCTTTGCGGCATCCTTTTAACCCTGCTTTCCCTAATCAATCCATGTCAAAACTGGTGCGAATCGACGCCGAGACTTATCGGGGCCTCACCTGCTATGCCGGAAGGCTGCAGTCGCGCCTGGGAAAGCCAGTCAGCCTGAACGCGGCATTGGGCTACCTGGTGGCCAAGGCCGAGGCCAAGACTCCGGGGTATATACGCTTGCTGAGGCAAAAGAAATCTCCTGCAGGACGGCCCAAGACGGTTAAGAAAAAGCAGGTCAGGAAGGGCAAGAAGAAATGATTATTTTTCATACTGGTATGAACTGGTGATTTTATGGAAAAAACCGATTCAAACAACAAAAAACGCCTTAAGCCCGAGCTCCACTTCTCCCCCTATTCAGCGTACGGAATCCAGAAGGACCTGGAAAAGGACCTCCACGCCAAGGCAAAAGTCTTCGGCCTTGCCTCGCAGGACCTCATCCTGAATGCAGATGACGTAGTCAACAAGGATAATACTGAGGATCGTGTTGAGGTTTTAGGAAAGAAGTTCGGTATGCGGCCTCAGCAAAAGCACTAACTTATTCATATTGGTATGAACCGGTGAATTTTGTTGGAAACGCCTAGAAACCCGATAAAAATTCAGAAAGTCCCTGCGGCAAGCCTTGAGCGCATCGGTTCGGCGTATCCGAAAACGGGTTCTTTGGGCACTATTGGCGCTGCAAGAAAAGACCTTTTGATTCAGGCTGCGGTTGCAAAGTCGCGCGAAAAGCCACTCGGGCGCTCGGCTTCGGTCATTACTGGCATCAAAGGCCCGGAACTCGAGAATTTTTCGCAAAGGGCAGGCGCAAACTCAGGTTCGGACATCCACTCGATTCTCAAAGCATCAACACCTATGTTGGCTGGTGCAGTGAGCCTGGTGACTGGGCTTCCTTTCGCTCCCGCGGTATCTGCCATCACTGTTGCCGGTATGCTGAAAAGGCCGGAAAAGCAGGTTGGGGCAAAGGCCCCGCTTATGCGGGTAAGCCAGTTCAACCCTGGTGCGCGCAATTATGCAAGCATGATTGCAGCATCTAAGATTGGCGTACCCCTTTCTCCTTCAACTGAAAAGCTTCGTACAGAGGCAATGAAACGGGTTGCAATGCGGCCGTACAGGAGATGATTCTGTTCATATTGGTATGATTGGATTCAACGCAATCCACAAACCAAACGTTCATACAAGTATGTTCAAAATGCCAGGATTCGTTTCTTCCGGGCAGTTCGTGGCACTTGGGCAGGGGTTCGCTGCAGATACCATCAAACGTTCATACATTGATGAAGTGGTGCAGAAAGAGGAAAATAGGGAAATTCATCTGCATATGAACGTTAACAAAGCGATTTGTGGAAAAGAAACGTTCGACTGAGTATGAATGTTTTGATTTCTTTTTTTCGCTGTTTTTTCAATGAATCCGTTCAATCCCCGGCACAAGGTCGAAGTCAGAATCGAAAGAAATAATCTGTTTTTCCTCGAAACCAGACAACGCCACCACGCTTATTGCATCGCAATAGTTGAGCTTGGAATATTTTTCCATCAATGCCAGGCTGTTTTTGTAAACCGTCATATCCGTTTCTAGCACTGGGACTTTGTTGTCGAATATCTTGCGGCCCACGTCCGAGGCGGGCTTATTCCCCCTCTTTCGAATGAAATATTCCACTATTTCCCAAAGAATTACGGAAGTTATCATGGCGTTCGGGTTGGCCTTGAGCAATTCTTCCGCCCGCTGGTGATACCCGTCATCCTTGTCAAAGAGTGCAATCAGCACGCAGCTATCTGCGATTTTCATCAAGAATCCCTTCGTAAATGATATCATCAAGATCCCTGGTGGCGTTCGCCCCCTTTCCCGTACTGATTATACCAGACAATTTAGAAAAGTCGATTTTTGGCGCTTCTAGGAACTTGTCCTCGTTTTTGTATGCAAACTCAACCGCTTCCGCGATTATTTTTCCGTCGGAGACCTTCCTTCCAGTAGAGAGCATCCTCTTTGCCTTGAGAGCGTTCACCGTCTTGGCTATGCTTCTGGGCACCCTGATTGGGTAAGTATATTCTTCCATGTTACATCTACTACATTTACTACTAACACTACTTATTATTTTTATCTGCCGATTCCTCCAAGAGTCATCCTTGGTTCAAAGTTTGCCATAAACAACCTCGTCAATTTCCTTCGCAGAGTAAGTCTTCGGTCCTCCTGGTTCCTTTGGCAGGAATCCAGCCAGTTTTAAAATGTCCTTTTTTCGCTTTTTTTCTGTCTTCTTTTTTCTAGCAGGTGTTTTACCCGGCGCCCAAAGCTCGTCGTCAACCTTGCGCATAAGCTTCGGAACATCCACTTTGGCCTTTATCATCCCGAATATTTCATTCGCTTTGGCTTTCCTTAATGTCTTGCGGGTTTTCATGAACAAAATCTAAAAATACTGGTATGTATTCCTTTGCAGGCCAGCTTTCCGTTAACTTAGAGTTTATTTTGATTTGCGGCCTTCGCGTCCGTCATGCCTGCACGGGCCCCTTGCGCACCCTTGGCGATTCGTTTCTCGAGTGTATCAAAAGCCCCTCGCCGACTCCCAAGTCCAGGGCCTTTGCAAGCGACTCCGAAAGCATTATCCCCGGGCTGTTCATTTCGTCAATGTCATCCGTGCGGTAGACCGGCACGTTCCGGATTTTGCGGCCTACTGACTCGAGCGCGACCGTCCCGACTGCGCTTGGGTCCCTGCTTGGCGCCCGTCCGGCATCTGGCTCGATTCCCAGGTTGGCGCGCTGCTTGGTGGAAAGGCCGATGGCGTGCCTGTCCTTATTTTGCACGGATGCGTCATCCGCTATTGCCGCCACTATCGCAGGGACCTTCCCGCTCAGGGGCTCGAGGCTGCGGCCGAGCGCGTGCCGGGGGTACAGGATGCCGTGCCCGAGGTCATAATGTAGCGTCCGCTCGCGTGGCCGGTCAACCCAAGCCATCGCAAGCCGCCTGTTCCGGTCGTCCTCGTCGTGGCGCGCAATCCTCTCAAGCGCCTTCCTGTCGAAGAAGAACCTTCCCAGCTTGTCTATCGCGTCGCGCCTTATTGATGGCGCTTCGCTTTCCAGCGCCCTGAGCAGCTTTTCCCGTTCCACCGGCGCCTCGCGCAGCGGCCTGTAGTTTTTGTTTGCGAATACGTAATTTGGGCGTGCGGCCATCCTTGTCACTCCTTGTAAAGGCCGGGGTACTTGCACACAAAATCCTTTATGGCAGCAATCATTTTTTCCGCCTGTTTCTTCGAACCGCTTTGCATCACCGGCGCCACCCGTGAAGAGAGGTCATGGTAGTCCTCCACATATCTTGGGCCGATTTTTTTCCTTAAGTTCGTGCAGGCAGACGGCGGGAAATGAATCAGGCTGCCGGCCATCCCGCGGCCGAAGGCGCGCTCGTACCAGGTGAAGAGCTCGGCGTGGTGGCGCTCCGGTCCGACAGTCACGTTGGGGCGCACCCTTTCGCCTTTTTCGTTGACTACCGCGTGCGTCTCCTCCAAGCCGTCCGGTCCAAGGGCGTTTTCCTTCCGGATTGTCAGGGCCGGGTATTTCTTCAATACCCCCTCGATTTCCGCTTCCAAAAAATCACTTCTTGCCAAGGTGCGACGCGTGGATTTGGAACCTCGTTCCCACCTTCTTCCAGTCCACGTTAGACAGGTAGGCCTCGACGTATTTCGCCCTGTCGGGTCCGTAGTCTCCGTAGTACGCGTGCTCGAAGACGTCAAGCGCAAGGAGCGGGATCGCCCCCCAGACTGCCCCTTGGTTGTGCGAGTCGCAAAGGTAATTGTGAAGCCTGCCGTCCGACGGGTCGAGGCAGAGGATTGCCCAGCCAAGAGAGGACTTCGCGGTCGCGACAATGTCCGCCTTCCAATTCTCGAACGAGCCGAACTCGTCCGCGATGGCCTTTCCGATTGCGCCATTGGCATCAATCTGGCCGTCGCCTCCGAGCACGTCCCAATAGAGCTCGTGCAGTATCTGCCCGGAGGCGTTGAAGGTCTCCTTGCGCTTCAGCTCGCCGAACTCGGAGTAATTGGCGTTCGCCTTGGTCCTGTCCGCAGAGGCAAGCTTCTGCTCGACCTCGTTTCTCTTGGCCACGTACCCCGCATAGTGCGTGTCGTGGTGCCTCTTGTCCGTAAGCTCGCTTATGCCCTTCTGCGAGCCGTACGCGAAAGGAAATGCCTTGACCTTGTGCTCGAATGCCATTTGCCCTTTCTCCCCCTCCCTCTTCATTTATTGTGCCAAAGAAAGCAATGGCTGGCGGTAGTTAAAAAAAGCGCCCAAGAAGGAAAAGGCGCAGACGGGTTGTTACTGCACGAGCTTGAATATCTTCACGCCGCCGTTTGCGGTGCTGTGCACGAGCTCGAACCCGTCAAGCTTCTCGTAGAAGAACAGCTGCACGTACGGCGAGTCGAGGAGGTAGCTTCTCTTCGTGCCGTTGCTCAGCGTCGCCAGGTCCGGGTTGAGGTTGAGCATGCCCGCGTTCGCGTCTATGTACACGTCGTTGGAGCCCGACTTCCCGATGTACGAGTACGAGGGTGTTCCGCCGCCCAGTTGCAGTATCCTGGGGTCCTTCAGCTGTACCTGGTCACCAGCCGCGCTCTTGAGCAGGAACAGGTTTATGGTGTTGTTCTGGCCTGCGCTTGCGCAGTAAAGCTGCCCGCTAAGCTGCGAGTATATCGCCTGCCTCTGGATTAGTCCGGGGCAGCTCATGGCGACCGCGCTGCCGGAATCGTTGGCAGTGTACGCGGGGTAGAGGAACTCGAACGCGTGCTCAAGCTCCCACTGGCTCTTCCCGGTGCCCTGGGTCCAGTCTATTGCGGGAGTGACGTTGTAGTCCGCTGACGCGTTCGGCTCGCGGTAGAGCCCGGAGAACGTGCCCGCAAGGAAGTTGAGCGCGCCCCACTTGGAGATGAGCTCCGAATCCAGCATCAGGTACGTGGAGTTGTGGTACTTCATCACGCGCACAAGCTCGTCGGAAGGCCCGTCCACCAGTGCCTTGGCAACTTCCTGGTTGTACTCGGGGTACGCGTTGCCCGGGTCGGTCGCGGTCTTCTTGCCTGCGATGAAGGTAGTCCAGTGGCCGTAGTCCCACCAGGAGAGCACGCGGTCTGAGGAGCCCAAGTTGATGCTCATCCAGGTCATCGCGTCGCGCCAGTCCTCGCCTATGCGCTGGCTGCACAGGCCCTGTATGGTGGAGCCGGAGGATACGAACGGTATCCCGAGCCCGCTCGTGAACCCGTTGAGCGACTTGCCCCAGGAGGTGTCGTCGCAGCCAAGCTGCACCGGCGAGCCGGCCGCGTGCGCGAACTGCGCGACTACGAGGATTGCACCGATTCCCAGTATGGTCCACGATGAATATTTCCTGAACGCCGGTGCCGAGTGCCCGAACGAATGCGAGAACAGCTCGCAGAGCTCCCAGAGCAGGAACAGTATGAACGCGACGGCAACAGGCAGCGCAGTGGCAAGGTGGGCTATGTACTTGAGCTTGTGTATGCCGATGAACGATATCGGGAAGAAGATGAGCACGAACAGCAGCGGCAGCTTGTTTTTCCTGTCCGCAAACACGTACGTGACAACAGTCGAGACTATGGCAAGGCCCAGGTAGTAGAATATGTCGTTCTCCGCAACGAACGCAGCCATGCTCGAAAGGCCGAGCGGCTCCGCAACCGCGGTCATCATCGGGTCGAAAGTGGAGTTGAACACGAAGACGAACGCCACCACCGCAGCCGAAGCTAGCGCCAGCCTCTTCTGGTTCTTCTTCCAGAGCGTGGCGAACATGATTACGTAGCACAGGAACGCCGAGAACATCAGGAGGTTCTTGGGCGAGAGCGCGTAGGAGAACACGCCGTACGACGACAGGTCCATCGCGTCAGTCGCCGGGTTCTCCTCCGCAACCGTCATCATGATTGCGCTGTTTGGGGTCGCGAAGTTCAGGCCGTAGTCGAGGTAGGACACCACCTTGCCGCCAAGCGGGGTGAACGCCATCACTCCCGCGAAGGCGAGGAAGCCCACCCCGAGGAATACGAGCTTTGCGTTCCCGTCCGAAAGCTCGAGTGCGGAGCCTATGCGGCGGATCACCTTGTATTTTGCAGCCGCAAAAAGCAGGCAGGCGAAAGCGAACGCCGCGGCGAGCAGCTGCACGCCGTTGAATATGGCAAAAGGCGACTGGGCGGAGTAGATGAGGTACGCCACGTTTCCTGCAAGCGCGCCGGCCACGACCATCGCGTTGCTTGCTATCCAGCGCCAGTCAAGCTCGCCAGCCCAGAACTCCATCAGCGAGGCGAAGAACACGTATGCCGTGATGACCATGACTGGCCAGACGAACTGCGACGAGCCTATGAGTATGAGGAAGCTCGAAAGCCCCGCGAGCGCGCCCCAGCGCAGGCTCTTGGTCTTGACGGCTATGATGTACGTCGAGAATATGAGCATTGTGGCAAAGAGCGCGAACGGCTGCTGCTCCGCAACCCCGGCTGCCATCTTGTCTATGAGCTGGGGCGTGAACGCGACGAGCGCTGCCGCCACGAGGGCAATCCTGCGGTCGGCTTCCTCGCGCACGAGCATGTACACGAGGAACGAAAGCAGCGCGCCCAATAGCGGCGGGTAGAGCTGCATGAAAGCGGAGACGAGCTCCTTGGTGTACGACGCGCCCGTTATGCCCTGCCAGACAAAATACCAGCCTGCTGTCATGTAGTGCACAAGCGGGGGCACGCGCTGGAACTTGAGCTGGGGGAAGTACGCGTCGTCGTTGAAGAGCGGAATCTGGCCCTGAGTTGCCACGAACTCGGTCACGTGCGCGTAGTAGTACGGGTCGATTTCGGAAAAGTAAAAGTCGGAAGAGGTCGCGTAGCGCGCGTAGAAGCCGAAGATTACCAGGATGACCAGGAGGATGAGCGTCTTGTTTGCGTTGAACGTGCGCTCCCAGAACTCCTGCGTGGAGTATTCCGCCTTCCAGTGCAAATTGACTTGGGGGAGCTTCTTTGCCTGGTAATAGTATAGCAGGAGGCCTATTGCCGCCGCGAGTATGGAGTTGAACGCCACAACCACGAAGCTCATCTTCATCCCAAGGAGGACGAACTCGAGCACGCCGAACAATGGCGGCACGAACAGGCCGAGTATGATTCCGATGAAGAACTTTTCAAAGCGCCCCATCGAGGTGCGGTAGAGGACCGCCCACGAAAGGAGCATCCCCGGAACGGCTATGGACAGCATCACTGCAAGAGCCGCTATGGTTTCAGCTATCACAAAAAAGACCCCCCTAAAACTATGAATTCCCCTATGGGAGAAGTTATTTTCCCGGATTGAATTTCTGCACGCAGGCTATTATAATGATTCATTTTTAGGGGCCGATGAGGGTTGCCGCCCTCCCGGTTTGCTGTCCGGTTGTCTCATTGCCCGCCGGCCTTCCTTGCCTTCGAGAATGCCGACATCACGAACGCTGCGGACAGCGCGTTCCCGTCCTTTGCCTTGGAAAGCGCCGCAGGCGGTATGGACACTTCCGCGCCCACCAGCTTCTTGTGCGAGAGTATGTGCGAAATCATGCCAACCGCAGCCGCGATGCCTGATTCTTTTCCCTGTGCCGACCCGGCGTGGCCCGTTGCCTGCGGGAGCCTTGCGGCGACGCAGGGCACCCCGCTCTGCACTATCGCGTCCTCCGAAAGCGTCCGGCCCCCGCGGACCACGTTCAGCACGTCGGCCGAAAGCCTGACGTCGGCCTTGGACGCGTCGTGCGACGCGAGGATGATGCGGTCAACGCGCGACCTGCGGCAGGCGTTTGCGAGTATGAGCGACGGCCGGAGCGAGTTGTCGAAGTAGTCGGACGCTATCTTGGCCTCCTGGTAGGCCTTTTTCGCCTCCCAGATTCGCACCACCTGCGACACGCGGGAAAACAGCTTCGCCGCCTTGTCCTCGTCCTCTATCTTGTCGGCCACTATCTTGAGCCCGGTGCCCTTGTATTCCTTGAGCGCCTCGGTAATCTTGTCAAGGACCTCGATTGCCTCCGAGACCTTCTCCACGAATGCGATGACGTCGAAGTCGTCCTCGGAAAGCCTGGACACCACGCCCGCGCCCACGTCGCCTTCAGCGCCGATTACGGCAACCCTGTTCTTGCGGCGCTGCGCGCGCTCCCCTGCGGGTATGCCGCGCTCCTCCATCTCCTCGTCAAGAAGGAGCTCGTGGATGCTTCCGTAGACTATCCCTTCCTCGCGCGCGATGCGCACCCGCTGCTCGACGCGTTCGACTGTGACCGGCCTTGCGGCCCTTCTTGGCATGTGTAACCAGAATGAAAGAGCGTTCCGGCCGATAAAAGCGTTTCAGTGCCCCTGTGCCGTGCGGGCGTGTTCGTCGGGTATTAAATGCGGCAGCAGGCTAATTTTTTCCAATGGACCGCGACATCCTAAAGGCAGGTGCGATAATGGAGCTGATGCGGCCGCTCAACTGCGCGATGGCCGGCTTTGGCGCGCTTTTGGGCTACTGGCTCTCGGTAGGCTACGTTGCGCTTCCTGCATCCGCGCTCCTCGTGGCCGCGTCCACTTTCATAATCTGCGGAGCTGGCCAGGCAATCAACGACTACTACGATTATGCGGTTGACCGCAAGGCAAAGAAGGCAAGGCCCATCCCAAGCGGCAGGCTTACCGCACGCGAGGCGCAAAGCGTCGCTCTCGCGCTGTTCTTTTTGGGCATCGCGGTTGCATTCTACGCGAACCAGGCCGCGTTAGGCGTGGCTGTCGCGTTCTCAATCCTGCTTTACGTGTATTCGTCAAGGCTTTCCGGGCTCAAGTACTTCGGCAACGCGGTCGTAGCCCTCTCGAACGCATTCGTATTCGTGATGGGCGCGAGCATCTCCGGAAACTACTCCGTGGTCGCAATCCTCGCAACGGCATCCTTCTTTTTGACTTGGGCGCGCGAAATCACCAAGGACCTGGAGGACTACAAGGCCGACCTTGGAAAGAAGCACACCCTCCCGATGCTAGTTGGCAAGAGGGGCGCGGCGAACGCGGCGATACTCTCGACAATAGTCTCAATCGCAATAGCCGTGGTCCCCTTCGCGTTCAAAATGACCGACTCGTTCTTGTTTGCCGCAATCCTTGCGGTGTCCATAGTGGTTTTCCTGCAGGCCATGCTTTTGCTGCTGGCCGGAAAGTTCAAGGCATCCCAGCAATACTACAAGTACGGGATGCTCATTGCGCTTTTGGCTTTTACAAGCCTGCTTTTGCCCTGATTGTCGCCCGGACAAAGCCGTTTATAATTCTGGCCGCAAAATTATCCTTATAACGAAGCGATTACGATGTCCAGGAAATCAGTTGACGCGCTATTCGACGCGCTTTACGCGCTGACGGACCTGCGCGTGATTTTCCGCCAGTCCGCGCCAAAGCACGAGCTTAGCGCGGAACAGAAAAAGGAGGCCAAGGCCGCTCTGGATGCGGCGAAGAAGGCAATCAAGACAATCGAAGACGAGCTGAAGCTCTGAAAAGCAGAGAAAAAAGCAAAAGACACAATGCAGAGACAAAGGAAACAAAGGTGCATTTGCTATTCCCATCCCCCTTTCACCGACAAAGCCCGGTTACGTGTGCGAAGGCCTGGAGACGCGCTCGCGCGAGGAGCTTTACCTGAACATCCAGCCCATACAGGCAGCAGGCAGGCTCACGGC
>JBAYMJ010000015.1:0-34099 GCA_041663565.1 Candidatus Micrarchaeia archaeon | reverse complement strand
TAGGGGCGTTACGCCCCTTTCATCCGTAGCCGCTTACTGCTTCTTCTGGAGGAAGAAGTACGCGCCCGCGCCGATTATGACCACCACGATGGCGATTATCCAGAGCGTGTTGTCACCGCCGGTCGTTCCATTGGCCGGAGTCGTCGGTGTCGCAGAAACGGTGCTTGTCGGCGTTGCGGTGCTTGTGGTCGTTTCAGTCGGGCTCGCAATCGGCGACGGGCTCGGCATAGCAGTAGTCGGTGTCGGCGTCACAGTTGCAGTCGTGCTCGGCTGCGCGCTGGGAGTCGGCGTTGCGGTAGTGTATGTGTACGTGTAAGTCGTCGAGCCGCTTGATGTCGTCAGGTTCTGCGTGTACGCGATGAACTGCGTGAAGTGCTTCGTCCAGATTACCAGGTCGTTGCCCGAGTTTATCTTGCACTCCATGCCGGCTCCGAGGCTGTTCCCGTCAGTCTGGGTGTCGCCCGTGCAGTTCGTCGTTATGGTGGTGACGGTGCTTCCGCGCTTGAACGCAGCAAGCTTGTCCTTCATCCCGGGTATGACGATGCGCACCGCCTTGGAGAAGTTCAGCTGCTCGTCCCCGTAGCCCACGTCAATTACCGCGTAAGTCGTGGTAGTGTAGCCTGAGTCAGGGTTCACGGTCGCAACCGAAGTCGGCTTGACTATCGGAAGGTTAATCTGGCCGTTCCAGCCGGCAGGCCCGTATACTATGATGCTTGCCGGGAACGTGACGTTCACAGTGCCCGAAAGCAGGGAGGACGTCGAAGTCGCACCAACCGAAGTGGGTATGGTCGCCGCAACGGTCCCGTTGGTCCACATGAACGCAGTTGCGTTGAGCACGGCCGAGACCGCGTTTGACGGTATGGCCACCGTGAAGTTCGGGCTCGCCCCGTTCATCACGACCTCGCTGTTCACGCTAGTGAGGGTGAATGACGACTCGTTCGCCAGGCGCGGGACGTTCACGTCGTACTTCGACAAGTGCGAAGCCGAGAAAACGAGTACTCCCGTGGTGTTGGTGTAAGTCAAGCCGGTGACTTCAGACGGGCTGGTCGAGATTGTGCCGTTGTCGTAAGTCACGGTGAGCGAAGGCAGCACCGCGCCGTAGTTGGGCAGGCCGAAGAGTGTTATCTGGGTCCCCGCTGCTGCGAAAGCCGCCGAGTTGGTGGCGTTAATCTGCACCATGCCCTGTGAAGCCTGCATGTTTGAGCCGAAGCTCTGCAGGAATGCGACGGTGCTTGACGACGTAAGGTCGAGGGTGCCCGTGAAAGTCACGTTCGCGCCGATGCTTCCGTTCGAAGCGGTTGTCGCGTTGAAGTACAGGCCAGTGCAGGCGGTCGCGGTAGCGCCGCACTCATCGATGTTGGTGGTGACGTTGTGTGTCGCAAGTGAAGTCTTTATCGATGAGAAGAGCGTCGGGTAGTCGAATATGTATATGGCTGGATTAAGTGCCAGTATTTGGACCTGTACATCGTTGATGTAGATTGTCGCGTTGGTGTATGGCACGCCGTAGTCAAGGTTCTTGAACTCGAAGATGCAGAACAACGGTGCACTTGCGTCGGCAGTGTATCCATAGCCGTAGCCAGTCCCGTAGAAGTATTCATATCCTGCAGTGTCGGCATTGTATCCGTATCCGAGGTTTCCGATGTCAGTGAACCCGTATCCGTTGGGGCTGTATCCGCTGGTTGAATATCCGTCAGGTGCTGCGTAGTAGCTGGGGGTGCAGCTGGTCGCGTAGACGTAGTCCTTGCCTGGCGTGGAGCCTATTGTTGAGGTGTGCCAGAGCTTTGCCGAAACGTTGCCTATTGCTTCGTCGGTGACCTTGTAGATTGTAGCATTATATGTTATTGTCGTGGTCCCGTTCACGTTTGCTGCCACGCCGTTGGCGATGGTGAATGCGTACGCGGGCACCGAGTAGAACAGCGCCGCGATGATTCCCACAGCAAACACTGCGGAAATGAGCAGCTTGTTACTCGCGATTTTTCCTATACGGGAACCTGCAGATACCATGTGTTAGAAACCCCTCTACTTTTGATGAAAACGACTTAGTATGTATCGAAATTTTGGTATATAAGGTTAATCAATTTTTTACAAATAGTATGAAAAAGTATGAAAGGTTAGAAACCCCTTACTTCCATCTATTTGCCGGTTTTTACCCGGGTGTACCCAAGCAACGCAATCAAGCTGGCCAAAAGTAGTGCGGTTGAGGAGATTATGACCGCAATCCCGGCTCCCACGAGGCCCTGCAGGGGCACGAAGTAGGCAAGCAGGAGCACGTGCAGGACCAGGCCGACGGCGTTGATGGCAAGCACGTCCCTTTCCTTGCCCTTGGCAAGCAGCGCGTACTGCACGACGTTGAAGATAGCGTAGAGCAGGAACCCTACTGCAAGCGCCTGGAACGCGGGTATCGCAGGTGCGAACTTGCCGCCGTAGAAGAAGAGCACGATTTCGGACGGGAAGCCTATCAGCGCAAGCGCCGGAGGCAGGAGGAACCCTGCGCCGCCAAGCAGGAGCAGTGCAATCTCCTTTTTGTTTCGTGAAAAGTCCAGCTTCGCCATTTTCGGCAAAAGGACGAGAACCACCGCTCCTGAGAGGAAATAGGTTATCTTTGCGGTAGTCTCGGCCACGTTGTAGAGTCCGGTCTGCGCGTTTCCCAAGAAATTCTGGACTGCAAACAGGTCGGCGTAAAGGAACAGGCCTTGGATTACTAGGATTGCGGTTGTCAGCGAAAGCGCCTTCCTCAGGCTCAGGTCGTGCTTTGATTTCCTTGAAAGGAACTCCCGAAGCAGAAGGAATGTGATTATGCAGATTACAAGTGCGGATGCGGGTATGACGCCGGCAACGCCCAAAAGCCCCAGGCCAAGGACAACGGCAAGGAATCCGAGACCAAGTTTGAGGATGCTTCCCAGCAAACCGAGGATTGAGAGGGCTACTATCCGTTCGGAGGATTGCAGCACGCTGTTGAGCGGGGTGATGGCATAGCTCAGCGGCACCATCAGCACCATCAGGACGACTTCAGGCCTGGATGTCAGGAGTGCCCAAGCAATGACAAGGAGCGTGACCAACCCGCTGTATAGAAGGGCCTTTTTGGCGTATTCTATGGAGAGGAAAGCAATTTCGCGCTCCTTTCCGGCTTTCTTGAGCTTGGAAAACTCGCGGGTCAGTATGGTGCTCAGGCTGCCTCCCGGGATGGTGAGGATGGTAAAGTACGCTATCGCAACTCCGAGAAGCCCGAAGTCGGAAAGGCTGAGGCTCCGGGCCATCAGTATGTTGAACAGGTAGGATATTCCCATGCTTGCGATTGCACAGGCGTTGGCCACCAACCCGAGGAACAGGAAGCCGCCCTTCTCTTTTTCATAAAGCCGGGAAATGCGGGAAATCATGCGGAAGCACTCTTTGGTCGGACGCGCCCTTTGGGCGGCGCAAGATGGGACGACGTTTCGTCTGTAAGGCAAATTACTATATTACTTCGGAGTTCATAATCTGTTTGCTGTGTTAAAATGAGATATCTTGTCACCGGCGCAGCCGGCTTCCTTGGCGCAAACCTCTGCAGGCGCCTGCTTTTGCAAGGACACGAAGTGGTCGGGCTGGACGACCTGAGCACTGGGTTTGGCCGCAACGTTGACCTGCTAAAGGGGTTCGACAAGTTCGAGTTCACAAAACACGACATAGTCCAGCCCTGGCCCAAGATGGGCGAGTTCGATTTCGTCTATAACCTTGCCTGCCCGGCATCCCCGCCGAGGTACCAGAAGGACCCCATCCAGACGTTCCGCACCTCGGTGTGGGGAGTCTGGAACGCAATCGAGTACGTCACTCCAACCAAGACCCCGCTTTTCCACTCATCGACTTCCGAAGTCTACGGCGACCCCGTTGTCCATCCCCAGCCGGAATCCTACTGGGGAAACGTGAACCCTGTTGGAATCCGCTCCTGCTATGACGAGGGGAAACGCGGTGCTGAAACGCTGCTGATGGAATACTGGCGCAAGACCGGAAACCCCATCAAGATAGTGCGCATCTTCAACACCTACGGCCCGCTGATGGACCCGGAGGACGGCAGGGTGGTGAGCAACTTCCTTGTGCAGGCAATTTCCGGAAAGCCGCTCACCATTTACGGAACCGGAAAGCAGACGCGCTCGTTCTGCTATGTGGATGACCTAATCAACGGCTTCGTGCGGATGGAGGACTCGCCCGCAAGCTTCACCGGCCCGGTGAACCTGGGCAACCCCAAGGAATTCACTCTTCTGGAGCTTGCTGAAAAGGTCGGCAAGGTTCTTGGGAAGAAGCTCGAAACCAAGTTCCTCCCGCTTCCACAGGACGACCCCAAGCAGAGGAAGCCCGACATCCGGCTTGCGAAGTCCAAGCTCGGCTGGGAGCCCAAGATTGGCCTCGAGCAGGGGTTGGAAAAGACCGCGGAATACTTTGCCGAGATTGCGGGAAAGAAAAAGTAGTCTGTAAAAGCAGGGAAAAGAAAAAACAGAAGAAACCGAAAACTGATTTTAAAAAAATAAGGAAAGAAAAATAACAGAAGAAAGGAAAAGAAAAAAAAAGAAAATCGGGCGGAAAAAACAAACCCGCCATCAACGTCTGCTTCTTAGCAAGTCACTGACCTTATCGTGTACAGGACTGTTGCCGAGCCGTCGGCCGCAACCGGCACGTTCCAGGAAAGCTGGTACGCCGAGTCCTTGGTGTGAGTTGCAGTCTCGCTCGTCACGTCCCACTCGCCGTATGCGTGCTCGATTACCTTGACAGTCACCGCCTCGCTCTTGTGGTTGCGCAGGGTGATGTTGTACGAGTACCTGTTTGCGCAGCTTCCGCTGTATTCGGTGGCAGTAGTGGTCTTCTCGCCCACTATGTCGAACGCGTTGCCGATGGAGAGCGTCACCGCCTCGTCCTTGGGCGTGTGGTCTATCGAGTCCTCGCCGAGGAACTGCAGCGACCCGGTAGAGTCCGCCTTGTACACGCGCACCTTGCCCTTGGGCAGCGCAATCCCAAGCCCGGCCTTCTCGGTGTTGTTGAACGAGAGCGTCACGGCGACCTTGGAGCTTGACGAGGCGTCGAACACGTATTCCTTCTTGGTGGCGACGTCGCTTGCGCTTGTCATCTCCACCTGCTTGACTTGGCCCGACGCGATTGTCGTCGGCCTCTCAAGCGTGTAGAGGTGGTACTCGAAGAACGACTGCTCGGTGACTCCTGCGACCTTTATCCCGCTTGCGGAGTCCATGCCCTCGTAAGTCGGGTACGGCGTCTGCCTCACCACGTTCACGTCGCCTGCGACGAGCTTGAGCTTGGCGTCCTTGAACGTGGTGCCCGCGTCGTTGCGCAGCGACACCCACCCTTGGAGGGATATCTTGGTGTCATCCGCGTTGTCGATGGCGACGTAGTTTGCGTTCCAGTTCAGGCCGCTTGTAAGGTAGCTCACCTCGACGTCGCGGCTGCCTGCGGACTGCGAGTCCAGAAGCCAGCTTATCGTGGGCGTGGTGATGAGGCCTTCGGGAAGCGACGGGAAGTCAACCTTGTCGTAGCCTGAAAGCACGGTCACGCCGCTTGCGGTCTTGATTACCGGGCCGCTTGCGGAAAGCAGTATGCCCGTAGTCGTGTCGTTTCCTGACTTGACCGTGACCTGCTTGTCAATGTACTTGTCAAGGAGCTTGTAGCCGTCCACCAAGTCATAATCGTAGTTCTGCTCGAGTATGGAAAGCGACTTTCCCGAAAGGTCGGAAAGGTGCACGCTTGTCGGGTCGAGGAACGCCGAGGTGCCCTTGATGGCGAGGCTTGCAAGCCCTGCAGGGATGTTGACGTTGCGCGTCTCCTTCACGAGCGCAATCCCGTCGGACGGGTTGTAGTTGAGCGCCTGGTTGGTGGAGTGGTACCCGTTGTTCCAGTAAACCTGGCTGTACGTGTCGGCTGCCTGGTACACCGTGATCTCAACCGCCTTCGGGGATTCCGAGTCCGGCGCCTTCTGCGCGTCTGCAAGGCTATTCCACTTGATGTTGATTTGGGCGTTGTTGCCCTGCGGAATCGCGGCGAGCGCGACGATGAGTATGACTGCCACTATTCCCGTTGCTGCAAGCACTGCCTTCAGCGGGAATGCCTTCTTTTTCACCATAACTACACACCCTCTTTTCATCTGCCGTTTGACGCCCCGAAAAATGCGGGCTAAGTTAGTCTCAAAATCTTTGGGCTTTTTAATGTGCGCAATTGATGCGGCCCAGCCCGCATCCGAATGTTTTTATGGCAAGGTAGGGTGATTAGTTGGCTAAGGCAAATCATCCACTGGTGAACTTCATGGCAGACGCCCCGACTCCGCAGAAAAAGTACGACGACCTGAAGGCGGAGATACAGATGCTCGACTCCAAGATAAGCCTGATTGCGCAGAAAATCAGGATGATTGAGAAGAACGAGGATATAATCGGCCGCACCATAGTCGTGCACAACGAGAAGATTCACAAGCTGGAGACCGGCGCGCCCATCCCGCCATCCGCCTCATCGTCCGCGGCGAGCGCTGCGGAGTCCAACGGGAGCCTTGCCGCAGAGGTCGAGGCGCTGAAAAAGCAGGTCGCCGAGCTGCGCGAGCAGGCCGCGACAAAGTCCGAGGTGTCCGAGCTGCACTACACTCTTGACACCATCAACCCGCTTGACTTTGTCACCCTGAAGCAGGCGCGCAAGCTCATAGCAGAAGAGTTTGACAAAAGGACCGGCTGAATTCCCGAAGGATAATCCGGATAATCAGTTTACCTTATTATGCAAGCTCGCTGTCGTGCGAGTAGGCGGGCCGGAGCCTTATCCTGCGCTGCTTTTCGCCTTCCTCGGAGAGTATGGCGTCGTCGCCGACTATCTCGATGTTCAGCGTGGCCGCGAAGTCTGCCAGGTCGCTGTCGTGCTGGGCCGAAAGCACCAGGTTGGTGCCGGCTTCGCAGGAGCCGCGCAGCCTCGCCATGATTGCAGCCGGTATCTCGGTCGAGTCCTGCGCGAACGCAAGGAGCACGGGCCTGTCCGAGGTCTCGCACACCGCGGTGGTCTCAAGAACAGCGTGCGTCGCAAGCATCGCTATCTCGGCCTGCTGGCCGAACAAGTTGATGTGAATGACCTTGCCCAGGCCCGAGGATGCGGACATCTCGAACGTGCCGGCCTTCGCGAACACGTTGGGCGAGCTCTTCTGTATGACCGTTGCGGCGCGTATTGCCTTGCTTATGGTGTACCTAGTGATGTCGGCGCTCTCGTGGAGCTGGTCCATGGCCCCAATCAGGTCGCTTATCGCGTTGAAGCTGCCGGCCTTCTCGTCGTAGGTCCTCTTTATGACCATCGCCACGTCGCCTTTCTCGATGCCGTACACCGAAAGGAACACCTCGGGGTCCAGCTTGGAAAGGTCGATGAAAAGCCCCTGCTCGAGCTCGTAGGTCTTGAACGGGAAGCCCAGAGGTATGGACGAAAGCTTGAACTCCTCGTACTTTGACGAGTCCTTGTTGGGCTGGGCGAGTCCCGTGAACGCGTTGTTGCTGTCAAACACTATGGTCGAGATGTTGTTCATCAGCGACGACTCGATTACGAGATGCATCGCGTGCAGCCTCTGCGGCAGCCTGCCGCCGGTTATGGCGACCTTGTTCAGGGAGGAGAGCTTCGCAAAGACCGGCTCGTTGTCGCGGTCGATTCCAAGCAGGCACTTGACGTTGCTCTGCACCGTCTGGGTGCCCGCACCCTTGGACACGGACAGGTAGGCAAAAAGCGAGAACGGGTCGCCAAGCAGAAGCTGCAGCTCCTCGTCGTCGACCATCCGAAAGTCCGTGACCTTGCACTCGTAGCCCCGAAGGATTTCCACCATCGCCTTGGACAGGTGCTCTATCTCCGCGCCCTGCTGCGTGATGGTCTTGGTGAGCGAGTCCCTGTTGTACTCGATGAATGAGGGCGAGGAGCTTATGAGCAGGTATTTCCCGGCGTGCTCGCGCGAGATCTTGGACACTATCATGACGTCCTGGCGCTGCGACAGCGATATCCTGGACGTGTCGCCCTCTATCACGAAGCCCTTCTTGAGGAACGTGAGCGCGCCGGTCACCTTCCCGTCCTGCTTCTCGAAAAGCGTGAGCAGCATCATCTTGTCCGGGTTCTGGTACACCATCAGCGGGTATTCGCCCCACTGGGCGTTGAACATCCGGGTCCATGGTCCTAAAGGAAGGTCTAGCTGCATGTCAAAACCGCAGTTGCGAAATGCTGTCTGGATTACTGAGGTAATCGCTGCTTAAAATCTATCGCCCGTGCGGGTTTGCGCCCCGTGCGGACGAGGGGCAGTTGCGCATGTATTATAAGAGGGGATTGCCTAATCCAGTTCCTGTAGGTTACGAGTGGATTCTTATGGAAATCAAGCAAATCGTCAAGGAGATGCTTTCAGCCGGGATGCCGGAATCCGAAATCCTTGCAAACCTGACCGATTTGGGCATCCCCGATGCACCAAGGGTGCTTGCCGAGGCCAAGGCCGCGGCGGCACCGAAGGCAGCAGCCCAGTCAACGCCGGCACCCAAGCCCGCTGCAAGGCCCGCTTTTGCGGAAGAGCCGGAGGCGCCCAGGGCCCGTTCATCACTCTTTTCGGAGGACTCCTCGGAGTCAGCCACACCCGGCTCAAGGCCGTCGCTTTTCGACGAGAAGCCCGGCGAGGCCGAACCGGCAATCTCAGGAAGCATACTCGGCTCATCGTCCCTTGGCTCGGACCAGAAAATCGACGAGCTGGTCGCGCTGACGAAGTCCCTGCTGGACCTGAACAAGAAGATCCTTGAAAGCAACAGGGAAATACTCCTGCGGCTTTCAAAGTAGGGTTGAAAAAATCCTAAAAGCGGGAAATGAAAAAAGAATTAGAAAAAGTTATAGCGCAAGCGTTCTACGCGTGCGCCTGGGCGGCTGCCTCCTTCTGGGCCTCCTCCGCCTCCTGCTGCCTGACTATCCTGTCAAGCTTCGCGATTTCCTGCGCAATCTCGCCCGCGAGCTTGTTCTTCTCGGTCTTGCTCATCCCAAGCTCAAGCGAGTCCAGGATTTTCTTGTCCTCGTCAAAGCTGGCCGAGAACATCGCCGCGTTGGTCTTGAGCATGTGCCTTGCAAGAACCTTGATTTGTGTACCTTTTATCCTTCCCATCTGAAAACACCTTTCTGAATATTATAGCCCCGAGCGGAGTTGCGTCCCCAAAGTTCCAGCGGCTATCCGGCCACAGTGCTTTGGAGAATTCGAACCGCTGTCTTCGGCTCCAAAGGCCGACATACTTTTGCGGGCCTGATTATCACAGCAGGCTGACCGCTGTACTACGGGGCTGCGGATAAAATTATGCCCCTCAAAGGTTTAAATCCTAGTGGGATTTGGGGCGGTTCAGCCTTTTCCTGGCTTCTTCGTAAAAATAGCGCTCGGCCTTTTTGTGCGTGCTTTCTTTTGCCATTTTTTACCCTATTTCCTTTGTCTTCAGCTGCTTTTATTTTTTTCATTGCCTATGGGTTTTCCGTTTTTTGGGGTGTTTCCTGTTCAACCAAAAGTTTTACTGCGTTTTACCGCACCCATAATGGCCTGCCTGCTGACAATCACTGCGGTTGTGGGACTTGCAGACGAACGTTTTCGAGGCAGTCGAGCTTCCCGACGGCTCAATCCGGATAGTGATGGATATCGGGGATGCGGGGGTCGGGACTGCAAGGGCCGCCAAGGTCGCGGTGAAAAAGGACATCGTGCACGTGACCGTGCTGTCCGGCCGCCGCGTGCGCTGGGAGGGCGTGTTCCACCTGCCGTTCGGAGCGTCGGCGGAGACCGTGTCCTGTTCGCTGAAGAACTCGTTCATCGAGCTTTCTGCGAGGCCGTTGTCGCCCGGGCGCCACTGCCGGAAGGTGCCGGGAAGCTGATTGGCTGCGGCCCGGTAAAGCGGTTCTCCTCAAGCAGCCTGATTACCTTAGGGACGTCCTTGTCGCAGGCCGGGACAAACTGGCCCGTATATACCCCGGGCCTTCTTTTGAATTCCCTGCTTTCTGCCATGTGGTTTTGTATAGCGCGGTTCAGCACGTCGCGGAAGCCCTCGTCGTTCTCGTCCTGGCGGTTGAAAAGTTCCCCGGAAATCCTCCGCAGGTCCTGCTCCTTTAGGAACCCGAGGGCGCGGATGTATTCGTGTCCAAGGGCCTGCCCGATGTTCCGGTTGGAGAAAAGGTAAGCCATCAGCTGGCTTTCGAAGGATAGGCGTAGCAGCGACTCGTCGTCAAGCCCCTTCGGGCTTTCCTTGTGCCCTTGCAGTGCCCTGTCCTCGGGAGCGTCCTTCGGTTGCCGGCCGGCGGGGTCGAAGAGGACCGTGCAGTTGCGCTTCGCAAGCTCCGCCTTCAGGCTTTCGGGGTCGACCTTTCCGGCTACTCCGTCCTGGATGAACACCTTGATTTTTTTGCTGTCGTTCTTCCGTGCCTCGAGGCCGATGATGCGTCCCAATGAGGAGTGGACGTTGCGCCTGCAGAAATCCTCGTACTTTTCCTTCGACTTGAGGAACGCCCTAGCGCGCTTGATTGCCTGGTCGGGAAAACCTGCGGCGTATTCGGCGTTCATTTCCGCGCGGTGGAGGTCCACGTTGGACCTCAGTGCAAAAATCCTTTTCGCATCCCGGATGGTGTAGTTCTCCCCAAGGTACCTGCTTGCCGAGCCGAAGGGCTGCAGGTATTTCTGCCACCCGCGCCTTACGTCGGGCAGGTACCCGTTCGTTCCGGAAGCGGCCTTCAGGCCATTGACCCTGTCTGAAATGAGCTTTGCGCGCATCAGGCGCTCATCGGGCGTCATCAGGGAAAAGAGGTCCGGGTGCTCGCTGTGGACTATTGCTGCGTGGATTCCGGCGCGCCGCGCGTCCGTTTCCCCGTTTTCACGGCCCAAGTAAATCTTGACCGTCCTTCCCCTCAGGGGGTCGGGCGGCTTTCTTGCAGGTGGCATGAAGAGATTCTGTGGGTGCGGCCTTTTAAGAATTCTTTGCCGCGTTCACCGGAAACGGGGTCTATTTTTCCTTATAAACCAACCTCGGCACGACTTCTTAGCAACGAGGTGTTGGCAATGAAGATGGATGTTTCAGGGCTTTCGTACAGCCAGGTGCAGGGGATTGCTAACTCGCTTCCCTTGGCAATAGAGCAGATTTCCGGCCGCGGCGGCAAAGTGTCGCTTTTTGTCGGCAACGCAGTCTGCTGAACAGGTGAGTTTCGCTTATGTTCTACGCAGGAAAATTCGGAAGGCTTCCTCCATTGAGTGCCGTGCTTTCGGGTGCTGCCCCCGGCAGGCCAGGGTATTCAGAGCCACGCTATTCCGATGTTGATGCGGGGAAGGTGGGAATGTATATGATAGAACCAAGAGTCGAGTCGCAGCCGGTATTTGCGGCATCCGAGCCGCACGGCAACAAGCCCCAGTTCTCGGTCAAGGCCAAGGGGATGGAAGGCTACGTCGGAAGCGGGTGGATTAACGAGGGAAAGTACGGAAAGTACATCTCGGTCAAGCTCCGCGAGAACCTCACGCCCGGCACGACAATCTACCTGTCTCCTACCAAGGAGAACCCTGAAATACTCTGAATCCCTTTTCTTTTTGTGGACTTCATTGAAATAGTCGGGCTCCTTGCAGGCCTCATCACTACGATTTCAAGCTTGCCTCAGCTGTTCAAGATTGTCCGCACCAAAAAAACCCGCGACATCTCGCTTGGGATGTTCGTTCTCTACTTTTGTGGTCTGGTGCTTTGGCTTGCCTATGGCCTTCTGTTAGGTGCGTTGCCAATCATTCTTGCAAATCTTGCGTCCATGGCCATTGTCGCCGCAATCCTGGCGCTCAAGCTCAAGTACGGCTAGGCGTCAGCAGTTGGCCAACGAGCGCACCCATTGAAATACTTTAGTTCCCCTTTCCTTTCTTGATGACGCAAGCCAAGGCGCCCCAGACAGACGTCAAGACCGAGTCGCCGCGGGAAGATTCAGTTGAAGGCGCCGGAAAGGAGATTGGCTTGGAAACGCCCGAGCAGTGCAAAAAGTGCGACAATGGCAAGTGCGACCCCCGCAAGGTCGCGCACTGCTGCGACCACGAGCTGAAGGTATTCGACGAGTTCCGCATCTTCTTTTTGGGAGTGGTATTCCACGAGCTTTCGCACTTTATAGCGGCGAAGCTTGCGGGGCTTCAGGTAATCGCCTACAAGCTCTGGCATCCCAAGATTGCGTGGGTGCGCATCCAGCACCCGCAGAGGGCTTTCAACGACGTGTTCGTCTCGTTTGCTCCCCTGCTTTTTGGAAGCATTGCGGCCTCCCTGCTTTTGATTTCGCTCTTTACGACCCAGTTGTGGTCTTCCGACCCGCTTACGTTCTACGTCCTGCTTTACCTCGCGGTCTCGATTGCGGTATGCTCGCCAATCAGCAAGGTTGACGCGTATTCGGCTGCGCTTGCGCTGGGTTTGTCTTACTTGCGCAGGAAAAAGTCAAAGGACCTGTTTGCGAAGCTTACTTCGCTGTTGGTCTGGCCGTTCTACGTGATTGTCGTCGCCCTTTACAAGCTCTCGCGGTTCTGGTTCCACCTAGTGCAGTATGTTTTCCTTGCGGCTGTCTTTGCATCCCTTTCCGCAATACTCTTCGTGCACTGAGAATGGGTGCCGCTTGACGCCCGCGCGCCTGCAAACGTTGCGCGCTATCCGCGCCGCGAGTTCTTCCTCGTGCGGTTCTGCATGTCGAAAAGCTCGATTATCTCGTTGACAGTTGTCGCGTTGTGCGGCGACTTGTCGCGTATCCCTGCGGCGGTCATCCTCGGGAACCGCAGTGCAAGCCCGTATTCCTCCCCATCCGCGCCGACAGTCCTTCCTGCAGAGTGCACCGGGCTCTTGGTGATTTCGTCCGCGTTGACCTCGACCACGTACTTTGGCGCCACCCACTCGTCGGGCTCCATCAGCGCGTCAACTTCGCGCGGCTTTTCCTTGACTATGATTTTTGAGAGCATCTCGGAAAACTGCGACATCTGCTCCTCGGAAAACCCGCTTCCCACACGCGCAATCGACTTGAAGCGGTCGTCCTCGTCATCATAGACTGCGGTGAGCAGGCCTCCGAAGCCGAGCTTGGTGCGCTTGCCCTTGCCGTAGTAGAACCCGATGATTACGACGTCAACGGTGTCCGAAAGCGCGCCCTGGTATGACTTCTTGAGCTTTATCCAGGCGAACTTGCGGCCGCCGGCGGTGTACGGCGCGTTCAGGTCCTTTGCGATGATTCCCTCAAGCCCGCGTTTCAGAGCGTCCTCGAAAATCGCCTGCAGTTTGCCCGCGTCATTGCAGAGCTTGTACTCGGCAACCCCGATTTTTTCGGACTTGGACACGATGCGCTCGATGGTCGCGTGCCTTTCCTTGTATGGCAAAAGCGTCATGTCCTTGCCGTCCAGATAGAGCACCTCGAAGCAGAACATCTTCAGCGGGATTTTTTTCGAAAGCTCCTCTATGCCGTGCTTGCGCCTCCGCTGCACGGTCACCTGGAACGGCAGTATCTTCCCGGTCTTGGGGTCGATGCCTACTGCCTCGCCCTCGATGATGAACTCCCTTCCCGCAATGTCGGTCCCGACCGCCCTCACCAATTCGGGGAACATCAATGTCATCGGCTCCTGCTTGCGCGAGTATATCCGGATTTTTCCGTTGCGGTCCTTGTGCACCTGGATGCGGAACCCGTCGTACTTTCCCTCGACAGCGCACTCGCCAAGCTTCTCGATTATCGCCTCGGCGCTCTCAAGCCGCTCGGCAAGCGCCGGCCGGATGGGGTTTCCGGGAATCGGCTTGAACGCGCGGATTTTCTCCATACCCTGCGCAAGGAGCACTTCGGCCACCATCCCGAGGTCGGAGGACAGGTTGAATGCGCGCTCGATGTCCGGCCGCAGGGACTTGTCACCCGCAACGGCGAACGAAAGCGCATCAATAATCGTGGGCTCGCCTATTCCGATGCGCATGTTGTCGGTGCAGAAGCGCACTATGGTCTTTGCCTCGGCGCCTGAAGACTTTGAGAGCAGTTCGCACAGTATCTTGATTTTCTTTTCCTGCGACCCGGTGCCCGACGACTGCGCCATCCTGCTTACGCTGTCAAACACCTTTTCGGCGGTGAGCTCCTCGCTTGCAAGCCGCGTCTGCGCCTTCTTTTCAAGGAGGTTTGATGCGGCCTCGCCTAGGTCGCCCTTCTTGCGGTATTCGGATTGGACCTTTGCCAGGCTTACCCCGGCTATGCGCGCAACCGCCTGCTCGGCAATCCTGTCGCCGATTCCCACTTCGATGTCCTCGAACTCGGGCGCGACCCTTCCCTGGCAGAAGTAGACCGCGCGCCGTATCTGTGAAGCGGGCGTTTCAAGGAAGAGCTTTGAAAGGAAGTCAGTTGAGCTCAGCCGCGACGGGGTCGCCTCTATCCTGTCGAAAGTTTCGCAGACTTTGGAAAAGAGCATCTAGTCGAAGGCACCTTTTGTGATACTGTAGTGTAGGGTAATGCAATTAATTGGCTTTGCGCAAAGACCGGTTGGCATGTGCCCCGGTTGCCCCAACCCCGCTTACTTCCGCGGTATGAGCACGAAGAGCACGATTACAATCAGGGCGAAGCCCGCGATTATGCCGACCAAGAGGTAGATGTCGGAGATGTTCTGCTCTATGAACGTGGGCTCCTGGTCAAGCGCAAGCAGCTCCTTTGCGGTGCATTGTGTGGTGTTTTGCTTGGTGCAGACATGCGGCTTCACACTCGGGGTGCTTGCGTTCGCCGCCTCCGCGACGCTGACGCCGATGGGCACGGATGCAAGCTCCGCGCCCGTGTCCTTGTCCAGCAGCCGCAGGCTGACTGTCTCGGGCGCGGTCTTGGAAGCTGCAGTTGCGGATATTGTCGGGTAGTACATCCCGTACGAAGTGTTGAAGCTTATCTCGGCAGGCAGCACGGTCATGGAGTATCCGAGCGCGGAGGTAAGCTGCGCGGTCATCGAGCAGGGTTCCGACCCGCCCTTCTTCTGGACGTACACCTGCATGTCCAGCTGGCCCGAAAGGCTTGCGGAGTCCAGCGTGAGGACAAACCCGCTGCTGCCGCTTTTCTGCGGCTCGGCAAGCGCGCATTCTGCCTGTGCGAACGCTGCGATGGCTAGCATTGCAAGCAGTGAAAATGCGAGTGTGCGCCTGGCCAACATTCCCTAAACCCTAATCTTGGTAATGCCTTTCTGTTTATGAATGTTGCGCCGCTTTCCGGATGCCGAAGTAGCACAGCCCGATTCCGAACAACGCGTCGAGGGCCATCGAAAGGACGAGCGCGTTCGCCTGGAGGTATACGTTCTTGACGTTGCTGTCCACGGTGTTGTTTATGTAGGCTGAAACCTGGGGGTCGTCAAGATCCGACACGTTGAGCCCGTACGTCGCAAGCGTGGTCGGGTCGTTCCGCAGTTGGGTAAGCGTGTTCTGCGACTCGGTCTTCATTATGCCGGCAACGCTGCTGTACGTGATGTAGCTGTTCAGCTGGAACACCAGCGCCGCAAGGCACGCCACTCCCAACAGGAGCAGCGTAATCCCGAAAAGTTGACCCTTGTTCGTCGTCATGATTTCTCACCTTTTCTCCTTTGCGCGTATGCCCGCCTTGAAGCCGGCAATCCGCGATGCCTGTGCGGCGACCTCGGCGAACGCGCGCCGAATCGCCAGGTTAAGCTCGCGTGCTGAAGCCTGCGCGTGCAGGTTCCCGTTGGGGTCTTCAAGCCGTGCGGTGACCCGCACGTCGAAAAGCCGGCTTTTCCCGTGCAGGGCGGACTTCATGCGCAGCTCAAGGGAGCGCACGCCCGTCTCGCGGCGCAGCTTCTCAAGGAACGTATTGCATTCCTCGCGCACCGACTCCGCAAACACCTTCTCTTCCCTGTGGAAGCCGGAAATAATCACATCTTCTGACTGGGGGGCTGTTTCGTTCATAGTCAATGACCTCCAAAAAACCAGGTATTAATTACTCGCCATGGGATTAAAAACCGGTTCAGGCGGCCAGCGCGCGCAGGACGGTGGGCAGCGCGAGATTGACTGCTATGAGCAGGACCGCGGCAACGCTTGCAAGAAGCGACAGTCTTGCAGCTACGGGCAGCCCGCGTTTCTTTCCAAGCATCCTCGTTAGTCCCTCGTTCAGCTCCTCCGAGACTATCCTCGCGCCGTCGGTGATGAACAACGGGACCAGGTTTATGGCTCCGATTGCGACGTTGATGTACGCAGTCGAGGCCAGCACGGTCATTATGAACCCGATTATTGCGAAGACGATTTCATTTCCGGCTGTTGCCGCGGGAAGCACAGAGATGCCGAGCTTGTTTCTGTTTCCGACTGTGACAGTCTTGTCGCCGTCCTGGGTGGAAAGGACCAGCGTGTCGCCCTGCCTGCTGTCCGAGATTGCCGATGCAAGCCCGGATATGCCAACCACCCTCTCGCCGTCAACTGCGGTTATGATGTCGCCTGCAGCAAGCTGGCTGGAGCCCGGGTATGCCGTCGAGTTCACCGAAAGCACCTTCACAGCGGACATATCAGAATATGCCGGGCCTGCCACTGCGGCAAAGCCCAGCGAGAGCAGGGTAAAACCTATGAATGCAAGCAGGTTTGCCGCAGGGCCAGCCGCGAGTATCCTCCTCTTCTTCTCAAGCGCGATGTGCTTGAACCGCTCCTCGTCGGGCTCGACGAATGCCCCAAGGGGAAGGAAGCCCCACAATATGGTGCCCGAGCCGAGCACGCGGAGCTTTTCGACCCTGCAGAGGATGCCGTGCGCGAACTCGTGTATAGTCGCTGCTATGACCAGGCCGAACACCCACTCCCAGGGCACGGTCACTCCCACTATGAGCAGCTGCGCGCCCGCAGGGGCGTTGGGGATTGTGAGTATGTTCATCGCGCTGATTACAAGAACCGCAAGCGACTGCAGCGCAAGCCCGCCGGCCACTCCGCAGGCAAGTATCGCGAGGAACTGCGTGTTCGAAAGCAAATCGGACTGGCTGGAGAACGAGCCTGCGGAAAGCAGGAGCGAGAACGCAAGCGAAAGCAAAAGCATCACCGCAAGCTTCACCCGCTCGTGCTTTTTGCCAAATGTGATTATCGAGTATATCATCCCGTAGCCTATGCCAGCTCCCACGTCAGCCACGAAGCGCGCCAATTTCGGGTGCTTGGATGCGAACTTTCCCATCGCCTTCAGTCCCCATCCTCCACGGATGATGTTTATGCCAAAATAGGACTTCCAGCCGTGGACGTCGGCCAGGAGCTTCCCCCCGGCTGCAACCGTCGCAAGCGCCAGCACCACCTTCCACAGGTCGGGGATGCCCGAAAGCACTATTGCAAAGAAGAGCGCCGCGTCGGCGACGTATATCAGTGTTGAAATAATCGTCTTCCTGTTCATTGTAATCACTGTCCGGATTGGTTATGCCCGCTGGCATTTTAGGTGTTTAGTTTTCGGGCGGCAACTGCCGTTCGCAGGCCTTGCCGTTATTTTTTCTTTATTTCCACCAAGTCAGCCAGCGTGAGCCCGCGGCCTGATGATTGGCCTGCATTTGAGAATGGTTTCGTCTGGGGCTTCCCTTCGTCCCCGTTCCTCGGCCCCAATAGCGTGATGCCCAGCTCCTTCTCAAGCTTCTTCGCAACCGCCTCGTTGGGCTTGAGGTGCTCGTTTTCGATGCGTTCGAGCACGTTTTCGAGTATGAACAGCTTGCGCGCAAGCTCCTGCCTGGTAAGCCCCGAGCGTTCGCGCGCATGGCGCACCGTGCTGCCGTAGCCTTCCACCACCTCAAGCTCCACCATGGGCCGAGGCTGGTTCGGCCTCCTTATTGTTGGCGCGGAAAGTTCGCGGCCGTACGACACGCACCGGCCGCATACCGAGAGCGTGGCTCCCTCCACTATCGCCTTTGTAGTCGCGGGCCTTCCGCAAATGTCGCAGTCTGCCATAAGCATATTCGCCTGTATTGGAGATATTTTAACCTTCAGTGATTAAATCCTCTTTGTTTCGATAGTTCAGTTTGGTGTTTTTGTTGGGCGTAAAGATAGATGGCATTCTGGTAAAGCACGAGTGCAGCCTTGAGGATATCAAGGGCACCGTCGCAGTGGACGCCTTCAACGTGCTCTACCAGTTCCTCACTACCATCAGGCAGCGCGACGGCACCCCGCTCATGGATGCCGAGGGCAGGATAACCTCGCACCTTTCGGGACTCTTTTACCGCACCTGCAACCTCCTTGAGCGCGGCATCAAGCCGATTTACGTTTTCGACGGCAAGCCCAGCCTGCTGAAGGAGAACACCATAATGGAGCGCAGCGAGAAAAAGCAGGATGCGCTTGAGAAGTTCCGCAAGGCCGAGAAGGCAGGCGACGAGGAAGGCATGCGCACCTATTCCGCGCAGTCGGTGCGGCTTGAGTCTCACATGATAGTAGAGTCCAAGGAGCTGCTCGGGATGATGGGCGTCCCCTGGATTGCGGCAAACACCGAGGCGGAGGCCCAGTGCGCACACATGTCCAGCAAGGGGATTACCGACGCGGCCGCATCCCAGGACTTCGACTCTCTCATCTTCGGCGCCAACATACTCATACGCAACCTCGCGATATCCGGAAGGCGCAAGCTGCCGCGAAAGAACGAGACGGTTGAGGTGTTTCCCGAGAAGTATTTCCTGCAGGAAAACCTTGACGCGCTCAAGATAAGCAGGCAGCAATTGGTCTGGGTGGCTTTGCTTTGCGGCACGGACTTTGACAAGGGAGTCTACGGGATTGGCGCAAAGAAGGGCCTGAAACTTGTGCGCGAGCACGGGTCGTTTGAGCAAATCCTCGAGGCGACAAAAGCCGACATTCCCCGCTGGAAGGAAATTGAGGACATCTTCCTGAAGCCGGACGTGTTCGACCCGCCTGCAGAGTCCATCCGCTTCGGCGCGCCCCAAGTGGACGAAATCATGGACTACATGTGCGAGCAGAGGGGCTTCTCCCAGGAGCGCGTGCAGTCCGCGCTGAGCCGGGGCTACAAAGTTCCTGAGGACGCCAACCAGAGCTCGCTTTCAAAGTGGATGTGATTGTAATGGCTTCGGCAGGTCTTGCCAGAAGCCAGAACAATTTGCCGCCTAAATTCCCGCAAGTTTTTTCAGTTCATCTTTCTTGTCAGTCTTTTCCCAAGTGAAGTCCGGGTCCTCGCGTCCGAAGTGGCCGTATGCCGCGGTCTTTTTGTAAATCGGCCTCTTGAGGTTGAGGTGCTCGATGATTCTTGCGGGCCGGAAGTCGAAGACTTGCTGAACAGCTTCGGCAATCTTTTTCGGCGGAACTTTCTCAGTGCCGAAAGTCTCGACATAAATCGAGACTGGTTTGGCTACTCCGATTGAGTACGCGACCTGGACCTCGCAGCGCTTGGCAAGCCCCGCTGCAACGATGTTCTTTGCGACGTAGCGCGCCATGTACGCGCCCGAGCGGTCTACCTTGGACGGGTCCTTTCCGGAGAACGCGCCTCCCCCATGCCTTCCCATCGAGCCGTAGGTGTCGACTATGATTTTCCTTCCGGTGACTCCCGTGTCCGCCTCGGGGCCGCCCTTGACGAAGATGCCGGTCTCGTTGACGAAGAAGCTGGTCTTGTCGTCCAGATACTTTCCGCACACCGGCTTGACCACCTGCTCCCAGATGTCCTTCTTTATCCTTGCCTTGTCAACCGACGGGCTGTGGTGCACCGCGATGACAACCGCGTCAAGCCTCTTTGGGATGCCGTCCTGGTATTCGACAGTGACCTGTGATTTCCCGTCGGGTCGCACCCAGTCCAGTATTCCCTTCTTGCGCACCTCGGCGAGCCTCTGCGTGAGCTTGTGCGCGAGGCTGATTGGAAGCGGCATCAGCTCGGGAGTCTCGTCGCATGCAAACCCGAGCATCATCCCCTGGTCGCCAGCGCCCTGCTCCTTCTTTTCGGACGAGTCAACCCCGACTGCGATGTTCTTGCTCTGCTCGTGGATTGCCACAAGCACCGCGCAGTCGCTCGAGTCCAGCCCGTATTCGGGGTCGATGTAGCCGATGTCCGCAAGCGTCTTGCGCACCACGCCCTGCACGTCGCAGTACCCGTTCGTGGTCACCTCGCCTGCGACCATCACGAGCCCGGTCGTGGTGAGGCACTCCACTGCCACCCTGCTCTGCGGGTCCTGCCTCAAAAGGTCGTCGAGTATCGCGTCCGAGACCTGGTCGCATATCTTGTCCGGGTGGCCCTCTGTGACCGACTCGGAGGAAAAAAGCGCTTTGCCCTTCATCTGTTCCAAAAAAACCACCCGTAATGCGTTGGCTGCACAATGTTTACCGCCAGTTTAGAATAAATATCCGTTAATATTATTCCTTATGGAATAATAGTTTCCAACAAAGCCGCAAGCCGCGAAGCTAAACCAATTTAATATTTGGGAGCACCAACTTTCTTTCCCGGATTTTAGCGGCACCTAGCACGTCTATGGTGAATGGGCTCGTAGCTTAGCCTGGTTGGAGCGCTTGACTGATAATCAAGTGGTCGTCGGTTCAAATCCGACCGGGCCCATTTTTTTATTTTCATATTTGTTTTTCGGCCGTCCTGCCCTTTTTTTACTTCCTGGCATTGTTTATGTTGATGCAATCATGATTGACGCGCACTGCCACGTGGATGTTGCCGACTTCGACTCCGACCGCGACCAAGTCATCGCAAGGGCTCGGGCTTCCGGAATCCGCGCAATAGTCAACGCGGGCAACAATCATCCCGACAACGAGCGCGTGCTTGCGTTTTCGCAAAAGTACGGTCCGGACTACTTCAAGGCAGTGATATGCCTCAGCCCCCACCATGCAGTGGAGCAGTCCGATGCGGAGCTTGAGGCCGAGCTTCGGTTCATCGAGTCCAACAAGTCAAAGCTCGTAGGCATAGGCGAGACCGGCCTGGACCGGCACCACTACAAGAAGGAGGACGAGTGGGCGAGGCAGGAGAAGTTCTACCGCGCCTTCCTGCAGCTTGCCGAGTCGCTTGACCTTCCGGTCGTGGTGCACTCGCGCGATGCCGAGGAGCAGTGCATACGGGTCGCGCAGGAATACAACTGCCGCGTGATGCTCCACTGCTTCCTCAACCCCAAGGCAATGGACCTGGCCATAGACTCGGGCTTTGCAATCTCCATCCCAACGCTCAAGAGCAAGTCCCTTGACAAGGTCATCAAGAAAGCCCCCCTTGAGCGCATCTTCTGCGAGACCGACTCGCCCTGGCTGTGGCACGGCGGACGCAACGAGCCTGCCAACGTGAAGGCGGCATACGAGCGGGTGGCAAAGATTAAAAGCGTGGAAATGGAAAGAGTCATTGGGACAGTTGACGGGAACGTCGCCTCTTTTTTCGGCTTCAAGCCAACGGTCTGAAGGTAGTCTCAAATGGCAAGCCCTCTTGATTCATTCAACGCGTTCCTCAAGGCCCAAAAGAAGCCGCGCAACATAGCCTGCTTCGTGGACGGTCCGAACATGCTGCGGAAGGAGCTGGGAGTCGACCTGGACAAGATACGCAAGCTCCTCGCAAAGCATGGCACGGTGAAGGTGGCCAAGGTCTTCCTTGACCAGTACGCCTCGGACAAGCTCATAGAGGCGGTGACCAACCAGGGGTTCGAGGTAGTGATTATCCCCAGCGACGTGGACGTGGCGCTTGTAACCGAGGCCATGGAATCCGTCTTTTCCGAGCACATCGACACCATCGCAATAGTATCCCGCGACTCGGACTACAAGCCCCTCCTTTCAAAGGCAAAGGCCCACGGGAAGGACACCATAGTGGTGGGTGCGGAGCCGGACTTCTCAACAGCGCTGAAGAACTCGGCCGACCTAGTGCTGATGGCAAAGGACGCCTGAACCGGGCAGTAAGGCAGTCCCCCAATCCGGGCGATAAAACAAAACTAATTAAGCCCGGCCGCAGTAACTGGTTTTTGGTTTTGTCTCAAGATTGATTCGGTGTCTATAGTGATACTTCCACCCGGCCAGAGCGTCAAGACAGGCATCGACCTTGCGGGCCTGGACTTTTCGGGCCTGCTGCAGGAGCTTGCGCGAAAGGCCTTCACGGGATACCTTGCGGTGATGGTCAAGGGGACGGGCGGCCTGGAGGAGGGCACGCTCATCTACGACTCCGGAAAGGTAATAGCCTGCACCTACGAGTACCTGCGCCACGACAAGCTGATGTTCGGCTCGGACGCGTTCCCGCGCATCGCAAACGCGACCGCAGCAAAGAAGGGCGTTGTCGACCTGTTCCAGCTTTCGGCCGACCAGGTCAAGCTCATCACCGCGTTCAACGACAAGATGGCGTTCTCGCCGAAGGAAAGCGACATGGCCGCGTTCCAGGCAACCGACTTCTCGCCGTTCTACGAGGAGCAGGTGAAGGAGCCCGCGGCACCAGAGGCAAGGGAGCAGCTTTTGAAGCGGCTCAAGCTCTGGGAGGCCGAGGGCAAGGCCGAGGAGGAGCTCCCGGCTGCCGCTGACGCGCAGCAGGACAACCAGGAAATAGACAAGATGCTCAGTGATTCCAAATGAGGACAATAGCAATCTGCTCAGGAAAAGGCGGCGTGGGCAAGACCACGGTCGCGGTCAACCTGTCCATACTGCTTGCGCAGATGGGCAAGAGGGTAATCCTGGTGGATGCCGACGTAGCCATGGCAAACATCGGCATAGTGCTCGGAATCGAGCGCGCGCCCATCAGCCTGCACAACGTCCTTTCCGGAGAGAACGCGATTGCGGACGCGGTGTACGAGGGGCCCGCAAAGCTCAAGTACGTGCCGTCCGGGCTTTCCCTCGACAGCCTGAAGAAGCTTGACTTTTCGAAGTTCCCGGGTGCGATGGCGGCACTTGAGAAGGGCGCCGACTACCTCATTCTCGACTGCCCGCCCGGGTTGGACGAGACCAACCAGCAGGCTATAAAGAGCGCAAAGGAGCTTGTACTCGTTGTCACTCCGGACCCGGCGGCACTTGCGGACGCGCTCAAGATGGGTCAGTTCGCAAACCGGTTCGGTATCAAGATTACCGGCGTAGTAGTCAACAAGTTCCGCAACTCAAAGGACGAAATCAAGCCCGCGGAGGTCGAGAAGCTCCTAGGCGCGCCGGTGCTTGCGGTAATCCCCGAGGACCCGGAGGTGCGACGCTCGACGGAAAAGCAGAGCCCCCTGATGATAGGGAACCAAGGCACTCCCGCGGGAGTCGGGTTCAAGACCCTTGCCAGCGCCATAACCGGCGAGAAGGTGGAGACCGGGCCGGTCCAGAAGAAGGGTTTCCTGGCAGGCATCCTTTCCGCGCTATTTGGGAAGAAGAACCAATGATTTTTTATTCCATCCAAGGCAGAACCTATTTGGTATTTTTTAGAGGTGTAACCTAACTTGGCAGAAAAGCGCCCATTCGACATACTCAACAACGCACTGAACAACAACGTTCTCGTGCGCCTCAAGGGCGACGTGGAGGTCCGCGGCACCCTCGCGAGCTTCGACGTGCACATGAACCTCGTCATCGAGAACGGCGAGGAGCTCAAGAACGGCGAGCTCAAGCGCAAGCTGGGGACCGTCCTCCTTCGCGGCGACACGGTAGTGTTCGTCTCGCCGGTATAAGCGAAGGCTGCGGCGGGCAAGCCGGCTCATGTGCGCAACGCGCTGTGCCGCCTTTGTCCCCGGCTTCCCAAAATCCTATTTTTTGGGCTCATAGATCAACGGTAGATCGCTTGCATGGCATGCAAGAGGCTGCGGGTTCGAATTTTCCAGGGTGCGGTTGCAACTTGGAAAGGAAAATCCCGCTGAGTCCACTTTCTTTTTTTTCAAAAAACAAGCAGCAGGTTAAGGGGCCATTGTCATGGAAACCGAACTTCTTTGTTTGACCGACGCGTACCAAAAGGAGTGCGACGCAAAAGTCCTCGCAGCCGAGGGCGACTTCGTAATCCTCGACCGCTCGGTATTCTTCCCGACCGGGGGCGGCGCGCCCTGCGACACCGGAAAAATCGCCTGCGGCGGAAAGTCCGCGGACGTGGTGGAAGTAAGCAAGAAGGACGGCCGCATCTTCCACAAGGTCTCCACTGCCGTGTTTTCCGCAGGCGATTCCGTCCGCTGCACCCTCGACTGGGAGAAGCGCCACCGGATAATGCGGATGCACACCTGCTCGCACGTGCTCGGCGCAATCATGTTCGCCAAGGGCGCGCAGGTGACCGGAAACCAGTTAGGCACTACGATTACCCGCTTCGACTTCGACTGCCCCACGGGCACCGAGAAGGCGGCGTTCGAGGATGCTGTTGCCGAGTTGAACGGAAAGCTTTCGCACGACACGCCCGTAAGGACGTATTCGCTTCCGCGCGAGGAGGCCTTCAAGATTCCCGGAGTGGTGAAGCTTGCCGACAAGCTGCCCCCAAGCGTCGCCTCCCTGCGGATAGTTGAAATAGCTGGAATCGACACGCAGGCCTGCGGGGGAATGCACGTGCGCAACCTCTCCGAAGTCGGCAGGGCCAAGATAGAAAAAATAGAGAACAAGGGCGCCTCGAAGAAGCGTCTTTACTTCTCGCTTTCGCCCTGAGCACTGGTTGTCTTTTCCGAGTTCTTTTTGTTCTCAGCCGAAAATCGAGCCAAAGCCGGCTGTCGCGTTCTCCTCTTCCTGCGCAATCTGGACCTCGACCCTAGCCTTGGTCTCCGCGTCGGCCTTCTTTGCTTCGGCCACTGCCGCTACTAGCTTTTCGCAGAGGGCGGAAAGGAGCGCCGGGTCCTCCGTCTTGAAGTAGAGCACGTACGAGCCGCCCTTGAGTCCCATCGCCTTGGATTCCTTGAGCGTGTACCCTACTGTCTTGAACGAGTCCTTCGCATACGGGTCGGCAGCGAGGAGCTTGTCGAGCTTCCCGTAGTCCTTGCCGTCAATGATGTAAACTTCAACTGCCATAATGTGTGCACCGGAATATTTCTGGCGGACAACGCTAATAAAACGACTTTTTTTAGTGCAAAAGCGCCCGCCATGCCCGCTTATCCAAGGAGCGTCTTCTGGCCCTTTTCAGGCCGCATGTCGTCTATTGCAAGCGCGTTTATGCCCTTCTTCTTGAGTTCCTTCGCGAACTCGCGCGAGTAGCCGTGGTTGACGTACACTTTCCGCGCGCCTGTCGCGGCCACGTAGTCCACCAGGCCTTCGAAGTCGCAGTGGTCGGAAAGGCAGAACGCGCGGTCCACGTCAAAGCCCCACGCCGGGCTCTGCGCCCAGCCCGTTGCAACCGCTGTTGAAATCTTCTTGCCATATTCGCGTTCCAGCGCGGAGGCCATCTTGGAGTTGACCTTGTTCTGCGAAAGGACCGCGACAAAATTGCGCGAGAGCGCCTTGGTGCCTTCCTCGGAGGAAGTGGTCACGTAGTCCAGGTCAATCCCGTATTTTTTGTACACTGCGCAAACGTCGCCAATCTCATCGGAGACAATCGGCGTTATTCCCATCTTCTCATTCAGGATTTTCACGAGCTCCTGTGCCTTCCCGAGCGCATACCCGCCAAGCACCACGCAGTGCCCGGCAGCGACCTCCTGCTTCACCCATGAAGTCATGTCCGCGTATACCGCTTCGCGTTTCGGGAACGAAAAGCGCGGGAGGCCGTAGGTGGATTCGACAAGAAGCGTGTCGCATTCGACCGGTTTCGCGCCCTTGAATAGTATGGAGTCCTCGGTGCGCAGGTCGCCCGTGTACACGAACTTGTCCGCGCTGCCGTTGATTATGACTTGGCGCGAGCCTAGCACGTGCCCCGAGTCAGCAAGGCTCAAGTCCACCTCGCCGACGGTCATTTCCTGGCTGTGGCCGTTGTGGCGCACCCTGCAGCGGGTTGCCAAAAGCTCGGCAGTTGCGTCAGAGCACAGCAGGCCGTCCTTTCTTGACGAGGGCGCGTGGTCCAGGTGGGCGTGCGAGACGAAGTTGACGTCGCCGGCGCAGTCCAAGCCAATCTTAGTGTTCCCGGCGAGGTACGAGAGCCTTCCACCAGCGTCAGCGTGCAGCATTCCGGTTCAACCTTTCATTCTAGGAGTATAAAAAGCGGGTTGGAATTAAATAGCCGCCCAAGTTTAAGAACCTTGAGGCAGTTCCTGAGGGTGTTTGATAGATGGTGATGGAAGAACTCCCGAATTTGGGCGGATTGAGGAAAAAGGCGTTGAATGGTTCTCCAGAAGAGGTCGCAAAGGCCGCGCTTGGCCCGCGCATTCCCAACATCCGCGAGTCATTGGCGGAGTATAAGATATCCCAAAGGGTGAGGGGCAATTCATTGAACCCTGACCGCAAGGAGGAAGCGATGAACTCCGGACAGGTTCCCAAGCCCGTGGCTGAAAAGAAACGTAAGCCCGAATAATCAGAACAGGCTTTTCCCGCCGTCTTCCGGCCCGGAGCCTTCTCCCGGCACGGGCTGCTCCTCGCCTTCCTTGGGCACGTCATCCTGCTGCACCGCGGCAGAGAACCCCGAAAGGTCGGCAAGCGCCTGCGTCATCTGCGTGTCTCCGATTATCTGGGAGACCTGCGAAGGCGAAAGCTCGAGCTGGGATGCAAGCTTCAGCACCGTCCTCATCCTCGACTCTGCGATGTTTTCGAACTCCTCGTCGCTTTCGTACTCCTCGTCGGAGACTATGCAGAACAGCACGAACTTCTCGGCCGAAAGCTCGACGTCGATGATTTTTTCGTGCACAAGCGACATGGCGTCCAGGTCGTCTTCCGAAAGCATCAGGAACACCACCGCGATGTCGCAGCCGCCGGTGAGGAGCTTCTTTGCAGTGAGGGGTATCTTCAAAAGGTCGTGGGCGGTCCGCCTCTCAAGCTGCGCCCCCGCCACCATCTCGTTGGTGATTGCGCTGAAAGCCTCGAACGCGTCCGCCTTGTTGGCCGCGCAGTCCACAAAACCAATCCTCATATCGTTCACTTCGCTAGTTGGGTAATCCCTGCTTGCGATTTATCCCTTTTGATTCGCAATCCTGTTGGTTGCGTATATGCCGAGCGGCTCCTTTCCATCCCTTAACGCCCGCACTTCCACCGTCGAACCGGGGACTGCAAACGCCGGGGCGTAGTCAAGGACCTCGTAGGACGCCTTCCCGCCGTTTTCTAGGCTGGCTGTGGTTTCCCCCGCCTTCTTTCCGTCAACTTGGAACTGCAGCGAGTAGCTCATTGCAGAGTTTTCGCGGTTTTCGAGTATTACAACGTAGTTCCCATCCGGGTACTCTTGCGCGTCAAAGTACAGCAATGAGAACCCTGCGGGTTTGTTCCGGAGGTAGATAGAGTAGGTCATCAGCAGCGCAAGCACTATTGCAAGCGCAATCGTCGCCTTGAGCGCGAAACTGCTGGTGAACTTCCTTTCCATCAAAAAACCCGTTGAGATGTGGTCGCATTCATAAGCTCGCGCGCGGTTAAAAACTGTTTTGAGCGTATAGATACTAACGCCTTTTCAGGCATTCTTTGGTGAGTTGTTTCCGTGGCATTCCAAATCAGCAGTTCAGGCTCAAGGCTCATACTCTCGCTTGACGAGAAGGACTACGCAAAGGCGATGGCCGCAACAAAGGCCTGTGCCCCTTACATTGCAGCAGTGAAAGTACACCCGGAGATGCCCCTATACTGGAAGAAAAGCCACGCCGAGGCGGTTGCGGAAATCAAGACGGCCTGCGCAAGCGGCGGCAACAGGCACGACGTTCCAGTCATCCTCGATGCAAAGCTTGCCGACATCGACTCGAGCAACCGGATGAAGTCATCCTATTACTACGACGCGGGATTCGATGCAATCATCTGCCACGGGTTTTCCGGCCAGGATGCTGTTGCCGCGGTTGTTGCAGAGGCCAAGAAGCGCGACAAGGGCGTGTTCCTCCTAGTCTCGATGACTAGCAAGGGCAACCTCTTCGGCCTGCGCGAGGCCGTGCGGCTTTGCAAGATGGCAAAGGACGCCGGCGTGGACGGCATAGTCGCCCCCGGCAACGATTACGAGCGCCTGGCAGTGGCACGCAAGATAATCGGCCCTGACGCGCTAATCATCTCGCCAGGAATCGGCAAGCAGGGCGGCGACTCCGCAAAGGCGATCGCCGCAGGCTGCGACTTCTTCATCGTAGGCCGCAGCATCATAGAGTCCGCTGACCCGGCCAAGGCCGCGAAGGAATTGCACGATTCCGTTCCAAAGGACGCAAAAAGAAGCGACGAAGCGGCGTTTTCGCACGCGTCCCTGCTTTCCGTCCTCCTTCGCAAGC
Organism: Candidatus Micrarchaeia archaeon; assembly: GCA_041663565.1. Taxonomy (GTDB): domain Archaea; phylum Micrarchaeota; class Micrarchaeia; order Norongarragalinales; family CAINOH01; genus CAINOH01. Next base: position 5,991 of record JBAYMJ010000015.1, on the reverse strand, counting down.
AGGTCCTTCGCTTCGGAGACTTCACCCTCAAGTCCGGCCGCAAGAGCGCCTTCTTCTTCAATGCAGGGAACCTCGACGATGGCGAGGCCCTCAAGGCAATAGGCGACGCCTTTGCGCTATGCATCTACGAAAACGGCCTCCTTGACAAGTTCGACGTGGTCTTCGGCCCGGCATACAAGGGAATCCCGATTGCCACTGTTGTCGCACACTCCCTTTCCGAGCTCTTTGGCGTAAACAAGCGAGTGCTTTACGACCGCAAGGAGTCCAAGGACTACGGCGACCTCAAAGACAAGCTCCTTGTGGGCAACCTCAGGCCCGGCGACCGCCTCCTCTTTGTCGACGACGTAATCACCACCGGAGGCACCAAGTTCGAGTCCATCGAGAAGCTCCGCAAGCTCGGCACCGACTTTTCGCTTGCCGGGCTGGTGGTGCTCTTCGACAGGCAGGAATCCACTTTGGAGGGCAAGAACCCGCTTGTTGAGCTTGAAAAGGCCGGCATGACCCCTTACTGTGTGCTTCGCTCGCGCTCGACTTTCGAGCTGCTCAAGTCGATGAAGACCGCTGACGGCAAGGACGTGCTTCCCGAAGGGATTTACGGAAAATTCCAGGAGCACCAGAAGCTGTACGGCTCGAAATGATTTGACGGTCTTTCCATGGCGTTCCTTCACCGCATCCGGGAATCAGTCTCCCGCGCACGCGAATCCGTCGCCGCGATGGAAAAACGCGCTGATGACTATTTTACGCACATGAGGGAGTTGCGCGAAGAAAAGGCGCTTTATGGCCTTGACATTCACGTAAAAAACTACGCGCCCGGCGATAACCGGCCGTGCGGGGGCAAGTTAATCCGGTATTATAGCGCTGTTTTTGAGCCGAAGTCCCTTTCGGCAGATGAGCTTGAGGCTTTCCTGAACCACCCCGTAGTGAAGGCTCGCGCTCCGGTGTTTCGGCTGGAGCAGTTCAAGGAATTGCTTGAGAAAAAAAGAACGCTGAAATGAGTGCCCGTCTAAAATAAAAAAATAAGAAAAAAGGAAGTAAGGGCCTTTTCTAGGCCACTACTGCCGCAGTCACAAGCACTCCTGCCACAATCAACGCGACAGTGTTGAGCACCTTAATCAGCGAGTTCAACGCGGGTCCTGCGGTGTCCTTGAACGGGTCACCAACTGTGTCGCCGACTACCGCAGCCTTGTGGGCGTCCGAGCCCTTGCCGCCGTATTCGCCGCCCTCGATGTACTTCTTGGCGTTGTCCCACGCACCGCCTCCGGTGCTCATGAACACCGCAAGCAGGAAGCCCGACGCAATCGCTCCTGCAAGAAGCCCTCCGAGCGCCTCGACCCCGAACAGGAATCCCACGATTATTGGCGCGGTAATCCCGATGAGTCCGGGCACGATGAGCTCCTTGAGCGCAGCGGCGGCGCTGATGTCAACGCACTTGGCGTAGTCCGGCTTTCCGGTGCCAGCCATTATACCCTTGATTTCGCGGAACTGCCTGCGCACCTCCCCGACTATGTCGAAGGCCGCGCGTCCGACTGCGCGCATCAAAAGGGATGCAAACACGAACGGGAGCAGCGCTCCGAGGAACAAGCCAATCACAACCATCGGGTTGAGCAGGTTAATCGAGGTAAGCTTTGCCTCGGTCGCGTACGCTGCAAACAGCGCAAGCGCACCCAGCGCAGCGCCAGCGATTGCGAATCCCTTGGTAGTTGCCTTGGTGGTGTTCCCGACCGCGTCAAGCTCATCCGTGACCTTGCGCACCTTCTCAGGAAGCCCGCTCATCTCCGCAATGCCTCCGGCGTTGTCCGTAATCGGGCCATACGCATCAAGGGTGATGATGATTGCGGTCAGCGAAAGCATCGCGGTAACCGCAATCGCAATCCCGTACATGCCTCCCACAGCGTATGCGATATACACCGCAGCCACTATGGTGAGCACGGGAAGCGCAGTTGCCTCCATGCCGATTGCAAGCCCCTGGATGATGTTAGTCGCAGCGCCGGTCTGTGACGCCTTGGCGATGTCCTTGACTGGCCCGTACTCGCGCGCGGTGTAGTACTCGGTAACCAGGATGATGATTCCGGTCGCCACCACTCCCACGAGGGTCGCGTAGAACAGGTTGATGTCCCCAAGCACCATCACGGTGATGTAGTAGAAGTACGCAGCAGAGAGCACCGCGGTTGCGATGACTCCCTTGTACAGCGCGTTCATCACGTTGTGCTTCTTCCCAAGCTTGACGAAGTAGATGCCAACAATGGACGCTATTGCAGCGCCTGCGACAAGCACGAGCGGAAGCATGGTCTTGGTCGGGTCAGCGGCTGCAAGGCCCAGAAGCATTGCGGCGATTATAGTGACTACGTAGGACTCGAAGAGGTCTGCTGCCATTCCGGCGCAGTCTCCCACGTTGTCGCCAACGTTGTCTGCAATGACTGCGGGGTTGCGCGGGTCGTCCTCGGGAATCCCCTTCTCAAGCTTTCCGACAAGGTCCGCTCCCACGTCAGCTGCCTTGGTGAAGATTCCACCGCCCACACGGGCAAACAGCGACATCAAGGAAGCCCCGAACCCGAAGGCGATAAGCACAGTGGTGTACTGTGCGGTGCCCTGGTTGAAGTATATTATTGCGGACATTCCGATGAGCCCAAGGCCCACCAGGGAAAGCCCGGTCACCGAGCCGCCTTTTACGGCCACGCCCAGCGCCTCGCCCAGGCCGTTCTCAGCGGCCTTTGCGGTGCGGACGTTGGCGTTGACTGAAACGACCATGCCCACGTAACCCGCAAGCGCCGACAGGCCCACGCCCACCACGAATGCGACTGCGGGCGCAGCTCCGACCACCAGACCGATAAGAACTGCGACCACCAGCACGAGCGGCACGAGCGTCCTGTACTGCCTTGAAAGGTACGCCATCGCGCCCTCCTTGATTGCTGCGGAAATGGACTTCATCTTTTCCGTTCCCTGCGGAAGCTTGAGCACCGAGTAAGCCAGGTACGCCGCAAAAGCAAGCACGATTACCCCGGCTCCCGCTGTCAGCGAAAGTACGTTCTCTAACATTGTTTACACCCACCTGTATTCGGCCCTGCTTTTGCGAAAAAGAAAGCGCGGCAGTCGGCCGTTAAACCTAATGAAAACCCTTCAGTAATATTGAAAATCGGGGTTTAAATTAGTTCCAAAAGGCGGCTTTTGTCGAACTGTTTAAATGCTGGTTGTGCTGTCACGGTTCGGCCCCTATTTTATTGGTGGAGCCTCAATCCATTGCTGATATGGCCTTCAAGGTATCCGCAAGGATGTCCAAGGTGTCGTATGAGATTCGCGACATAGTCGGACGCGCGCGCAAAGTCGAGGCTACTGGAAAGAGAATCCACTGGTTCAACATAGGAGACCCCAACCAGTTCGGCTTCAAGCCCCCCTCCTGGATTACCGACGCCGTGCGCGAGGCGCTTTCCGATTCTAAATATACCGGTTATTGCCCCTCCGAAGGCGATGCCGACTTGAGGCAAGCAATAGCCAAAATCGAGGGCGTCTCTCCTGACTTTGTCACCATCCACTCCGGGCTTTCCGAAGGCATCGACTTTCTGATGCAGGCTCTGGTTGACCCCGGCGACAACGTCCTGCTCCCAAGCCCCAGCTATTCCCTCTACAACACGATGCTTGCGGTTTGCGGCGGCACCGAGAACTATTACCCGCTTGACGAAGAAATGAACCCGGACGTTGACGAGCTTCGCAAGAGAATCAACTCCCGCACCAAGGCGATAGTCATAATCAACCCCAACAACCCGACTGGCGCAGTCTATCCTGAAGGCACACTGAGAAAAATCTCCGATGTCGCGGCTGAATTCGGGATCCCCATCATTTCCGACGAGATTTACTCGATGACTACCCTCAACGGCGAGCGTGCGGTGAGCATGCGCGACATCTGCAAGGACGTGCCCCTGATTGTAGGCAACGGCGTTTCCAAGAACTTCATCTACACCGGCGCGCGCGTTGGTTATTTGGCGTTTCACAACGAAGGCTCCGAGCTTCTTCGCGACGCGTGCATCAAGCTGTGCAACGCCCGGCTTTCGGTGAACTGGGAGATGCAGCGCGGAGCGCTTGCCGCATTCACCCATCCTCCTGACCACATTCCTGCCTATCGGGCAGAGCTTCGAAAGCGCAGGGACGTAATCTTCAAAGGGTTGAACTCGATTGAGGGCATAACCTGCCCCAAGCCCAAGGCCGCGCTCTATTCTTTCCCCAAAGTGGGCACAAGCAAATTCAAGACTGACAAGGATTTTGTCTACTCCCTTTTGGAAGAGACCGGCGTGCTGGTCGTTCCCGGAAGCGGCTTCTCGCCCGTGCTAAAGGACAAGCACTTCCGCCTGGTATTCCTCGCGCCTCCCGAAGAGCTGGAGGAGGCGATGGGAAAGATTGGGGACTTTGCGAGGAAGAGAATCTGATTTTTTTGGATGGTGTGCCCTGCAACTATCCGTAGCCAACTGTTATAAGTAAGATTTATCTTACTAATCTTGGTGAATGTTTCCTATGGACGTCTCAGTCGGAGTGGTAAGCTCGCGCGGCCAGATAGCCATCCCGAGCGATATACGCAGGAAGATGGGCCTTTCTGACGGCGCGAAGATACTCTTTCTCCTTGATGGCGACTCCTTGTCCGTCCGGCGGCTCGAATCCGTGCCGTGGGAAAAGCTCACCGCGCCCCTGAGGGCGGCAAGCAAGAAGCTCAAGGAAGCCGACATGGCGGGACTGGTCCACAACCACCGAGCACGAAGGCCCAGTAAATGAATCGGGTAGTCCTTGACACCAACGTAGTAGTTTCAGGTACTTTCTGGAGCGGCGCGTCCTTTCAGGTGATGCGGCTTGTAGGCGACGGAGAAGTCCGTCTGGTGCTGTCGTCGGAGATATTGTGCGAATACTCCGAAATACTTTCAAGCGAAGAGATTCTCGCAAAGACCTCCGCAAACCGCAGGCTAGTTGAAAAAATCATCCGCAAGATTTCCAACCGGGCGATATTTGTAGCGCCAACATCGAAGTTGCGCGTAGTCAAAGATGATCCTGATGACGACAAGTTCATCGAGGCTGCGGTAGCCGGGGGCGCGGGATTCATAGTCACACAGGACAAGCACCTTTTGAAGCTTGTCAGGTATGGAGAAATCGAGATAGTTACGCCTGAAACATTCCTAAGTACGATAACGCAAAGGCGTGTCTGATGCTTATCCCTTGAACTTCAAGAGCAGGAATTCGTGGTCCTTCTCGAACTGGTCGATGTCCAAGTTCTCCTCGATTTCGAAATCGTCAGCGAGCTCCTTCTCGACTTGGGCGAATATTTTCTTCGGGTCAGCAGCCGAGTCAATGCACCGGGCCTTGATTGCAAGCATGCCGTAGCCGCCCTTCTTCAGGCAGGCTCTGGCGTTGCGAATCATCACGTTGGCCTGCTCCTTGTCAGCGACGTCCTCGAAAACAACGTCAACCTTGCCCTCGACCATGTCGGAGTAATTTTCAGGTGCGCGGGCATCCGCAAGTATCGGAAGCATGTTCTCGCGTTTCTGGCAGACGAAGATGAAGTCCTCCATAGCCGAAGCCGAAATCTCCACCCCGTAAAGGACTCCCTTCTTTCCGATGACGTCGGAGACGAAGCTTGAGGTGATTCCATTCGCAGCCCCAAGGTAAAGCACTGACGAGCCCGGCTTGATTGGCAGGTTCCGGATTCCCTTCACTATTGCGGCGGCAAGCTTGCTCCTTGAAGGCTCCCAGAAGCGGTACTCCTCGCCGGCAACCGTAATCACGCGCTCGTCCGAGACGCGGAAGCCCTTGACCAGGTTCTTGGTCGCGAGGAAGCGTTTCCCGGAAGGGTCGAACGCCCAGTAGATGCCTGCGAATTTTTTGTCCTGTTCAACCCTGAAATTTGCCAAGAGAATCAAAACCCCTGATGTGACTTAGTACTTTTCAATCTTATAGTAGTGTGACCTTGTTTTCCGGAGTCGTCAGCACAAGCGCCTTCTTGTGCATCAGCGTGCC
>JBAYMJ010000014.1:0-35665 GCA_041663565.1 Candidatus Micrarchaeia archaeon | reverse complement strand
GGCACGAAACCAATACTTTGTATCCGCTAGAATTGGACGCTAACTCGTTTTATGCCGTCAGCACCGAATGTTTTGGTCTTACCCTTACATTTTACTAATAAAACGTATATTTATAAATATGTAAGGGTATGAATATGGTATGGCCTTCGTAAAGAAAAAAGTCGTAAACGGCAAGACCTACTATTACCTCCAGCACACCGTACGGACTGAAAAAGGCGTCCAGACAAAGGAAAAATACCTGGGAACAAAGCTCCCGGCAAAGATTGAGCAAGTCAAGGCCGAATTCCTTGCTGAAATCTACAAGGAAAAGTGGCACTCCACGCTGGACAAGATTCGGCAGAACAGCGACAGGGAAGAGCGCAGGATGCCGAAGACCGCGCTGCAGAAGCAGATTCGCGGCTTCTCGGTCAAGTTCACTTATGACACGAACCGCATAGAGGGCTCGAAGCTTACCTACCGCGAGACCGCAGACCTCCTCGAACGAGGTTTGTCCCCGCGTTCAAAGCCGCTTGAGGACATCAAGGAAGCCGAGGCGCACGAAAAGGTGTTCTACGAAATCCTCGACTACAAAAAAGACCTAAACCTGAACATAGTGCTTTACTGGCACAAGAAGCTGTTCGAAGCAACTAAGCCGGACATTGCAGGCCAAGTGCGGAACCACCAAGTCGCAATCTCAGGCAGCAGGTTCATGCCGCCAAGCCCGATAGAAGTTCCAGCTGCCTTGGACGAGTTCTTCCACTGGTACAACAAAGTCAAGGCGAAGACGCACCCGGTAGAGCTTGCGGCCTTGGTGCACCTTAAGTTGGTGACAATACACCCGTTCGGTGACGGGAACGGTCGCATGAGCCGCCTATTAATGAATTTCGTGCTGTACAAGAACGGTTTCCCGCTTTTGAACATCCCTTACGAGAACAGGAGCAGTTACTACAATGCCCTTGAGCGTTCGCAAGTAAAAAAAACGGACGTCGTCTTCGTTTTGTGGTTCTTCAAAAGATACGTCAAGGAATACAAAGCGTTCGCAAAATAGTTGTCCGTTGTTCCGCTGTAAATCGATTTGAGCCTGCTCATGCTCTACAACCTCTGGATATCGGCTGATAATTAGTTTCGTGCGAAATCCAGCACGAGTCAACCAGACCCGATTGCGGTCAAAGCCCCGCCTCCGATGGCGTTTGGAGCATTTTCCCATAGACTCAGTTCGCAGAAGGTTTTCCTGCACGACTTTTTATTGCAGTACCGGCAGTTGCGGTATTTCGTCCAAGCTCCTTATGGTGAAGTCCGGCTGCTCTACCGCTGATTCTGGCAGGATGTTTGCAAACTTTCCCTTGCAGAACCAGACCGTCACGCATCCAGCTTGCTTGGCAAGTGCGACGTCTTTTTTTGCCTGGTCGCCTATGGCGAGCACTTCGGAAGGTTGCACGCCAAGCCCCTGAATGCACTCTGCAAACGAGTCAACGGACTTTTCGTCGACAATCACCACCGACTTGAAGAACTGCCTTGTGCCGAGGGTTTCGAACAGGTCGTCGCGGTTGCCGTCGCCTTTCTTGCTGAGAAGGCCAACCGGATACTTCTTTGAGAGGGCTTCAAGCACTTCCAGCGCGCCAGGTTCAAGACTCTTGGTGTCCGGGTCGTAGAGCGTTCGGCTGAAGTCGAACAAAATCGCCTTTATCATATGCGTATTTTGCCGCTTTCGTGTTTTTCAAGCCGTATTATTAGCCCCGGCGTGCACAAATTTGGTATGGACATCCAACTCGACGCCCGCATCACAGCGTCGCTTCGCAAACTCGGCTATTCGCCCCTTACTACTGTTCAGGAACGCACCATCCCGCTCGGGGTGGCGGGGACGGACTTTTACGCGCTTTCGCAAACAGGCACGGGCAAGACCGCTGCATTCATTATCCCCATTTTGCAGCAGATACTCCAGAAGCCCGGCACCCGCGCGGTTATCCTTGAGCCTACACGCGAGCTTGTCATCCAGGCAGCAAACGAGTGCCGCAAGATATGCGAGGGACTGGGAATCCTCACGGTCGCAGTCTACGGCGGCACGCCTCCGGGGAAGCAGAACGAGCTCATCCGCAAGGGCGCGCAAATCGTGATTGGCAACCCGACCCGCCTGCACGAGACTTTGCAGAAGGGTGTGCTCAAGCCAAGCGACTACTCAATACTCGTCTTAGACGAGGCCGACCGGCTCCTTTCAAAGCAGTTCGTCGACGAGACCATGCACATCGCCTCGCGGTTTTCAAGCCGCAAGCAGACCATGATGTTCTCGGTGCAGATGCCGAGCGAGGCATATGCGTATGCGAAGACCCTGATGCGCCCCGGTTTTGCGGAGATAAAAGTAGGGAAGGTCGCCGCAAACACAATCACCCATTTCTACACGATTACCGAGGACAAGACGCAGGCGCTTGCAAGCCTGCTCAAGGCAAACCCGGTGAAGTCGATGGTCTTCTGCGCCACCAACGACGAGGTCGAGGAGCTCACGAACACCCTCAACAAGTTCAAGATCCCGGTCATCCAGCTCAATTCGCAAATCAAGACCGCGCGCAGGCACTCGGCGATGCGCAGGTTCATCTCGGGCGAGGAGCAAATCCTCATCTGCACCGACGTGGCTGCGCGCGGAATCCACTTCCCGGACGTGGAGAAGATATACAGCATCGGCCTGCCTTCGGCCCCGGAGTTCTACATCCACCGCGCCGGACGCACGGGCAGGATGAACGAGACTGGCGAGTGCATAAGCATAATCGCAGCAGACGAGGAGAAGAGGCTCAGCCACATCTACCATTCCTGTGGAGTGACTGCAGCGAAAAGATAGGCATTTAATCCCCGGACGGGTTGTAGGTTTTATGGCAAAGAGAAAGGCTGCAAGGAAAACGGCGAAAAAAGCCGCGCCCAAACCCGCGGCAGTGACCTGCCCGTGCGAGAGCCCGTCCAATAGTTGGGCGTACGGCCTGATTATCGGCACCGCGTTCGGGGTGCTTGTCGGGACGATTACCGGTAATTTTGTCCTGTGGCTCCCGGTTGGCGTCGCCCTCGGCTTGGTGTTCGGCCAGTTCTTCAAGTGCTGAGAAAAAGTCTCAAGATTTTTTCTTGCCTTCAGCATCCTGTTTTCTTTTCCGGGCTTTTTCCAGCCGTCTTTTAGCCTTTGGGTTTTGCCTTCTTACCCGGTTTTTTCTCCCGCTTTGCTGCTTCATCCGCCTCGCCTTCATCCTCGGATTCCTCTTCCGGTTCCTCCTTGGAGTCTTCTTTTTCGGCCTTGTCCTGCCCCTTGTCCTTCATCTTGAACGAGTATATTACCATCCCCGCCCCGATGAGGCAGACTATTATCCCGGGTATGAGAACGGTGTTGAAGTAGCCCCAGACTATTCTCGCCGCAACGTCCATCAACACGCCTGCAGCCTGCGCAAACTCGCCTCCGACAACTCCCTGCGCCACCGTGTCAAGGATTATCTTCGGCGCGATGAGCGCAAGAAGCGTGGCAATAAGGCCCGCAAGGAAGAGCGGCCAGCCGACGTGCCTGGTTGCGCCGCGCACTCTGAACGCGACTAGGGATATCAGGAGCGCGAACGCTATTGCAACCCCTATGAGCAGGTTGCAGGCAAGCATCGCGGTGCCAAGCGTTGGGCGCACCTGGCCGAGGCCCGTTGACAGCTGGTGTTGCATCTGCTCGTCCAGGTCGATGACGTCCGGAAGCGCGTCAATCTGCTGTTCTATCATTTGGCCCATCGCTTCGCTGGAAGCTTGCTCTGATTGCTGTCCGGCTACTGCGCCAAGCAAGTCGGCTTGGGCTGCTGAGTAATCTGCGTTGACCCTGCCGCACTCGTCCTTCACTTCCCCGGTGTCGTTCGAGATGTCGCCCCTGCAGTATTCGATGCAGGCCTGCGGGGTCGAGCAGAACGCGCCGAGAATGGTCATGTTTGCGGCCACGGTTATCGTGTAGTTCGCGTCCGCGCACTCGTCCTGGTGCAAGGCGCAGTATTGCAGGCAACCCGTCTTGTTCCTGCACCCGCCGGGGCCGGTCAGTTCGTATTGCGGCACCCCGCTTGGAGCGGACGAAGTGCTGGGCGCTGCCGAAGGGCTGGGCGTTGCAGTCGGCTGCTTTTGCAGCACTGATTGTGGGACTGGCTGCCCGGGCGCGGTCGCGTCGATGAACTGCAGCATCCGCGAGCAGTTGCCCTCCACCCCGCCAGCGTTGGGGTTCAGGCTTGTGCCGACGAGGTCGCGGCAGTAAGGCACGCACCCGTCGGTGCCGCCGCATTTCGACTTGAGGAAAGTCCAGTTCATCCGCAGGTCGTAGGGCGTGTCGTCGAATATGCTGCACTCGCCGCGGTGGTCTTCGCAGAACGCCATGCAGCCCTCGACTGAGTTGCAGTTTCCAGGCCATTCGATTGACGGCATCCGGGTGTCGGTTGCCGCCCCGACGTCAAACTGCCCTGCAGGGTAGGCGGCGGAGCTTGCCTGCGTCAGGTTGGCGAGCTTTGGCAGGACGTCCTTGAACGCCGCCTTGAGCCCGGGCTTTATCTCGGCAATCGAAACCTTCAGGTCAAGCTGGTACGTCTCGCCCTTCGCGTAGGCGAACGTGTTCGTGAGTATCTTCCGCGTGCTGTTGCGGAACCAGGCCGTCGGAACCGCGTTTTCAAGTCCCGAGCGGAACTCGGAAATGACTTTTTCCTTTTGCGGCGAGTCGGGGTACTGCCCGGTAATGCTGGTTGCTACAAATTCAAGTGCAACGGTCTTGACCGAGTCGTAGGCGTTTGCGGAGTCAAGGTTGTTCAGGTAAAAGTTAGGGTCCAACAGCGTGAACCTTGCGCTGTTTGCCAGGATTGCAAGCAAGACCGACACCATGAGGAGCAGGCCGAGCGAAAGAAGCAGCGACGTCCGTACGGCTGCGATGATGAAGTTTAGGACTTTTGAAAGGAAGCCGGTTATGCCCTCGACAAGCCCCATAAGGCAGACAATAGCTTTGGCTGTATGCCGCTATAAAAAAGAAGGCGTCTGCGCGTTTTGCAGCGTTTATCCGGTACCCTTCTCATTCAAGGTAGGCGTTCACGATGTACTGCTGCGCCATCCTGTAGGTGTTGAAGAAGCTCGCGTTGATTGCGATGCAGTGCCGCATTATCTCGCCCCACTTCTGCCTGTTGCCGTAGAACGTGGGTATTATCGTGCCCTCGAGCTTGCCGTAAAGGTCATCTGCGTCGAATGCAATGTTGGTGTCCTGGGCCCCTTTTGCTTCCTGCGGGTGCTCGCCTATGCTCCAGCCGGTCACGTTCTCGATGTGGCCCTCGAGCCACCAGCCGTCGAGGGTCGAGAAGTGCGGCACGCCGTTCACCGCAGCCTTCATCCCCGAGGTGCCGGACGCCTCGAAAGGCCGCTGGGGCGTGTTGAGCCACACGTCGCAGCCCGCTACCATCTTCTTTGCGAGCAGCATGTCGTAATCTGGAAGGAACACCATCTTCAGCGGCGTGTTCCTCGCGTTTACCGCCCTGCAGGTCTGGAAGACTTCCCTTATGAGCTCCTTTCCGCGGTAGTCAGCAGGGTGCGCCTTTCCCGCAAAGACCACCTGTATGTCCCCTACCTTGCGGCTCACGGCAATGAGGCGCTCGATGTCGTAAAGAAGGAGGTCGGGCCGCTTGTACTCGGTGAACCTGCGGCCGTAGCCTATGGTGAACCGGCCGGGGTGGAACCCGGCTCCGGTGCTTGAGTTTACGTAGTCAACAAGCTCCTGCTTCGCCTTCCCGTGCGCCTCCCATAGCTTGTCGCGGTGGATGTAGAGCGCGTTGCGCAGCGAGAACGGGTCAAGCTCCCACCCCGATAGGTTGGAGTCGAAAAGCTCGCGGAAAGCCGGCGAGACCCAGCTTGGCAGGTGCACGCCGTTGGTTATCGTTTTTATGGAGTATTCCGGGAACATCGCCCTTGCGACCGTGCCGTGGCTTTTGGCAACCCCGTTGATGTAATTGCTAATCTCAAGCCCCAGCAGGGTCATGTTGACCTGGTTGTCCTGCACCGCGTGGTCAAGAAGGATTTTCGGCACGTACGAGTCCGTCAGGCGCGTGAACAGCTCCAGGTCGAACTTGTCGTGTCCGGCCGCGACCGGGGTGTGCGAGGTGAAGACGCACTTTTCCTTCACCGCCTCCAGGTCGTAGGACTTCTCGGGCGTCCCCGCGTCGCGGTAGGTCCGCTTGAGGAGCTCGACTGCAAGCAGCGAGGCGTGGCCCTCGTTCATATGGTACTTCTTGATGTTGTGGTAGCCCAGCGAGTCGAGCATCCGCACGCCTCCGATTCCGAGGACGATTTCCTGGGCGAGTCTGTAGCCGCGGTCCCCGCCGTAAAGGTGCGAGGTGAGCGTGCGGTCGTAGTCCGAGTTGCCTTCAACATTCGTGTCGAGGAAGTAAACCGCGAGCTGGTTTCCCGCCAGGCCGTGCACCATGTGCCTCCAGGCGCGCACCAGCACCTTGCGGCCCTCGATCGTCACCGCGACCTGGTTCTGCGCAAGCACCATGTACTCGTGCGGGTCCCAGTGCACCGGCGTCTCCACCTGGTTGCCCTGCGCGTCCAGCGACTGCGAGAAATAGCCGTTCTCGTTGAGCAGGGTGATGCCCACAACCGGGATGTTCATGTCCGCATACGACTTCAGCACGTCGCCTGCAAGGACGCCGAGGCCGCCCGAGTAGGTCGGGATGGTATGGCTTATGCCTACCTCCATCGAGAAGTAGGCTATGTGCTCGTGGTCAGTGGGGCAGGTGACGCCGTCGCAGCCTGAAATCATTACAGCATCAGGGAATGGACGTATAAAACCGTTCAGGGGTTTTTATTGCGGGCCAGCTGCCGGGGGGCATTAAAAAATCGAGGATTCCCTAAACACTTACCATGAAGAAACGCGCATCGCCCGAAAGCCTCGCAAGGAAGGAAGTGCAGGCCACGCTGGACAGGATACCCGAAAGGTACCGCGAGCCTATGCTCAAGCAGGCCAACAGGGAGCAAAGCGGCCGCAATTACGACAGGCACCTCGCCAAGGGGGCGCAGGAGATATTCGAGTCCGAGGACAAGCTGAATGCCCTCAGGCGACTTGTGCTCTCGGGCAAGCCCGAAAAACCGCTTTTTGCACTGCGCCCAAGGCCGGTCAACCCGCAACGCCGTGACGAGGCCTCGTTGAACTATTTCTTCTGGATGGCAAGGCGTAAGCACCCGGAATTCGGCAAGAGGATAACTTACGCAGTGTCGGACGTCAACAGTTTTCGCGTGAGGATGGACGGAGAAAACCGCTCGCGGTTTGATGACGCGTTGAGGAAGCTGATGGGACAAAACGGCCACCACGAAAAGCAGTTCGAAATCCACTTCCCGCAGGTGCGACCGTATGAGACGAAATATCCCGTGCTGCCGCAAAATTACGGCGCAAGAAAGAAAAAACGCTCCGACATCCCGCGCATAACCGACTGATTCCTTGCTAGTTCGGGCTTCCTTCCACTTCCTTGCCCATCACTTTCAGCGACTTCCAGTAGAACCATCCTACCACCGCGAAGGTGACTATTGGCGAGACCCATTCGGGTATGTGGCCGCCGAACGCGTCGTAAATCATTATCACTCCTAGGAAGAAGATGGAGTACATCGCGCCGTTCTTGAGGTACTTGTAGTTTGCCACCTTGGTCACGTTCTTGATGGTCAGCTCCCGGACCACGAACGCGCCGATGCCGTTCCCAATCAGGATGAGCGGCACCGAGAGCGTGAATGCGAAAGCGCCGAGCACCGAGTCTATGGAGAACGTGGCGTCTATGACTTCGAGGTAGAACAGCTTGCTCAGGTCGGAGATGCTCGCGGTCTTCTTCTTATCCAGGAGGTCCTTTTCCTTGGCTTCCGCGTTCTGCTTGAAGCCGTGCGTGATGAAGAACAGCGACGAGCCTATCGAGGCGCCGAGCGCCATCATCGGGTGCTTTTGGACCGCAAGGTAGATGATGATCGTAAGCAGGATTGAGACTATCGCGTAGAACCAGATGCCGTTCTTCTCTATTGTCTTCTCGCCCTTAAGGCCGTAGTACTTCGGTTCGAGGAAGAGCCAGTGGAGGAACAAAAACACCAGGAATATCCCGCCGCCGATGAGGAGCACCGGCTTGGACTCCTCGATTGCGCCAAGCACCATCGGGTCCTCGGAGAAGGTCGCGGTGAGCGAGCCGACGAGCCCCAGCTGGGGGTTCACCATGAACACTATGAGCCAGGGGAGCACTCCCCTCACTAGGAATACCGCTATGAGCAGGCCCCAAACGAGGAACCAGCGCCGCGCCTTCTGGCCCATCGTGGAGAGCACGTGGGCGTTGATGATGGCGTTGTCTACGGACGTGATGACCTCGAAGAGGGTCAGGCCCATTACTGTAAGTATGATTGAAAACAGGTCAAACATTAGGTTGTCTCACTTTTGCAAAACCCTTTGGGAGTGGCGCATATATAATCACTCGGAGGCCTGCAGGAACGCGTCGAACCTGCAGGAAACGCAGGATGCAGGAGCATGCGATGGCACCCGGCAAAGCCGGGAACGCGTCCATCTTGGCAATCGGAACCCGCGCGTTTTCCCGTTGCGCTCCCGGCGCACCTATTTATTACGCTTTCTCATCAGTCTTACAATCGGGCGAATGGGTTCCAAGGCGCGCAATCCTGGCAGGGAACGCGTGCCGCAATCTTGTGTTTTTCCGGAGCCTGCTTTCCCTTCGTTGTAGTTGTTAATCGTTAATTTGTCAACCGAGGGTGGTTTTGTGGCACAGTTCAAGAACGTAGCACTTACTTTCAACTTCAAAAAGCAGTCAATCTTCTTCTTGGTAATGCTCTCTCTCTCTCTTGTAGGGTTTGCGAGCGCGGCCACACTGAATGTAGTTTCCGACTCCACAAGCCTCCAATATCGAAATACTATTGTGAGCGCTGCAGACCGCCTTATCGCGCTGCAAACTCCCAGCGGTTCTTGGGACTGGGACGTCACAGGTAAAACCGCTCCGACCGGAACCGCATACCTCAACATTGCCGGAGTGAATGCCGAAGGCCTGCTCGATGCTTACACGCTTACAGGCGACGTCAAATATCTCAATGCTGCCAAGAAAACCGGAGACTATCTGATTACTACGATTGGAACCCCTTCCGCATCGCAGAGACAAAACGCCTACAGCATAGTTTTTCTCTACCACTTGGCCACCGTGAGCGGAAGCACAAACTACAGCGACGAGGCACGTGCCATATTTACCCACGTTACTACCCAGTCGAATTACTGGGCCAATTGCGGCTCGGATGGATGCACCGCGTCGGAATTGCTTGACGCTTACAAGGGCTACCGAGGTGCCACTTCGTCCCCGCAGGGCGTTGTCGCTTGGGACTTGGCGCCATTCGTGGAAGCCGCGCAGCTCTCAGGCAACTCTGGGTTTGCCAGCGCTGTTGCAGGAGTAATCAATGATTATCTTTCGGATTCAACCTATTCAATTACCACGGATGATTATGAGCTTGGCTTGAGTGCGGGCATAAATGCCAACAAACTCGTTGGCACCGATTATTCTTCTCTCGTAGGGAATCTGGTAGCAAAGCAGAACGTCAACGGCGGTTTTTCAAGCCCAAATTATCCTCTTGAGTTCGCCCAATCCACTGCATATGCATTGATTGCGCTTAAGGAAGCGGGCTCTGCAAGCGCAGCGCAAGCCGCAGCTTATCTGCAGTCGTCCTTTGGCTATTCCGGCATCAACGGCTGGCGCGACGACGGAGTTGAGAATTCCGAAGTAACTAGCGAAGGAGCGCAGGCCCTTTTTGATTACATCCACGTGGCTGGAACCTACTACACGATTCAGGACGCGATAAATGCTGCAAACCCCGGGGATACGGTCAGCGTCGCCGCGGGAACATACGATGGAACCATCGATGTTAGCAAAAGAATCACCCTTCAAGGTGCTGGAAGCGGCGATACAGGAACGGTGCTCACTAGAACATCGATAACAAATCCAGCCTCGTATCCGACACAGGTAGATGGCGTTACATATTCATACAATCCGGTTGTAATCATAAGCGCATCCGGAATTGATGGGAGCTCAGTCCTACTCAAAGACCTATTGATACGTCCGCGACAAGACATAATCGGCGCGGCGCGTCAGGACCCCGGAATCCTTTTCCGCCCCGGAACTCCGGAAACAGGATACGTGGCATCTTATTCCTATGTCGAACTGAACAACGTTCGTGTCATTGGCACACAATCCTTCGGTACTCCTGAGTCCGGCGTAAGGCTAGACGGCAGTACGAGTCTGAGCCATTTTGTGATAAACAACTGCGAATTTAGCAACATGGGCTATGGAATCATATTCCATAATAATGCAGCCAACCCGTCCACAGTGCAATATATGGAAATAACGGACACTACCTTTGATAAGAATTCCATAAAGGGATTTTACGCGGAAAAGCTCTCCGATTCAACCTTTACTAATGTCATAGTCACTGACAATGGCAATATTGCCCTGTCACCCTCTTGGGCCATCAAAAATAACGCCGGTATTGACATAAACCTAGGGTACGGCACCTATCAGAACATCGTGTTCAATGATTTGACCGTCACGGGTAATGGAATCGGCTCAGTTAACGGCGCCGGGCTCACGGTAAAGGCGCGCGGGACGGGAAATGATCCTACTTACGCGTCTCCAGCAACCTTGACTGGTGTGACCGTAAACAGAGGGACGTTTACGGGAAATACTGTTGGCATAAGAATTGGCGAAGTTGATGCGAGCGGTATTTCTATAAGCAATACCCAGCCCACAGTTGTAACTATAAGTGGCGCAACAATAGATGGTAACACCCAATCCGGATTATCCAACGCATTGTCTGGCGTAACCGTTGATGCGGAGGACAACTACTGGGGTTCCGGTTATCCGAGTTTCGGCACAATCGTCTCAGGCGGTGTTGATTTTTCGCCTTATTATTCCAACTCAGATAAATCTGGTTCAAAAGACGTAACCGTCAGCTCCACCGGCACAATTGGAACGAATTGCAACTTCAATACAATCCAGTCAGCGATTAACAGTGCAAGTTCAGGAGACACAATAAATGTCGCTGCTGGAACTTACCCTGAAAGCGTGTTGATAGGAAAACAACTGACCTTGGTGGGCACAGGGACGACAAAGCCGGTAATTTCCGGAGTCAACGGTGCCAGCTATGTCGTGAAAGTTAACGGAGCCAGCGGAGTTGTCATAGACAACTTTGAAGTAAACGGAGGGACCACAGGAACCGATTCAAACACGTTCTCTTACGGGATTTTGGTCGATAATTCCGGGATTGAATCTGCTCCGGTCGAGGTAGAAAATTCCATTGTAAGGAACGTTTGGGCAGGAAGCGCCATCGGTATTGGCGCGGAGAGTTCAAGTTACGTCTCAGTGCATGGCAATACCATTTCATCCTTCCACAAGTCGGGCATCCGGTTTGTCAATTCTGGCGGCAAAGTCTACGATAACGAGGTCATCGGAGACGATGTTGATGGCTCAAGCAGAGTGCAGAACCTCATAAACCTCTGGGAAGGCTCAAACGTTGAAATTTATGGCAACACGCTGCACAACGCGCTGACCTCCGGCTTAACACCTGACTGGTCTTCCGTGGGAGTTCTCGTCTGCGCCTACAATGTAGATGGAGGCGGCAGTGCTTCGCAAGCGAACATACGCAACAATACGATTTACGCTTCCGACCGCGGAATCGTAGTTGGTTCGGTATACGTTTCAGCCGACAGTTCGTCAGCCACCATAGCTGATAACGACCTGCACAACCTTGATACGGCAATAAATTTCGAGACGGAAACAGCTTCTGCAACTATTAGCGGCAACAAGTTCTCGTCAGTAGTCAAGGCCGTAGATGCAGAGGCAGACGATGAAATGCTCTCTAATCCGCCAGTAGTTGATGCTAAAAACAATTGGTGGGGCACCGCGTACAAGCCGGCAATCACCGGACTTGTCTACAGCAAGGTCGATTTTGACCCGTACTACGTTGATGCAGGAAAGGCGACTATCAGCAGTACGGCTCCAACTGTGGTTTATGTTGACAGCGATTATGTCGATGGCGCCGCTGGCACGTATATTTTCGGTTACAATGCCTTTGCCAAAATCCAAGACGGCATTAATGCCGTGGCATCCAGCGGCACTGTGAACGTTGCGGCTGGGGTTTATGACGAGCGGGTTACTGTCAACAAGAGCGTGACGCTGAAGGGCGCGACAAGCGGGGTCAACAAGAATGGCTTCGTCGTCCCCTCGGGCTACGCCTACGATGAAACTGCGCAGAGCATCATCCGACCGTCAATTGCGCAGCAAGCGCCGGTTGTGAACATCAAGGCCGATGGCGTGGTCGTCGACGGGTTCGTAGTGGCATACGAAGTGGCAAATGGTACGGTGGGTAATTTGCAAGACCTGATTGAGATTGACTCGAGTACTCCCAACGTGGTGAACGGCATCCAGATTATCAACAACGTCCTGGGGCCGAACACGAACCTTGTCAGTCAGGATGGGACGCACGGCCGGTCGGGTATCACAATAGTCGGGCCCCACAAAAATGCGGTCCGGAATCTGGTCATCAAGAACAACAAGATTTTCGACGCCAAGGGTGACGGTTGCGGCATCATGTTTGTAGCCGCTTACTCTGCCGTTTATAGCGCTGGCACTGGCTTCACCGACATGTCCGGCACTGTGATTGAGAACAACGAGATTACCGGCAACCACCGCAGCGGCATCGAACTTGCGGGTGGCGTGTGGGGTGGGAGTGCTCTTGGCGACTATGTCAAAATCAACAACAACACCATCACAAATAATGGATGGTATTTCATCTCAGGAAAGGACAACCTGAAGTTTGGGCACGGAATCGTGATGATACGTGGCAACGGCGACAAGGCCAATGTCGGTGCCAGTGAGCCGCGCTACATAAGCATCACGAACAACCAAATCAGCGGGAATGAGAAGAGCGGAATCTACATCGCAACGAACAGCCAGAACATCAGCGCGACCGGCAACACAATCCAGAACAACGGGTTGGGGACCGGCGGTTACAGCGTATGGGACGGCGTCCGTGTAGACCTCAACGAAACGTACCACAGCGGGGCGGTTGTGGACTCCGGTATTCTCAAAGGCATCTCGTTCTCGCAGAACACCATTGCTGGAAACGGCGGCCTCGGCATAAACGTGATGCAGACTCCGACAGTCGGGCCAGTCATCGCCATCTCCAACTGGTGGGGCGACAACGACGGGCCCAAATGGACCACGAATTCAAGCGTGACCAGTTCTGTGACGTACGCCCCGTTCTGCCTCGATTCGGCTTGCCTGACGACCGGAAAAACGGGTATTGCTCCGACTGTGGGTGCCTTGGCGGACAAGGCCGCCAACAAAGCGATAACCCTGTCTGGGGCCGCCTCGGATACCGGAAGCGGGATTGATTCGTACCAATGGACGAAAACCGCCGGTTCTGGAACAATTGTTTTTGGGGATGCAACCGGCAAGGATACGACGATATCCGCAAGTGCTGACGGGACGTATACCATCCAGCTTACTGCGACGGACAAGGCAGGCAACAATGCGAGTTCCGACATGACTTTCGTGTGGGACAACTCCGTCCAGAGCCTGACGTTCGAGGCAATCAAGGGGTCAAACTCCAACCTAAGTTCAGTGACGTCCAAACTCAAACTTCCGTCAGGAAGCGCTTCAGGTTCGACGATTTCATGGATCTCGAACAGCACCGCAGTCAATGTAAACAGCAACAAGGTTACGAGGCCGGCCTCCGGCCAGGTCAATGCGATAGTCAATTTGACTGCGACGGTGACCCGCAAGGGCTTTGATACGCAGTACGTGACTTTCATCCTGACCGTGCCTGCGGAGACCGTTGACCCGGCTGTCGCAGTGGACAACACGCTGAACGGGCTTTCGTTTGAGACAATCAAAAGCGCAAACAACGCGCCCAACAACATCACGGGCAGCCTCAACCTTCCAGCTTCGGGCCAGGACTGCGCGGCAATCTCGTGGGCGTCGAGCAACTCAAGCGTCATCACTGCATTGGGTTCAGTCTCGCGATACGCGGTTGACAAGGCAGTCACCCTGACTGCGACAGTCTCGAAACAGAATGTGAGCAAGACCAAGCAGTTCGTCTTGGTGGTGCCTGGCACAACCGGTGCGGACGTTCTCGCGGTCGAGGCTGCAAAGGCCGCGTTGACTGACGCTCTGGTGCTCAACGGCAACCCGTCGTCGGATAACGTCATCGGGAACCTCCAGTTCCCTGCTGCATTACCCGGCAAAGCCGGCGTTACAATCAGCTGGGCTACTACGGATGAGTCGGTCATTGGCTCGTCTGGCAACGTGTCCAGGCCGCTGTCCGACAGCCAGGTCACTGTGACTGCGACGCTTTCAAAGAACACCACGAGCGCAATCAAGCAGTTCGTGTTCAACGTTGAGGAGCAGGTCAAGCCTGCTGTTGCGGATGAGGACGGCACAGTTGACGTGGACGACGGAGTCATCGAGGTAGTCATCGACTCGACCAACGTTGCAGACGTTGGCAGCATCGTGGCAGGTTCCGACGTGGCCGCGGACCAGCCCGTTGCGGTCAACCTCGCAAGCCTTACGGTCGCCAACACTTCGAGCGGCACTTCCTCGGTGACCCTTGACCAGGGCGAATTGAACCTGTCTAGGCAGACTGCCAACGCGAGCTTCACTGCCGAGATACCTAAAGACACCGTGATAACCGGTTCGTCCGACTGGAACGGCGTGCTAAACGTGCCGATGGTCAAGGAGAACACCGAGGTGTCGATATCTGGCGACTCCGTCACTTCCGGCTCAACCATCACCACTACTACCAGCACTGTTGAGAAGGTCGTGGAAGTCGGCTTCACCGGAGGCCAGCTCAACTTCTCGAAGGCAGTCAAGCTCGTGATTCCGGGGATGGTTGACAGGAAGGTGGCCATCGTGCGCGACAGCGGCGAGACGGTTTACAGCACCGAGTGCAACGCAAGCCAGGTGGCAGACCCGGACTCGCTTGCTCCAGGCTCGGACTGCTATGTCAACGAGGGAAGCGACCTCGTGGTTTGGACGAAGCACTTTACCAAGTTCGTGGCGTACAGCACGTCCACCTCGACGAAAGCAGTAAGTACGGGCGGCAGTCCGGCAGGTGGCGTGCCGTATAGTCCCACGACTCCGGTTCAGACTGTAACGCCGGCTCCGCAGGCGTCCGTGACTCCGACGGAAACGCCGGCGCCCACGCCGACTGCAAGGCCGGTAGTCCCGTCAACTCCGGCTGCAACAACTGCGCCAGAGGCATCAGTCGCACCGGCTGTTCAGCCGACTGTGACCGCGCCGCAGACTAGCGCGGGAACGGGTCTGTTCGTGGGCTCGCTTACGGACTCGAAGGGCAACCTGTCAGTCAGCGCGATTGCCGGGGTGGTGATACTGCTCCTTGCGGCGGTTGGCTTCGTCTGGTTCAGGGGAAAGAAGCGCTAAAAAGATAACGCGCTAAAGGGCTGGATTTCCTTTCCCTTCTTTCTTTTTCTTCTTTTTTCAAATGCTTAGCTTTGCCTTTCTTACCGCGGCAGCAATCGCACCCTTTTCCCCGAAAGCCTTCGCCATGAGGATGAACGCCGCAGAAAAGGCGAGCATGGCCCAGGCCTGGGCGACGGGCACGCTGCCGCTGAGTGCGCTTGCGCGTATGGCGGTCACCGAGTAGTTGAACGGGATGTAGGGCGCAAAGAGCGAGAACGGCCATTGGAGCGTGTGCTGCGGCCATATCACGCCGCCGGAGCTGAGCATGAACACCGCAAGAAGGGTCATCACGGGCGAGATTACCTGCAGGTGCTCGGCTGTTATTTTCGGCGAGAGGGCCTTGCAGAACGCGCGTACGAGCAGCGCAAAGAGCAGGCCGGTGAGCATCATCACCGCAAGGAGCGAGGCGACGCCCCCGCGTGCGGGGAAGTCCATTGCCAGGTATACCGAAAGCAGGATGACGCACTGGACGACCACTATTGCCACGCACGCTCCGAAAGGCCTGCGGAGCCTGTCGAGGCAGCACAGCACGTAGGCGGAGACGCTGCCGAGGAAGAGCCCCAGCACTATGAACGCGGTTGCGAAGAACGTGCCGTAGCTCGAAGCGTTGGTCTCCACTATCGAGAACTTGACTTCCGAAAGGCTGGCAGCTGCGTCGGATGCCTCGCCGAGCTTGCCCGAGAGGGCGGAGTCCTTCTGCGAGAGCAGCCCGGCTGCGCGGCCGGCCTGCCCCTGGCCCGTTGCAATCCGGCTTGACGCGCCGGATGCAGTGGTCAGGGAAGACGACGCCTGGCCCGTGCTGGAGGACGCGGTGGACTGGGCGGAGTACGCGTCGTAAAGGCTGGTTGAGAGGTTGAACGCGCCCGTGCTTGCCTCGCCGAGCTTTCCGGAAAGCACGCCCTGCGAGGAGTACAGCGTGGCTAGCCCGTTTTTGGTGGTGTTGAGGCCCGAGCCCTGCTTCAAGGAGAGGTTGTAGGCGTTCTGGAGCGCAAGAAGCGTGAAGTTTCTCTCCGCGCTGTCCGGAAGCGAGTTTGCGGAGCTGATTGCCGAAAGCAGGTACGACTGCTCCGCGGTGTTTGCCGTGCTCACCTGCTCGGCGGCGGACTTCAGCGTGCCCGTGCTTTCCTGCAGTGTTGCGCTTGCGCCCGAAAGCTGCGAAAGCGAGCCCGAGAGGACGCCGGAGGAGTACGCTGCCTTCTTCAGGCCGGTCGCGAGCTTGCCTTCTGAAAGCGAAAGCTCGGAAAGGTAGGTTGAGGCCGTGCCGGTGCCCAGGGCCACCTGCGAACTGGAGCTTGAAAGGAGCTTCGAGGAAGCCGAAAGCGTCCCAAGCTGCACCGAGGAGAGCTGGGTCTGCGATGCTGCCGCGCCGAGGCCCTCGGCAATCTCGTCCGAGTATTCCTCCGAGAGCTTGGCGTTCAGCTTTTCCATCATCACGTCGAACGAGGGCGTGAGCACGCGCGCTATTATGTAGCTGCGCTGGTCGTCAAGTACCATGCGTATCTGGGGGTTCTCGCCGTTCTCAAAGCGCGATGAGAAGTCCGAAGGTATGACCAGCAGGGCCCACGCGTCACCGGACTGCACGCTCGAAAGGCCGTCCTCGTAGCTCGCCCTGCGGAACTTGAACGAGTTCGTAGCCATTATGGCGTCAGCAACCGTGTTGGACAGCCCGCTGCCGTCCATGTTGCACAGGAGGACCTCGGTGTTTTCGGCGTTGGTTATGGGCTGGTAGTACGCGCCCACGTAAAGTAGGAAAATCAGGCAGGGAAGCAGCAGCAGGCCTATGAGCACAGGCTTGTTCCTTGCAAGTACCGCGAGGTCGGCCTTCGCGCAACCAATGACGCCTTTTCCATCCATTTGCCCAAAACCTTACCAAAGAAAGCCGCGCCCGAAGGCACTGCCTTTTGCCCAAAGCCTATTTCTTGATGAAGTAAACCGCTGCTGCGGCCACTATGAGCACCGCAAGAAGGAGCCAGAGGAAGAGCCTGTTTTCCAGCTTCACGTAGTCTGTCTGTATGGTTGAGAAGGTCTCCTTGCCTTCGCCCCACTTGGCCTCAAGCGAGAGCGGATAGGTGCCCTCGTAGTCGGACTGCAGCTCGAACACGACCTCCCGCTCGCCTGAGAAGTCGCCCAGGTAGGCCACGTCGGATGACTTTATCGCGGGGTTGGAGACTATGGATACGTAGAGGTCCTCGGCCGTTGCGCCGCTGTTCTTGACGATTACGCGGTAGTAGTCCTTTCCGACGTAGTGCGTCACGTTCTTGACCGCAAACGAGACGTTCGCGTGCGGCCTCTTGTCAACCTTCACGTTGAGCGTGACCGCGTAGGTCGCCTCGTCGGACTGCAGCGTGAATATCACGTCGGCGTTGCCCGAGCGGCAGTTCACCAGCGCAGGCGTCCGTATCGTGGCCGTGGCGTCAAGGGAGTCGTAGTGCATCAGCGGGGTCGAGAACGAGATGCAGGACGAGTGGAGCGACGCTTGGACGTTGTGCAGGCCGCGGCCGTCGAAGGACACGTCGAACGTGTCGTTCTCGTTGGCGTAAAGGAGCGTCGATGCGGTGACCCCGTAAAGCGAGTGCTCCTTTATGTTCAGCGGGATTGACGCCGAGAATACCTGGGGCGTCGCGTTGACAGTCCCGCTTGGCGCGGTGTAGCCGTAGCGCACCGAGCTGTCGTCCCAGCTGACCTGGATGTTGTACAGCCCGGTTCCTGCGCGCGACCTTATCGGGAACGCGAGCTCCTGGATGCCGTAGGACGGGAAGGTGGCCGTGAGGTTGGGGCAGGTCATCTCAGCGGGGCACTCAAGGGTTATGTTGGCGTTGTTGACCGAGTTCTCGTAGTCATTCTTGAACGTGACAAAAAGCGTGAAGTCCTGCATCGGGGATGGCGTGGGGTCGGTGCGGTAGGACACCATGTGAAGGTACGCCGCATTGGCAAAGCCCGTTGAAAGCAGCAACGCCAAAAGCGGGATTATCGCTATATTCTGTCTTGCCATTCTTACCACCCGATTGCCTTATTTTGTCTTTTCCTCAAAGCGTCTTACGCCATAATCATCAAAATCAGAACTTTCCAGCCATCATCGCTTCGAAGAAGCCCCGGACATCCTCGTTCTTGAAGTAGTCCGAGATGCGCGAAAGGTACGTAATCCCCTTCTGCGTGGTCTGGTACTCGAAGGTCAGCCTGTTTCCTGCCGCCTTCTTCTTTTTCAAAAGCCCGCTCTTGATGAGCGCAGCCACCTGCGGGTAGAACGAGCCCGCGCTCCAGTTGACCAGGAGCATGTCCTTGGCGTTGTTCATCAGCTGGTAGCCGTTGACCCCGCCCTCGCGGCAGGAGTAGAGTATGTATGCGCTCGTGAGTGCGCGTCCGATGCCGACTGTAAGTTTTGCCATTCCAATATCCTGCACGAGCCCGTTAATATATGTATCTGTTTTAGATATATCTGCTTTAGACTCATATGTCCCGGCCAGCCGGCCGCCCGCCGCTGCCTCCGGGCGCCGGCCAATCATACGCCTTTTACTATCCGGCCGGCATAATCTATCCAGTGACATTTACCGATGGGAATATCAGAAAAGCTCGCCGAGCTCGAACTTGAATACTCCAAGACGCAGAAGAACAAGCGCACCGAAGGGCACCTCGGCATACTCAAAGCCAAGATGGCAAAGCTGCGCCGTGAAATAGTCGAGGGCGGGAGCGGCAAGGGCGGCGCGAATACTGGCGGCTTCGACGTCCGCAAGACCGGGAACGCGACGGTGGTGTTCATCGGCCTGCCTTCAGTTGGGAAATCAACCATGCTCAATGCGCTTACCGGAAGCAAGGCAAAGACAGCTGCATACGCCTTCACCACGCTCACCTGCATTCCCGGGATAATGAAGCACAAGGGCGCGCAAATCCAGCTTCTGGATCTTCCCGGAATCATAGGCGGCGCCTCTCTGGGCAAGGGCCGCGGCCGCGAAGTCCTTGCTGTTGCGCGCAACGCCGACCTGGTCCTTCTCATACTCGACGTGTTCGACACCAACTACCGCGACAAGCTGGTTGCGGAGCTTGACAACATGGGGATACGCCTTGACCAGGAGCCTGCTGACATCGCAATCGAGCCGGTCACGCGCGGCGGCCTGAACATAGTGTTCTCCAAGAAGCAGACCCACGGCCTTGACGCGAAAATCGTCACCGGAATCCTGAAGGAATACAACATCTTCAACGGCAGCGTAATCATCCGCGACGACGTGACCGTTGACCAGCTCATCGACAAGCTGACCGGAAACCGCAAGTACATACCTTCGCTTACCATAATCAACAAGATTGACCTGGTCAACAAGGAATACCTTAAGTTCATCAAGTACCCTTTTGTTCCAATCTCGGCCGACAAGGAGCTGAACATAGACAAGCTCAAGGACGAAATCTACTCGGCCCTGAAGATGATTCGCGTCTATACCAAGTCGCGCTTCGAGGCTGCGGATGACGAGCCGCTGATTGTAAAAGAAGGCACTACCGTGATTGCCGCCTGCGCGCAAATCCACAAAGACCTGAAGGAGAACTTCAAGTTCGCCAAGGTCTGGGGCCCGTCCGCAAAGCACCCTGGGCAGAAGGTCGGCGCGGACCACGTGCTCAAGGACGGCGACGTGTTCAAAGTGGAAACAAGATAGCCCGCGTCAAGGTGGGGCTGAGCTGAACCTGCGAATCGTTCGACGCGCCAAAAATAAGAGTCAGAAGTGCATCTTGCGGATGTACCTGCACGCCGTGGTCATGCGCTCCACGCTTTCGGCCCTGTTCCTGCGGTAGCCCTCGATGGTCTTGATGCGGCTTTTTGCGCGCTCGACTTTGTAGTCCCCAAAGATTCTGTCCTTTAGCCGCCCGAGCCTTCCGCTCGGCTTGTGGTTCGCAATCGTCTTTTCGTGCTCCTCCTGCTCGTCCGACCATAGCGAGAAGTCCTTGTGGAACCCTATCGCTTCCTTCAGGTCGTCAACTGCGTGCTGGGCAAGCACCTTTTCCGAAGGCGCGCCTTTCGGGAACCTGTGGGAAACGAGCTTGGCGTACTCCGCAAACGAAACCGGCCTTTTTTCCCTGATGGCCAGTTCCACTTCCGAAAGGAGCGGCGTGATGACTTTCTCGTGCTTGATGCTGAGCGAAAGGTCGTTCATCGCATTGTGGGCCCTCTGCTGTTCCAGTTCGTCTTCCTGCATTCAAAAAACCGTTCGCCCGAAAGTTCAGGGGTTATTTGTTTAGACTCTTTTGGATGCAATCCGATAATAAATCATCCGGCGAGAATAATCTAATAGCTCCTATCTAAGCAGGGGTGGCAGAGCTTGGTCAAATGCGCAGGACTTAGATGAATTTCCCCGGAATGAGTGGAAGCGGCAAATCAAGGCGCTTCCGGTGATTTTCCGAGAAATCCTGTGCCTTAGGGCTGCAAGGGTTCAAATCCCTTCCCCTGCATCTAGTTTCTTTTGATAGTCGCAAGTTTGCTTATTTTAGTCCTCGTCAATCACCTAGCCCCGCCCTCGGCACGCGCCTAATCGCACCAGACTATAAATAGAACTTAGTGCAGAGGTCAAGACTCAAAAAAGGTGATTGAGTTTGGCCGAGTACCGGATGTATCATCAGCAGGAAAACCTAGACCAGGAGCTTGGTAGGCTTAGCAACTCGAACTTGTCTGCGCAAGCCAAGAAACAAATCGGTGGTTTCGCCCGAATCCGGCTTGCCAAGGGCACGACGCGGCTTCGAGTGGTCAAGTGCATGTGGTGCCTGCGCCTGATGGCGGACTGGCTTGGCAAGGATTTCGAGAAAGCCACCCAGAACGACTTGATTGACCTGGTTTCGTCAATTGACTTGAAAGACTACGCCGAATACACGAAATACGATTTCAAAATCGTCCTGAAATGCTTCTACAAATGGCTTAAGGGAAAAGACGAGGAAGTCCCAAAGGTCATCAAGTGGCTCAAACCCAAGCTCGGAAACCACAAGCACAAGCTACCCGAGGAATTGCTAACCGCTGAGGAGGTTGAACGGCTTGCTGCAGCTACCACCAACGCGCGAGACAGGGCTCTGTTGCTCGTTCTGTACGAGTCAGGATGCAGAATTGGCGAGCTGCTTTACCTGAAGCTGAAAAACGTCCAGTTTGACAACTACGGCGGCGTCCTCCTGGTAAACGGGAAGACCGGAAGCCGCCGAGTCCGAATAATCGCCTCCGTTCAAGTGCTCGGCAGGTGGTTGCAGGAACACCCGGACAGAAACAACCCGGACGCGTACCTGTGGCCTGCCCGGCTAGGGCATTACCAGCCCGTTCCTTTCGCCTACCCGACACTGTTGGCGATGCTTGACCGCGTAAGGCAAACCGCCAGGATACAAAAGCGAGTCTATCCGCACTTGTTCCGGCATTCCAGGGCAACTGCTTTGGCAAGCAAGCTCACCGAGGCGCAAATGAAGGAATACTTCGGCTGGACGCAAGGCTCGGAAATGGCCGCAACCTACGTCCATCTAAGCGGCAGGGACGTCGATTCGACACTCCTGCAATTGTATTCCTTGAAAGAAAAACCAGTTGAAAAAGAACCCGCCCTTGATTTTCGCATCTGCAACCGTTGCAAGGAACGCAACTCGCCCGGCCAAGAATTCTGCGGAAGATGCGGCAACCCCTTGGATGAAAAGAAACTGCTAGTCAACCCCGCCAAGCAGTCAGACGACTTGATGAACGCCTTATTCCAAAACCCCGAAGTCAAAGACTTCATCTCAAAGAAAGTAGTTGAGATGGGTTTGGACAAGCAAGTTATGACGTAAGGCGTTGGCGTGGTGTGTGTATACTTCTTAGACGCCGTTTACGCTCATTACGCTCAAGCCTCCCGTCTAAGAAGTTCGTTTTTAGGGGGAAATTTACGCTCTATTTTTGTTTAAATACGAAACGAGTTTCTGCAAAAACGGGTTACGCTCAAGATTACGCTCACGGCACTTGGGTTCTCGCTTGATGGTGTAGATATAATTCCTGAACGATTTTTCAACGAAAACGAGGAAAATCTGCATTCTAGGAACCGTTCAAAATCAAGCGAGAATCAAGCGACATTTCTTTATATAGTCTGTCGCTTGATTTTGTAAAACCGGCCTTGCGACAATCAAGCGCAAGAAAACATCCGAATTGACGTTATTTGATAGATATAATTCTGAGGACGCAATTACGTGGCACGGCACTAGTTTTACAGACGTGAAACGCTCGTTTTAGCTTGCGATTTTACGTGGCAAATCAATTATATACAAAAACAAAAAGCCACGTAAACCAAAAACACGGAATTCACGCGGCACGGTGAAATCGGTAGCAAAGAAATACTTTGAAATTAAAGACAGACCCTAATAATGTATTTGAGGCTCTTAATCAAACTCAGATGCCCCAAATAGATATTCTCTTAAAAGCCAATTAACTCAATTCCTTTTATGAGTAAAGCGAAAGACAATACTATTCCGTCAGTTAGAATTATCGATGCGCGTTGGGAGACCCAACAGACTCGTGCTCAACGCGAACGTAACGGACTTCTGATAGCTTTTGGTGGAGTATTCCTCCTTGTAGCCGCGCTGATATACCTCGGCTCTTCAAGTGGCCTTAACTTTTTACAGGTAACGGTAGAATATCTTGCCTTGGCAGTTATCGTTATAGGACTTATTCATAGACAAGGTATTGGTTTGAAAACTGCGGCAGTTCTTTTGGTTATCGGGATTGCGATAAATACTTGGGTTATTCCTTTACTTATTTCCAACACGCCTACCACTTCAAATCTTCCTACTCCAGAAGGAAAGGTTTCTTCGGTATCTCAGATTTTGAATTTAACCGATGTACCTAAACTTGGTAGCAGTAATGCCCCCGTAAACTTGATAATTTTTGGAGATTTCCAAGACCAATCAAGCGAAACGGTTAATGAGCGGGCATATTCTACGATTATCTCCAATTACGTGAATACTGGAATTGTACGATTGTATTGGGTTGATTTACCGTATCCGATTCAGGATTTACCTTTCCATAATGCGCGGTTATCAAATTTAACCGCTTTGAAGGGACGATGCGTATATAGAATCGCTGGTGATGAAGCCTTCTGGAAGTGGCACGATTACATTTATGCACATTTTAATTTACTGAAAACAACCTATGCTCCAGACTTAACTAGCTTTTTCAACTCTTCCGCGATATCAATAGGAATTGACGTTGAAAAATTTAATGACGTATGTAACGTCAACAATCCATATCAACCAGAAGTAGACTTGGAGATTTCAGAAGCGCACGCCCTAGGAATCAATAGTCCTCCACACTTCTTGATTGTAAGCAGTAAAGGAATACAATGGATTCAAAATCAGCCATATATCGGCAGTCCATCATTGAACGATTTTGAAAAAGCGATTCAATCAGCTCAGTAGTAGAGAAACTTAAACAAAAGGATTGCAGGTTGTCGCCTAAGGTAGAGACACTAGTAAATTACTTAAGCCTCTTCCTCTGCATATTAATGGTGGTGATAACGTGAAAATGCCATTGGTACTATCAGTATTTATTGTTTCAGTTTTGTTGATGGGCTTAGCCTTTGCTTTAATGAAAATCCTGCTCGGTTTCAATATGAATATGGAATCATTTGCAACTAATACTTGTGCGGGTATAATCACGGGTTGTGTTCTTATCCTAGTCCAAAAAGAGTATAATCGTCCAAAAGAGTAGGCCGGACTCTAGCATCATACTTGAGCCTCTTCCCCTGCATCTAGTTTCTTTTGATAGTCGCAGACTCAAGCTAGCGCATTGAGTATAAGCCGAAACGGCAATTGCCCAACCTAATTTAAACTGAAAGTTCACGGTGTACGTTTTTAATATCATTCTCGATATATTTGTTATATAGCATCCCCGTGGTTGCTCGGGCCTAAAAACTCGGGCAAACGCGGGCTTTACTTTATTCGGTGTTTGAACATAACCAAGCAGAAGGCAGGTTTGTTTATCGACGCCTCTAATTTTTACCACTCGATGAAAGAAGAGAACGATACGCCTTTTGACGCGGACCAATACGCCCAGCTCGTCAAGGAACTTGGAACGTTCTTTGACCTTTCGAAAATCTATTTCTACGACTCGATAAAGGACATCTCAAGGGATCCGATGGGTTATGCGGGGCAGCAGCGGTTTCATGAACGGCTCAAGAAGGCAGTCCCAAAAATTACCCTGAGAACCCGTCCTTTAAGGTACGTCCTCAGCATAACGCAGGAAAAAGCCAAGCAGGCGGCCAAAGACGTCAATCTTCCGGCCAACCTGAACGACAAGCTATACCTTTTCCTGAAGAAGGTCGGCGTTGTCAAGCTTACACGGGAAAAGGGCCTGGACGTATTATTGGCAGTCGACATGGTCCAAGCCCACAAGAAGGAAGGCTTGGAAGTGCTCATAATATTGTCCGGGGACTCGGATTTCGTACCGGCAGTCCAACTGGCCAGACAGGAAGGCGCGACGGTAGTCAACCTTCACGCGTTTGCCGGAAGCTCGAAGGAACTCCGCGACACCTGCAACGAGCACATAAAGATAGTAGTCGACATTACCGGCAAGCCCACGCTGACTCGCTACACGCCATAACGGACTAAATCATTCGTGCCAGTTTTACACGGAAATGCGTTCAGTTGCAGGGGTTTGCATCGGTTCAGACTCTAGTATCATACTTGAGCCTCTTCCCCTGCACTTTTTTGAAAAAATGGGAAAAGAAAAAGAAGCGGGGCAGTCCCCGCCGGATGCTTTTAGTCGTACTCGCGCCTTGACCAGCCGATTATTATCGCGATTCCGACAAGCACTATCGCAAGCGGGAACCACGGCAGGTTGAACGTCCACCAGCCCATGTCGTGGCCGAGCCAGCTCACGCCCATTGCGAGTATGAATATCCCGAAGAACAGCTTGCCGTAGCCCGAGCCGTGGCAGCACATCATGTGCATCCTGCCTTCCTTACCGGTCCTTGCCAACAAAACCACCTTTATTGCTTAGACTACGGGAAGGGTATTAAATCGTTTCTTGCGGAAAGAGTTTGTACAATGAACCCGAAACTCATGCAGGCAAGGCCGCGGACAGTCCGCGATGCCGAGAAGCCCGCTCCGGGGCCGTTCAACGGCAAGCACCTGTTCGTGCTGGATACCTTCGAGCACCCCCAAGGGCACAAGTATGTCCTTGGCACGATGGTCGACCGCGATACCGGCGCGACCCTGAAGACTTATTATGACGCAATCCAACGGCACACGCAGGTCCTCCTAAACGCGGACAAGTTCGCGTCTGAAGTGCAGAAGGCCGGCAGGAAGCCCGGCCACGAACGCGAAGAGAGCCTGAATGACATAAAATACGGGTTCGTCAACAGGCATGGCGCATCAAGGGACGATTCCCAGGTCTGGCTTGACCTGTTGGACAAGAACAAGCCGGAGTTGCTCATAGTCCCCGGCGACTTCAAGGCGCCGCGCGGCACGCTAGTATCCAAAAAGCCGGCGTTCGTGTGGCAGCCGGAGCCCGGCGATGTCGAGTACGTGGCGAACCTCTGCAAGAAAATCGGCAAGAGGAAAGCCGAGGAGATGCAGGGCGCGACCAAGGCCATAAAGGCAGCGATAATGAAGGAAGAGGCTGCCAAGCGCACAAGTTGACATTCGGAAGGAAAGAAGGATGAAAAGCGGTTTCGGTGCAAAGGAATACAAGCTGTTGCACGAGCCCGGCAATTTTTACGGCGGCCGCCACATGGTCGTCACGCACGTCCTGGATTCAGGCAACGGCAGCAACTACGTCATGGGAAAGCTCGTGAACAAGCCCCTGGGCCTCCACGCGAGCGGCCTTTTCCGTTGCGTGGACGAGTACACCCAAAACCTCAACGACCTCGAAGCGTGGAAGGACCGGGTCGAGTTTGCAGGCAAGTCCGGCGGGCAGGAAGCCATAATGCGGGTCCTGCACGAGTTCAACGAGCAGGCAAACGAGTCCGCACGGCATCTTGACGAGTTCAACGCGCTGCTTGAGAAGGAGAAGATGCACGCGTTAGAACTTCCAAAGGACGTCCTGGTCAAGCCCGGCCACCTCCTGTCGGAAAAGCCGGCCCGTGCCAGGGAACTCGCGTTGCATGAGACCCCGCAGCTCCATTGTGCATACGAGCAGTACTTGGAGGACGCAGCTAGGCAAAGGCAGGCCAAGGCCAGCAAGTTGACTATGGTGTTTGCCAAGGCGCTTGGCGCTGTTGCAGACTCCGCGGTATCGGGAGCGGACCGTGCCCTGAAGCGGAATGCGGACTGAACAGGAAGCCAACCCGTCCCAAGCCCCGTTTTGCCTGCGATTGGCAACTGATATAAAGGTGGCAAAATTAACCCGTTAGGAATAAACCCGACAGGGGTTTTTGACGAGGGACTTGGGAAATGGCTAGGAAACCGAAGGCTGGAAAGGCAAGGAAGGCAGTGCGCTCAAGGAAGGTCGTGCACGCAAGGGGCGTGGCGGTCCGCAAGGCCGTGGCTGCATCGCAGAAGTCTAAGGCGATGCACGTATCCCTGCTTGCGGCTTTCGTGTTCGTAATCCTCGTCGCGATACTCAACTACGTAACCGCAATACTCACGTACACGGTAAAGCTGCCCATATACATAGACACTTGGGCGACTTCGCTTGCGGTCATGATTGCGGGCCTGTGGGCGGGAATCGCCGGCGGGGTCCTGTACAACGTCGCAATGGCTTACTTCGCCTGGGGCTCGACGCAGTGGGTGTGGGCGTTCTCAAGCATTTGGGTGGCGTTCGCGACCTGGATGCTCTACAAGGACGGCTGGCTCTCGTTCAAGAACCCGGCAAAGTTCCTTGTTGCGGGCCTTCTGCTTGCGCTCACCAACACGTTCATCGTGTTCTCGATAAGCCTGCTGGCCTTCGGCAAGTTCCCGACGTACGGCTCGACCATTTACATCCAGGAGGCGCTCTACAACATCCTGCCCAACGCGGCTGTTGCTTCGTTCGGCGAGACGCTTCTTGTGAACGTGGTTGACAAGGTCATATCGCTTTCGCTTGCGACTGCGGTGTTCCTGTACGTGCCCAACAAGTTCAAGGCGTACTTCCACAACAAGTGGTAGGCAAGGCGTCCGGCGGGCATGGAGGCCCGCTTTCCTTTTTTTATTCTACTTTTTTTAAATCTCGATTGTCAGCCCGTCGCTTGCACAGGTGGTCCGGGCAAAAACCTCCTTGGCGGCCTTGCAGGCGGCTTTCCGGTCCTTTGGCGCCGGGTACTTGTGCGCCGCGAAGTGCGTGAGCACGAGGGTTTTTGCCTTCGCTTCCAAGGCCAGCCCTGCCGCAATCTCGGGGCTCATGTGCGGCCAGGCGGGGTCTTCCCCCTCTCCCGGCAGGTTTCCGCACTCGGCAATCATGAGGTCGGCGCCAGCGGAAAGCCCCTTTATTGCGTCGCACGGCCCGCTGTCAAGGCAGTGGGCGACCACCTTTTTCCTGCCCTTGTCCAAAAGCTCGAACCGGAAGCCGATGCAGGGGTCTGCGTGCGAAAGCCACGCTACGTCAACGGAATAGGAGCCCAGTCCGTCGGAAACTTTGTTGCGGCCGATTGCAAGCTCCTTCACCTCGACGTTCGGAAGGCTTTCCAACGCGTCGGTGAAAGGCTTGTTGACAATGAAATCCACTATCCTCTTTCCTTCCGGCTGGACGAAGATGCGTATCCTGCGGTAGTGGAACCTGTTAAGCTGGTGAAGGCCGATGATGTGGTCGAGATGAAAGTGGGAGATGAATATGTCAAGAGGCTTGGTCTGGTCAGGGGCGGACTCCATAAGCCTGCGGATGCCGTCGCCGGCGTCAAGGACGATGTAGCGCCCGGCAGTCTCGATGAGCGTGCAGATGGTGTTGCCTTTTTCGGTTGCGAACCAGCCGTTTGTGCCGAGGAATGTTATGCGCATGAAAAAACCCGATTCCCATATCTTCAGCCGTTGAGCGTCCAGACCGAATAGTTCAGCAGCGACGCGAAGCTTACCCACAAAAGGTACGGCAGGAGGAGCCACGCCGCGGCCTTGGATATGCGCCAGAATACGGCGGTAGTCGCGGCAATCGAAACCCAGAGGAGCGCGATGACGGCAAGGCCTGCGAGCGGCGAGTGCCATCCGAAGAACACTATTGACCACAGGACGTTCAGCGCAAGCTGCAGGAAATACGTTCCGATTGCGGTGTTCCGGCCAGCTCCCTTGAAGTCCTTCCTCCACGCAAGGAAGAACGCGATTCCCATAAGCACGTACAGCAGCGTCCAGGCCGGGCCGAAGACCCAGCTTGGAGGGGTGAATGACGGCTTTGCAAGCTGGGCGTACCAGGTCGGGATTGACGGTATGGTGAAAAACGAGCCTATCAATCCGGCGGCCAGTGCGACTGCGATGCTTGCCGCAAGCATCCACGCCTGCCTTCCTTTCAGGAACCCAAAATCCATTCCGAACCACCGCCGCGCTTGGCGTCCAAAGGAGTCTATCCTTTTGGAAAATAAAAAATGGCGCAGGCCCACGTTATCCGCGGCCAAAAGTTAGCCATTTATACCCCGCGAAAGGTTAATCCATACGGGCGCGGCGCGCCCAAGGTGGGCTGGGGATTATGGATTTGGACAAGATGTGCGATACGTGGCAGAGAGCGCTCGCCGACCCGGTCAAGTTCTTTTCAAGGCCCGCGAACGTAAAGTCCGACATTTCAACTGCGGTCAGGTGGGCCGCCATCGGCGGGGTAGTCAGCGTCTTTATCACCGAGCTTGCCCTTCTGGTCAACTCGAGGACCGACATCGTAAGCGCGCTTGTCGCCACCATAGTAAGCGGCGCGGTGATAGTCCTGCTGCTTTTGCTGGTGTTTTCAGGCATACTTTTCCTGTTTGCGAGGCTCCTTGGCGGAAAGGGTGGTTACGCCAGCCAGACCTACGCGATGGCGGTGATACAGGCGCCACTGTCAATAGTGGTTGCACTTGTGGCGTTCGTGTTCGACGTCCTGTATGCGCCGGCAACCTATACCTACGGCGTGCCGGTACGCACGGGCGTTGCGGGGGCGCTTTACGGGTTTGCCAGCTTCGCGATAATGCTGTACGGGTTCTACGCGATGGTAATCTCCTTCCGCAGCATCCACAAGTTCAGCACGATGCGCGCGCTTGCGACTTTGCTGGTGCCGACAGTGCTTTTGGGAATCATCGCGTTGCTTGCCTTGATGTTTTTCCTGGTGGCGAAGGTCTCGACGTTGCCTGCCTGAAGGCCGCGGGCCATTCTTTTTATTTTTTTCAACATTAGGCGCAGTACTGCTCAAGGCTTGAGACTGAGCGCACGCCTACTGTCGCGCCACGCCTTATCACGAACTCGCTCAAGCCCACCCTTGAAAAATAATCCCGCGAGCCCGCGAAGCCCCAGTTGTACGTGTATCCGAGCCGCGTCCAAGGGTAGCCGTCGGCGCCGTACGAGCTCGCGTTCAGGCCCTGAAACCATGCGCGGTACTCCGCAGTGGCGTCCGAAGGGAATTCCAGCCCGCAGGCAGAGTCGGTTATTTCGTTGTCTGGGCAGGGCCTGAACACGTCGCGTTCGCTTGCATACATCTCCACGAACCTGGTCTTTCCGCTCCCGGGAGGCACGCCGGTGAGCGACTCCAGCCACAGGGTGCGGTTTGCGCCTGCCGGGAGGGCCTTGCAGTAGTCCGCAAGCTGGGGGGACGCGGTGACCCAGACTTCGCGGGAAAGCGGAACGTCGCTGCCGGCCGACCCGTCGTATCCAGCCCAGGAAGTCCAGGTGACGAAGAGCACGCGGCCGGCCGGGTCGCGAACCAGCTCGTCGTTTGAGCTTGTTATGGCCACGAGGCCCGGGTATATTTTGTATGCCGCGACGGCCTTCGCATCGGCTACTGCGGATTGGTAAAGCGCGGAGAGGTCCGTGCCCGGGTCTTCGAGGGCCGAACCCTGCCTTTGGCTTGAAATGATTATCGCCGCAAGCACTACCAGAAGGAAGGCAAGCGCAACAAGAAGCGGCCTTGCCCCGTCTTTCTTCCTGCCCATAGGATAGGGGAAGGCGCTGGCGCGTTAATAACGGTTCGGCGAGGCGCAGTTTTTGCCGGGGCCGAAAACAGTTTATAATACCCTAGATGGCATAAGGAATGTTGATAGCGGCATATGGCGAACCGTCCTTTCAAGACCGAAGAAGATTCAAGACGTCGGGGCCACGTCTCATACCTAGTGCTCGGCGCGCTCGTCGCCCTTGCAGTAGTCGCGTACGCGGCGTACTCGAACGACCAGGTCAGGGCGTCCGTCACCGCCGCGCTCGGCGTCGCGACCCCCAACCCGCTCTGCACCCACGGGAAGCTCGCCGCCGACAACGTGACCTGCAGCTGCCAGTCCGGCTGGAACGGCACCGCCTGCGACGTTCCCATCTGCAACTTATCCTGCAACCACGGCTCGTGCGTCGCCCCAGACACCTGCGGCTGCGAAGCCGGCTGGGCTGGCGCCCAGTGCACCATCCCCGTATGCTCGCCTTCCTGCGTCAACGGCTTGTGCGCAGAGAACCACACCTGCCAATGCACCAAGAACTGGCAGGGAGTGTCCTGCAACCTCCCAATCTGCGACAAGCCCTGCAACCACGGCACTTGCCAGAACGACCGCTCCTGCCTATGCGACGACCTGTGGGGCGGGGAGTTCTGCAATATCACGATGTGCAAGCCGGAGTGCAGGAACGGCTCGACGTGCAACACGCAGCACGTGTGCGAATGCAAGCCGGGCTTTGGAGGGGCCGACTGCTCTACAGTAGTCTGCGAGCCGGAGTGCCTGCGCGGGACGTGCAACGAGAACCGCACGTGCGACTGCCCGGCCGGGTGGAACGGCACGACTTGCGACGTTCCAGTGTGCTCGCCGATTTGCGCCCACGGCAACTGCTCGGAAAGCCACCAGTGCCAGTGCGAGGCCGGATGGGACGGCCTGAGCTGCGACGTCCCGGTCTGCGACCCGTCCTGCTTGCACGGGACGTGCAACGAGAACCTGACCTGCACCTGCGGCGAAGGGTGGAACGGGACTGCCTGCGACGAGCAGGTCACTTTAGTCTAGGAATAGTTGCCCGTTGTCCCACTCGGCTTGAAACCCTAGGTCCGTACCAGGCGCGAATACTTGATTTTCCTGTTCGCGAGGAGCTCCTGGGAAAACTCCGACATCTTCCTGCCGTCGCCCTTGAGCACGAACACCTCGAGGCACTTGTCGGCTCCGATGTGGGTGTGCGTCTGCATCACGGTAATCTTTTCGTAGCCGTGCTTGATTGCGGTGACCTCGCCTTCCACGTCCTCGTCGTGCACCGCGATGAGCACCGCGTCCGAGTTCGCCGGGAGAGCCTGGTTTTGCCGCGCCTCGGAAAGGATGCTTTCCACGCCCCGTCGGAAAAGCTCGGAGCGGTTGCGCATCCCCATCTTCCCAACCGCCTCGTCCGCCTCCTTCAGGGTACTGTCGTCAACAGAGATGCTGATTATGGCCATTTGTTAATAACACCAATAAAAAGCAGGCGCGGAATGTTATTAACTATTTTGTCAATTATTAATAACCTTGGCCGCGTTGGATAATACGTGATTCCCATGAATGCCAGGTTTTTCTGCATCAGCATATGCCTTCTTTTATCCTGCCTTCTTCTTGCAGGCTGCACCCAGCAGGCCTTCCAACCCGCCTCAAACTCCACCATCTCAGCAACTCCAACAGCAGCGGCATACCACAAGCCGGTAATCGTGGTCACAACATATTTCCTCGAGGACTTCGCGAGGCACGTGGCGGGCGACGGCGCGACCGTGGTGAACCTGCTTCCGGACGGCACGAACCCGCACACCTACGAGCCGAGCCCCAAGGACCTGGAACTCATAAACTCTGCTGACATATTCGTGTTCAACGGCGCCGGGCTTGAGCCGTATGCGGCGAGCGTCGCAAAGGCCCTCCCGCAGTCAGTCCGCGCAATCGACGCGTCTGCGGGAATCACGCTGGTCGAAGCGGAGGACAAGGACCACGGCTTCTACGACCCGCACGTGTGGCTCGACCCGATGATGGCAAAGAAGGAAATCCTCGGGATACGGAACGCGCTCATCTCGGTTGACCCGGCCAACTCGGCGTACTACCAGGAGCGCACGTCGGCATACTACACGAAACTGGACGAGCTGGACGCCTATATCGTGAACAGGACCTCCAACCTGTCAAGCCGCAAGTACGTCGGGTTCCATCCCGCATTCACGTACTTCAACGCAAGGTACAACCTCTCCTACGCCGCCGTAATCGAGGAGTTCGCAGGCGACGAGCCCAGCGCGCAGGAGATGGCCGCAATAGTCGACACCGCGCGGGCGACGAACATCACCACCATCTTTGCAGAGCCGTTCCTGGACCCGCGAGCAGCGCAGGCCATAGCGAAGGAAATCAACGGCACGGTGCTTGAGCTCAACCCGCTGCACACGCTAACAGCCGAGGACCGGGCTGAAGGCAAGGGTTATCTGTCCGTGATGCGTGAAAATGCTGACACGCTCGCAAAGGTCCTTTCATGAAAAAAGACGCAGGAAAACCCCCCATTCTTGAGTTTGACGGGATTTCGTTCTCCTACGCAGGCGAGCCCACGATTGAGGCCGTCTCGTTTGCAGTCAAGAAGGGCGACTTCCTGGGCATAATCGGGCCCAACGGGGCTGGGAAGAGCACGCTGTTCAAGATTGCGCTCGGCCTGGAAAAACCGACTTCCGGCAGCGTGAAGCTGTTTGGAAAAAAGCAGCCTGATTTTTCAGACTGGCACCGCATAGGCTTCGTGCCTCAGAAAGTGCAGTTCGACCCGAATTTCCCCGCAAGCGTCTTCGAGGTGGCTGCGATGGGCCTTGCCCAGAAGCCGGGGATCCTGCCGCTTTCTTCGGAGCAAAAGTGGGCGGTCTTGGACGCCCTGAACGAAGTCGGCCTGGAAAAGCAGGCTGACAGGCGCATCGGAGAGCTTTCGGGCGGCCAGATGCAGCGGGCCTTCCTTGCACGCGCACTTGTCTCAAAGCCGGACTTGCTTCTCCTCGACGAGCCCACCACCGGAATCGACTCCGAACAGCAGGAGAAGTTCTGCTGCCTGCTTGAGCGGCTGCACGAGAACGGCATCACCATAGTCATAATCTCGCACGACCTCACGTTCATGTCCTACCTGGTCAACAAGGTAATCTGCATCAACCGCCGGGTGTTTTTCTGCGGCCACCCCAAGGACATCGCAAAGAGCGGCGCGCTTCCCAAGGCCTACGGCCACGGCGTGCACGCAATCACGCACGACCACGAGCATGGCGCCTGAATGCAAACGGATATTGCCTAAAGAGACAAAGATGATTGAAAATGCTTGAGTTCCTGTCCTACCAATTCATCCAGAACGCGTTCATCGCAGGCACCATAGTCGCTGTAATCTGCGCGGTGCTCGGCCTGTTCATAGTCCTGCGCAAGCTTTCGTTCATGACCGACGGGATAGCGCACGCGAGCCTTGCGGGAATTGCAGCTGCGATTGCATTCGGCGCGGACGTGCTCGTAGTGACCGGGTTCGTGGCCCTGCTTTCGGGCCTTGGAATCAACCGCATCCGCGAGAACATGAAGATTTCAGGCGATGCGGCAATCGGCCTCCTTTTGCCAGTGGGCCTCGCAACTGGCATCGTGCTCCTTTCCCTTGCGCACGTCACGAGCGTGGACCTTATGTCCTACCTTTTCGGCAGCATCCTCGCCATAACAAGTTCCGACCTGCAGTTCATAGCCGTGTTCGGGGCCATAGTCATCGCGACCATCGTGCTGCTGCGAAAGCAACTATTCTACATTTCCTTTGACGAGGACAGCGCCAAGGCAAGCGGGCTGCCCGTGTCCATAATCAACTACGTCTTCTTCGGCCTCGTCGGAATCACGGTTGTCCTCGCCCTCAGGGTTGCCGGGATAATGCTAGTCTCGGCACTGATGATAATCCCGCCCCTTGCGGCGCTCCAGCTGAGGAAGAACTTCACAACCACGCTCATTCTCTCCGCAATCTTCGGAATCCTCTCGGTATGGGTCGGGATAATCGCGTCATACTACATCGGCGTGGCAACGGGAGCTGCGATTGCGCTTTCGAGCTTTGCGCTGTTCCTTGTGGCCTATGCGCTAAAAAACAGGGTTTAGGCGGTGTTGCCGGCCTGAAAAACGGGTTCTAGGTGCAGTCGCGCTTTTCCGTATCCTTCGGCCGGAAAGACAGGTGGAACAAACTAGGCCTTTGCAGTTGGCGCCGGCTTGGCCGCTTCCTTCGGCTTTCTCAAGATGGTTATGTAGCCGGTGTGAGTGAGCCCGGTTGTGGCAGGCCTGCAGCCGTGTGGCCGCACCAAAAGCTCGCGTTCTATTGTCTCAAGCGAGATGACGTGCGTAAAACCAAGCTCGGTGCCGACTGTAACGAATGCCTTGACCTGCTCCACGTTTGGGTGGTAGCCGGTGCAGTAACCGCCTGCCTTGAGCGCGGCGAATGCATTCGGAAGCGCCTTCTCCGAGCATGCCATGTCCAAGTTCACCAAGTCAAGCTCGGTCTCCTCGATTTTTTCGAACACGTCGCCTACCTTGAGCTCAACTCGGTCGGTAAACCCGGCCTTCTCCACGTTCTTGCGGACAAGCTCGGCGAAGTCCTCGCGTATGTCGTAAGCATACACCTTGCCGTCCTTTCCGACAAGCGAGGCGAGATAAATCGTGAGGAAGCCGCTTCCCGCACCTGCATCAAGCACGCGGTCGCCTGGCGCGACCCCGGTGTATGCGGAGATTGTGGAGGCGTCCTTGAGCGTGATGACCTGGGGGCCGCGCTTGAGTTTTTTATACAGGGTTACTGGAAACATGGAAACAATGCACCTTTCAATGAAAATATTCCGAAGAATGAATGGGGAATTTGCCTGCGGCTCAAACCAGGTTGAACACGCGGTCCTTGTACTTGGCGCTGATGCGGCCTGCCTTGGAGTTGACCGCGCCTATGCGCTCGCACGCAATGCCGTTGTTGGTGAAGAAGTCCATCGCGCCTTCTGCATTCTCAGCGGAGACGATTAGCGCAAAGCCCCAGCCCAGGTTGAACGTGCGGAGCATCTCCTCGTCGGTGATGGTCTTTCCCATCCTCTTTGCGGTCGCCTGGAGCACTCCGAAGATGGGCTGCGGCTCGAAGTTGTCGAACTCAAGGCCAACTCCCTTGTTGAACGGAAAGAGCTTGTCGAACTTGGGGTAGGCGTCGCCGGTAATGTG
>JBAYMJ010000013.1:0-41376 GCA_041663565.1 Candidatus Micrarchaeia archaeon | reverse complement strand
ATGCAGGGGGAGGGATTTGAACCCTCGAACCCCTAAAGGATAGGATTCTGAGTCCTACGCATTTGACCAGGCTTTGCTACCCCTGCATTGGATGGAATATTCTTTATCAACTTAAGGCTAAAAAGGGAGGTGGGTTACCACAGGGGGAACCGCCAGGTTCACCCTTGGCTTTGCTACCCCTGCATTAAACTCATAATTCATAATGAGTGATTATTCTTTGGACGTGAAAGCTTTTTCTACCATATGCAATAGTGCGTGCGCAATTGTTGCCGGGTGTTCCCGCCTTATGGCCGCGCTTTATGAACAGGGTTATTAAACTTGGCGAATTAGGAATAATTTACTCTTTTAGGGTAATTCTAGGCCTAGGCGTTTTCATATCTGCCCGGGCAAGTCAGGGGAAATTCAAGGGGTAAACTCGGATGAAGAATCCTTTTCACTGGAAGCACTACAACCAGCTCATAGTCGTCCCGATAGTGCTCATACTCCTGTCGCTGTTTGCCATCTTCGTCTACCCCGGAGTGACCTACGGACTTGACTTCAAGGGCGGCACGCTCCTTACCGTTTACACCAACGCCACGGGAGTTGACACCGGCATCCTGAAGGAGAAGCTTTCGCAGTTCTCCTCCAGCGTGGACGTCCGGTCGTTCTCCGCGCCTGACGGAGGCTCCGGCCTGGAAATCGAGCTCGGGCCAAGCGACGCGCTGGAGAACGCCTCGGCAACTTCGCGCGAGCTTGATTCGCTGAAGACCGAGCTTGACTCCGCCTCGCTTGAATACACTTACCTGCAGGCCCAGGTGGACTCCGGGACCGTCACCTCGACTGACCTTGAGAAGTCCCAGGCGACCGTGGCGGGCCTTGAGGCGAAGGTCGTAGCCAAGTCCGGCGAGGTCCTTTCGGCACTGGGCGACAATTCAGCCGTTCCCCAGAAGGCCCTTGACGCATACGCGCTTGCGCACGATACTTACACCGACCGCCAGGACTCCTACCAGCAGCAGGTTATAGAGCAGGTCAAGTCCGTCGCGCCCGTCTCGTCCTACTCCGCGCGCGAAGTCGGCTCGACTTTGAGCAAGCAGTTCCTGTCAAAGACCATCCAAATCCTCGTACTGTCGTTCCTTTTGACCTCAATCGTGGTCTTTGTCATCTTCCGCTCGTTCATACCCTCGTTTGCGGTGGTGTTCGGAGCAATCTCGGACATCATAATCACTCTTGGCGTGATGTCCGTGCTCGGACTGCCGCTTACGCTGGCATCCTTCGCCGCGCTTTTGATGCTGATTGCGTTCTCGTTCGACACCGACGTTCTCCTCACCGTGCGCGTGCTCAAGCGCTCGGACGGGACCGCCCACGAGCGCGCGTTCGAGGCCATGAAGATGGCCGTCATGATAAACATCGCCACGCTCATATCTTACAGCGTCCTGCTCGGAGCGTCGACGGTGCTTTCAATCTCCACTTACTACCAGATAGCCTCGGTCGCGGTAATCGGCGCCATCGTGGACTTCATAGCGACGTGGTTCGGCAACGCCGTGCTCATCCTGCACTTCTTTGGGAAGAAATAGTGATTATTGATGGCTGCTCACGTAAACTGGCTCCGGATTGCAAAGAACAGGCGCGTCCAGCTCGTGCTGGTGTGCGTGGCCTTCGCGTTCGCGCTCATCTGGCTCAAGGGCCTCAACACGGGCATAGAGTTCTCCGGCGGCGTGCGCATACCCATCACGCTTGAGAAGAGCGTGGACACGGCCACGATGGACTCCATAGTGGAGACCGTCAAGCTTCGCATAAACAAGTTCGGCCTCTCCCAGTCCGTAGTCCGGCCCGTTGGCAACAGCGAAATCCTGGTCGAGATACCGAAGGCCTCTCCCGATGCGATTGAGAGCGTGCGCAACGTGCTCAAGCAGCAGGGCCGCTTCGAAGCGCTCATAGACGGCCAGACCGCGGTCTCGGGTTCGGACGTGCTTTCGGGCGCAGTAGGCGGCTCGAACCAGGAGAGCGTGGTCACCACCGAGTCGGGCAAGACCTGGCAGCTCGGCTTTGCGGTCAGCCGCGAGGGCGGCGAGCGCTTTGCAAAGGCCGCGCTTGGGAAGGGCAATTACCCCGTCTACATGTTCCTTGACCGGCCCGAGAAGGCACTGATTATTGCAAGGAAATCGACCATACTTCCGAACCAGAGCCTTGGATTCGTCTCGGACGGCGTGCAGCCCGCGATAGCCGACGTCCTTGGCAGGAACACCGACCCGATTGCGCTTGTCTACGCGGAGGACGCGCAGAACCTTACGATAAGCCAGTCAGTCTCATACATAATCGTCGAGGAGGGCGTCGAGGACGCCTATCCGGCAATAGCCGCTGCGATACAGAAGCGCAACGCTACGGTCAAGCGCCTCGCCTCTGCTGACATCAAGCCGGAGTACACTTCAGTCTCGGAAGCGGTCACAAGCGGCGGCCAGCTGTCCATCGAGGTCTCCCGCTGGGAGGCAATCGGGCTCATCTGCTCGCCGATACTCTCGCCGAGCCTTGCAGACGGCAGCGTCAACCAAATCTTCCAAGTCTCGGGTCCTGCAAAGGGCACCACCGCTGCAGAGCAGCAGAAAAGCGCGCTTGCGGAGCTCCGCGAGCTCAAGAGCGTCATCTCGGGCGGGAAGCTCCCGGTTTCAACAACCATCGGGAGTTCGTTCTCAGTGGCACCCTCGCTCGGGGAGCGCTTCCTGCAGTACAGCTGGATGGCCCTCGTCGCGGGAATCTTTGCCGTGAGCCTGCTCATCTACCTGCGCTACCGCCAGGCCGTGCTGGTGCTGCCAATCGTGCTGTTCAACAGCATCGAGGTCCTGCTCACCACCGCGATAATCGGCG
The DNA here is from genome assembly GCA_041663565.1 of Candidatus Micrarchaeia archaeon. GTDB lineage: Archaea > Micrarchaeota > Micrarchaeia > Norongarragalinales > CAINOH01 > CAINOH01. Next base: position 38,535 of record JBAYMJ010000013.1, on the reverse strand, counting down.
TGTTCGGCACGCTCGACCTTTCGGCGATGGCAGGAATCATCGTCCTCATGGGAAGCGGGGTGGCCGACCAGATAGTCATCACCGAGGAGATGCTCAGGCGCGGGCACGCGGATGACGAGGACGACTCCCACGACGAGTACGAGGTCAAGGAGCGCATCAAGAAGGCGTTCTTTGTCATCTTCACCGTCGCAGGCGTGGTCATCGCGGCGATGCTCCCGCTCATACTCTCCGGTATCGTCGAAATCGTGGGCTTCGGGATGTCCACAATAATCGGCGTGCTCGTCGGAATCCTCATCACGCGGCCCGCGTACGGCGACCTGATGAAGGAGCTCTTCCAGAAGCGCGCCTAAGCTATGCGTTTGGATTTTTAGGGGTTGCCAGCGGACGCCCCGGATGAAGGTAAAAAATCAGTCCTTTTTCTTCTCTGCAGCCGCCTTGTTGCGCAGTATCTCGCCGAGCTTGGCCCTGTTCTCCATCTGCTGGTTGAACTTGGCGAAGTCCTCGGTGTTCATGATTTTCTCGAAGAAGACCTTCGCGAAGTCCTGCGACGCCTGCGCGATGTCAAGTATGTTTATCTGGGCCTCCTCGGCGGTGAGCTTGACTTCGCCCGGGGCGCGAATCTCGACTGCTATGGGCGCGTACTTGATTGCGATGTTGACAAGCGCATTGTAGTTGGTGGTGAGCAGGTGGACTTCCGCTGCGCAGGAGTAGAGGTCGTTGTTCTCCATGGCCTCGTCAATCTCGCCCTTGCAGTAGAGCACGCCGAGCTCCTTGTTCATGCGCGAAATCATGTCAATCATCGCGTTCTCGACCGCGTCCTTGCGCGTGCCGTGCGCGTCGAAGTGGATGACCGACTCGATTGCGCCGCGCTCAACCGCCTGCCTGAACATGTCGCGCAGCTTGCGCTCGTCTATTTCCGGCTTTTTTTCGTCCATTTTTTTTAGCACCGAGTTTTTGCTTCAAAGCCCCTTCATCAGTCCGTTCTCGACCGTGTAGCGGCTGTTGCAGTACCTGCAGACGTATTCGTTGCTTCCCCTCTGCTCGAGGCGCACTCCGAACCCGTTGTCAACATAGCACTTGCGGCAGTTCTCGATTATACCGTTCCCTGCTACTGTCATTGATATCCAATATGTTTGCAGCTTAAGGTTTAAAAGAGAAAGCCAAAAGTTTTGGGAAAAACGGGAAGAATGCAAAGCAGGGCTAAGGAAAAGTCAAAATGGAAAAAGAAGAAATAAAAAAAGGGTTTTGGGCTGGGAAAGAACCCGTCCCGGTCCTAGAACGCAATCTCGTCCAGGCTGCCCATGTCGGTCTTGTACTTGCCCTTCTTTGCCGCAGCCGGCTCCTTGCCCATCGCGTACGGGCTGTGGATTCCGGTGAAGATTGCGATTGCCTCTATCTTGCCCTCGAAGCCGGGGTCGATCCTTGCTCCCCAGATGACCGTCGCGTGCGGGTCGACCTGCTCGGTGAGCGCCTCGCCGATGTGGTTGCACTCCCCAAGCGTCATGTCGGCGCCTCCGGTGATGTGGAGCAATACTCCCTTTGCGCCGGCGTAGTCAACGTCAAGCAAAGCGTGGCTGAGCGTGTTCTTGACCACGTTCTCCTCGCGTGCGGTCCCCTTGGCCTCGCCTACCGCAATCATCGAGACTCCGCCGTTGCTCATTACCGCGCGGACGTCTGCAAAGTCCAGATTGATGAGCGAGGGAGTCGTGATTGTCTCGGTGATTCCGCGTACGGCGCGGGCGATGATTTCGTCCGCAACTGCGAACGCCTGGTCAATCGGCAGGTTGGGCACAATCTGCACGAGGCGGTTGTTGTCGATGACAATAATCGTGTCGGACTGCTCCTTGAGCTTCTCGAGCCCCTCCTCGGCCTTCTCAAGCCGGGCGCGCTCGAGCGCGAACGGGAAGGTCACGATGCTGATTACAATCGCTCCCTTTGACTTTGCGATGTTCGCAATCACAGGCGCGCTTCCGGTGCCAGTGCCTCCGCCCATTCCAGTTGTGATGAAGACCATGTCCACGTTCTCAAGCATCTTCTCCAGGTACGGCCTCGATGCCTCGGCGCACTTCTGGCCGACTTCGGGGTAGCCGCCCGCTCCCAGGCCGCGCGTGATTGACGCGCCGATGAGAACCTTCTTGACGCTCTCGGAAATCATCCCGAGGTGGAGCTTGTCGGTGTTGATTGCGACCAGGTCCGCCCCGCGGATTCCAATCTTTGAGAGGCGGTTGATCGAGTTGCATCCTGCTCCTCCGGCACCGATTACCATGATTTTCGGGGTCTGGAACTCGAAGTCCTTGGTGGGCCCCGAGCCTGAGATGCCGTGCGAGACGGTCTTTGTCGAAGTCTTGAGTGCCTCGGAGATGATCTCTTCCATCTGATACCTACCTCTGCAAAATCGCGTTTGGCGTTAGAATTGCTTATATTTGGTGTAAACTGCCAAAATATAAAAACAGATGTGTGGCCCGCACTCGTAAAATTGCGGTTTTTTCCCTGCAAAAACCGCCCAATCCGTGGCTTTCCGTCCGTCTTATTATCCATTAGCCCCATTGTTTTAATCGGCGGGCTAGCCGGGAAGCTAAGGGTTTCCTGTCACTCCAACCCCTTCGAGGAGGGTGATGCCCTGTTGAGGATGCAAAGGACGGAGTCGTCCGATATCCCGATCGTCGACCCCTTGCCTTTGGTTACGCGTTGTATTCCGAACGAGCCAGGCCGGAAGGAGCAACTATAAGGACTGCAACGCGTGCTCCAAAGATACAAGGGTGAGAAAGGGGTGCCGACCAGCGGCTTGGTCTTATGCCTACGATGCAGGGCTTGCCCGCCATGATTCCGAACGGGGCCGGAAGGCACTGGCCCGTTTTTATTGGTATTTTACCACAATATTGTTCTTCTTGCGCGGGGGTCGCATAGTGGCCATTGCGGCAGACTGCTAATCTGTTACTCCGTAAGGGGTGCGTGGGTTCGAATCCCACCCTCCGCGCTTTTTTCTTCTTCTCCGGCCGATTTTTATTGCACGGATTATTGATTAATCGCAGTGAATCGTTTGGCTTTCAATGGCAGTGCATCCTCGATGCGCAACAAGGCCCTCTCGGCCCTCGCCTACCTGTTCGTGTTCGGCGCTGTCGCGTACGCTATCGTCAAGTTCCTTGGCGGGGGGGACTACCTTGCGGGTGCGGACTGGTCGGTGTTCGGCCTTGCGCTCCTTGCCTACCTTGCAAGCATATTCTTCTGGTCCCTTGCGTGGGCAAAGTCGGCAGGCATCCAGCGCAGGGAAGCTGCGCTTCTTACCTTTGCCGCAGCAGCAGGCGCGCTCACGCCCATGGGCGTAGGCTCGGACGCCCTGCGCGGATATTTTTCGCGCCGCGACACAGCCGGGATGTCCCACATCGTGATTTCAAGCTTTGCGACCAAGCTGCACAAAATCCTTTTTTCAGCGGTTGCAGCTGTAGTTTTCCTGATACTTTTCAGCTCCCAGCTTTCGGCTGAAATCCTCTACGCGACTATGGCTGGAATCGCGTTCAGCGTCGTTTCCGTTGTCCTGATTTACCTTTGCCTTGGCAACCTTTCCTTTTTCGAGCGCCTTATTCCCAAGCGCTTTTTCCCGGAATACCTGCACTCGTGTTCGAAGGATTTCCGCAGGATGCTCGCGACGCCCGCAAAGGAGTCGGTCCTTCTTGTCGCAGTCTCCTTCACTTTCGAATTCGTCGCATTCTATGCCTGCTTCCTTGCGTTCCACCTCAACCCCGGCCTGGTGCTTGCCGCCGGCGCATTCGCAGTCACGTTCTTCGCATCCAAGATACCCTTCGTGCACGGCTTCGGCCTGCTTGAGCTGGTTGGCGTCTTCCTCCTGCAGGGCGCGTACCCGGTGGCCTTGCTGGTTGCCATCTTCTTCTGCTTTGACGTGGCGAGGCTGTGGTTCCCAACTCTTGTGAGCGCGGCTTTCGTGGCGCTCCTTGCAAGGCGGTCCAAATGACCGTGCGTGCAACCGGTCGCGAGGAAGTATCCGCAGTCTTTGCAGCCTGCCTCGGCCTCGTGTTCGTTGCGGTTCTCTTTTCGCACTTCTATTTCAACTACTCGTTCATCACTTCCGACGCCTACGAACGCGGCCGCTCTGCAAGCTACCTGATTTCCAACGGCTACCCAGTTGAAAGCAGCGCAATCGGCGCTGGCGCGACGAGCTACCCGCCGCTTTTCGACGTCCTGCTTGCGGCGTTCTCGCAGCTTACCGGGCTTTCGCTTTCCGATTCGACAAATGCATTCGCATTCTTCTTCGCAACCCTCTTCTTCTGCCTCGGCTACCTCTTTGCGCGCTCGGTCCTGTCCGAACTTTCCCGGAATGCCGACGAGGCGGTGTGCTGCCTTGCGGGAATTGCGGTGTTCCTCTCGCCTTGGATTTACTACCGCACGCTGACTCCAATATCAGAAACCCTCGGCCTGGTGCTATGCTTTGCCGCGGTGTACTTCTTTTACAAAAAATCAAGCCTGCTTGTAGTCTTTGCAATCCTTACTGCGCTTTCGCTTTCGCACTTCCGCTCCTTCATGGCAGCTATGATTTGCCTTGGCGTGCTCGCGCTCTTCGGGAAAAGAATCAAGGAGCTAATCATCGAGTCTTTTGTCGGGCTGTTCATCTTCATCTACTTCGTGCCCCGGACTGCGCTCGGCTTTTCAAACCCGTTCGTAATCACTCCCGGAATCTTCGAGTTCTTCTCGCTTCCCCTGCTGGTGGCTGGTTTGGCCGGAGTGGCTCTGTTGGCTTACAAGGGAAGGGTCCCGGCGGTTGTTGCCGCGCTCTTCGCAGCGCCGGTTGCGCTCTCGGCTTTCGCGCCGTTTTCCTTCCGTCAGCTTCCCTACCTCGCGCTGCCGCTTGCCGCGATGAGCGCTCTGTTCCTTTCCTCGCTCCAAGGGACCATAAGCAGCAGGCGCTTCCGAGTGGCGTTCTTCTGCGCCTTGGTGGTCGTGGCAGCCTGCTTCAACTCGTTCACGACTTGGCGCTCGACCCCGCTTGACGCGCAATCCGGGGCGGTTGCGATGGCCGTCGCCCAATACCCGCAGTCAAGCGTCTACGCAGGGTTTGCGCAAAGCTACGCAATCCCGTATTATTCTTCACAGAAGAAGGTCCTGCTCGGCTCGTTTGCGGAGGAATTGCCCGATTTCGAGTCGCGAGTCTACATAGCCCAGCAGGTAACGAACGGTTCAATCAATTCGGATACGCGGCTGTTGATGCAGCTTTACGGAATTGATTTGGTGGTCGCAGGCAATTCCACAAAATCCGACCCGCTTGGGCTGGAAGGCGACAGGCTGCTTGCGTCCGACGGTTATTCTGTTTATTCAATTCCCAAGTAGCTGCTCAACCGCCACAGTCGCATAAGCGCCAGAAGGCAATGAGAATGAGAGCCTGACTGCGGCGCCCGCAGTCGTGCCTTCTGCTTGTGGCGTTTCTACCTTCTCAACTTTAAGTCCCACTGCATTCACCCACAGCGGCCGCATCCCGCCCTTGCTTGAGAGTTCGGGCATCGACTTGATTGAGAACATTTCCTTGGTAAGCCCGCGCCTGTCCATCTCGGCCTGCGAGAACTCGTCTATGGTTGCGGTGTCAATCCCGACAAGGCTTGCGCAAAGCACGCCTTCATTGGAAGCGATTTTTGCAGCGATTTCATTTTTGTTTGTTTTATCCACCGCAATCGCCTTCTCATCGTCCGGGAAACCGAGCGCATCAATCGGCGCAAAGAAGTCGCCCTCAATCGGCGTCCTCAGCTTTCCGGCAGAAATCCTTGCGGCAACAGCCGCATTGAAAACGTCAGCCTGAGCCGCGTGGATGAACATCAGCTGTATGCTCCGGGGAATCTTGCGTATCGCGCCGATGTAGTCAGTAGGGTTGTCCTTCATATGCCTGATTATGCTGACTTCGTACTTGAGCCACGCCGGAAAATACCCGAGAGCAGCCTTGTAGTCCCAGTCCTGCTCCAGCTTCTTGCGCACTTCCAGCTCCTCGCGCCGGGTTGGCGAGATTTCCTCCTTGCAGTCCTCTGCGTCGCAGTCGCGGAACACGAGGTAGTTCTCAACTGCTCCCTTGTAATCGTTCTTGAGTATGTAGTGCCCAACTAAATGCGTGTTAGAGCGCAGGGAGCCGAAGCGCTGCTTGCCGAAAAAGTTGGTAATCGTGTTTGATTTTTGGGCGGCCTCGGATATCTTTTCAAAGTCGGGCTCGATTCCGCAGTTTTCCCTGTTGACCGTGACTTTGAAGCGGTTGCCTTTCAGCACTCCGAGCTTGATTTTCTCGGACGCTGGCCAGGCACCGTTGATTTTAATGTCCTTGACGTGCGCGGTAAGCATCCGCTCCGCACTCACGCCGAATACCGAGCAGAGCTGGGTGGTGATTGCGCTCCGGTCCTTGGTCCCTGCGAAGTTGAAGCGCTTGCGCGGTATGTACATCTTGATTGAGATTGCGTCAAGCGCCTGCTGGGTGTTCCAGTTGCGCTTTTGGAGGATGAACCAGGAAAATTCGTTCTTTCCGGGCTTTGCCTCGCCAGTTTCCGCTCCAGCTTCTGCGCCCTCTTGGGACGTCGCAGTCGGGATGCCGGAGAGGTTTTCTATTTTCTTGTCGACTTCCAAAATAGTGCCGTCGCTTGTAATCTCCTCGACAATAAACTCTTCGGGCTTGAAATGAAAATCCATAAGAATGACCGTAAAATTTGCCTGTTGGTTTGAGGGCAATTACTTGTAGCGCAGGAACGCTCCCAAGCCGCGGAACGTGCCGTAGAACGCAAAACCAGCCGAGGTTTCCTTGCTGATGATTTCAATCGGGATGTTCATCTTCTCCGCAAGGTCCACTATCTCGCCGACGATGTCGTGCTCTTCAGTGACCTTGTAGACCCCGCCGCACTCGCAGGGCGTGTTCTGGTATTCCGCGACCTTTTCAACGAGCTTCTCAACGGTCTTTCCGCACATGGTGCAGGAAAGCTTGATGCGGTTCAACTCAAGGCCTTCGGTCACAAGAAGCTTGCTTGCCTTGCCGCTCTGAACTGCCTCGCGCACTTCCTTTTCCCCGTAAGTGGCGAGCCCGGCCTTCATGATTTGCTCCATGAACTCGTCAAGCAGCTTCTTTTCCTTGACGGCCTCCTGCTCCGCTATGATGTCCCCGCTCTTTTCCAGCACCTCCTGGATGCCGTACTCGTCGGTGTAGCCCGTGTCCACCATCCCGAGTATCTTGAGCTGGTAATTGTAGGATTTCTGCTTGAGGAAGTCCTCCTTTGCCGGCCCCGGCCCGCCTACGATGACGCCCTCGAACCCCTTGTATTCAAGGAACGGCGCCATCGCCTCGCCGACTCGCGTGTAATAGTATTCAACGGCCTCGTTGTGCAGCCGGTTGTACCTCTGCGCGGACTGGCCGCCCTTGCTTACCTTTGCGTGCGCGGTGCTGTTGAGCCTACGTATTATCTTGACCTGCTTTCCCTTGAGAACTGCGATGGTGGCTTCCTTGCCGTCCATCACCACAATCCCGTAAGTGCCCGCCTTGTCGAGCATCTCCTTGAGCGGCTCAAGGACGAACCTGCTTTCGCACCTGTAGAACTGCACGCCGAGCGGGACCGGCGGGATTACGCTGAAAAGCTGGATGTCCGGCTTTCCCTCGGTCTCGGAAACGTCACCACAGAATATGGCGATGCCGTTCTTTGGCGCCGCGCGGAAGCCCTTCAAGTATTGGAGAATCTTCTCAAGCGCCGAAATCACGTTCTTTCGCGTGCTCGTGCTCTTGATGTTGGACGCCTGGCCGGCCTCGTCGCGCAGCTTCCCCGCAGTCTCGGAAATCTGGTACCCCGGCGTAATGTAGACGCTGATGAGCTGCGTCCCGCGGCCCTGGAACTTCTCCAAGGCCTCCACCTGCTTGCGGAACTCATATGCCGCCTGCGAATCCGTTGACATCGTCTATATCCAACTCTAAGAATGACCTACTTATTGGGCCGATAAAGCAATTTAATTAGGTTAGGCACAAAAGCATTTTACCAGGTGCACCCTTTTGCCCGCAAAGCCCGCCAAACCGCCGCTCGTATATGGGAGGAAGCCCCTTGACGTGCCGGTGTTCCACTCCACCCACGTCAACAACGCCCTCAAGCACCTGGAAAGTGGCAAGATATTGTCCGGATATGCGCTGTTGAAGCGCGGGCTGGTTCCCGGAGTTGACTTTGAAACCAATACGCGGCCGATGGTGACCGCCAAGGCAACGCTTGAGAAGGACCCTGACAAGGTTTTCTATAATACGATTTACACCTCGATTGGCGGCATCCCCGAAGAGGCCCCGGGTCTGTACTATAAGCCCGGTTGCCCGGTGTCATACCTCTTCGAGCCGCGCACCCTCAAGAAGCACTATGCGTTAGGCACTACATATAAGGGTGCGGGGGACCTGGTCGTGGCAAACAAGAAGCCCGGCAATCCGGCCGCGCTGAACCTCAGGCACGCAAGCGCGATGTTCTTCCCCTCCGACGTGTTCTTTTCCAAGGAGGGAAAGATAGTCGCTCCGCCGAACGAGCGGTATTCGGTAAGGGGTGTTGCAGAGCAGTTTTCGGAGCGCCATAGTTATTTACAGCAAAACCTCGAGGAGTACGACGCGCTTGTCTCCAAAATCAGGCAGGCAGGAATATACCCGCAGGTCAAGGAAAGCCTTCTTGGCATCTTCAAGAGCTCCCAAAAAAACGCAAGGAAGCTCTATGATGAGGCGCCGGAGTGGGGCAAGCACGACCAGAAGGCGCACGTGGACGCGCTTGAGCGGTACTCCAAGCAGATGAACTGGAACAGCATATCCGGCTTGCTTGCGTTGGATTATGCGGGCTACGATTCGATAAGGCGGCACCAGGAGAAGCTCGACGTTTCCAACAAGGCGTACAACCACGACTTGTCAGGGGAGTCCGACCTCGGGCCGTTCGTAAAGGCCGTCGGAGAAAAGGCCGCCGCAAGGGACCTTGCAATCACCTTGCTGAGGCTTGCGCCCACCAACAACATCACCGGGCTTGCGGAGTCCGAGCAGGAATCCTGGCGGGGTTTCTACGAGCGGCACGAGGAAAAAGTCGACAGGATTGCCCAAGAGACCAACCATTACTTGGGCCTCAGGGGAAAAGACGCGATTGACCCGCGGGATTTCGAGTCCTTCAAGGGACGCCTGTTCCACTCGGTTTCCAATCAACTGGGCCACAACGTTGATTTGCTGCGCAGGTGGGAGGGCTATCTCAAGAGCGGCGCGGAGGGAAACCTGACCTCGCAGGGCTTCCTCCAGAAGCTTCTCGAAGCCAAGGGCGCGCAAATCCAGAAGAACGGCAACGAGTGGCGCATCGCAAACAACGAGAAGCTCAACCTCCCGAAGAAAATCGTGTTCTTTGAAGGCGACCTTCCCGATGCGGTCAACGGCTATGTGGAAAAGAACTATCGCATCCGTCTTCCTTCGAGGATGCTTCCGAACTATATGGAAACAAACCGGCGCAACCGGTCCGCGCTGGCAATCAGCGACTCGCTCAAGGCCGCGACAGGGCGCCGCAGTCCGGTAAGGTACGTCGGCAACGTCCCGACGACCTATCTGGAAACCGAGGCGTATGCGCGCAGCGGCCTTCCGAAAAGCACGCGCCGCACGGGACGAACGATGCAAAGGACATGAGCGCTTCAAAATCACGCTATAAAGCAATTTAATTAGGTTGGCACCAAAATTCAATAATCCCCTTCGCCCTTTCTGGGCGATTACAACGGTGAGCAGTGTGCCTTCGAACGAGAAACCGGTAAAAAGCGTCAAAACCCCGCAGGAGGTCTTCGTGGTGCCGCACGGCGACTACGAAAAGGGCGTGATGCTGAGGAGAACGCCGATTACCGACGTTGCGCGCGGGAATGACTTCAAACCCGAAAACGTCGCCAACGGGCACTACTACGAGCTGGTCGGGCCGTTGTCAAAGGACGCGGGGACCAATTCGTTCTATTTCAAGGACCCCAAGGCCGAGGTCCACCCAATCCAATTCGTCTCCAAGACCCGTGCAGGTGCCCTCATGGAACACTTCCGGGCCTTCGGATTCGACCCCAAGAGGATAAGTAGCGGCAGCGTTTACGGGAACGGGCGCTGACGCCTTTCATGCGCCTTTCGGCGACTTTACAACGGTGAGCATATGCCTTCAAAGACCACGCCGGCAAACGGCAACAAGCGTTCGCAGAAAATCATTGCGATTGCGCACTACCAGTGCCCGTGCAAGCAGCTTCTCGTGAGAAAGACCCCCCTTTCCGAGCTTCCGGCGGATGCCAAGTACGATGTCCAGAACGTCCTAGGTGGCCACCTCTACGAGTTCCTCGGCCAGAAGGCGGAGGCGCGGCACAAGAAGAACGGCAACACGATAGTCTCAATCCAGGACCCGCAGGACCCCGGCGTAGTCCACGAAGTTAAGCTGCTCGACCCCGGAAACGCCAAGGCGTTGATGGAGTTCCTGCGCGAAGTTGAGTTCAACCCCGAAAAGGCCTACCCTGACAGGCGCTCGTGCAGGCTGGAACGATAATGGAAATCTACTTCTAGTTTGATACTTCCGTTAAAAGCCGGCGCGTCCCCGTATTCTTGATTTTGATGGCTACCTTGACGGTTGACCAGAGCGGAAAGTGGGAAAGCAGTTCGGATACGGTAATAGGAGTAACCGGTGCCACGGCTCCCTATAGTGCCCTTGTGCGCCACGTTGAAAAGCGCAGGATAGACTCACAACTCGGGCAGTTCAGGCAGGAAAGAAAACGCTCGAAGAAGGTGAAGGTAATCCGCATGTTCACTTATTCCGTTTTCCTGGCAGTAAAACTTGTCATCCGGAAGGGCGACCGGCTCGTAATCGACCCGGAGTACGACGGCAACGAGGAGTCCATCCGCGAGTTGCTGATTTTTCTTTTCAATAGGTTTACCAACCTGGGGTTGGCTCCGGAACAGGTGTCATTTGAAAGGGTTGGAAAGCACTCGCTTGCGCATACTGTTGCCAATGAGACTTTCGCAGGAATGCGCCGGCCGGAAAAGGTATTGTCCTTCGAGGATTATTTCGCAATATTGGACAGGACCGCGGAAATAAGGGACAGGGCGTTCCGAAGAAGGAAAGCAAAACAAGAAAAGCAGGCAAAAAAATGAATGGGCAACGGGATTTCCACCCGCCCGATGGAACTGCCAGAGACGGCAGCCAGTTCCCTACGGGATCGATGCGTCTGCCGTGCGGGCAATTCAGCCCATAGGTAATACTCCCGCAGGGAAATAAAAAACTTGGGTTGATTTTAAAGCGACTTTGGCGGTTCGGAGTGCCATAAAAGTAAATTAGTCCGTATAGCCACAGAGTATGTGTATGGTCAATCTCTTCCTAAGCAACGCGGCATACGCTCGCCTGAAATCAGCGAAGAAGTCCGGCCAAAGCTTTTCAGACGTAATCCTTGAGCACTTTCCCAGAACTGCTTTGGACCTTTCGGAGTTCTTGGGCTCTTGCAAGGGAATGAATGCTAAGAAACTTTATGCGCAAATAAAGAAGGAACGCAGGTAAATTCGCATTTGGGGCTTCTTCCCGGCTTTTTTCAACCCAATACCGAGAGAACAAGAAAATGAGGCGATAATGTACATGTCACAAACAAAACAACAAAAACGGGGAGCAAGCGGAGAAAAAAAGTGAAAAAAATATTAGAAACGCACGGTTTTCATGTAGTTAATGTTAATAGTATAAAAGGAAATTATCAATTATATGACCTTATTGCGCTACGCGAGTCAAGTTTGCTAAAACCCGTTTTTATTCAAGTAAAAAATTGTTCGGCAAAAGGCCAAAAATATTGGAATATTTCTAGCACAAAAAATGGTTTTACTGCCGTTAAAAAAAACGTAGCCCGAAACTTTTTTTATGTATTTGTTGACTCGAGGCCGGGTTCAGATAGAAAAGGCAAGTGTGCTATTGTTTCAAGCAAGATTGTTTCAAAATATATAACCCATCCGACAAAAACCGATTTGAACGTAGCATTTGCTGAAATTTCGCTACTTTCAAGTGATTGGGAGAACTGGAACCGAATTAAATTTTAATTACTTCGGGCAGTTTACAGCGTCTCCCTGTCGTTCATGTATGGCTGCAGCACCTTCGGTATGCTCACCGAGCCGTCCTCGTGCTGGTAGTTCTCCAGTATTGCGCGTATTGCGCGCGAGGTTGCGATTGCAGTGCTGTTGAGCGTGTGCAAATACTGCTTGGACTCGAAGTCCTTCCTGTCGCGCACCTTGATGTTGAGCCTCGCGGCCTGGTAGGCCGTGCAGTTTGAGCAGGACACGGCCTCGCGGTACTTGTTCTCGCGCGGCATCCACACTTCCAGGTCGTACTTCTTTGCGGCAACTGTTCCGATGTCTCCGGTGCAGATTGCGACTACGCGGTAGGGCAATCCCAGCTTCTGGAAGACTTCCTCAGCGTTGGCAAGAAGTTCTTCGTGGAATGTCCACGAGTCCTCGGGCTTGCAGAATATGAACTGCTCAATCTTGTGGAACTGGTGCACGCGGAAGAGTCCCTTGGTGTCTATTCCGTGCGCGCCGATTTCCCTGCGGAAGCAGGGCGAAATGCCGGCCAGCTTGAGCGGAAGGTCCTTCTCCTCAAAGATTTCGTCCTTGTACATCCCTGCCATCGGGTGCTCGCTGGTTGCGATGAGGTACTCGTCCTCGCCGTCAATCTTGTACATTACCTTCTCGAAGTCGGCAAGGTCGGTCACGCCCTCGTATGCCGCGCGGTTCATCATGTACGGAGGCATAATCGGGGTGTAGCCGTGGTTGACAAGCAGGTCCATTGCGAACCTCTGCAACGCCATGTCCAAAAGGACGAGCCGTCCTTTCAAAAAGTAGAATCCTGCGCCTGAAATCTTCGCAGCGCGCTCGAAGTCAGCCCATCCCTTCTCAGAAGCGAGCTGGCCGTGGTTCTTCAGCTCGAACGGCGGGACTTTCGCCTCGCCCCACGTCTTGATTTGCACGTTCTCTGAATCGTCCTTGCCAACGGGCACGCTCTCGTGCAGTATGTTGGGCAGCCGCATCAGATAGTACTTGATTTTTTCGTTGATTTCCGCAAGCTGTACTTCGGTCTCCTTGATTTTTACTGGAATCCCGGCGGCCTCGGAAAGAAGCGCAGCGGCGTCCTTTCCTTCCTTCTTGGCCTGGTTTATCTCGCGCGAAATGCTGTTGCGCCTCCCGCGCAGCGCCTCGGCCGAGAGCGCAAGCTCGCGTGCCAGCTTGTCCTTTTCCAAAAGGTCGGACAGCCACCCCAGCTTCTCGGTGTCGCCCCTCTTTTCAAGGTCTTTCTTTACGGTTTCGGGGTTTGCGCGTACGAACTTGAGCTCAAGCATTATTCTTCACTCCCGCTGGCGTGGTTGCCGTTGTTGGGCGTATAAATCAAACTCTCGTCAAGGCTTATTTGCCTTACTATGCCCACGCGCCTGTCGGCCTTAAGCGCTTCGATGGCGGCATTGGGCACCTCGGAATCGATTGCCAGGGCGGCAAGCGCCTTTCCTTCCTTCTTGAGCCTTCCCAGGGTCATCTCGGCTATGTTGACGCGGCTTTTTTCCATCGCGCAGCCAATCAGGCCGACCACTCCGGGCGCGTCCTCGTTGAACACCCAGAGCATGCGGTGCGCAACCTTGGTCTCGAACTCGTAGCCGTTGAAGCCCACCACGCGCAGGAACCTGTTCGAGAACACGCTCCCGACAATCGAGTCGACGTGGCCGTCCTCGTGCGACGCGGAGAGTACTATCACGTTTGCATAGTTGGTGTGGACCGGCTCCGCGACCTGCTCGACGTTTATCCCGGCTTCCTCGGCAAGCAGCATGCTGTTTACCATGTTGGCCTCGGGTTTGGTCTTTTCAAGCAACCCCTGGATTGCGAATGAGACAACCGGCTTCTTCGAGGCTTCGGGCACCTTGCCGCCGAACGCCACGCTTACCTTGGTAATCTTTCCCTGGCCCAGCTGGAAGAGCATCGAGCCCAGAATCTTCGCCGAGTTCATGAAACCGCGCGAGCGCTCCAAGTCCGCAGGCTCCAAAATGTATGGAAGGTTCAAGGCGTTTTCCACCATCTCGCCATGCAGCGCCTTGATGGTCTGCTTTGCAATCATGATTCCCACGTTGTCCTGCGCGTCAACGGTCTTTGCGCCCAAGTGCGGGGTTCCGACCACGTTGGGCAGCGACAGGAGCTTTTCGGGCCAGCCGCCCTTCTCAATCGGCTCCTTGGTCCACACGTCAATTCCTGCAGCGTAGGCCTTTCCTGAGACCAGGTTCTCGTAAAGCGCCTTCTCCTCGATGATTCCTCCCCGTGCGCAGTTGACTATGATTACTCCGTCCTTCATCAGGGGGAAGTGGCGCTCGTTCACCAAGCCGCGGGTCTCGTCGTTGAGCGGGGTGTGCACCGTGATTACGTCCGAGCGCTTGATTAGCTCGTCAAGCTGGGAAAGCCTCTCGACATTCAGGCCCTCGGCCTTGCCGTCCGGTATGTAGGGGTCGTAGCAGATTACCTTCATTCCGAAGGCATGCGCGTACTTTGAAATCTTCGAGCCTATCTTGCCCAGGCCGATAATGCCAATTGTTCTTCCGTTAAGCTCCTTTCCAAGGTACTTTTCCTGCTTGAACTCCCCGCCCTTTACCGCATTGCAGGCCTTCCACGTGTGCCTGGCTGCTGAAAGCATCAGCGCCATGGTCTGCTCTGCTGCGCTTGTGGTGTTGCCGTTGGGGTCGTTGTATGCCAGTACCCCGCGCCGCGTGCAGGCGTTGATGTCGATTTTGTTTATCGCAACGCCCAGCCTGCCAATCAGCTTGAGCTTTTTTGCCTTTGCAAGCAAAGCCTCGTTGACGTCGGTCCAGCTTATTGCGAAGAGCACGTCATAATCCCCGATAATCCTCTGCACTTCCTCGTTGTTGCCGTTCAGCCGGTAGTCAACCTCGATGTCGGGCTCGGCCTTGAGGATGTCCAGGCCTTCCTTTGAGATGTACCCCGGAATCAAAATCTTGTAGGTCATGTCGTGTCTCGCTCTCCCAAACCTTCAAATTCCAAAAATCATTTTTTCCCTAAAATCCGCCGGTCTCCTTCGCCGCGGCTTCCAAGGCGTCCAGCATCCTGCCAAGGCCCTGCTCGTCCATGTTGGCCATGTGCGCAACTCGCAGCACCTTGTCCTTGTAGTCGCCCATCCCGCCAGACAGCAGGTAGCCTTTCTCCTTCATATTTGAGCGAAGCGCAGGCGACTTGTCGGTTCGGATGCCCGTGACCGACCTTGACCTGTACCCGCTCTCGATGAAGAGCGGCGCGTTCATCTTCGCAAGCCGGCCTGCGACAAACTGCGCCATCCTCTCGTGCCTCTTGATGCGGTTGTCCATCCCTTCAGCCGCAAGTTCCGCCAGCGCCTGCTCCAAGCCGAAGAACCCGGCAAGGCTCGGCGTGTTGGGGTGCTCGTTCTTCTGCACGTAGGAAAGGTACTTCTTCAAGTCAAAATAGTAGCTCCGCGGCCTTGGTTGCCTTGAAACCCTGCCTATTGCCTCCTTGTTCAATGCAAGGAAGCTCATCCCTGCTGGCCCGGCGATGCACTTCTGGGCTGCCGAGGCGCAGGCGCCGATGTTCCAGGCATCGAATTCCAGCGGAGTCGAGCCCAGCCCGGAAACCGAGTCAACGAAAAGGAACGCCCCCGCGTCGTTTGCCGCCTTTGCAATCTCCGGAAGTGGGTTGAGTGCAGTGCTTGCGGTGTCGTTGTGCACTATTGCGATGTAAGTTGGCTTGAACGCGTCAATTTCCGCCTTGACCTTGTCGATGTGCAGGCCCAAGCCGTTCTCCACCTTTACTGCCTTGAACTGTCCGGGCTTGGCGTAAAGCCCGGCATTCTCGCAAATCCTCCTGCCGAAGTCGCCGTTGTCAAACGCAAGCACCCTGTCCGAGTCAAGGATGGTGTTTGCCAGGCCGGCGTCAATCGCCCCGGTTCCGGGCACCGAAAAGAGCAGGACCTCTCCTTCCGCAGTCTTGTAGGCCTTCTTCAGTCCTTCCCTGCAGTTCGCAAAGACCTTCTTGAATGCTTCCCCGCGGTGGCTGATTACCGGCTTGGACAGAGCCTCGTTGACTTTTTGCGAAAGCGTAACTGGTCCGGGAATGTAGAGTTCCAGCTTATGAGTTTCCAAGGTCAACAAACAACACCTCTTGGGTAAAAACCATCCTCAGCAGGCCGTTCCAGCCCGAAATTCGGGCAACAGGCGCGGCTAAGTCCTCTCAAAATCATGTTTTTTGGTATGGCGATGCCTAGAACGAGTTTATCTGCTTTCAACCAGATAGGAACGGCATCGTGACTCTCCCGATAATTCTGTTGTTGGCAGGATATTAAAACCGTTTTGCTTTGCGGCGTTGCAATCTTGAGTTGCAGGCCCGCACGCCCCCACTGCCTAAAGGTCGGCAATCCTGATGAGCACCGGTTCCGGCTTGACCACGTCAAGCTTCCTGCACTCCTCCAGCGCCCTTTCCATCTCGCCCTCCAAAGCCGGGTGCGTGATGATGACAACCGAAACGAAGTCTCCGGTGTCCTCCTTTTGGTTGAACGCGGCAATCGAGATGTTGTTCTCGCCAAGTATCTTGGTGATTTTTGCAAGCACGCCGGGCTTGTTTGCAAGGTCAAGCCGCAGGAAAAATCGAGACTTGGACTTGGCGAAGGGCTTGATTGCCACCTTTTCGAAGCTCCTCTGGGTAATGCGGGTGCGCGAGCCCATCTCGATGATGTCCGTGACCACCACAGTCGCAGTCGGGAGCTTTCCGGCACCCTTTCCGGAAAGGAACAGCTCGCCCGTATTCTTTCCTTTCAGGAGTATTGCGTTGAACTCGTTGCTCACGTTGGCAAGCACGCTGCTCTTCGGCACAAGGGTGGGGTGCGTGTGGAGCACTATGCCGTCCCTGTCCTTGCTCGCTATGGCCAACAGCTTGATTGCGTAGCCCAACTCGGCTGCGTAGCCCAGGTCGTGTTCGGTAATCCGGGTTATGCCCTCGGTGTAGGCTTCGGCCTCAATCCTTGCGTCAAAGGCAAGCGAGGCGAGGATTGACAATTTTTGGCTTGCGTCCTTTCCCTCGACATCAAAGCTCGGGTCTGCCTCTGCAAAGCCCAGCTGCTGGGCCTTCTTGAGGGCCTCCGCATAGGACATCCCTTCGGACATCCGGGTGAGGATGTAGTTTGTGGTGCCATTGAGTATGCCGTAGATTGACTCGATGTTGTCCGACGAGTAGCTCTCCTCGATTCTGCGGATGATTGGGATGCAGCCGCCTACCGCGGCCTCGAACAGCACGTTCACCCCGTTCTTGGAAGCAGCTTCAAAGATTTCATAGCCGTGCCTGGCCAAAACCGCCTTGTTCGCGGTAATCACGTGCTTTTTGGCCTTGATGGCATCCAGGATGATTGTGCGGGCTGGCTCGTAGCCTCCCACTAGCTCGACTATTGCGTCCACTTTCGGGTTTGCGATGACTTCCTTGTAGTCAGTTGTGTGGATTTTAGGGTCCAAGCCCAGCGCAGCAGCCCGGTCCCTTGACCTGCTGCAAGCTGCCACTATTGAAATCCTGACTCCGGTGCGCTTCTCGATTAGGTCCGCGTTGGACTGGATTATCTCCACTACCCCTGAGCCGATGTTGCCCAGGCCGATTAATCCAACATTGACCTTAGCCATAGTCGCAGCCTTTTACCTAATTGATTTTCCTCACAGTAATCTTGAAAACCAAGGCCTTTCCTGCAAGCGCGTGGTTGAAGTCAATCTTGGTGACACTGGCGTCAGTTGAGACTATCTTGCCTGATGCCCCGTTCTGGGTGTAAAGCTGCATCCCCACCTTCGGGGTCGCGTTGAGCATTTCCGCAAGCTGCTTGGTCGGAAGCGCCTGGACGTTGTCCTCGCTCCACTCGCCGTAGGCGTCCTTTGCCGCAATCTTCACGGTCTTGGTCTCGTTGAGTGCCATTCCGACTACTCCGGCGTCAAAGCCCGCAATCATCTGTCCTGCGCCAACTGTGAAAGAAAGCGGCGCATACGACGGCCTTGCCGGGAGCCCTGCCTTCTTGGCCTCTGCCTCTATTGAAGTGTCGAAGACCGTGCCGTCCTCAAGGGAGCCCACGTAATCAACTGCTATCTTGTCGCCTTTCTTGACTGTTCCTGCCATAGTAGTATCACCTATTGTTTGTGTAGTTTGGTTGTTGGTTGTAATTGTTGCCATTGGAGTTGCGGTCGCCGTGCCTATTGTGCCGTTTGTCGTGTCGTTTACCAGTTCCGACCCGATTACTGCGCCAGTCTGCGTGCACCCTGCAAGCAAAACCGAGAACATGACCGCAAGCAGGGTCGCGCCCATAAACCTGGTTGGGTCCATAGGAAATAGTTAGGCTGCAAAGCGAAGATAAACGTTTGTCACGGTGTCACGAAAGGCGTCGGGCGGAATGCCGGCCAACCGGCTTCAGGATACCCTCAGCGCGCGCTCTTCGGAGTAGTCGGTGGACCCGTCCGCGCCGTTGGCGTACAGGTAGTATGAGTAGGTGCCTGTTGGGATGAGCGTCTGGTTGAGCGTGAAAAGCCACTTGTCCGGTGCGATTTTGTTCAAATTAGCTCGGTATTGTCCGGAAACCTCGGTTGCGGGAAGCGCGCGGCTCCATACGCGGACTTCGTCTATTATTCCGTTGAATGCTTCCTCGCCACTGTTGTCTTGCGTTGAACCGTGTGAGTCTCCTACGTATAAACCAATGGCGTTTGGTTGGATGATTACGTTGGATACGCGGGTTCCCACAGCCACGCCGTTGACGTAAATTGTTGCCGTGCTGCCGTTGTAAGTGGCCGCTATGTGATTCAGGCTGTTGTTTCCTACTGCTTGTGTCGAATAGACGGTGATTCCGTTGCCCATTTTGGTGGCCGTGTTCGGGTACGCACCCCGCGCCCAAAGCACGCTTCCATTATACGCGGTTGAGCCAAAATTTTGACCTGTGCCGGAGTCGAGTGCGGTCCAAGAGGTTCCGCCGTTGTAGCGATATATGCTGCCGTTCTGGGTCGTCCCGGCATAGAGCGTCCCGTTGTATGTAACAAGAGCGCTGATGGGTCCTGTTCCGCCTCCGATTGGCGTCCAGGTAGTTCCACCTTCGTAGCGGTAAACCGTGTTGTTTCCTCCGACGTAGAGCTTTCCTTCGTAAACCGCGAGTTCTGAGGCGTATCCAAATCCTGCTCCGGCTAGCGTCCAGGTCGTGGCCCCGTTGTAGCGGAAGACTTTTGCCGAGAATAGGTCCGCGCAGTACAAGCTGCCATTGAACACCGTAAAGCGTTTTACTACGTTGAGTCCGCTGGATGGAAGGTCGTACTTCAGTGCCGCGTAGCACGTCTTGTTACTCTCGATGTTTCCTGCGGTGTCAACTGATTGGTATGTGATTGTGTTGTTCCCGTTTGTCGTGACCGTGAATATGGTCGCGTTGCTCGGGTTCGCGCCGCTTACCCAGTGCGTGGTGTATGCTATTCCGTTTGTGTCGGTGCCGTTCAGCTTAACGGTCTGGCTTGTAGTATTCCAAGTGCCTTTGGCGTCGCAGGTCGAGACCGGCGGCGTTGCGTCCATGCCACCGTCCGTGATTACCCACCCGTTGTTCGCGATGAGTATCGTGTTCCTGGATGCGGCTCCTGAGGGCGAATATACTGAGTTGCCACCGTTGAAGCTTATGCCGGGTTTGACTGGCCTGCTCGCCCACCCGTTGAGGAGCGCGTCATAGTTGGCGGTTGACAGCTTCGCGTAAAGGAACATGCTATTCATGCTGGTGGCCGCGCTCACGTTCCAGCTGCCTACGTTCTGGTCGAATGCCGTCGCGTAAAGGAACATCCAGGTCATGTCTGTGACTTTGCTTGTGTCCCAGTTTCCTATAGGCTGGTTGAATGCGGACGCCCTCTCAAACATGTAGTTCATATTTGTGACTTTGCTGGTGTCCCAATTACCTATGCTTTGGTTGAATGCTGTAGCGTGATCAAACGTACTGATCATAGTCGTGACTTTGCTTGTGTCCCATCCGCTTATGTTTTGGTTGAATGTTGTCGCGGAATTAAACAAGTATCCCATGTTTGTGGCGCTGCTTGTGTTCCAGTTTCCTATGGGTTGGTTGAATGCTGTCGCATAAGAAAATAGGTTGTTCATGTCCGTGACGCTGCTGGTGTCCCATCCGCTTATGTTTTGGTTGAATGCGGACGCGTTATAAAACATGCAGCCCATGTCTGTGACTTTGCTTGTGTTCCAGTTTCCTATGGGTTGGTTGAATGCTGTCGCGGAAAAAAACATGCTGTTCATGGTTGTGACGCTGCTTGTGTCCCATCTGCTAATGTCTTGGTTGAATCCGGTCGCTTGAGTAAACATGTTGCTCATGCCTTTGACTTTGCTTGTGTCCCATCCGCTCAGGTTCTGGTTGAATGCATACGCTCGATAAAACATTTGTGCCATGTTTGTGACTTTGCTTGTGTTCCAGTTGCCTATGCTTTGGTTGAATGCGGATGCTTGATTGAACATGTAGTATGTGTTTATGACGCTGCTTGTGTTCCAGTTGCCTATCGGCTGGTTGAATGCTGCCGCGCTATAGAACATGAGACTCGTGTTTGCGACGTTGCCGGTATCCCAGTTGCCTATCGGCTGGTTGAATGCGTAAGCGGAAGCAAACGTGTATTGCATGTCCGTGACTTTGCTCGTGTTCCAGTTGCCTATCGGCTGGTTGAATGCTGTCGCGGAGTCAAACATGTGCTGCATGTTTGTGACTTTGCTTGTGTCCCATCCGCTCAGGTTCTGGTTGAATGCGGTTGCGTAATAGAACGTGTGTTGCATGCTTGTGACGCTGCTCGTGTTCCAGTTGCTCAGGCTTTGGTTGAATGCGGTCGCGTGACTGAACATGCTGTTCATGTTTGTTACGCTGCTTGTGTTCCAGTTTCCTATTGGCTGGTTGAATGCGGTTGCGAAGGAAAACATGTAGCTCATGTCCGTTATCTTGCCTGTGTCCCATCCGCTCAGGTTCTGGTTGAATGCGGACGCGTAATAAAACATCTGATACATGTTTGTGACGTTGCTTGTGTTCCAGTTGTTCAGGCTTTGGTTGAATGCTATCGCGGAGTCAAACATGTTGTTCATGTTTGTTACGCTGCTTGTGTTCCAGTTGCCTATGGGTTGGTTGAATGCCGTCGCGGAATCGAACATGCTGTTCATGTTCGTTACTTTGCTTGTGTCCCATCCGCTTATGTTTTGGTTGAATGTTGTCGCGGAATTAAACAAGTATCCCATGTTTGTTACGTTGCTTGTGTTCCAGTTCCCTATGGGCTGGTTGAATGCGGCCGCATACCAAAACATGCCCCCCATGTCCCTGGCTTTGCTTGTGTCCCATCCGCTTATGTTTTGGTTGAATGCGGTTGCGTAAAAAAACATACTGTCTGCATATAGGAGATTGCTTGTGTTCCAGTTTCCTATAGGCTGGTTGAATGCGTATGCTCTATAAAACATGTAGCCAGTGGATGTTACTTTGCTTGTGTCCCATCCGCTCAGGTTCTGGTTGAATGCAGATGCCAAGCTGAACGTCCAGCTCATGCTTGTGACGCTGCTTGTGTTCCAGTTGCTCAGGCTTTGGTTGAATGCGGACGCCGAGGAGAACGTGCTGCCCATGTCTGTGACTTTGCCTGTGTCCCAGTTTCCTATGGGTTGGTTGAATGCGGACGCATATTCAAACATGCGGAACATGTTTGTGACGCTGCTTGTGTTCCATCCCGTGATGTTGCCGTTGAATATGGCTGCGCCGCTGAACATGTTTGTGAGTGTGGTCACTCTGGTGAGGTTGAGGTTGTCCGTCCCGATGAAGTTGAGGTTGCTGCACCCTTGGAAGTTGTAGCCTTGGTTGCCGATGTACAGGTCGCCCCACTGGGTGATGTTGATTATTTTGAGCCTGTTCCCGCCGTTGGCAAACCGGAACCCGGTCTCGTTTATGTTCGTGATGTTGACGGTATAAACGCCGGCTGTCGCGTAGACGTGGGTTGTGATGTTCGAGTCGGTCCTGCCGTCACCCCAGTCCGTTGACCACGAGCCGGTGATGGGCAGCACTATGGTAGTGCTGTTGCTTCCGCCCTTTGTAGTGTCCCAGGTCGCGCTGAACGGCGCGGCGGTTACTGTACCGATCAGGAGCGCAAATACCAGGAGGAGGGTGGGATTGAACTTCATCAGCCCCTCCTGCAGTGTTATCATAAGAGGGTTACTGTGCCGCCAATATAATGATTGTTGCCCAAGCGCGCGGGTCCGTGAGGGGGTGGAGGGTTTAGGAAAAGAAGGCGGGTCAGAGCGTGTCCGCTGGGGGAAATAAAAAAACTAGAAAAAGAAAGAACCGACGGCCCTTTTCCCAAAAGCGTTAGGAACCTTCGGGAGGTTCAAGCCGTCAATTGCCTGTGTTGCGCTTGTCGTCAGCTTCTCGGCTCAGTAGTTGATCTCCGCCATTCCGATGTTGTACTTCGATTCGGCTTTTGGCTGGACCATCGACTTTCCGATGAGCTGCGGCGAGTGCACTCCGGTTATGATTGAAGTGACAACGACCTTGTCTCCCATGTCCGGGTTGACACGCGCTCCCCAGATGACGTTTGCCTTCTGGTCGAATGCGTCGGTTATGCCCTCTCCTATCTGGGTCACCTCTCCAAGGGACAGCTGTGCGCCTCCCTGCACGTGTATGAGCGCTCCCTTGCTGCCTGAGTACTCCACGTCAAGCAGCGGGTGCTCGAGCGTGTTCTTGACTACTCCTGCGACGCGGTCGCGGCCTGTTGCCTCTCCCACCGAGATCATCGCCATGCCGGCGTTCCCGAGGATGGATCGGACGTCAGCGAAGTCGATGTTCACAAGCGACGGAAGCATTATGGTGTCGGAGATTCCCTTGACCGCCTTTGCAACCAGGGTGTCCGCTACTGCGAACGCCTGGTTCATGGGCAGGTTCGGGACGTACTGCACGAGCCTGTTGTTGTCGATGATGACAACTGTGTCGCACTGCTCCGCAAGGGCTTCCAGTCCCCAGTCGGCCTTGTCAAGCCGGGCGCGCTCAAGCGCGAACGGGAACGTGACTACTCCGACAGTGATTGCGCCCTGCTCCTTCGCTACCTGGGCGACTACCGGAGCAGAGCCGGTGCCTGTCCCGCCTCCCATTCCTGCGGTGACGAACACGAGCTCCGAGCCTTCGAGCAGCTTTGCGATGTTGTCGCGTGCCTGCTCCGCGCACTTGCGGCCCACTTCGGGGAACCCGCCGGCTCCGAGGCCCTTGGTCATGTGCGCTCCGATGAGCATCTTCTTGTCAGCCTGCACCATTCTCAGGTGGTTGGCGTCGGTGTTGATTGCGATGGTCTCCGCGCTCGTGACTCCCATCTGGGTGAGCCGGGATATGGTATTAGTCCCTGCGCCTCCGCAGCCCACGACGGAAATCTTCACTCCCGCCGGCTTCAGTCCCTTCGACGCCGTTTCCGGTGTCGGCATACTGGCAGAGCGCGCAAGCGCGTCCGCAATCAAACTCTCCATCCTTTTGTTCGCCTCCTATAAAGACCATTCTTTCCTGTTTTCCTTTAGCGGACAAGGCCCAGGCTGGGACTCGTAATGGCGCCTATAGCGCCGGTGTAGGGGGGTGGGTTTCTTCCCCGCTAAAATGAACTGGTGGGTTCTATGATTTTTTGCTCAGCCGACAATCTCGATGTCGTCGTACTGGCCTTTTGCCTTCTTCGTTTCCTCGAAAGCCCGTCCCGCAATCTGGGGCGACTTGACGCCCGTCACGATTGCGCATATCTCGAGCTTGCCGTCGTACTCGGGCACGATGCGCGCGCCCCATTTTACGCTGGCGCTTGCCGACATCTTGTCCGTAATCCTCTCTCCTGCTCCGATTGCGTCTCCAAGCGTGAGGTCCGAGCCTCCAGCTATGTGCAGGATTGCGCCCTTCGCGCCGTCAAAGTCAACGTCAAGCAGCCTGTTCTCCAGGACTCCCTTGACCGCGTCCTCGACCTTGTTCGGGCCCTTGCCTGAGCCTACTGAGATGAATCCTACGTCTCCGCCGCCCATGATTGCGCGGACGTCGGCGAAGTCGATGTTGACAAGCGACGGCTGCTTGATGGTGAACACAAGGCCGCTGATTGCCTTTGCGAGGATTTCATCCGCAACCAGGAACGCCTGGTTCATCGGCAGGTTGGGCACGATTTGTGCGAGCCTGTTGTTGTCGAGTATGATGACTGAGTCGGCGTACTTGCGCAGGTCGGCAATCCCCTGGTCGGCCTTCTGCAGCCGGGCGCGCTCAAGCGCGAACGGGTAGGTGACCATGGCGATGACTATTGCGCCCATCTCCTTTGCGACCTGGGCCACAACTGGCGCCGAGCCTGTGCCCGTGCCTCCTCCCATTCCCGCGCACAGGAAAAGCAGGTTGGTGCCCTCGAGGTTCTTGACGATTTCCTCGCGGCTCTGTTCAGCTGCCTTGCGTCCCACTTCGGGGTATCCGCCGGCTCCGAGCCCCTTGGTCAGGGCCTTGCCGATGAGAATCTTGTGGATGCCGTCGTCGATGATCGAGAGGTGCGCGCGGTCGGTGTTGCAGACGTACAGTTCGGCTCCCTTGACGCCGAGCTTCTTGATGCGGTTGACGGTGTTGTTGCCGCCTCCTCCGCAGCCTACCACGGCAATCTTGAGTTCCTCGTCGCCGGACGGGCCGTAGGCCTGTGTTGGCTCGTTTCTTGCGTTGTTTACGACTGATTTCACGAATTCTTCCATGTGGATTGCGCCTTCCTATCGTTGAATATTGATGTTGGTGGGTTAACATAAACAAAGGAGCTGGGTATATATATCTTTGGGCAAAAAACAAACGCGATTTTTTCCAGCATCTCAGATGCCTGCTTTTCTAAATCTAAGGAATAATTAGCGACTTTGAGTGGTTTGGGGTCGTCTGAGTGTCTTTTATTTCCAATCGGAAGCTAAATCATCTCCAGAATCGAAAAATACACCGAAATTCCAATATTCAGGAAGTGAGGTTGGGTTAGGTTTGGATTCGCAATCCAACCATCCTCGTTCCTTTTCAATTCGAAAGAAGGTGGTTGCCGGTATAATCGGGCGAATTGGAGGGTGTTTAAAGGCTTTTAGCTTTAGTTTTTACTATCTTTTAAAAACCCCCGAAATCAGGGGAAATTCGCCTGGAAAAAGAATAAAAGACTGCGGTTTTTGTTCGGCTGTTTTCGTTTATTTCCTGATGGCGTGCTTTGCGACGATTTCCGCGTCAATCAGCCCTTTCTTTGCGTGGGTGGCCAGGTCCTTTTCGCTGATTTCGATGTGCCTCAAAGGGATTGACGGCTGGAATACCGGGGTGACCTTGACTCGGAGCCTGCCGTCCTCGGTTTTCTTCGGCGTCCCGACCCGGTAGTTGCAGTTGGGGTGCCAGTGCCCGGGAATCTCATTGAACGTCGTTCCGGACTGGACTGCGTCCCCTGTCGGGACGAGCCACGTCGTCTTTATCCTCAGGCCCCTTTCAGTTTCCTTCCCGCCGATGATGCGGGAGCGCGCGACCGTCTGGACGACTACCCGCTGGAAGTCCGAGCCAATCCTGGGGTCGAACACCCTGTTGACCTTGTATCCAAGCGCCTGATTGTCGACGATGGTCGCAGCCTTGTTTTTGTACGTGCCAGTGTATGCCATGAAAAAATAACCTCGGAAATGTTCTTGGGAGGAATTTGTTTATATTGCTTTATGGAATTTTCTCCGCGCTTGCGCTAAGGTTTGGAAAATAAAAACGAAAAAGAAGAAAAATCAAAAGAAAGAGAAAGTTCGGAAAGGCCGAACCGGAAAAATTTACTCCGGCCTCATGACTACCTTGACCAGTCCGGTGCCGCACGGGATTGTCTGCCCGATGAGGATGTTCTCGGTGATTCCGGAAAGCGCGTCCTCCTCGCCCTTGACGCAGGCGTTGATGAGGTGCTTTGCGGTCTCCTCGAACGATGCCCTGGCAAGGACCGACGGCTTCTCGCCTGCAAGCCCGTGGCGTCCGACGCTCTTGATTTCGCCCTTGAACGTCATGCCATCCGAGATGAGCATGATGTGGCGCACGTCGACGTTGAGCTCCTGCGCGTGAAGCACCTTCTCGACTTCGTGGATGATTGCGTTCCTGGCAGCCTCGATTCCGAGAGTTCCCGCGATTTCGGTGATGTCGTTGGTGACCGTGCGCGAGGCGTCCACCTCGTCGAGCTTGAAGATTTCCTTGAGGTTGGTGCCTTCAGTTGCAAGCGAGTATTCCATGTCGCCCTTGTCGTTTCTCTTCTCGATGATGATTGCGCGGCTGATGCCGGGGATTCCCTTGAGTATCATCTCGTAAAGCTTCGTGGTGACCTTGCGGATGTTCTTCAAAGTCTCGTCCTTGGGCTTGATGACGAACTTGTCGCGCTCCTTCACGAAGGGTGCGACCGCCTTGATTTTTGCAAGCACGTCGTCTTCCTTCAGCCCCGCTTCCTTGAGGGCCTTGTCGTCGAACTTGACCGTGACCGCCTTCTTCTCGAAGTCCTCGCGGACCTCGGCGACGTCGGAAAGCGACACCTTCTCTATCTTGAAGGAAATCTTCTTGACCTTGTCGATGTCCTTGGTGTACTCCGGCTTGAGGTAGACTTCCATGACCGGGTTCTTCGGCGTCTTGCGCGCGTCAACCAGTTCCACCAATCTGGTGAAGCCGAGTTGTGCGAGCGAGGCTACTCCTGCGTAGTGGAACGTTCTCAAAGTCATTTGGGTGCCAGGCTCTCCAATGGACTGCGCGGCAATGACTCCAACTGGCTCTCCGTATGCAACGGGCTGGTCGGTCGCGTCGAGTCCGTCGTCGCCGTACTTGAACTGTATGATGCGTCCTTCGGAGTCGCGCACCGAGATGTCCTTCTGGACGATGAAGTCCTGGAGCGCGTTGATGAGACGGCGCTGCATGTAACCGGTCTTTGCCGGGTTGACGCCCTTGTCGACTACCGAGTCGCGTCCTCCTGCTGCGTGGAAGAAGTACTCGATTGGCGAGAGCCCGTGCTTGAACGGCTTGATTACGAATCCCTTTGCCTCGTCGCCCAAGTCGCCGCGCCTGAAGTGCGGGAGCACGCGTCCGCGGTATCCGGACTTGATGCGCTTGCCACGCACTGCCTGCTGGCCTACCAGGCCGCACATCTGCACGACGTTGAGTGTGCTTCCCCTTGCGCCTGCCTGCGCGAGCATGAGCGGCGAGTTCATCTGCAAAAGCTCCCCTCCGATGCTTGCGGGAAGCTTCTTGATTCCCTTGCCGATAATCTTCCAGCTGTCCTTGCGGACTCCTTCGACGATTCCCATCACGTGCTCTTCAAGGGTCTCGAGGCTTGACTTTCCGGGAAGCCTCTCGAGGTTTCCTTCCTTGTACTTGTGGATGAGGCCGTGCACCTTCTCGCGTGCTATGCGGTAATTGTTGATGATTTCCTTCCTCGCCTCGGGCGAGATGTAGTAGTCCTCAAGCGAGATGGAGAGCCCGTACCAGGTTATCATCACAACTGACATCTTTGCTGCAGCGTCGATGAACTGGCGCGTCTTCTCCGGACCGTTTTCCGTGAACATCTTCTTGAGCATCCCCGAGAGAACCTTCGAGTCAACGTGTCCGTAGTGGAGCTTTCCGTTCTTGATTTCGACGAATGCGTCCTCGGGGCACTTTGCGCGCTCATTGGGGTCGTTCTTGCTTGCGCTCCTGTTCTTTCCTGCGTAATCGAAGTCCTCGGGCAGGATGTATGAGAATATCTCCTTGCCGGAAAGCTTTGCCTTGCTGATTTCCGGGTAGATCCCGGCTGCGCCGAGCAGCTGGCAGGCCTCCTCCTTGGAGAACTTGACGTCGCCAAGCGTGAGGATGTACAGCCCTGAAATCTGGTCCATCTGCGGTCCGATGCTGGGGTCGCCGTGGCGCGGTGAGAGTATCTGGTTCTCCACCTTCATCAAAATCTCGGCTTCCGCCTGCGCCTCCTCGTTCTGGGGGATGTGCAGGTTCATTTCGTCGCCGTCGAAGTCTGCGTTGTACGGCTTGGTGACCGCGTCGTTGAAGCGGAACGTCTTTCCTGAAAGCACCTTGATGTTGTGCGCCATCATCGACTGCCTGTGCAGCGAGGGCTGGCGGTTGAAGATTCCGATGTCGCCGTCGATGAGCTGGCGCTCCATCGTGCACCCGGGCTCGATTTCGGTGAGGAGTTCCTCGACGTTGGTAGCGGTGAGCTTCTTGCGCTTGCCGTCCGGCTTGATTATGTAGTTGATTTTGTCCGGGTGCTCGCGAATCAGGGTCTTTATCTGCTCCAAGTTCCACTCGGTAATCTGCACTGGCAGAGTGAGCTCTGCAGCGATTGATTCGGGGATTCCAAGCTCGTTGATTCCAAGGGTCGGGTCCGGCGAAATCACGGTACGCGCTGAGAAGTTGACGCGCTTGCCTGACAGGTTGTAGCGGAAACGTCCTTCCTTGCCCTTGAGGCGCTGGAAAAGAGTCTTGAGCTGTCTGCCTGACCTGTGGCGGGCGGGCGGGATGCCTGCAGTCTCGTTGTCAAAGTAAGTGGCGACGTGGTACTGGAGCAGGTCCCACAAGTCCTCGATGATAAGCTGCGGTGCTCCTGCGTCGATGTTCTCTGCAAGCCGCTGGTTGATGCGCAGGATGTCCACAAGCTTGTGCGTGAGGTCGTCTTCCGAGCGCTCTCCGGTTTCCAATGTGATTGAAGGCCGGACAGTCACTGGCGAGACAATAAGGCAAGTGAGAATCATCCATTCGGGACGAATCTCGACTTTCATCTTGTGAAGGTCCTCAGTTGGAGTGCGCTCAAGCCTCTCGCGGATTTCGTTTGGCAGAAGCCTGCGCGTGTCCTCGTAGTAAGTGAGGGGCTTGACGAACTTGATTGCCCTCTGCTTTTCCTTGCAATGCGGGCACTCGGAAACCTTCTTGACGCGGTTTACCGTGTTCTCTTCCGAGAGGAGGCGTCCGCACTTTCTGCAGGTTGCCTTGAGTATCATGTAAATTGACTTTGCAAACCCGACGTGCACTACGGGGCGCACGAGCTCGATGTGTCCGAAGTGTCCGCCGCACGACTTAATCCTTCCGCCGCAGGTCTTGCACTTAAGACCGGGGTCGATGACTCCGAGGTGCTGGTCAGCAAGGCCTCCGCTGATGGGGTACCCATCCTCGTCGTAGGTGTCGGGCACGGTAATCTTGACCGCGCTCATTGCGCGGACCTGTTCGGGCGAGAACACCGCGAACTTGATGGAACGGATGACTTTGGTTGCCATAACAATACACACTCTCAGAAATGTTCAGTCCCTAGCTCTTGTCCGCAAGCTCGAGCTTGGGGAATATTCCGATGCTCTTCATCTCATCAAGCAAAAGCTTGAATGCGTAGGACATCTCCACGTCGTCGCACTTGGTGCTCTGGCAGATTGGGCAGAACTTGCGTCCCTTAATCTTGTCAAAGCTTGCAAGGCTACCACATTCCGAGCACACGAGCTCGGTGGTCTTGTCCGAAGAGTCAATCATACGCTCCTTGAGCAAGGACGCCGCACCGAACCCGATGAAGCAGTCCCTTTCCATCTCTCCGAGCCGCAGTCCTCCTTCCCTTGCCCTTCCTTCAGTGGGCTGGTGGGTGAGCATCTGGACCGGTCCGCGTGAGCGCGCGTGAATCTTGAGCGAAACCAAGTGGTGCAATCTCTGGTAGTAGATTACCCCGACGTAAATCTTGGCCATCATCATGCGGCCAGTTCTGCCGTCGTAAAGAGTCTCCTGCCCGGTGAAGCGCATCCCGGCCTTTTCGAGGGTCTCCTCGAAGTCCTCTTCGCGCTGTCCAACGAACGCAGAGCCGTCCTTGGTCTTTCCGTCCATGCAGGCGGCTTTGCCCGCAAGCATCTCCAAGAGGTGTCCTGCAGTCATACGTCCTGGTATGGCGTGGGGGTTGATGATTAGGTCGGGTACGATTCCGTCCTTGGTGAATGGCATGTCCTCTGGCGCTGCGAGCAGCGAGATTACTCCCTTCTGTCCAAAGCGCGAGGCGAACTTGTCCCCGATTTCAGGGATGTTGAGCTTGCGAACGCGCACCTTGACGAACTTGTTGCCTGCAACAGTCTCGGAAAGGATTACTGCGTCAACCACTCCGTTCTCGTTTCCACGGACTGTGACTGAGCTTTCGCGCCTCTTTTCAGAGTCAACGTCAAGCGCAGTGACTTCCTTGAGGAATCTGGGTGGTGAAGTTTTTCCTACAAGCACCGCGTCCTCAGTGACCGTGGTCTCGGGAGTGATGATGCCGTCTGCATCCAGGCAGGCGTATGATTCGGGTCCGAGGTATCCCTGTACGAACTCCTCCGGCACTCCGAACTTGTCCTTCTGTCCACCGGGGTACCTGCGCTCCTCTGCCGAGTAGCTGCGGAGGAACACCGAGCGTCCAAGGCCGCGGTCTATTGCGCCGCGGTTGATGACTATGGCGTCGTCCATGTTGAAGCCGTAATATGAAAGCACTGCTACGACGAGGTTCTGTCCGCTTGCCCTGCGTGCGAGCTTGAGCGTGTCGTAAGCTTCGGTCTGCACGAGTGGTGCCTGCGGGTAGTAAAGTATGTAACCGCGCGTGTCTGTGCGCAGGTTGTAATTTGCAGCGTACAATCCAAGGCTTTGCTTGGTGTGCTGTGCTGCCATCAGTACCCTGGGAGCCATGTTGTACTCCGGGAAGGGCATCTGCGAGCTTGCGTATCCGAGTATGGAGCGGGGGTCGATTTCAAGATGGGTGTACTGTGCGCTTGTTCCCTTGCTTTCCTTCTTCTCAAGCACCTGCTCGCTGATTGCGATGTGGGTGTTCTCTTCCTCTTCTGCGTCGAGGTACTCAACTACTCCCTTTGCAACCAAGTCGCTCCAGCCGAGCTCTCCTTTCTTGATTTTGTCTGAGAGTTCTGCAGTCAGGAGGTTCTTGCCATTCTTGAGCACTAGGACCGGCCTGCGTGCGCGGCCCTCGTCAGTGTTGATGAAGACCTCGTCAGTCTTTGAGTAGTACGCCACGTTAGTCTGGCTGTCAATTTCTGCTGCGCGCCGCTTTTCGCGGATTTCGTCGCAGAGCTTCTTGCCGTTCTCGGAGAATCCCACGAAGCGGCCGTTGAGGAAAACGCTACATTTCATTGCAATCAAACTCCTGATAAACTTAAAGCTTCATGGAAACGCCGAGTTTCTTCAGCGTTGATTCAACCGGCTTTTCCGGCACTCCCACCGTAATCTCGCAGAACATCGCGAGGTTCTTCACAAGACCACAGTTGGGGCCTTCAGGGGTCTCGTTCGGGTCCAAACGGCCGAAGTGCGTGCCGTTCAAGTCACGGGCCTTGTGGTGCGGGTGCTTCTTCGCAAGCGGCGAAGTCACACGGCGCAGGAACGAAACTGCCGAGATGAAGTTGTAGCGGTCAAGCGGCTGCGAGACTCCGGTGTGGCCTCCCACCCAGTTGCCCGTTGCCATGCTGTACTTGATGCGCTCAGTCAGTGCATCTGGCCTGACTACTGCGAACATCGAGAGCTTTCTTCCACGCACGTTTGCGCGCTCCATCTGGTAGGCAATGTCCTTGACCAGGAACTGGAAGCTGTAGCGGAAGAGCTCCTCCATGAGCTTTCCTGAGATTTTTATGCGCTTGTTGGAGTAGTGGTCCTTGTTCTCCACGAGTCTCTTCTTGTAGAATACCAGGATTGCGCGTTCTGACATCCTGCACAGGAAATATGCCTTTGCAAGCCTGTTGTCCGGCTCCACTCCGATGTGCGGGAGCAGGTAGCGGTCAATGAGAAGTTCTGCGCGCTTGACCTGGTAGTCAACCGGCTGTCCGGGTGCCGCGCGCTTTCCGATGATTTCAAGCGCTTCCGACTTCTTCTTCGAAGGGTCGGACTCGATGTTAAGGAGGATGTCGTTGTGGACCTCGATTTCATCCGAGAATCCCTCGAGGATTTTCTCGTTCGAGTCAAGGCCAAGTGCGCGAAGCAAAAGCGAGATTTCGATTGCCTTGTTGTAGGAAGGGAGAGTGACTGACATCTTGCCTTCCGCAGTGCGGTCAACAGTTATCCTTCCCCTGAATCCGAGGCGCGTTGAGAATACCTTTGCCTGCACGAGTCCGGTGTCTTTTTCCTTGGATACCAGGATGCGGTTGGGCGCCAGGTCCTCCAGGCTCATAAGTGTCTTTTCAGTCCCGTTGATGATGAAGTAACCGCCGATGTCAAGGGGGTCCTCGCTCATCTTGGTAAGCTCCTCCTCGCTTTTTCCGTGGAGGTAACAGAGCTTGGACTTGAGCATCACCGGGAGCTCTCCAATGAAGACGTCCTCGGTGCGCTTTGCGGTTCCGTTGATGACCTGCGTCATCTCAAGGAACATGGGTGCAGTGTAGGAAAGGTCGCGGACTCTTGCCTCGATTGGGAACAGGGGGCGGCGCGAGCCGTCTGCCTCGATGACCATGGGCCGCTCGACGCGGACTTTTCCGAGCTTGATTGAGATTCCCTCAATCTGGGGCTCGATAATGTTCTGCTGCTCGATGATTTCCTGCATCCCTTCCTCTACAAAGCGGTCAAAGCTCTTGATGAACTGCTTTGCAAGGCTGTTTTCGTAATAATATGCACGCGACAATTCCCGGAAAGCCATATCCCAAAACCACCCATCAACAAAAAGCACTTAATCTACTGGCGAAATAGCGTCGCCAGGCGCGAAAACACCCAAAATTTTGATTGATACGCCTGCCTTGCGCTAAGGAGCGTAAAAACCGGTTTCTAATCCTCTACTACCTTGCGGAAGTAGTCTTCGTCCTTCTTGGTCACCGCGCTCTTGCGGGTGATCTTTATGACCTGGCCTGCCACGACTTCCAAGTCTGCAATGGCCGGGTCGGATTGCTTAATGAGAGGGAGCTTCTCGACAGTGATGCCGAATTTCTTGCACATCTCGTCAACTTCCTTCTGCGTTGCTACTTCGTGCTTTGGAACAAAAATATGCTTAAAGGAACCCATCTGCAACCCAACAACCAGAGTGCCAGCGAAGAGGCTAGCTAACTCTAAAAAAGCCCTATTTCCCGAACAGGGAAATAATTATCAATTTGAACATTTAAAAAGGTTAGTATCTTATAGAAAAGGCCTATTTTAAGGCGATTCTGGCGGTCTGGCAGTAAAGTGGTTTAAGGTCTGCGTGCATCGTTCTTTCAATGGATTCAATATTGGGCTTTGAGTTGACATCTGGGCTACTTTCGGTTCTTTGGCTAATCGTCGGAGTGTATGCCGTAGTTTTCATAATTTGTTTCCTGATAAACGAAAAAAGAAAACAAGACCATCAGCGGTATCTTGAACTAAAAATACGCGCCGAACTTGGCATTGACGAGAACTTCTCTAATTTTTCTCCGGAAGGGTTTGAGGCGTTTATTGGCAATCTATTCCAAAGAATGGGGTATGAGACCGAACTTACGCCCCGTTCTCACGATTATGGAATAGATGTCATTGCTAAAAACAAACAGGAAACCGTTGCAATTCAAGTAAAATTGTACTCAGACGGACGGAATGTCGGCAACCGGGAAGTTCAGCGCGTACTGGGTGCGATGCAGTTCAAGAATATTCAAGCAGACCGGTCAATTTTAGTAACGAATCAATTTTTTACTAAACCCGCATGGCACCAAGCAGACGGAAACCCGATTGAATTGTGGGATAGGGACACGTTAACGCAGGTTATCAACAAGATTTTTGCACCAGCGATGGAAGAAAAACCACCGAAAAATCTTAACGCGTTTAATTATCTTCCAAAGAATGCTTTTTTTGTTACTCTTGCACTTTTAGCAATCGCTTTTCTTGTAAACTCGTTTTTCGCCATGGGATTGCCCTTGAATTATGCTTATGTGCATCATCTGCAACCTGCAGATTTTACCAAGATAAGTTATGATGTGGCTTATTGCAACAATTTCGACAAATTTGTTTGGCTCAATTGCATCGGAAATCTTTCGAATGCAAGTTCATCGGTTTGCCTTCCGTACAAGGAATCTACATTCGCTGATTTTGATTATTTTTCAGCCTGCATGAATGTATTTAATACTCGATGTACACGTCCAACAAATTCAACAGAAACAGAACTCGAGTGGATCAGTCCCATTAAGTCCCTATTAGCTCGCTCAGACTATTTCAAGTGTATGAATTATTCTGATCCAAACGTGTGTGATACCGATGTAGGTCGGGGGCATCCTGACGACTGCCGTGCTGCAATGTCGATAGCTCTGAAAAATAAAACAATATGCGATTCGTTACCAGAAAAAACAGGAATGCCGGATATCTGTAATGCATATTTCGTATTCATCAATCCTGAAAAATATCGTTGTGAAAGTTTACCTTCACCGGATAGTGAATATGTGGGGCAAAATATGTCTTGTTACCTAAATCTGGCAGTTCTTGTTAATGATGTTTCAGTGTGTCCAAAAAGTTCTCTACTTTACTGCGCGGATTACCTACAAAAAATTTATCCTAGTATCGAGCTATGCAATCTTCTTCAAGCCGGAGAATCAAAATATGCTTCCTCAGCTAAAGATTGCTTTGAACGAGTAAAACTCCTAAAATAACGCGTTAGTGGGTATATTATGGGCATAATTGACGTAAAATTGTTCAGTATTGAGCGCGGAACCCTAGTTGTAAATTTGAGTGGTAAAAAAGCAAAAAATGAAATATTGGATGCGTTGACTGTTTTCGTCGTTTGGATTGCTATGGTATTCGGTATGTTTGGCCGTGGAGAAAAATAGTATGAAAGTTTCTGAATTAGTAGCTCAAATGAACGACGAAGGTGAATCTTTAATTTCAATAAAAACTGCGGAAATGACTTCAGATGAGAAAAAAAACGCGGCAATACTACTAGAACAACTTGCTAAAACACAAAACGAAATTTATCGGTTAGCTCAGCCTGTTGCTCAATTGACTTTTTCAAATGATAAAAATAGTAAAAAGTCGTTTTATATCTACAATAACACGATGCTTGTAAAATATTGCCATCTTCTGGATGGGCGCCTTTGTTTAATTGCAGAAAATCATTATTTTCCCGCGATAATTATTGAAAGGTCGATGTTCGAAATTATTCATTACATCCGGTATTTTTATAAAAATCCGACAAAGATGGCTGCATTTTTAAAAAATGAAAGAAAATTCAAACCAAAACAAATGATTGAAGATTGCTTGCCCAATCTTGACGACGGAGAATATGACTATCCGTATTATCGTTGGTTATGTTCTATTAGTCATCCATCATCTACTATTTTTCTAAACTTATATGCTTCAAAAATGAAAACTGAAAATGGTCAGGCGCAAATTCAAACCATTTATGGCTCGTCGTTTGACAAAGATGGTTTCTTAACAAAGCTTGTTTCATTGTTAAATGACAATCGAGCGTTGATTGAAATCGAATATTTTATTTTGAAGGATAATCCCTTGTTTAAAAGGAACGACAAATTATTAGCTGAAACCGCTGAAATCACAAAAAAATATGCTGCAAAAACGTTTTGGAATCAAGAAGGTGTAAAGCGGATTTATAACAAAGCAAAGGAAAAACGAATTAAAGCGCTGAATTCTACAAACTCGAAATTATTGTGATTAAATGAACTGGCTTGCGCGGTTTATAGATTGGCTCATTACGCACATTAAAACGATAACTGTCGTTTTGTCACTGTGCGCAGTTGCAGTTTTTGCGTATGTACTATATTTCAATGCACCAACTTCGGTAGGTGTGATTTCAATATTTTTGCCAATCCTAGTAGCTCTTCTTAATGCAATTCCAGAAAAACCAGATATAACTGCATCAATATCCCAACCGAGATATTATTTTCAACACCAAAATGATAATGAAGGGATTAGTAATGATTTTACTCGAATAACACTCACTGTTGATATTGCAAGTAGAAATCTCACTACTTCAGTTAGAAATTTCCGCGTTAGATATAATTCGAATGATTTTCCCGCATCGCAGATAACAACTTTTGGGAATGTGCCTCTTCCGCCTGTGAATATTGACGCGGGAACTTCATCCACGGTTTTTTTTGCAGTTGATTTAGACCGGATAAATTTTGATACTCAATTCGAAAGGAACTGCGAATTAATCTTTGATTCAATTCACGGTACTTCAACAAGATTGTTTTTTCGACCAACGGCGCATTAGATGCTATTCTGCCCTTTATCGTGTTGTGCTATTTGTTGGCATCGGGACGCTCATCCTGCACTCAAGCGGGCTTGCAAGCGCGTCTGCCTGGATTTCAAACACTAAAATTACGAAGTTTGCAACAGTGAACGTCGAGGCGTGGGCTGCCTTGATTCCCTCAAAAAAGTCCTGTTTTATCTTTCCTGATTTCGAAATCCCCTGCGGGACCTTGGAAAACAGTGCGTAAAGCGTGGCTGAAGCGTTTAGTATCTCTATTCCCACCACGCTGCCGTCCGCTGCGTAGTCGACCACGACATCGCCGAAGCTCTGGCTGTCCGAAGCCTTCTGCCTGGCAAAAAGATACAGGGTGTCCGTCTCCGTGTCGTAGTCAGAAGACAAATAAAACGAGTTTTGGTTCATAATAAGAAAATACGTAATTCCGTTAAAATGTTAGTGCCAATTTCATTTTCACTAACTCTCTATACGCTTGTGCCTTACGTACTTTAGCTTCGTTAATGCCATCTTTCTCTGCTTCGTCTGGGTTGTATCTTACTTGCCAGCACCAGTTGTGCAATTTTCTTACTTCCTCTGACACTGCTGGATGGTGTAAGTCCAGATAATTTAGCACATCTTCGTGTGTGCGGGGATAATACGTTGGGTCATCCTGTTGAATCTTTTGTTTGCATGCCATCAAGATAGAGTAGTATATTGTTGTGATTTCCCAGTCGAGAAATTTTCGTGGACTGGCTCTACTCAAAAATGCTGCCGTTTCTGTATTGTGTTTTGCCTGTTGAACAAAGCTTCTTGGCACATTAATCACTATTTCAACTGTCTGCCGTTTTGTTCAACGAGTTTGAAAAATGAGGAATCTGGATTATATTCTATCCATTTGAAGTCTATCTGACAATATGTATCGGAATATCTGCTGCGTAGAATTTTTTCCAAATCAACTATTTGTTGTTCCCGACCAAAATAGTCCTCGTCGGATTCGAAGAATGTGATAAGTTCGGCGTTTTTTGTTCCCTCTACTAAGTAGATTTTTTTAATAAATTCCTTTGAGTACGCTAAACCCGCATAATAATTTCCAATTTCTATGCACTGTGATGTCCATTCTGGATTTACTTTTGCACTGATTATAGTTATTAACTGTGAAAAGTATGGCGCTAGCCTTCGTTCTATTTCAAGTCCGATTTGTTCGGGTTGACTTTGAATTTGTTTCTGCATTGGATACAAATAATTCGTTACTAATCCGTTAACATCAATGGGCATACCTACCCAGAGTAGTTTTTCTCGTTGATCTATTTGTTCTTGAGACTGAAATCTATTCATTTCGACTCATCAAAGATTTTTTTTAAAATGTTGATATATACGTCCGTTTCCGATTTTTCCGATTCAAGTGTTCCTATAACTGCGGTTAAATTCTTTTTTTCCCAGTCGTCTGGTGTCTTATGAATTAAACTAGCGTTAAATTTGAACTTTCCTTTTTCATCGGATACGAACAGAATCATTGCAGGTATTCTTGATTTTAAATTAGCTTCGGAAAGAATTCGTTGGATTTTATCAAGACTAACCGTGTCAAGGTGACCTGATATTTGCACTTCCTTTTTTTCTAGTTTAATCTTTTTTTCTGCGGAAGCGGGTTCATCAGCCATAAGAGAATTGAGCATAGCCAAGTTTTAATGGCTTTGCAAAAAAGACTATAACTTTCCGTTTATATCCCCCTAATCTCCACCTTCCCAAAGTGGGGCTTCAGTATTCCCGCCAGTTCCTGCAGCTCTTCCTTCGTAAAGCGGTCTTGGCTCAGCTCTGGGTCAAGAGTGTTTCCGGGAACGTACTGCTGCAGGTAATAGGCCTTACTGCCATCCAGCCACTCGCCGATGCGCTTGGCCGCGTCTTTGGAATACCAGGCGGGGCCAACAGTGGTGCGGAACTCGTAATCCGGGGCTTTAGTGCGGATGAGGTCGATTGAGCGTTGGATGTTGGCTTGGACGACGTCAGTCCTCGTTGCTTTCGAGTAATCTGCAAGCGGAGCCTTGATGTCCATTGCCACGAAGTCAATCAGGTTCGAGTCGAGCATCTGCTCAAGCATCAGGGGGTTCGTGCCGTTGGAGTCGAGCTTGAACAGGAAACCTGCGGCTTTGACTTTCTTGGCGAATTCGGGGAGGTCTTTCTGAAGAGTGGGCTCGCCGCCAGTCACGCAAACCCCGTCCAGCCAGCCCTTGCGGCCGGAGAGCCACTGCAAGAATTCGCCTTCCGGGATGATTTGGAACGCGTGAGTGGGGTTGATGAGTTCGGGGTTGTGGCAATAGGGACAGCGGAAGTTGCACCCCGGAGTGAAAAGGGTGCAGGCAACCACGCCCGGATAGTCAACCAGAGTTGTCTTTTGCAGGCCTACGATTTGCATTATTTCAAGGCCTCCTTTCT
>JBAYMJ010000012.1:0-42504 GCA_041663565.1 Candidatus Micrarchaeia archaeon | reverse complement strand
CTGGACTGTGCGCGGCTCCGACGCAGTTGTGCCTGACGCGCCGGACGCGTACACCGAATACGCGTAGCTTGAACCGTCGGAAAGGCTCCTACCAGGCTGCACGCTCGTGAACAGCCACTTGTCGGGCGCGTACTTTGCCAAGTTCGAGTAGTACTGCTGTTGTATCTCCGCGGCCGAGAGCGAGCGGTTCCACACGCGCACCTCGTCGATGGAGCCGTTGAAAAACGATATGCGCGGAGTCCGCAGGTCTGCGCCGATGCCAAAAGAGGCGGTGTTCTGCCGTATGTTTCCTGTCTGGTTCTTTTCCCCAACTAAAATGCCGTTGACATAAAGGTACAACTTGGAACCATCATAGGTGGTGGTAACAAACTGCCATTCGCCAAGTCTAAGGACACCACTAGCCGAGTTCACGTAATGGTCACTGTTCTCACTCGCAGTAGCGATATTGAAGTACAGCGTCCCCGAACTATCTAGGAAAAACTCATACCCGCGATTAGTATAATCCCACCACTTGTTCGCAATCTTTTGATACGTGCTAAAACCACGCGGGTTTATCCAGGCACTGATTGAAATCGAGGTCACCATATTAAGAATGGAGTTATTTCCCGCATCGACGTAGTCGTCAACCCCGTCAAACCCCATCGCCGAGTTCCACTTGCCGTTCGCATCCCAGTCGGCGTGCTTGGCCCTGCCAGCGTTGTACTGGGCCAGCACGTCCGCGTCGGACAGCGTACGGTTTGCAATCAGGACCTCGTCTATGGTGCCGTTGAAGTAGTTGTTGCCGCTCCCTATGGTCGCGTCGGGGTACCTTCTCCCGATTGAGGTGTTTCCGGAGTAGGATATGTCGCCCGTGAGCGTGTCAGCGGTGGAGTTGACAAGGACGCCGTTGACGTATAGCCGGAGCACCCTCGATGCGGTGTCGCGCTGGACCACAAGGTGGTACCACGTGCCGACGCCGAACGCGGAGTAGTATGCAAGCTGGGAGAACACCGTGCTGTTCCAGCACCCGTACCAGATGCTTGTGTTCGAAAGGTATACCTCGAAGGGGTATGTGATGCCGGTGTTGGAGTCAATCAGCGCCCCGCTCGCGCCGGACGTCATCTTGGCCCAGAGCGATATCGTGTAGCTCTGGTTTATGTTGATGCCCGTGTTGGGCAGCTTGACAAAGTCGTCAACTCCGTCGAACTGTATGCCGGAGCCGCTCTTTCCGGAAACCCAGCTGCAGTTGGTGATTCCGGAGCCGCCGCTCATGTTGTAGCACGTGCCGTTGTTGCCAAGCCTGCCTTCGTCGTAAGCCACCGAACCCGCGTTCTCGTCCATGTGCAGCAGGGCTACGGTGTTGCCGTATATGGTGCCGTTGTTTCCGTACCTTGATACGTCAACCGCTTTGCTTGCAGACTCGCCTATTGCAGGAACGTCGTCGAAGTTGTAGGCGAGCACGAGGGAGTCGTTGTAGAATGTGGTGTTCGCGCCGTTCCAGTTGAGCACGAACTGGCCCAGAGCCGGCACCTGCGCGGTCGCGTTGAGGGTTATGTTGCTTATGTACACTGTAGCGCCGTTGTCGGGCGTGGGCGGCAGGAACTGTATGCCCGCGCTCCCTGCGGTGCCGTTGACCGCGAAGCTG
Source organism: Candidatus Micrarchaeia archaeon (assembly GCA_041663565.1). Taxonomy (GTDB): domain Archaea; phylum Micrarchaeota; class Micrarchaeia; order Norongarragalinales; family CAINOH01; genus CAINOH01. The sequence continues at coordinate 40,880 of JBAYMJ010000012.1, read as the reverse complement.
CGCACCAGGCTTGCATACTGCGTGCCGTTTGCGGACGCGGCGAAGAGCTGGCAAGTGTAGTTGGCGCCCGCGGTTCCGGACAGGTTGCTTGTGAAGAGCCACTTGTTCGTGTCATACTTTGCGAGGTTGCTGTAGTACTGCTGCTGTATCTCGGCTGCGGAGAGCGAGCGGTTCCATATTCGCACCTCGTCGATTGAGCCGCTGAAATACGAAGTTGCTATTCCCCCACCAGTTCGACCAACTTCATAAGTATACGACGGATTCTGATTTGGAACAGTAAGATTTGAACCGGAATCATAAGCACCAGCGACCTCCACCCCGTTTAGGTACAAATGCGCAAGCTGATTGCTTGTACTAAAGGTAGCAACAGCATGGGTCCAAACACCCGAAGTAATTGTTGGTACAGAACGGTAAACTCGTTGGGTGCTTCCATCCTGGTTCAATATTACGAGTTTCCTATTGCTATCTACTAGAAAATCAACGGCACCATTGTGATTTCCAAAGCCCCCGTTAGAAACTATGCGCCGTTCTCCAGTCACACCCGGGGTTTCCTTAATCCAAGCCTCAACTGCGTAACTTGATAAAGAAATATTTGTTGCACTGGCATAATCATCCACTCCGTCGAACCTCATCGCCGAGCCCCACGTCCCGTTCGCGTCCCAATCCGCGTGGTGCGCCTTGCCCGCGTTGTAGTGCGAAAGGACCTCGGTTGCGGAGAGGGAGCGGCTGTAGATTCCGACCTCGTCTATCGAGCCGTTGAAAGGAATGTTGTACGTACCTCTCGCGAGCGCGGGCGTGCTTGTGCCTATGTAGACGCTTCCGTTACCCAACGAAATGGGGTTTAGAGTGAAGTTGTTGCTTACTTCGCTGAGCAACGCGCCGTTGCGGTAGAACCTGACCTTGTTGTTCGGTACGTCCGCTACTACCACCAATTGATACCAGACGTTGTTTGAGAAAGCTACGTTAGTCGTTTCCAGCACGTCTATCCAAGTAGAGTTGAATACGTACGTAAATGCTAAGTTGCCGTTGATGCGGCCATAGTATCCGCCCATTTTCCCTATGCGGTATTGGTCGTGGTCTGACGTGCCCTTGTCTTTCGAGATTATTCCCTCAAACCAGTTGTCGTACCAGTTTGACGGCCTTATCCAAGCTTCCAAAGTCATTGCGCCATTAATGTTCACATTAGTATTGTTTCCCGCATTGACGTAGTCGTCCACCCCGTCGAACTGGATTCCCGTGCCGCTCTTGCCTGAAACCCAGCTGCAGTTGGTGATTCCGGAGCCGCCGGTCATGTTGTAGCACGTGCCGTTGTTGCGGTAAACGGATTCGTCGTACGCCACGCTTCCGGTGTTCTCGTCAAAGTGCAGCAATAGCTGCGTGTTCCCATAAATCGTCCCGTTGTTGCCATACCTGGAAGTGTCCACCACTTTTTCCGCCGTGTCCCCTATTGCGGGAACGTCGTCGAAGTTGTACGCGAGCACGAGGGAGTCGTTGTACATGGTGTAGTTGGTGCCGGCCCAGTTGAACACCATCTGCGTCGGTGCGGTCGTGTTCTGGATGCTCGCGTTGATGGTGATGTTGTTTATGTAAACCGTCGAACCGTTGTCCGGCGTGGGCGGCAGGAAAAGGATTACCGACTGGAGGCCGAGTACGAAGTCTTGGCTTGTCAAGCCGCCCGCGGAAAGGACAACAGTTGCTGTCGAGTAGTTGTATGCGGTTCCCGCGCTCGCGTTGGCAGCAAAGGTCGCGCTTTGGCCTCCGAGAGAGACGTTCAGCGAGTAATAGCCGGATGCATTAGTAGTGTTGTACTGCGGTGCGGTCGAGTTGGTGAGGTTCACTGTCGCGCCCGCGATGCCCGTTCCCGTGGTGTCCCTTACCCAACCGGAAAGCGTCGCAAACGGGGCCGGACTGGGGGACGGCGAAGGTGACGGGCTGGGTGAGGGGCTTGGGTACGGCGTCGTTACGGTGAGGTTGTCGGCGGCGCAAGGCACGACCAGCGCGTGCGTGCCCTTGATTTCAAAACCCGAAATCGAGCGCGTGCGGTAGGCCAGGGTTATGTTGTCAAGTTCAAGGTACTGTTTTCCGGCGCATTGCTCGACGTACTGGCCGGTGACGTAGGCCTGTTTTCCTACCTGAAGGTAGATGTCGCAGGCGGGCGTCCCGGTCGAGTTGTCGCAGTAGGATTCGCCATAGCTGTTGTCGGAAAGGTATGTGCGAAGGTCGAGGCTGTTCGGGCCTATGCGGATGCCGGTAAGCCAGATGCGTTCGTTTCCGGTGTTCTGAAGCGCAAGCACGAGGTTGCCGCCGACGGCCTTTGAGGAGTGTATCGCTATCGGGGTCAACGAAGTCCAGTACGCGTCCGACTCGGCCTTGTTCGGGCCCGCGTTGAAGCCGGATGAGAGCAGCGTCACGACTATCAAGGCTATTGCAAGCACCGCTCCAATCACCACTAGGTACTCGGTGCTGCCCTGGCCCCTCTTGGGGGCTATGCGAAAGTTGCTCTTACCCAAATCCTTGAACCCACCAATTGACCGCGCTGCGGCCACAGCGCCCAAAAGGCCTGCCAGCCTCCCTTATCGCGGACGCTATTTACCTCTTAAATCAAGGCGGGCGGATTCTTAAAGGTTGATGAGCAAATCGGGGGTGGATTGCGTCAGGCGTCGCGGCCTTCATGATTCCTGACGTCCCTTTTTGGCCGTCTTGAAAGCCATTTGTCGCTTCCAAACGCATTATCGCTCCTTTTTGTCGTGTGTCTGCCGCGTGGTTTCATCGTCTCACTCTTCAGAGGTATTTGACGTATATTTTGAAGAATTTTTCGTTGGTCTCGCAGAATCGATGGTACAAAAACTCGCCGAGTGTGCCGGTCCTGCCTTCGTCAAAGTCGGAAAGGGCGTTAAAGTACGACAGGCGTTGTGTCTTGCGGATTATGAGCGGAGGGTAGTTTGCATTCGCCAATATAACGTTCACCATGAACCGGCCCACGCGGCCGTTGCCGTCTTCGAACGGGCGGATTTGTTCGAACCGGCCGTGAAGGCCTGCGGCGAGCTTAAGGGGGTGGGTTGTGCGCCTGTTCTTTTCAAACCACCGGAAAAGTTCCTTCATCGCTTCCGGCACTTTCTCCGGCGGGGTGGTCACAAGCTGGCGGCCGTGCAGGTAATTCGGGAACTTTTTGTATCCTGCCGGGATGTCCATGTTTTGGACGAGCATCGAGTGCATCTTCAGCACGTCCGGCTCCCTGATGCGGAAGCGTTTCTTAAGTATCATGTCAACTACTTTCCGGGAGTTTTTCGTCTCGTAAATCTCCCGCAGGTCCTTGCCGGGTATCGACTTGTTCTCGTGGATGACTATTGCGACCTCCTTCAGCGTAAGCGAGTTGCCTTCAAGGGCGTTCGACTCGTAGGTGAAGTTTGCGGTAAAGCGGTCGAACAGGTCCCTTGCCTGGTTTTGGGATAGCTTGGACAGTATGCGCCGGTATTCGAGGCTCATAAGCTCTATCTTTTCAAGCGCCTTTGGGTCGCGCAATTTCATGGGCGAATAGCTTTTTTTCATGTGTGCCGCCAGCACTTCCGACTGCCTCTTGTCGAAGAACCCGTCAAGGCCTTTGGCTTCCTTTGCGTCTGCTACCCTTTTGCTTATCTTGGCCGTCTTGCCGTCAGGCAGGCGGAAGGAGCGTACTGCGTAGAGGTAGTCGTTGCCCTTTATCCTCTTGCGTGACAGGTAAGCCATACCATTAGTTAACCCCACAAACTATATTAAGTTTGTTTTTGTGGGGTTAACGGACTGTTCAGTCCGGTTGTTTGTTACTTAGTGGTTGCTTGCCTTGCCCACTTGTAGCTTCTTTCGGCCTGCAATGTCACGTTTAGTGCCTGTTTTTGCGATGGCATTTCGGTGCTGTATTCAACCCTGCCCTTGGCTGAGATTACCTGCGAAATTTTTTTATGGCGGGCTCTGCTGGTTTCAATTTGTTTTTTCAGGCTCATTCGTATTCTATTGTCGCGGGAGGCTTCTGTCTCCAAGGGTGAACCTGGCGGTTCCCCCTATGGAAACCCACCTCCCTTTTCAGGCTCATTCATATTCAATAGTGGCCGGCGGTTTCTGGCTCACGTCATAAACGACCCGGCCGATGCCGCGTATCTCGTTCATGATGCGGGAGGAGACCTTCTCAAGCAGCCAGTGGGGCAGCTTGGACCAGTCCGCAGTCATCCCGTCAATGGAGTTTACAGCCCGGAGCGCGACTATGTACTCGTAGCAGCGCGCGTCTCCCTTCACGCCAACTGCCTTGACCGGCAGCAGCGCTGCAAATGCCTGCCAGACCTTGTCGTAGTAGCCTGATTCCTTGAGCTCCTGGATGAAGATGGCGTCGGCCTTTCGCAAGAGCTCGAGCTTCTGCGGGTCAATCTCGCCAAGAACGCGAACGCATAGTCCGGGTCCTGGGAACGGGTGCCTTGAAAGCACCGACTGGGGCACGCCGAGTGATTTGCCGATTTCGCGCACCTCGTCCTTGTAGAACTCGGCAAGCGGCTCGATAATCTTCAAGTTCATCTTCTCGGGAAGCGTGAGGTTGTGGTGGCTCTTGATTTTGTCAGTTGCCTTGCTTGAGATGCCGGCAGACTCCACCCTGTCAGGATAAATGGTGCCCTGGGCAAGGTAGGTGATTCCGACTTCCTTGCCGAGCTTTAGCGCGTGCTCCTCGAACACCGCGATGAACTCGTGGCCCACAATCTTGCGCTTCTCCTCGGGGTCGGAGACTCCCGCAAGCTTTGAGAGGAACTGCTTGGAAGCGTTCACGAGCTTGTAGTTCTTCTCGTTAAACCCGATGGCCTGCAGGCTCTTGTGCACTTCCTCGGCCTCGTTCTCGCGCAAAAGCCCGTGGTCCACGAAAATCAGGTAGAGGTTGTCGCCAATGGCCTTGTGCAAAAGAGTGGCCGCAACGAACGAGTCCACCCCGCCGCTTACCGCCATCAGCACCTTCTTCTGGCCGATTTCCTTCTTGTAGAAGCTGATGAGCGCCTGGCCGCGCGCCTTCGGGTCGTAGTCCTTCCTGGCCTTGCAGGCCTTGAACGCGAAGTTGGATAGCACCTCGGTGCCCTTCTCGGTATGCGCCACCTCGGGGTGGAACTGGATTGCGTAAAAGTTGCGCTTTGGGTCGTACATCCCCGCAAGGATGCCGTCCACGCTTGACGCGGACTCAACAAAGCCTGCGGGGAGCTTGGTCACCTTGTCGCCGTGGGAGAACCACACGGTCTGCTCCTTGTCAAGGCCCTCGAAGAGTTCGCACTTGGGGTCGGTGATGGTGATTTTCTGCCTGCCGAACTCGCGCACCTTGCCCGGCTCGACCTTCCCGCCGAGCTCGAAGGCAAGAAGCTGCATCCCGTAGCAGATTCCAAGGATGGGCACTCCGAGCGAGAACACCTTGTGGTCCGGGTGGGGAGATTCTTTCTCGTAGACGCTTGAAGGCCCGCCTGAAAGGATGATTCCTTCCGGTTTCATCGCCTTTATCTGGTCAATTGGAAGGTCGAATGGTATGATTTCGGACTTGACGCCAAGCTCGCGTATGCGCCTGGCGATGAGGTGGCAGAACTGGCCGCCGAAGTTGAGAACGAGTATTGCCATAAGATATCTGCGCAGAAAAGGAATAAAATCCTTGAGAATTAAGCCGGAGCGGCATCGGGCCGGGGCAAGGGCTTCCAGCCTATTTTTTCTCCGCATCCAGCCGCGAGACGTACGAGTACGCCTCGTGCGCCGCGGTCGCGCCCTGGGCTGCTGCGGTTATGGCCTGCCGGAACCCGAAGTCGGTGACGTCGCCTGCAGCAAAAAGCCCGGGAACGGCGGTCTTTCCGACCTTGTCCACTATTACCTCGCCCTTGTCGTTTACTGTCGCGCCAAGGTCAACCGCAAGCTCGGAGCTGGGCACGTGGCCCACCGATATGAACACTCCCTGCACCGCAAGGCTGTCCGAGCCCTCGAACGGCTTGTCCAGCTCGATTTTGCTTACCATCTTTTCCCCGGTGATTTTGGTGATGTTGGTCTCGTAGATTACCTTGACTTTATCGTGGGAACACACGCTGTCTCTGTTGAACGCGTCGCACTTGAGCGCGCCGCCCCGGTAAATCAAGTAGACCTTCGAAGCCATCCCCGCGAGAAGGAGCGCGGTCTTGACCGCAGAGTCGCCCCCGCCCACCACTGCAACGGCCTTTCCCGTAAAGAGCGGGCCGTCGCAAGTGGCGCAGTAGCTCACTCCCTTGCCTTCGAACTCGCTCTCCCCCGGCACGCCAAGGTGCTTGTGCTTGGTGCCCGTTGCGAGGATGAGCGCGCGCGACGAATAGCCCTTCTCAACTGCCTGCACCTCGAACTTCCTGCCGTTCGCGCCTACTGCCGCCTTCTCGACCGAGTCAACCACTATCTTTACCTTGAGCTTTCTTGCCTGCTTTTCCATTTTCTGGGATAGCTTGAATCCGGTGATGGACTTTTCCCCGGGCCAGTTCTCCAAAAGCGGCGCGGTTGCCACGAGCCCGCCTGTCTCCTTTACGATGACAAGCGGCTCCAGGCCGAAGCGCTTTGCGTAGATTCCGGCCGAGAGGCCGGCCGGGCCGCCGCCGATGATTATTACGTCATAAGTCTTTGCCATTCCAAAACACCTTCAAAAAACGTGAATCTGCGCAACGGGCGGGGGGCCGCAGCCTAGCTGAGCTTTGCGATGAACTCGTAAGCGTGCTTTATGCTGTCATCAGCCCACTCGATGTGGAACGTCTTCACCGTCGCATAGTCGTTGTAGGCGACTTTTGTCCCGCACAGGTCGGATGCGCTCTTGCGGAAAGTGTCCTCGCCGTCAAGCCGCAGGTAGACCTGCGGGCAGACCTGCTCGCCTGCAGTGTTCTTGGTGGTGAACTTGCACGTCCCGTCCACGTAGCGGGTTCCGTCGTCCCCGTAGCCGGGCACTATGGTCTGGAACTTGTAAACTACCAGGTTAAGGTCGGTCTTGTAGAACGCGTCGTCAAGCTGGCAGCTCATCGCCGACTTCCCGCCAAGCGGGTTGGCAAGCACGAACACGAGGACTATGATTGCAACGAGGATGATCCAGATTCCAGCCTTTCCCAGCCCGGGTATCGGCGCTGATTTGCCCGTAAGCCCGCCGGTTATTGCGCTCCCGGTCCTGCCAATCAGGTCAATCCAGCCCGACGGCGACTTCATCTTCTCGATGGTCTCCTTGGTGACCTCGTCCATCCCCTTCTGCTTCTGCGGCACTCCCTCCAGCCCGAAGGTGGCGCCAAGGCAGCCGTCGACTTCGGCCTTGTAGGGCGCGCCGTCAACGGAAAGCCAAATCCTGTAGAATGGGACGTAAATCTTCTGGAAAGCGGAAACCGAGACCTGGTCCTTCTTCACTCCAAGCTGGGCAGCGACCCTGGCCTGCGCCACGCGCTCGACTTCCTTGCGGTCAACCGAAGTGGGCTCGACTTCGGCCTCGGCGTTCTCTGCGGTGTTCTTTGTCTTGTTGAGCGGCCGGTCCAAAAGCATCGGCACGAACTCGTTGACGTCGCCGGTCGAGGCATTGAGCGCGGTCTTTCCGCTGATTGGCTGCTGCGCGCCCTCCACGTCGAAGGTGAATATCCAGTACGGCTCGTAGAAGAGCCTGATTTGCTGGACCTCGATGTTCTTGTGGCCAGCGCGCGAGAGGTCCTTCTGCACCGAACCCAGCGCAATCTCCGGAGTAAGCACGAGTTCGAAAGTCTGCGCGTCAAGGAGCATGAAAAATGTTTCCTTGGCGATGCTTTTAATTGCTTGGAAAAGCACATTGTTGCAGAGCGGATACCGTATGCCCGAAGTCGAAGTCAAGCTTTTGTTGGACAAAGACGAGCTTGCGCAACTTCGAAAGGCGCTCAGGAAAGCCAAAAGGCTTGGAAAGAACGTCGAGCGCAACTTCATCCTCGACTACTCCGGCATGGCAATCGCAAGCCGCGGGTGCCTGATGCGGCTGCGCTTTTCAGGGGACCGCGCAATCCTCACCTTCAAGGGCCCCCGCAAGGCCTCCAACTACAAGTCGCGCGAGGAGACCGAGTTCGAGCTTGGAAAGGCCAAGGACTACCGGAAAATAGTCGCCTCGTTTGGCCGGGTCGGCCTTGCCCCCTCCTGGCGCTACGACAAGGTGCGCGAGTCGTTCTTTTTTGCAGGCTGCCACATTGACGTCGACACTTTGCCCCTGCTTGGCACTGTTGTGGAAGTCGAGGCGGATTCCGATGCCAAGGTAAGGCAAGCAATCTCAAAGCTCGGCCTTTCCGGAGCCAAAAAGTTCAACGGCAGCTACTACGACCTTGCGGCAATATACTTCCGCAAGCTCGGCAGGCCTGTTGGGAACCTTATTCTGAAGAAATAGCGTCCGGGGTCTAAGGTTGAGGATTTTTTATCGAAGCAACCTTTTTGTTATTTCAATCGCTTCTTTTGGGTTTTTAGCAACGTAAACCAATGTCGGCGCCATTTTCTGGACGAACTTTACCGCTTCTTTGTCATCTGAAAGTAAGACGACGTTCTTTTTTGCCTTGAGTGCCAGCGCGACTTCGGAAAGTGTTCCAGGAGTCGAGAAGTTAAGCGAAATTATCGCGTTGCAAGACAGTACGTTTATGTTGTTTCGGGCACTTCCGAGGTCGGTGTAAATTGGGACGTCGACAAATTCAGAGACAAAGCCGGGGTCTGCCCTGGGGATTATTCCGATTGTCAAACCGTTTTGGCTTTTAGCTCCCCGATTGGCTTCATTCATTGCCCCGACATTCCGGCCGCCTGAAAGCAGAACCCAGCCGTTTTTTGCAATCAAGGCGCCCAATTCAAAGGCGCGCTGCCCATCCTGCTTGGAACACTTTTCTCCAGGCCCCATTACTCCGACAATGATGCGTCTCATGAATTACTCAAGGAAAACTAGGATAAAAACCGCACTTTTGTGGGTTCTGTTGTCCGTATCTGCGTAGTGTACTCCGGAGTAACCCTTCGGCGGGGCTAGGGTGTTGTTTAATTACAAAAATTAGAAAGTAAAAAATGAAAAAATAAGAAAAAGGGAATTGAAGGAAGAGCTTACTCCTTCCTTCTCTTGACGATTTTTATGTCGGACGGCACCAGGAGGATTTTGTCCTCGTCGATGCGCGCCATGTCGCCGTTGAGGTTCATTGAGAACCTGCGCAGGCCGTCAACTGCCGCCTTGAGCTTTGCGGGGTTGCGTGCCATTGGCGAGATGTTCAAAAGCACGATGTTGCGGTTCGAGAGCTCCTCCTCGACGAGCTTGACGTCGCCTTCGGACTGGAGAGCTATCGGCTTTACGTACATCGAGGCGGCCTTGTGCATCGCGTCGACGTCCTCCGCATCGCTTGCGGTCATGAACTCGTCCAGAGTCATTTCGCGCGATATTCCGAGCGCGCCGGAGATCTTGGAGAAAATGCCCATGTGTTGTTCACCTTCCGTTTGAACGGTTAAATGTGTAGTTGAAAAAATAGCGGCGGGCAGATTATAAAGGTTTGTCATTGTCCCTCGCAAAGATGCCGGAAACCGCAAAAACAAAGGACGCGCAGGTTAAGCTTTAATTACCGCACTTCCACTAATTCACTGCGCTGGTTTTGATAGCGATTTCCTTCGAAAGGATGGCCAAGGGCGGCGCAAGTTTTTGGAAAAACAGGGGTTTTGTGGGTGCCCAGCTTCAAGGATATGCTGACTGAAAAGAGCATCTTCCGCAACAAGGAGACGCTATCGCCGCACTTCGTGCCCGAGCAGATGCTTTTCCGCGAGAACGAGATTAGGACCCTGATGGAGGGCCTCCTGCCGGCCTTGAAGGACCAGAAGCCGCACAACATGTTCATCTACGGCGGGACCGGAACAGGAAAGACCGCATCCTCCAGGACTGTAATCGAGAAGCTGGTCTCGGAAGGCAGCGAGCGCATAAAGCCCGTCTATATGAACTGCCGCGTCTACGACACCCGCTACAAGGTCCTTCAGAAGTGTATCTCGCACTTCAACCCCGACTTCGCAAAGACCGGGTTCTCCTTTTCCGTGCTTTACGAGCGCCTCCTTGACTGGATTGAGGGCGACGGCGACCACATCGAGGCAAAGCGCCTCATCGTAGTGCTTGACGAGCTTGACATGGTAAAGGACCTGGACAGCCTCATCTACACCCTTGTGCGCGCAAACGACGACCTCAAGAAGGGAAGCATCTCGATTGTCGGAATCAGCAACAAGGTCAACTTCAAAAACAGGCTCGACGCGCGCAGCCGAAGCTGCCTGTGCGAGCGCGAAATCGTGTTCCAGCCCTACAACGCGATGCAGCTGCAGGGAATCCTGAGACAGAGGATAAAGCAGGCCTTCGAGGACGACGCCGTGGTTGACGAGAGCGGGCTCAACCTCGCTGCCGCAATCGCGTCAGCTGAAAACGGCGATGCGCGCTACGCGCTCCTTCTTTTGCTTCGCGCAGGCGAACTCGCCGACTCGAAGAAGACGCGCATCACCGACAAGGAAGTGCAGGAGGCGCGCAAGCAGGCCGAGGAGGACAAGGCCTTCGAAATCATCAGCACGCTTCCCGAGCACCAGCAGATTTTCCTCCTTGCGCTCTCAAGCCTTTCGCTCGACTCGCAGTACCACCGCCTTGTTGAGGAAGGCGGGGAGAGGTTCTACCTTTCAGGCGAGACCTACGAGAAGTATTGCCATTACGTGCGCAAGATGGGCAAGGAGCCGCGCACCTCGCGCTGGATGCGCGAGTACATAGTCGAGCTTGACGCCCTTGGGCTGATTACTTCCATCCAATCCGGGAAGGGCGTGCGCGGACGCACCACGCTCGTGCGCCTGGCATACGAACCTGAGAAAGTGCGGAAAATCGTCGAGTCCACGCTTACCGGGCCCTGATTTTCTTCGGATTCGGACGCATTTTCGGATGCGAAACTGATATTAACGATTAATGACGCAATAGATGAATCTGTAATGGTGAAAATCCGTTCAAACTTCAAACCGTTCAATTTTTTTGGTGCCTTGCAATGTCCGACCCGATTCCCAACATAGTTTCCGCACTGGACATGATGCTTGAGGACAACTCGATTCCGCGCAACGTCCGCGCATCCATCCAGAAGGCGCGCACGCGCCTGACGAAAAGCGACGACAAGGAAGTCGCGCTCTCCGGCGCGGTCTACGCTTTGGAAGAAATCTCGAACGACATAAACATCCCGATGCACGCGCGCACGATGGTGTGGAACATCATAAGCGAGCTTGAAGGGATGAAGCAGTAGCTTATTGTTTTTTCTCTATCAATCCACGTTCCATTAGAATACGCCCTAGTTGTTCTTCTACGTTAGGTGCAAGACTGAGAAATTCACCATAGAGTTTTTCAAAATCTACGGCTTTATCTAAATTCTTTGGATCAGGCGTAATTCCACGTTTTTCAGGTTCGGGAATACTCTTTGTTTCGAACATCTGGAGGTCTAGGTGCGCAAAATAGTTTCTTATTGTATTTAGTCTGTTTAACTTTTCAAAGAGTCCCTTCTCTGGATTTTTAATAATTTTTTCTAAAATTCGTCTTCTAAGTCCAAAGCTGAAATATTCATCATAAAGGACTTGTAGTAGGAACGGTTGAGTTACTTTTCCTATATATTGATGACAAATAATTGCATTCATCATCGTTTCGATATTTATGAATTTCTCAATTACTTCTCCTCGCATTTTTTGCAATTTTTCTTTAGTCATTCAATTCACCGTTTTCTAGACAAAATTCGCCAAACTGTACTGCTTCGAGTTCTCGTCCTCGAAGATGCTCGCAATCTCCTTCTTCACAAGCTCGAGCCTCTGTTTGAGGTAGTCCGGCAGGTGGTACTTCTCAATCAGGTCAAGCGAGGGCTGCAGGTACTTCTCGATGCCGCCCTTGTTTATCGTAAGGAGGATTTTGCCCCCGCACCGCCTGCACTTGCCGATGAGCGGCACGCGGCGGTACTTCTGGTTGCACCCGGCGCACCGGAACTTCTGCCTCGTGAACTTGCGGAGGTTCCCGTAGGTGTCGGGAATGAAGTGCGAGAGTATCACGCGCTCGGTCGCGTTGAGGAAGTCCACGCTGCGGATGGTCTCCATCAGCGCAAGCTCCTCGGCGAGCTTCTCCTGCATGTCGCCGAGCTGCACGTAGCGGGATTCGGTGGGGCCTTCCATCGTGCAGTTGTGCGTGAACCCGATTCCCTCGTACTGGCTGGGCTTGCCCAGCCGCGTCTTGATGGTCTCGATCTTGACGTCGGACGGGTTGGGCAGGTTCTCGGAAGCCTCGTAGAACTCGAGCGGGTATTTCCAGCACGAGTCCATCGCGTGCACCTCATCATCCACCTCGCGCGGGTCAAGCAGGGTGGTCAACACGAGCGGCGCGTCCATCTGCCCTCCGCGCGTCACCGGCAGGAACTTCTTGGAGAAGTTGAGCAGGCCGTCAAGCAAAAGGATGAGGCAGAGCTCGTCGCCGTCGGTGTTTCGCCTGCACGCGCAGTGGATGTAGGGGTGGCAGAGCAGGCCCTTGACCTTGGTGAAGCCTATGATGCGCACAACTATTCCTGCGCTTGTGTGCGGCGCAAGTGCGATGCCCAGCTTTCCGATGAGGTCGCTTGGAGTCTTCATTTCGTAGTGCTTGCGCTGGCCGTAGATGTAGAACAGCTCGTCGTCAACAAGCCCGGTGATTTTTGAGAAGTATTCGCCGCCGTACTCGTTGAGTATGATGTCCTGCGGCAGGAGCTCGACCAGCTGCTCCTCGTTTTCCAGCGGCTTTCCGTACGCATCGTGTTCATAGCCCATCTGTTTCAGCTGGGAAACGGTCGCGCCGATTTCGTTGGGATAGAAGTGGGTAATCGGCACCTCGGTCGCGTCGAACCTGCACGTGCCGTCGCGGAACACGTACGTCCCGTGCTTTTCCCGCAGGATGCCCTTCTCAAGCGGCTCGGCGGTCTTTGTCTCCGAAATCAGGCCGATGACGCCCTTGATTTCCTTGGGCTGGAAGTTGACTTTGTTTGCGGCCTGCTCGAGCACGCGCGAAACGTCCACTATGTGCTTAGTCACGTACGAGCCGCGTCCGCCGCACTCGCAAGTCGACTTGTATGCGATGGGCTTTCCGCACTTCTCGCAGGCGTACTCGGGCCTCGCGTGCACCCTGCACTGCGGGCAGAGGTTGTAGAACGTCTTCTTGTTGCACTGCGGGCAGATGTTGTTCGCAACCTCAAGCTCTGCAGTTGCGATGGTCTTGTCCGATAGGTTCTTCTTTGCCTTGACTATGTCGCGCATCCTGCCGCCGTTCTCCCCGATTGGGAACAAAACGTGCACCGGCGGCTCCATCTTGCGCTCCTTTGCCTTCTCCGGCCGGCCCATGCTCGCGCCGACGTAAACCGTGGCCTTCTTCTTGACCTCGAAGCCTGCGAGTGCGTTGACAAGGGCCATTGCGTCCGCGTGCTTTCCTTTCGCCTCAATCGCCTTCTGCGCCGAGAGCGTCTTCCCGTCAAGAAGCCCAAGGGTCTCAAGAAGCGCGCGCGCCCACTCGCCTTCGATGATGAGCTCGCCTTCGCGCAGCTGGTGCGGCACGCCGAGCCGTTCGAGGAGTTTCTTCTTTTCCGGCTCGTTTTGGATGCTGTAGTTTCGGAACTCGAACCAGTCGAACGTGACTTTTCCCGTCGCAAGCCACTCGCAAAGCGCAATGATTTCATCCGCGGACAGGTCGTGGTAGAAGAACGTGTGCCGGGGCGCGAGCGGCACCTTGCTGTTTCTTGCAAGCGTCAGGCTCTCCTCAACTTGGATGTTGTACAGTTCCGCAAACGCCTTCTTGCCCAGCCCCTTGGACTCGAGCACCAGGCCGTACCACTCCTCGCACCACGGGCTTGGCACAATCGGGTGATTGGCCTTGAGGAAGTCGCCGTAGTTGACGAGCAGGTCGCCGAGGAACAGGATTTTTTCGACCTGCGGCCTCAATTCGAACGCCTGCTTTTCGGACTCGACCTTCACCACGTCGCCGTTTTTAAGAAGCACGATCGGGCCGTCGATTTCCTGGCAGGGCGTCACGATGCACCCCTTTCCGGGCCGCTCCACTTTGACCTGCGTGCCTATTGCCGGGTACTCGTGCAGTATCTCCATTGTCGCGGGGTGGATTGCCTTGGATGCGATTCCAGTCAGGCGGGTCCTGCCATAGCGCAGCCGTAGGCCGCCGGGACGCATCGGGTAGGAAAAGATGGGCCTTCCCGCAACCAACTCGTGCATGAACTTGTCGATGGGCTTGATTTCCACCTTGTGCCCCGGGTCGGATTTTGCGACCTTGATTAGGCTCTGGATGAAGTCCCACGAAAGCCCTGCTTTCTTGGAAATCTTGAGCACCTTGGCTGCCTTGAGGCACATTCCCTCGCTGATTACCAGGCACACTCCGGAGCGCACGCGGTTGGTGTCAACAGTCGGGATGTTCTTGGTCTTGGAAACCTCGTAGTCCTCGGTCGCGTCGCCTGCGATGCACACCGGGCAGTTGCGCACGATGCTCTGGATTTCCTCCGAGGTCGGAACATACTGGCCCGCCCTGGTTTTTCGCGCGTAAAGCCCCAGCTCCTCGATGTAGCGCTCGACCTCGCTTTCGGACGCGCGGTAGTCGCCTATTCCCGCAAACTTGCGGCACACGTCGCCCAGGATTACCGAGAACGCCTGGCCGGTTCCTCCTGCTGCGCGGATTGGGCCCGAAAAGAACACCGCGACGTAGCTTGAGCCGTCGAAGTTCTTGCGTATCTCGACTTTGGATATCCCCTCGATTGGCGCGCTTACCACTCCCTCGGTGAAAAGCGCAAGGCCCGAACGCACAGCTTGTTCAATGCGCTGCTGGGTCGTGAGGATTTTACCGTTGTCGAACTTTCCCTCGATGATTTCCTTGCAAATCCCGAAGCACGTCTTCTCGCGGTCGCCGGACTGTTCCTCATTTATCCTGCGGATGCACGCGGCTATGCCCACCGGCCCGACCAATCCCTCCACCCTTGCCGCTACGTCGGGCGCCGGAGTGATTTCAACAACCTCCTCCGGGTCGAAGCCGAGCTTCCGGGCTTTGGTCGCTATTGCGTATTCCTCGTTGATTTGCGCGGTGAGCGCGTCGAAGTATCTCTGGATGTAAGGCGAGCATTCGAGAGCGTTTTTTGGCTTTTCGTCCTGCGGCTTTGTATCCTGCGGTTTAGCGTCTGTAGTCTGGGGCTTGATTTTTTCCTGTGCAACCTTTTCTTTTTCCGACATTTTATTCTACCTTTGAAAAGTCAATCACTTCGAGCTTTCCCGTGTCCATGCCGTAAATCGGCACCTTGCACGGCGTCGGTTGGTGGCCGAGGCTGACCTGGAAGTCGGTCTGGGCCTGGAACGTGCCGGAGTTTATGATTACCGTGCCGTTGTAGTTCTCCGCGTACCCGTTCTTGTGCACGTGGCCGAAGTGGAATATGTCCGGCGTGAAGTCAAGAGCCATGTAGTCGCGCGGCTCCGGTACGAGCGAGTCCTCGCCGTAGCGCGGGGCCAGGTGGTGCTGGTTGAGCATCTCCATCGCGACCTTCTGCGGGTTCTCGTACCCGTCGCGCAGGTTGGAGTTGTTGGAAATCCAGCCGTCAACTGAAGTGCCGTGGTAAATAAGCAGTGAAAGGCCTTCGACCTTGTGGATGGAGGGGTTTCCCACGAAGTGGATGTTTTCCGCATCATCCACGAACTTTACGAACTCCAATGGAAGCGCTGGCTGCGGGTCAGCTACGCGAACCGCGTCGTGGTTTCCGGGTGCGACGATGACTTCGATGTGCTCGGGAATGGCCTTGAGGAAGCCGCAGAGGATTTCGTACTGGGCGAAGATGTCCTTGGTGACTAGCTCGCGCTCCTGGTTGGGGTACACGCCTATGCCGTCCACCAGGTCGCCTGCGATGCTTATGTACTTGATGTCCTCGGCGACCTCGCGCTCCCGTTCATTCGTCTTGCCGTTGAGAAACGAAAGGAACTGCTGGAAGTTCTTCTGCATAAACCACCTGCTGCCCACGTGCAGGTCGGAAAGGAATACGATTTTTGCGGGCCGGCTGGACAGGTGCCTGTTGCGGTGCTGCAAAAGCTTTCCGGGAGTCGTGAAGCCCTTTGCGATGAGCAGGGAGTTGGACATGTACGCCTCGAATGAAAGCACTTCGTCCTCCATTATGCCCGAAGCCTGCGCCATTATGGGCGAGTCCTTTGGGATGAGGAGCGGGACGAGCGTCTCCTCGTCCTCTATCTCTATCAGGACGTGGCCGTTCTTGGTCACCTTCTTCGAGTAGACCATCCCGATTACGTTGATGGTCTTCCCCTGGCGGTTCTGCGCCTCGCGCAGCTTCACCGTGTCGTGGCTTGATGACATCAT
The DNA here is from genome assembly GCA_041663565.1 of Candidatus Micrarchaeia archaeon. GTDB lineage: Archaea > Micrarchaeota > Micrarchaeia > Norongarragalinales > CAINOH01 > CAINOH01. The sequence goes on along the minus strand of JBAYMJ010000012.1, from coordinate 24,526 downwards.
CCGCAGCTGGTGGGAAAGCCTTGAGTAGCGGTCGTTGAAGTAGTCCACGAAGTCCCTGACCGTGCCCTTGCAGCGCGAGTGGTCGGTCACGTCGCTTTCGCCTATGGAGAGCGCCAGGTCCTTCTCAAGCGTGGCTGCTCGCGGCACGCCGCTTGCCCACTCGCCTGTCTTGACAGCTGACGCGGGCTCGATAGCCTTTGCGGACCTCGCGGTGCTTTCGCGCCACAGGCCCAGCGCCTTGTCGTCGAGGACGAAGATGCCGTGCCTCTGCATGTACTCGCGGAGCTTCAAGGCGTCCTCGTAGGCGTTCAAGGACTGGCAAAGTTGCCCGATTGTGCCGGGCGAAACCATGATGTTGTCCTTGCGGAAGAGCGCCGCTACCTGCTTCTTGCGTAGTAATTCAGTCTGCACGGCATCGGAAGCCGTAGCGTCTGCCATTTCCAACCCACTTTCAAGGCCCAAGGAAAGCACTGGCTGTCGTGTAGCGGCAAAACCTATTGTGCCTTCCTGCCTTCTGCTAAAAACTTACGCTTTCAATCCGGCGCATGAAACGCCTTGTGAATAGAGACAGTAACGCGCTAAACAAATAAAAAGAAGACTGGGCCGAGTTGCCGGTTTGGAAAAAACGGGGACTGGAAAAGAGCGAAATGGAAGGCAAAAGAAAGAAATCGGGGAAAGGGGAAAGAAAGCCTAAACTTTCTTCCAGCTGATTGCGCCAACCGGGCAGCCGTCTATCGCAGCCTGGATTTCCGACTCGGACGCGCCAGTCGGGTTTGCGACCTCGGACTTGCCGTCAGCCCCCATCTGGAACACCTTCGGGCAGACGCCTGCGCACGCGCCGCAACCGATGCAAGTGTCCTTGTCAACAACCGGAACCTGTGCCATATGCAATCACCAAATAATTGAGTAGGTTTACTTTGTTTTGTCCACAGTTTTAAAGCTTCGCAAGAAACCGGCGGAAAACGCGGGAATCTCTTTTTTAACTTGAACATCTGATAATAGTTTGTCGTCTGTTCGGCCCAGTCAATTGGCGGACGGGCGGCGCGGTCTTTGGGCAGAAGGGGTTTATAGCAACGTGACAGCCTACGCACTGGTTTCCGACAAGCAGTTCATCGCTGACAAATGCCTATTGCACAGGCGGCACGTAGTCAAGATGGTCCGCATCACGAATTCCGGCCACATCGGCGGGAGCTTCTCCGCAGCCGAACTTCTGGCCACCCTATACTACTCATTTCTCAAGCACGACCCGGCAAACCCCAAGTGGGAAGGCCGCGACTACTTCGTATACTCAAAAGGCCACATATCGCCCCTTGCATACTCCATCCTCGCTGACTGCGGGTACTTCCCGAAGGCCGAGCTGGCCACGTTCCGCAAGCTTGGCACTCGGCTGCAGGGCCACCCGGACAGGATGAAGGTGCCCGGAATCGAGGCCTCCACAGGCCCGCTTGGTGAAGGGTTCTCGATGGCACTTGGGATTGCACTTGCACTTCGCGTTGACAAGAAGCCCAACCACGTGTGGGCAATCACCGGCGACGGCGAGCACCAGGAAGGCGAGGTCTGGGAAGCAATCATGGCCGCAGGCAACTTCAAGACCGACAACCTCACGATAATACTTGACTACAACAAGAAGCAGAACACCTGCGAAATTGACAAGATAATGTGCCTCGAGCCCATCGCCGACAAGTACCGCGCCTTCGGTTGGAACGTAATCGAGATAATTGACGGCCACGACATCGGCCAGATAATGGATGCTTACAGGAAGGCGCTTGCGTTCAAGGGAAAGCCAACTGTGATAATCGCGCACACAGTCAAGGGAAAGGGCGTCTCGATTTTTACGCAGGAGGCTTCGGGCTTCCACGGAGCGCCGCCCAACGACGCGGAATTTGCAAAGGCAATGGCTGAACTCGGACCGGCGAAGGAGCCGGATTTCTTCTAGTGATTCTTATGGGCGGACCATCCAAGGGAACGGGAATCGCGACTCGCGAAGCCTACGGCGAGGAACTAGCAAAGCTTGGCGAGGAGAACAAGAACATAGTCGTCCTTGACGCCGACCTTTCCACTTCCACCAAGACCGCGGTATTTGGTAAGAAGTTCCCTGACAGGTTCTTTGACATGGGCATTGCCGAGCAGAACATGATTGCGGTTGCCGCTGGAATCTCATTCACAGGCAAGACCGTATTCGCGTCTAGCTTTGCGATGTTCGCATCCGGAAGGCCCTGGGAGCAGATACGCAACGCGGTCTGCCACAACCAGGCGAACGTCAAGATTGTAGCGACGCACGGCGGAATCTCAGTTGGCGAGGACGGCGCGAGCCACCAGGCGCTTGAGGACATCGCGATAATGCGCGCAATCCCCCGGATGCGCGTGATTAATCCCGCTGACGGAGCTGCGACCAAGAAAATCATACGCGCGGTTGCCGATGACTTCGGCCCGGTGTACGTGCGGCTCTCGCGACCCAAGTTCCCGATAGTCTATGACGATTCCTACTCCTTCAAGATGGGCCAGGGCAACCTGCTTGACGATGGCGCAGATTGCGCAATCATAGCCATCGGCTACGAGGTCAACGAATCGCTCAAGGCAGCTGAGATGCTCAAGGCCGAGGGCATCTCGGTACGCGTAATCGACATGGCGTCCATCAAGCCCCTTGACTCAAATCTCGTCCTCAAGGCAGCCCGCGAATGCGGCTGCATAGTCACCGCCGAGGAGCACAGCATAATCGGCGGCCTCGGTGGCGCGGTGGCAGAGTGCGTAAGCGCAAACTATCCAGTTCCTGTTGTGCGCGTCGGAGTCAAGGACACTTTCGGCGAATCCGGAGACTTCCTTTCCCTGCTTGAAAAGTTCGGCCTTACTGCCCCGCACATTGCGGATGCCGTAAGGGCCGCAGTCAAGATGAAAAAATAAAAGAAAAAACAATTTGCTTTTGGTTGAAAGACCGGACGCTACCTTGGTGATTTTGGTATGAAGTTGTTCATTGACACTGCAAACATCGAGGAAATCAAGGCCGCTTCCCGCTGGGGAGTAATCGCCGGAGTCACCACCAACCCCTCTCTTATTGCGAAGGAGGGCAAGGACTTCAAGGAAGTGGTTGGCGAAATCTGCAAGCTCATCGACGGCCCCATCAGCGCCGAAGTCACCGCACTAACCGCGCCAGAGATGATAAAGCAGGGTAAGGAAATCGCCAAGTGGCACAAGAACATCGTAATCAAGATACCGCTCAACGAGGAGGGCATCATCGCCTGCAAGGCGCTCTCCGACGCGGGGATAAAGACCAACGTCACCCTCTGCTTCTCGGCAAACCAGGCGATGCTCGCAGCACTTGCCGGAGCAACCTACGTCTCGCCTTTCATCGGCAGGCTCGACGACATCAACGAGGACGGCATGCAGCTGATTGCCGACATCCGCCAAATCTACACCAACTACGGCTACAAGACGCAGATTCTTGCGGCAAGCATCCGCCACCCGGTCCACATCACCAAGTCCGCACTTTTGGGCGCGGACGTCGCAACGGTTCCCTACAAGGTCCTGCTGATGATGTTCAAGCACCCCCTTACTGACTCCGGCCTCAAGAAGTTCATGGAGGACTGGGAGAAATTGCAGAAGAAATAATCGAGATGGTTGAAATGGTCGAGACCCCAAAAAGGAAGCCGCAGATTAACGTGGAAGTCCCGGAGCTGAACGGCAAAGGCCGCACCGTGGCCGTCCCTCCCGAAAACAGGCGCGGGGTAACAGTCACCAACATCCCGATGGACGAGTTCAAGAAGCCCTTGGAATCCGAATCCACCCACCTGCGCATCCCAATGGCAGGACGCAAGCCCCCGCTGACCGTAGTTGACAAGGACACCAAGATGTTTCAGACTGTAATCGAGCGGAACCTGGCGTTGCAGAATAAGCACAGCCACCTTCCCGGCAAGCTGGAAGACAACCTGCGCATGCTCCTGAGCAAGAAGAAGTCCCAGTAATTGCGGCCTTTACGCAAAAATCCCACCGCTAATCTTATTAAGAAACTAATTCTAATTCAAAAAATATTATTTTGCGAGGTCGAAACATAGAAAAATGATTAGTTTTCCCAGAAAGGTCCTAATGATCGGGTACGGCGCAGTTTCGCGCTGTACGCTGCCCATCCTTCCCAAGCACATCGACGTCCCCCTTTCCAACATCACGATAATAGATTTCGAGGACAAGTCAAAGGAGCTCGAGCCCTGGACAAAGAAGGGCGTCAAGTTCGTGCAGGACCGCGTCACCAAGGACAACCTCCCGGCATTGCTTTCCAAGTACGTCTCGAAGGGCGACCTAATCATCGACCTGGCATGGTGCATCGACGCCTGCGACATACTCAAGTGGTGCCACGACAACGAGGTACTTTACATAAACGCGTCAGTTGAGGAGTGGGACCCGCAAGAAGGAATGACTGAGAAGACCACTTACGAAAAGTCGCTGTACTTCCGGCAGATGCGCATACGCGAGCTCACCAAGCCCTGGCCAAGGGGGGCGACAACTGCAGTGCTTGACCACGGCGCGAACCCCGGCCTAATCTCGCACTTTGTGAAGAAGGCGCTTGTTGACATTTCAGAAAAGCTCCTCGCTGAAAATAAGGTCTCCGAGCAGAAGGCCGCTGACATCCGCAAGCACCTCAAGGACAACAAGTTCAACTACCTTGCGCGCGAGCTTGGGGTCAAGGTAATCCACTGCTCCGAGCGCGACACGCAGGTGACCAACAAGCCCAAGGGAGTTGACGAGTTCGTCGGCACATGGAGCATCGAGGGGCTACGTGAGGAAGGCACCGCGCCTGCAGAGCTTGGCTGGGGCACGCACGAAAAGACCCTGCCTGGACTGGCCTGCCTGCCGCCAACCGGGCCCAAGAACCAGATTTTCCTCGCGCAGATGGGCATAAACACCTACGTGCGCTCGTGGATTCCCAACCAGGAAATAGTCGGGATGGTAATCCGCCACGGCGAGGCCTACGGCCTTTCGGACAGGCTCACTGTCTGGAACGGGCGGAAGGCCCTCTATCGGCCCACAGTGCACTACGCTTACATGCCCTGCCACGAGACTTTGTCCTCGTTGTGGGAGCTCAAGTGCCGCTATTACGAGATGCAGCCGCGCATCCGCATCCTCTACGACGAGATTACCTCCGGTGAGGACATCCTCGGCGCCCTTGTGATGGGCCACCCCTACGGCTCGTGGTGGTGCGGGTCGATACTTGGCATTGACGAGGCAAGAACGCTCGTGCCAGGCCAGAACGCGACCACCATACAGGTGGCAATCGGCGTGGTGTCGGCGCTGTGCTGGATGATTGAGAACCCGACCAAGGGCGTGTGCCTGCCCGACGACCTTCCGCACGAGTACATACTCAAGATTGCGGAGCCGTACCTTGGGAAGCTCGTGTCCGTGCAGAGCGACTGGACCCCGTTGAAGAACCGCAAGATTTTCTTCATGGAGAACCCCCAGTGCAAGGCCGACGAGGACGACCCGTGGCAGTTCCGCAACTTCGAGCTGCTGCCCTGAAGGAATTGCGGGTTGGCCGGGTTTGGCCGCCATAATTCCCCTTTTTGTTTTTCCTTTTTCTTTTCCCCTCTTTTTTCCGCCTGCCCGAACAAAATAAAAGCTTTCAACCCGAAGCTAATCTTATGAAAATCGCAATCGGCTCCGACCACGCAGGGTTTGCCCTCAAGGAGGACCTGAAATACGCAATTGACCGCGACTTGAATGCGGTCATAGTTGACGTGGGCACGAACAGCGAGGAGTCCGTTGATTACCCTGATTTTGCCGAGAAGGTAGTCCGCCTGGTGCAGCAAAAGCAGGTGGATTTCGGCATCCTCATCTGCGGGACCGGAATCGGGATGAGCATCGCCGCAAACAAGTTCGAGGGAATCCGGGCCGCAAAGTGCAACTCCGCAGTGGAAGCCACGCTTACGCGCCAGCACAACGACGCAAACATCCTCTGCCTTGCCTCCCGCACCGTTGACAACGAGCTTGCGATGCAGATTGTCAAGGCATTCGCGATGACCGACTTCTCGGCAGAGGAGAGGCACGTGCGCAGGCTCTCAAAGATTACGGGCCTGGAGTGCGCAAACCACGACGAGATGCGCAAAAAGCGCATGACTCCTTAGTTTTGGCTATTTGCTTTCAAGCCGCCTGACCGCAAGCATTCGGGCAAAACCATCCAGCTGCCCACCCATAAACCGTCGGCATATCTTTTTCTATCCTTTCAGCCTATCCTACTTTCATGGCTAAAGTCGCGGTAACCCTGCTTAATGCCGATTGGTCCAACCTCGCCTCCGACATCAAAAAAATCGAGGCCCTTGGCGTGGACTTCATCCACCACGACGTGATGGACGGCCACTTCGTTCCCAACATATCCTTTGGCGCCTACGCGCAGGAGTGCATACGCAAGGTCACCAGAAAGCCCATCGAGACGCACATGATGGTCTACGAGCCCCAGCGCTTCGCCGAGTCCTACGCGAAGGCGGGCTCTACCTACTACCTCATCCACTTCGAGGCGTGCGGAAACCTCGCCTCGGCAATACAGGACTGCCAGAAACAAGGGCTCAAGGTTGGCATCGTGCTCAACCCCAACACCAACGTGGAGGCGGCGGAGCCCTACCTGCGCAAGTTCGACATCGCAATCCTCTTGTTGATGGGCGTCTACCCGGGCTTTGGCGGCCAGAGCTTCATACCCGAGACTGTGGCCAGGCTGAGGCAGGCGCGGCACATGATTGACCGGCTTGGCGTGAAGACCCTTCTTGAGGTTGACGGCGGGGTCAACGCCGCGTCCTATCAGGAATGCCTCGATGCTGGCGCGGACATACTCGCAACCGGAAGCTACGTCACAAAGAACCTTGCAGGCAAGGAGCCGCGCGACTTCGTCAATGCGGTTCATGGCTACAGGCGTGGTAAGCGCACATGATCCGCGCAGGCAACGCAGACGTACTCGGGTTCCATTTCACTCCGCCCCACGAGCAGGGCGTGCGGAAGCTTTCAGGCAAGGCAAGGGACTCCGCAGAACCCATCTTCACGACCCACAACATCCTGCGGCCGATGCAGGGGTTCGAGCGCGGCTGGCTCTACGGCTACCTGTTCGCAGGCGACCTGTCGGTGTTCGTGGCAATCGGCCGCGACTCGAGCGACAGCAGGTTCTTCCAGGAGTTCCGTCTCGGCGGGAAGAGCATGGTGGTCGGCGAGAGGCTCTGCGAATCCAAGCTTGAGCAGGGCAAGCTCATAATCCGCGAGTCCGGGCTGCAGGTGGACTGGACCGGCCCTTTTCCGGAGTACAACGTGAGCGTCTGGCTTGAAAAGGACGGCAACAAGGCCGAGTTCCGCTACAAGTTCGAAAAAATCAGCGAAAAAGTCGGGCCTTACAGGTGCACGGGCGAGGTGTTCGGCAACCGGCTCGCCTACTTCTACATCCTTCCCTGCAAGGCCTCGCTTGTTGCCAAGATTGAGGGCGACCCGGAGAAGCTGGGCATACCCAAGGAGCTTTTCGAGCGCATCAACGGAAAGGAAATCACCTCCTTCTTTGCCTACAACGAGGCCGTGCACGCCAACGGCCCGCTTTACAATGGCGGGTGGTACTGGCACATGCTGGAGTGCTACGAGGACAACCAGGCGAAGCCCCTCAAGATGCTCGGGTTCATGGACCTGTTCTTCGAGGGCAGCAAGGTCGAGCGCGAGCGTAAGGCGGTTGTGATGAACCTGCAGTTCTACTGCGTCGACTTGGAGTCAGGGGAGATAAGCATAGACTCGGATGCCAAGATAACCTTCGAGACCAAGGATGGCAAGCCATTCTTTCAGCTTGAGAACGAGGATTTCTCCGCGCAGATACGCGCCCAGTCAGTGCCGGTGCTGCGGAAGATTGAAGGCAAGAAGGAGATGTTCGGCGTGCACCTGCAGCACATCGAGTATTCCGCATACCAGAGCGAGGGCACGCTCAAGTGCGGGGACAAGACCTACAACCTCATAGGCACCAGCGAGATTGCGGGCGGCTGGGGCCAGAGATGGATTTGAACGGCCTCTTTTCCCTTTCGCCCTTTTTCCGGGCTTACTTTTTGCCGCCGTGCAGCGCACAGTATTCTCCAAACGAGCACTCGATGACTTCCTTGAGCTTGCTAATTGGCACGCGCTTCTGGTTGCCGGAGTCGCGCTCGCGGATTGTGACATCGTCCTTTTCCAGCGAGTCGTAGTCAACAGTGATGCAGAAAGGCGTGCCGACCTCGTCCTGACGCGCGTAGCGCTTTCCGATTGAGCCGGACTCGTCGTACTCGCACACGAACTCGTTTCGCAGCATCTCGAATACCGCGCGGCCCTTCTCCGCCAGGCCGTCCTTTTTCATCAGCGGGAATATTGCGACTTGCACCGGAGAAAGCTCCGGGTGGAGCGCAAGCGTGCTCGTGCTTCCCTTGTCCGAGGCGTTCTCGCGGTAGGCATCCAGCAGGACTGTGAAGAACACGCGGTCAACTCCGATGGACGGCTCGATTACGTGCGGGATTACGCGCTCGTGGCTCTCCTCGTCAAAGTAAGTGAGGTCCTTTCCGCTTTCCTTCTGGTGCTGCGAGAGGTCGAAGTCAGTGCGGTTCGCGATTCCCTGCAGCTCCTTCCATCCCCACGGGTACTTGTACTCGATGTCCCACGTCTCGACCGAGTAGTGCGAAAGCTCGGTCTTTACGTGCTCGCGCAAGCGGAGGTTTGCAGGGGTGATTCCAAGCGAGTAGAGCCACTCGAGGCAGGTGATGAGCCAGTAGCCGTGCCACTGGGTCTTGATGACTTTGTTCTTGAGGGCATCGCCGATTGTCATCGTCTCCATCAAGCCGTCCTTTCCCTTCCCCTGCTCGATTGCGGTAATCATCTGCACCTTCTTCTCAAGGATTTCCTTTGACAGGAGCGGGCAGCTGTTCACGAGCTTGGGGTGTATGAAGAATTCGATTTCCATCTGTGAGAACTCGCGGCAGCGGAACACGAAGTTGCGTGGGGCGATTTCGTTCCTGAAGGCCTTCCCAATCTGGGCAATCCCGAACGGGAGCTTCTTGCGCATCGCCTGCTGCACGATGCGGAAATCCGCAAACATGAGCTGCGCCGTCTCGGGCCGCAGGTATGCAATCGAGGACTCGTCCGCAACTGCTCCGATGTGAGTTGAAAACATCAGGTTGAACTTGCGCGCAACCGAAAGCTCGCCCCCGCACTTCTGGCAGACTATCTTGTGCTCCTTGATGAGCTCTCCGAGCTTGTCGAGCGAGAAACCATCCACGCTAATCTTGAGTTCGTCCTCCACAAGCGTGTCAGCTCGGTGCCTTGACTTGCACTTGAGGCAGTCCACGAGCGGGTCGTTGAACGCGGCCACGTGCCCTGAAGCCACCCACACGCGCGGGCTGGTGATTATTGAGCCGTCGATGCCGACTATGTCCTCGCGCGACTGCACGAAAGTCTTCCACCAGGAGTTCTCAATCCTCTTTTTGAGCTCGACCCCGTAGGGGCCGTAGTCGAAAAAGCCGGCAGCTGAGCCGTAGATGTCGCTGTTTGCAAAGAGGATTGCCCTGCGCTGGCAGAGGCTGATTACCTTCTGGGTAAGCTCGTCAGTGATGGTTGATTTTGAGACTTTGTTGGATGACATTAGAAAAGACCCCCATAGGCTTTGCTGGCTGCAAAACCGCGTAAAATTCTAGCTAGTCAAGACTTATTTAACCTAGAGGCAACAAAATAATACATTCAGGTTCGCGCTATTTGGTGGTTTTTGTGGCATCACGAGAGGATTTTTTCAAGCTGGCAAAGAAGGGGGTTACTGAAAAGTATTCCCGAAAGGACCTGCAGATAATGCAGGCAGTGCGCAGCCTTGACGACATCGACCAGGCCAAGAGCCTGCTCTTTACAAGGCTTGCCGAGTGGTTCAAGCTCAACTTCCCCGAGCTGGACGTTGCCAACGAGGAAAGCTACGCGCTTATCGTGGCCGAGTTCGGCTCAAAGGAAGGCCTTTCCAAGGCCAAGCTGGTTGAGATGGTCGGCGAGGCCAAGGGCGGCGAGGTATTCGCGGCATCCAAGAAGAGCTTCGGCGCGCCCTTTGACGAGGCAGACACTGCGGTAATCCGCGCTTTCGCATCCCAGATTTACTCGCTTTTTGCTGCACGCAAGGTGCTTGAGGACTACATAACCGAGCAGGCCAACAGGGAGATGAAGAACCTTTCCTACATCCTCGAACCCACCATTGCGGCAAGGCTGATGACAACTGCCGGCGGGCTTGAGAAGCTCGCGCTGATGCCTGCAAGCACCATCCAGGTAATCGGTGCGGAGAACGCATTGTTCAAGCACATCAAGTCAGGCACGAACCCGCCCAAGCACGGCATCATCTTCCAGAGCGCCTACGTCCGCGGCGAGCCCCTTGAACGCAGGGGCAGGATTGCCCGCGCGCTTGCTGCAAAGCTTGCGATTGCGGCAAAGGGAGATTATTTCTCAGGAAACTTCATCGCGGAAAAGCTCAAGGCGGACTTGGATGCACGCGTAAAGGAAGTCGTTGACTTGAACCTCGCGCCCCGCAGGGAGCTTACCGAGGATGAGAAGTTCAGGCGCGACTTCGGATTTTCCAAGCGCGGGCCCGGTTCGCGCGGAGGCCCCGGCGGCGACCGCAGGCAGGGAGACCGGCGCAACGGCAGGCCCAAGCAGAGTTTCCAGAGCAAGGCTTATTTTGCGCGCAGGGAAGGCGGCAACGAAGCTGCTGCAGGCGGCTATGACCGCCCGGCAAGGCGCTACGATGCACCCCGCGAGGGCAGCTCGCGGCCTAGTTACGGCGACAAGCCCCGCTATGGTGGTGGAGACCGGCCCAGTTATGGCGGCAACCGGCCTAGTTTCGGAGGTTCGCGCGGCGGAAGCCGCGATGGCGGCTCAAGGCCAAGCTTTGGCGGGAAGCCCCGCTTCGGCGGCGGAAGGCGCGACGGGAAGCGCGAGCGCTCGGGCGGGAAGTTCCGAAGATAAATCGCGTTTTCTTTTTTTCCTTGTTCAGCTGGTTTCCATAATCAGGAACTTGATTACTTCCCAGCCGATGGCCCCGGCTACAAGCAGGCCGATTATGTCAAGCAGCTCTACTTCCATACAAACTGACCAGTGGTTTGCCTTTCTTGGGTAATTTTTATTCGCCTGTCGGGCTTAATGTAGCTTTGCTGTTTTTAAATCATAAAACCCAGCGATTCGTGACGACGCAAGGGCCGGGCTAATTTTTTCCTTGAGTCAAAGCGTCCAGTATTTTTCCAGGGTTTGCGATTTCTATTCCCCGGTAGCTCTTCAAGTCCGTAAGATGCGCGTCCCACGACGCTATGTAGTCTGCCTTGCAGGCAACGGCGCACTCCAAGACGCGGTTGTCTGCGTCGTCAGCGACGATTTTCAGCCGCTCAGTAGGCCTTATGACTTCCAGGAAGCAGAGGAAATCGCCGATGATGCGTTCTATTTTGTGTTTTGAAAAGTCGCAGTCGCGTGAGGTGATCCGTCCGAGTTCGCACAGGATGGCCAACAACGTCACGCCCTCGATTTTTCTGCTTGCCGCAAGGCTCAAGAGCCCGCGTGAGGCACCTTTCTTTGAAAGCATTGCTGAAACTAGCACGTTGGTATCGAAAACAACCCTTGTCAAGATATCACTTGATAGAAATGCCGCAAATGATGCAAAAACATTGCCTTGATTTGGGTTAAACTTTTCGTTTCATTGCAGGACTGGATACCTTATTAAGATAATCTTACTAGTAAGACTAAGAAGTGGTTTGTCGTGGCAGATGCAAGCGTGTTGGTAACGAAGATGTCGTCAAAGGGCCAGGTGGTCATACCCGAATCCCTGCGAAATGAATTGAACCTCGATTCGGGGTGCGTGTTCGTGGTATATGGCAACCGCAGCTCGGACGCGATACTGCTCAAGCGCCTCCGGATTGAAGATCCCGCCAAGGAGTTCGAAAAACTCGCGGACTGGGGCGCAGCGCGTGCAAAGAAGCTTGGGATAGACACGCGGCCGCAGGCAATCGTAAGGGCACAGCACAGGCGCAGGGCTAAGGGTTAGTTATTCCAATCCCAATGCTGCGCCTATGGCAGGAAGTCCTGTGACTTGATTTTCTCAGGAAGATACGTAGTCGAGATGTACTGATAAGGGTGAACCTGCGGTTCCCCCTTATGAACCCACCTCCCTTTATGGGAGGAAGTCCTGGCTCTTGATTTTCTCAGGCAGGTAAGTCGTCGAGATGTACTGCAGGTTCTTGGACGAGAGCGACTGGATTTCTGCCTTGATTTTCTTGTCAAGGAACTTGTTGATTTCGCGCTGCCACGCCGGCGCCTTGAACCAGTCGTAGGCCTTCATCTCCTCCGCGCGCTTTATGTCCACTTCCTTTGCCTTGATTGTCACGCTGCGCAGGTCGTAGTGCTCGATGTCGGAGATGCTCATTCCCAGGAACTTCATTTCCTTGCTCCCGAGTCGGTCGGACTCGTGCGCAAGCGCCATCGAGCCGTACTTCATTGTTGAGTAGATGTACCACCCGTAGGGGTCGGCGTCAGTAAGGCAGTAAATGGGAAGGTTAAGCTCGGAAGAGAGGCGCTTGAGGAGCCTGCGCGCGCCGCGTGCGGCCTGTCCTCCGGTTGTCATCAAAAGGCACTTCTGCTTTGCCCAGTAGGCGTCCTCGTTGAGACGGTCAAAGATTGCGTTCTTCTCCGCAACCAGCACGTATTCCGCGTCGATGTCCTTGAACTCGACCTGCTCCACAATGGATGGCACGGCCCAGCCGCCCGAACCCATCTTGGAGAGGTCAATCGTGTCCACCTTGTCCTTGACTCTGTCGGTGACCACCATCTGTCCTGCGATTCTTCCCTTTGGTTCCGCCCGCAGGTGCAATCTTTCACGGAAAGTGTCCAAGGCGACTTCGAAGTCAACAATTGCCAAGTCTGATTCTTTTTGCTCGTCAATGGTGTCCTCCTTGGTTCCCGGAATCGTGTGCTTCTTTGCGTAGTAGAGGTCTCGGAGGGTAGCTGTGAGGTTGTTCTCCAAAAGGTCCTTCTTCACGTAGGAAGCGACGAGCAAAGTCTGCATGAACCTGCGCGCGTGCGCGACGTTGAACAGGTAGCGCCGGGCGAACTTGTCGCCGAGCTCGATTTTCTTGGTCTTCTCGTTGAACGTGACGTTGGACGAGCCGCGGACAGGGATGTCGATGTGCAGGTTCTCGCCCTTGTTGATTTCTTCCAGAAGCGCAGCTGCCAGCGCCTGGATTTTCTGCATCGTCTCGGCGTCGTACTCGCGGATTTGTTTGGGCGCCGCCTCTCCTGCTTCCTTCTTTGCTGCCATCTGTCAAAAACCTTCTATAAACGTCAAACTTCCTTGCTGCCTGTTCTTTGTCCTTTTGGTCTTAGTCCTCGGCCTTTCCGTCGTCTTCTTCCTCTACGCCGCCGACTTCCTCGAGGCTCTCCTCGGCCTCCTCGCCCTGCGCAAGGAGTATCGCCGTTCTTTCCTCGGCGGTCTTCTTGAGCTTGGTCACCAAAAGCGCCTTGTCGGTCCCGGTAAGGTCATTGATGCACTCGGCAACCTCGCCTATGTAGCGGAAGAATATGCTCCTGCGGTGTTCCTGCTCCTTTGCGCGGTCAAGCGCGTTGAGGTACTTTGCGATGTCGCGGCCGCACTCCATGAGCGCAGCGCGGATTTCCTCGATGATTTCCTCCTCGCCTGAGATGGACAGCTTGCCGGCGCCGGTGTAGGGCACGTAAACGGACACGAAGTTGATGAATATGCTTACCGGAAGCGTCTCCCAGCCCTTGAGGTTGTAGCGCGACCAGTCAACGTCCTTTACCGCAAGGGTCGTTGCGCAGGTGCCTGCGTCGAAAAGCATGGGCACGCGGTTTGCGTAGCGCAAAAGCTCTCCCTTGGTCTCAACCGGGTTTCCGTTGTCGTCGGTGCTAACCCACGAGCCGCTCTTTCCGCCGTAGGCAATCGCCGCCTCAACAGCAAAGGGGATTCCTCCTCGGAAGACCCTGGGCTTGCGGCAGACCACCTTCATCTGCTCGGGCTGGAGTATGTTCTTGAGCGACATCTCGATTTGCTGCTCGCCTATCATTATGAGCGAGCCAGTCTCCGGCGCAATCCACTTGATTTGGCCGAATGACTTTACGATGCGCTCCGCCTCCGGCCAGGTGAGGTTCTTAGGCGCCCGCTCGAAATACTTCTGGTAAAGCGCCTCGTCGGTTTTGGCGGTCTTGTATTCCTTCTTGAGTTTTTCCAGGTCTTCCGGCGTGTGCAGTCCCCTGTAGTAATCCGTGCAGAGGGCGAAAACCTCCTTGACCTTTTCCGCGCTTATGCGGGTGAAGTCGGACTGGAGCATTGAGGAGATTTTCCTTGCCTTGGACATCTGCGCGATGTCCATCAGGTCGGAAGTCGAGATTCCCAGCGGGTGGGGGAGCGTCTCCTCCGCCTTTTTGGGGATGTCCCTGGATGCCCTCGGGAATATCACCGGCTCGTTTCCCTTCTGGGGTTCGGTAAGGTCTATCTGCACGTGCGGGTTTGCTATCGCGGTCCTGCGCAGGTACTCGTAGACGCCGTATTCCGACCGGTTGTAGGTCACCTCGGAGAACTCCGCCTCGATGCGCAGTCCCCGGAACTTGCCGGAGTACTCGCGCATGTTCTTTATGACCGGTTCGTTGGTCTTGACGTCAATTGTGAGCTCGCACTCGTAGATTTTGTAGTCGCCGGTGCTTGTCTTTACTTTCGTCGGCTTTCCGGTGGTAATCTGTGAGAATAACGTTGCGTATGCCGCGCCGATGCCCTGCTGTCCTCTCTTTTGCTTGCGGTGGTGGAACTTGGTTCCCGAGAGGAGCTTCCCGAGCGCGTTGCCGATGAATTGCTTGGGGATACCGATGCCGTTGTCCTCGACAACGACTTTGACGTGGCCTTCGGGCAGGTTTTCAATCTCGACCCTGATGTCCGGCAGTATCCCGCCTTCCTCAGCCGCGTCAAGCGAGTTTGTCACGTATTCGTGGACGATGGTTGTAAGCGAGCGGACCTTCCCGGAGTAGCCGAGCATCTGCCTGTTCTTCTTGAAGAACTCCGCTACGCTGTATTCCTTGTAGTCGTGCGACTGGGCGTCCTGTGCCTGGGCAATCTCGGCCTTTGCCGGGGCGGCTGCCTTTGCGTCCTTCTCTGCCATCAAAAATACCTTTGGGTGATTGGTTAGTACGCTGAAATCTTAAATGGTTGCTGGCCCAAGGCCAAGAAAACGGGGTTTTTACCTCGTAAATGCTTATGGTCTTGAAGCTTATTATTCCCTTGTGGGTCGTGCCTTTCTTTGCAAGGTTTATCTGTAAGGACGCGAGAATATATAAAACTTGATTGGGTTCCTGCGGCAAAACGTCAGCGTTGGGCGAAGTGGTGGTCAAGGATGGCCTTGCGCATCTGGTTTTGGTTCCTGAAAGGGAGCTCTGTTGCGGGGACTTCTTTTGCGCTTGCCTGCCCGCGGAGAGGGTGGTCAAGCAGGTAAAAGTGGCCTGTCCTGTTTGTCGGCAGGTAGAGCATGGTTGAGGTGGCCGGCAACCTGAGCGGCCTGACAGCCTCGCGTGGGATCATCAGCGGCCTGTTCCCGAAGGTGGCATCGGGGTTGCCTTCATTAAGCGCCCTTTGGCGGACGTTCTTTGGGAGGAGGCCGTTCTTTTCAAGTATGTTCCTTGCGCTGTCCTCAAGTTCGGACATCCTTTCGTCGGCCTGCTTGTGCCTTTCGGCCAGGTACGTGCCAACGTTGCCCACCACTTCGGAGGCGAACCCCCTTGGGATGCGTTCGTGGGACTGGTTGGGAAGTTCATAGTCCCGAAGGTTGAATTCGTGGCCGCGGGCCCATCCTTTGTTAAGCAGCCTGTATGCGTCGTTGTACCTGTGGTCCGAAATTTGCTCCCCAAGCTTCTGGCGTTCGTCCTTTGTAATCAGGCCGTCACGCGCTATGTAGTTGAGCAGTATCTTAAGGTCGTCCGGCGAGCGTTCCCTGATGAAGCTCCTCATGTGCGAATGCGCCACGTCGTCATCTGCCAGGATGTCCCGAAGCACCCTGTTCTTCATCTCGGTCGGCTGGTAACCGACGATTTTCTTGATTTCCAGGTCGTCGGGCACCTTCTGCTTCTTGTCCGGCGAATAGATGCTGTTCTGGTAACGCAGGACCTTGATTATGTTGCCAAGGCGCTCATAAGCGTCGCCCTTTGGAAGTCCGGCCCTTGTTTTCTCGAGGTGCTCGATGTATTCCTTGCGTTCCGGGATGGTATTGGTGTACAGTATGTGGATTTTGCCCTTTTCGAACTCAGTAATGCGGCCTTCGTCCAGCAGCTTTCCCGACTCGGAGCGGAGGAACTTGTTTATGGATGTCGCAAACGTGCCTTGCCGGTGCACCGAACGCACGAGGCTGGTGAATGCCGGGTGGCCGACGACTTCCTTGTCCTTTGAAAGTTCCTCGACGATGTTCCTGTAATCGTCAAACTCAAGCTCCTTGAACTCCATCGGCTGGTTCTCGTAAATCCGCCCCAGGGCGCCAAGCAGCTTCTTGTAGTTCTTCTCCTTCCTTTCAGGGGGCATCTTTCGGACAACTGCGAGCATCTTGTTGAAGAACGGCATGTATTCCGTCTTCGACCTGTAGTCCGGGTTCAGGTGGAACACCAAAAGGACAAGCGCGTTGGCAAAGGACTTATGTATCTGGTCGGTTGCAACGGTCTCTTGAATGTTCTTGCTTTTCGTCACCGCGTCAAGGACCGAGTTTGCATTGTCGATAAGCCGGCTTGTCGGCACAAATGACCAGTTATCCCCGTTCTCCTTGATTCCTTCCTCGACGCCGGCGACTGCCGCGTCAAAGTGTTTCGTGTATTCGCGGATGCATCTCATCCGCGTTTCCGGGTCGACGTTTCTTCCGGTAGCTTCCGAATATTTCCTTATGGTCTCGGAAAGTTTGGAAAGCTTGTCAAGATGCGCATTAAGCTCCGCGGTATTTTTGCTTACGTTGCCTTCCGACTCCATTGCCATAAGTTCATCCTTTAACGTGGCATCCTTCTCAGCTTCTTGTTCCGTTCGAGGTACGAGTAGACCCCCGCGTGCGTGCTTCCCATCAAGAGGCGGTTGATGGCTTCCCGCGCGTCGTGCAGCTCCTCGAAGGTGCCGATGATTGCAATCTTGTGCTCCCACACCGAGATGTGCGCCTCGGAAAGGTCTTCCAAGACCTTCTTTGCCTTGCCTTCCTGGCCGATTACGCGCGCAAGGTACCTTTCAATGAGCTTTTCAGAACCTGCAAAGAACGTGTCAAGGTCGATTACCTCAAGGTAATACTCGTCGTCGAAAAGCTTGTATGCCTTCTCAGGAGCGAAGCCGTAGTTAATCGCGTTGACTACCATGTTCGCTACCCAGACCGCGCCGCCGTCGCCCTCGATTTCGATGTCGCCGTCAACTAGCTTGATTTCCACGCCAAGCTCGTCGTGGAGCCTCTTGGGAACCGCGCCGTCCTTGTCCTCGTAGGTTTTGATGCGTTTTTGCGGGACCTTTATCGTATCCATAAAAAATCACGTTCATCTGTATTTGAATAATAATGCTTTAATTCCAATCATTTTTCTTTCTGCATCCTGCGTACAATCTTGAAGATATCTAACGCCTTCTTTCCTGCTGGCCATCGTCCTTCCTGTTTATGGTGACCTTTCCGTAGACTTCGTCGTCGGACGTCCTGACCCCGAGCTTTTGGAAGAAGTCCGCGATGTTGTGGCAGTCCTTTCGCAGGAACATCTCCGCGTGGGGGTGGTTCTTCTCTACCCCCTGCGCCCAGTCAATCAGGTAAGGCAATCCTTTGTGTATGATTATGTTGAAGCTCGAGAGGTCGGCGTGCACGAGCCCCGCGTCGAAGGTCTTGCGCATGTTGTCAACCACGTCCTCATACGTTTCCTGCGGGTTTTCAAGCACGACCTGCTCCATCAGCGCGGACTGGAAGCCGCCCTCGCCCAAGAACTCCATCACGATGACGTTGACCCGGAGGTAGTACGGTTCCGGCACGCGCACTCCCGCGCGGTGCATGAGCTGGAGGTTGGAGTATTCCTTGCGCGCCCAGTCGTTGACCAAAAGCCTCTTGTTCTTGCGCGGGTCGAACTTGCGGTCGCCCTCGATGTACTGCAGCATCGTCTTGAACATCGACGTCTCGTACTTGAATATCTTGACCGCCACGTGCTCGGGCTTGCCGTCCTTGCCAATCCGGGTAGCGCGGAACACGCAGGCTTCCTTGCCGCTTGAAATCGGGAAGTCGAAGCTATCGATTTTTCCGGTGTTCATCATCCAGTTGAGGATTTCGAGCACCTTGTCGTCAAGGACCTTGCTTGAGTATATCTTCATGCGTTCCTTTATCGGCTTGACCTCGCGCTCGGGCTGCTTGCGCTTGGAAATCTTTCGTGCCATAGGAAATAGCATATGCCCGCGGATGATTATAACCGGTTCGAAAAGGAAGAAAATCAGGGGATGCGCAGGGTCCTCTCTTCGGAATAATCAGTTGCCCCGTCGGCCCTGTTGGCGTAAAGGTAGTATGAGTAGGTGCCTGCTGGGATGAGCGTCTGGTTGAAGGCGAACAGCCATCCTGCTGGCGCGATTTTGTTCAGATTAGCCCGGTATTGTCCAGAAATCTCGGTTGTGGGAAGAGCGCGGTTCCAGACGCGGACCTCGTCTATCACGCCGTTGAATGCTTCCTCGCCGCCGTTGTCTTGTGTCGACCCGTGGGAGTCTCCCAGGTATAAGTCAATGGCATTTGGTTGGATGGTTACGTTTGAAGTGTTGGTGCCTGTGGCCACGCCGTTGACGTAAATTGTTGCTGTGCTGCCGTTGTAGGTGGCGCTTATGTGGTTCAGGCTTCCGTTTTCCACTGGCTGGGCCGCGTAAACTGTCACGCCGTTGCCCATTTTGGTGGCCGTGTTGGGATATGCTTCCTGTGCCCAGAGTATGCTGCCGTTGTATGCGGTTGCGGCGTAGGTGTTGTTGGCGTCCGAGTTGATTATTGTCCAGTTTGTTCCGCCGTTGTAGCGGTATATGCTGCCGTTCTGGGTCGTCCCGGCGTAGAGCGTCCCGTTGTAGGTGACCAGCGCGCTTATGATTCCCGTGCCGCCTCCGACTGGCGTCCAGGTGGTTCCGCTATCATAGCGATAGACCGTGTTGTTTCCTCCGACGTAGAGTTTTCCTTCGTAAACCGCGAGTTCGGACGCGTACCCAAAGCCTGCTCCGACGAGCGTCCAGGTGGTTCCTCCATCATAGCGAAGGACTTTTGCCGAGAACAAATCGGCGGCGTACAAGGAGCCGTTGAAAACGGTAAAGCGCTTGACCACGTTGAGTCCGCTGGCTGGAAGGTCGTACTTCAGCGCGACGTAGCAGGTCTTGTTCGACTCGATGTTTCCAAACGTGTCAGCCGACTGGTATGTGATTGTGCTGTTGCCCGTTGTCGTGATTGTAAATATGGTCGTGTTGCTAGGGGATATTCCGTTCACCCAGTGGGTTGTAAACGATATTCCATTTGCGTCAGTGCCGTTCAAGGTCACAGTCTGGTTCGTACTCTTCCAAGTACCGTCGGAGTCGCAGGTTGAAACTGGTGAGGTCGTGTCCGTGCCACCGTCCGTGATGTTCCACCCGTTGTTTGCGATGAGTATCGTGTTCCTAGCCGTGGAAGCGGAATACGGGTATATGGAGTTGCCCCCGTCGAAGGTTACGCCGGGCTTGACCGGTCGGCTCGCCCACCCGTTGAGCAGCGCGTCATAATTTGCAGCCGACAGCTTCACGGACGTGAACATCGCATTCATGTTGGTGACCGAGCTTACATTCCAGTTGCCTATGTTCTGATTGAATGCTGTCGTGTGATAAAACATCCAGCTCATGTCTGTGACTTTGCTTGTGTCCCATCCGCTTATGTTTTGGTTGAATGCGTTCGCGGTATGAAACATGTAACTCGTAGTTGTGACTTTGCTGATGTTCCATCCGCTTATGTTTTGGTTGAATGCGTTCGCGTATTGAAACATACCAACCATGTTTGTGACACTGCTGGTGTCCCAGTTGTTCAGGCTCTGGTTGAATGCGGACGCGCGAGCAAACGTGCCGAACATGTTTGTGACTTTGCTTGTGTTCCAGTTTCCTATGGGCTGGTTGAATGCGGTCACTTGGTAGAACATGTAAGACATATCCGTGACTTTGCTGGTATCCCATCCGCTTACGTTCTGGTTGAATGCAGCCGCGTGATAAAACATGTTATTCATGTCTGTGACGCTGCTCGTGTTCCAGTTCCCTATCGGCTGATTGAACGCGGTAGCCTGATAGAACATGTATGACGTGTCCGTTACTTTGCTGGTATTCCATCCGCTAATGTTCTGGTTGAATGCGGATGCGGAAGAGAACATGCTGCCCATGTTTGTGACGCTGCCCGTGTTCCAGTTTCCTATTGGCTGGTTGAATGCGGAAGCTGAACCAAACATATTGTACATGTTTGTGACTTTGCTGGTGTTCCACCCGCTTATGTTTCCATTGAATGCGGTCGCGGAAGAGAACATGCTGCCCATGCTTGTGACGCTGCCTGTGTCCCATCCGCTTATGTTCTGGTTGAAACTGCCCGCGACCCAAAACATATAGCTCATGTCCGTGACTTTGCTCGTGTTCCAGTTATCTAGCGGCTGGTTGAATACGTCCGCTCCCGCAAACACGAATCCCATATTTGTGACGCTGCTTGTGTTCCAGCCGCTTATGTTCTGGTTGAACGAATCTGCTGCGAAAAACATGTTGTACATGGTTGTGACGCTTCTGGTGTCCCAGTTTCCTATGGGCTGGTTGAATACGCGGTCGGCGGAAAACATCTGAGCCATGTTTGTGACTTTGCTTGTGTCCCAGTTTCCTATGGGTTTATTGAATGCTGTTTCCCCACTGAACATGCCGTTCATATCGGTTACGCTGCTGGTGTTCCATCCACTAATGTCCTGGTTGAATGCGGTCGCTTGGTAAAACATCTGACCCGTGTTTGTGACTTTGCTTGTGTTCCAGTTTCCTATGGGCTGGTTGAATGCAGATGCGGAATAAAACATGTAGGTCAACGTCGTGACACTGCTCGTGTTCCAGCTTCCTATGGGCTGGTTGAATTTACTTGCGTAGAACATCATGTACATGGTCGTGACTTTGCTCGTGTCCCACGCGTTCAGGTCCCGGTTGAACGCGTCAGCCTGCAGGAACATGCTAGACATGCTCGTCACGCTGCTTGTGTTCCATCCGCCTATTGACTGATTGAATGCGGTTGCTCCTGCAAACATGGAGGTCATGTCCGTAATCAACCCCGTGTTCCAACTGCCGATGTTGCCGTTGAATGTGCTTGCGGCGTTGAACATGGATGCGAGAGTCGTGACTCTTGTGAGGTTGAGGTTGTCTGTTCCGGTAAAGTTGAGGTTGGAGCATCCTGCAAAGTAGTTGCCCGAGTTGCCTATGTACAGGTCTCCCCATTGGGTTATGTTGATTATTTTGAGCCTGTCGCCGGCCCTGTTGAACCGGAATCCGGTTTCGTTTATGTTGGTGATGTTGATGGTGTACACGCCGGCCGTTGCATAGGTGTGGTTGGTGGCGTTCGAGTTCACCGTGCCGTCGCCCCAGTCAGTTGTCCATCCTCCGGTGATTGGCAGCGTTATCGTCGTGGAGTTGCTTGAGCCGGAGCCGGTCTTTGTGGTGTCCCAAGTCGCGCTGAACGGCGCGGCGGTTACGGTGCTGATTAGGAGTGTGAACGCCAGTAAAAGAGCCGGGTCAAGCTTCATTTTGTTCTCCTATTGGTGTCGCTTTCCTTGTTTAAGTAACTTGTATCGTCCTTTCTTCGGAGTAGCTTGTGGGCCCGTCCGTGCCGTTGGCGTACAGGTAGTATGAGTAAGTGCCTGCTGGGATGAGCGTCTGGTTGAAAGTGAATAGCCACTTGTCCGATGCGAGTTTGTTCAGGTTCGATTGGTATTGCTTGCTTATCTCAGCAGCAGAAAGGCCGCGGTTCAATATGTGGACTTCGTCAATCACTCCGTTGAATGCTTCCTCGCCGCCGTTGTCTTGGGAAGAACCGTGCGAGTCGCCCACATACAAGACGTTGATGTTTGGTTGGATGGTTACGTTTGATGCGCGGGTGCCTGCGGCCACACCGTTGATGAAAATGGCTGCCGTGCTGCCGTTGTATGTGGCCGCTATGTAGTTCAGGCTGCCGTTTTCCACAGTTTGGGTAGCATAGACTGTCACGCCGTTGCCCATTTTTGTGGCCGTGTTCGGGTATGCGCCTTGCGCCCAAAGCACGCTTCCGTTGTATGCGGTTGCGGCGTAGGTGTTGTTGGCGTCCGAGTTGATTATTGCCCAGTTTGTGCCGCCGTTGTAGCGGTAGATGCTTCCGTTCTGGGTCGTCCCGGCGTAGAGCGTCCCGTTGTAGGTGACTAGCGCGCTTATGATTCCTGTTCCGCCTCCTACTGGCGTCCAGAGGGTTCCGTCATCATATCGAAATATGGTATTGTTTCCGCCTACGTAGAGTTTTCCTTCGTAAACCGCGAGTTCGGAGGCGTACCCGAAGCCCGCGCCGACTAGCGTCCAGGTCGTAGCTCCATCATAGCGAAGGACTTTTGCCGAGAACAAGTCGGCGCAGTAGAGCGAGCCGTTGAAAACGGTAAATCGTTTGACCACGTTGAGTCCACTACTCGTAGCATTGTACTTTATTGCGACGTAGCACGTCTTGTTCGTCTCGGTGTTGCCTCCGGTATCAACAGACTGGAACGTAATCGTGTTGTTGCCCGTTATTGTGACTGTGAATGTGGTCGCGTTGCTTGGAGTCACCCCGTTCACCCAGTGAGTTGTGAAGAAGACGCCATTGGCGTCTGTCGCGTTCAGCGTCACCGTCTGGTTCGTGGTGTTCCAAGTGCCTTTGGCGTCGCAGGTCGAGACCGGCGGGGTGGCGTCCATGCCGTTGTCGGTGATGGTCCATCCGTTGTTGGCGATGAGTATTGTGTTTCTTGCGGTGGTTGCGACGACGGAGTACATCGAGTTGCCTCCGTTGAAGTTGACGCTTGGCTTGACCGGCCTGCTCGCCCAACCATTGAGAAGCGCGTCGTAGTTGTTTGAAGCCAGCTTTGCAGAGTCGAACATCCCGCCCATGTCGGTGACCGAACTCACATTCCAACTCCCGATGTTCTGGTTGAATGGCGTTCTCTGGAACATTAGGCTCATGGCCGTCACTTTGCTTGTGTCCCAGTTTCCTAGGGGCTGATTGAACGCACTGGCTTCGATGAACATGTAGCTCATGTCCGTGACTTTGCTCGTGTCCCAGTTGTTCAGGCTCTGGTTGAATGCAGTAGCGCGACCAAACATCAAGTACATGTTTGTCACGCTGCTGGTGTTCCAGCTTCCAATCGGCTGGTTGAATGCGTATGCGCGGTTGAACATCATACTCATAGTCGTGACTTTGCTTGTGTTCCATCCGCTTATGTTCTGGTTGAACACGCCCGCGTTGTCAAACATATTGCTCATGTCCGTGACTTTGCTTGTGTCCCAGTTTCCTACGGATTGGTTGAATGCGTATGCGGAATTGAACATTATCTCCATGGACGTAACGCTGCTCGTGTCCCAGTTTCCTATGGGTTGGTTGAATGCGGTTGCTGTAAAAAACATACCCCGCATATTAGTGACTTTGCTTGTGTTCCAGTTTCCTATGGGCTGGTTGAATGCGGCTGCCGACCAAAACGTGGCACCCATGTCTGTGACGCTACTAACGTCCCAGTTGCTTATGTTTTGGTTGAACGCGGACGCTCCAAGAAGCATGCTTTGCATGTTTGTGACTTTGCTCGTGTTCCAGTTGCCTATGGGTTGGTTGAATGCGGTTGCTATACAAAACAAATTGTTCATGGTCGTGACTTTGCTCGTGTCCCAGTTGCTTATGTTTTGGTTGAATGCGTATGCAGATTGGAACATTTGGGCCATATTTGTCACGCTGCTGGTGTTCCAGCCGCCGATGTTGCCATTGAATGCGTTTGCATTGTAAAACATGTTTGTGAGCGTGGTCACCCTTGAGAGGTTGAGGTTGTCCGTCCCGGTGAAGTTGAGGTTGGCGCATCCTGCGAAGGAGTATCCTTGATTGCCAATGTATAGGTCTCCCCACTGTGTTATGTTGATGATTTTTAGCCTGTCCCCGGCATTGTTGAACCGGAATCCGATCTCGTTTATGTTTGTGATGTTGATGATGTACACGCCGGCCGTTGCATAGGTGTGGTTGGTGGCGTTCGAGTTCACCGTGCCGTCGCCCCAGTCAGTTGTCCATCCTCCGGTAATCGGCAGCCATATCGTGGTCGAGTTGCTCGAACCGGTGCTGGTCTTTGTGGTGTCCCAAGTCGCGCTGAACGGGGCGGCGGACGCGACGCTGGCCAGGACGACGAGGGATAGAAGGAGGACCGGTTCAAGCTTCATTGTGCGTCGTACTTGTCAGCGTTCCCAGCATTATAATGATTTTTGCCGGAAGCGCAGCCGGCGTACGCTCGGGGTCTTGCAGGAAAATAAACTAAAAATTGAGGG
>JBAYMJ010000011.1:0-45423 GCA_041663565.1 Candidatus Micrarchaeia archaeon | reverse complement strand
GGCTTGTTTCCTGCAAAAATCATCGAGTTTGCAGCCTTGAGTATCCGCGAGGTCTGCTCGTGCAAAGTCACGCTTGCAAGGAGCTTGAGCACGCCGTCGTCGATGCACTTCTGCAGCCGGATGGCCGAGAGCGCGTACTTGCGGATGGTCATCGGCTTGGTGGTTATCTCGGACTTCACACCCGGCGTGATGAAGAAGCTTATGCCTTGCGTTGAGAGGAACTTCAGCACCCCGAGGTTGCCGGTGTCAGCCAGCGAGATGAGAGCCGAGGAATCACAGATTATGTTTTTTTGAGGCATCCGTTGCATTACCTTCCAAGAATCGAGAAGACCTTTCCCATCCGCTCGCGTATCGACATCGTCTCGTACTTGTCGGAGATGGTGGTGTGGCCTATGTAGTTCGAGAGCTCGTCCTTGTCGACCTTGGCAAGGCTGCACACGACGCCAAGCGAGGCGCCGCCCGAATACATGCGCGCAGCTGCCTTGAGCCTGGACTTGAACGTGAGGTTGATTATGTAGCGGCCCAGCGACGCGGAAAGGTCGCGGACCATCGCCTCGGAGGAAAACACCAGGCGGGTGAACTCCTTCTCGTCGCCGTTCTCGAGCGCCTCGGACGCCTTGGCGAGCTCGAACTGGACGTCCTCGGTGAGCTCGTCAAGCTCCTTGGAGGCGTCTATGTAGGTCTTCTCGTGGAACTTGGAGAACGAGTAGGCGAGGCTTGCGAGCACGATGAAGCGCTCGTCGCGCTCAAGCAGGGCGATATCGGCCGCCTCGTCTGCATACATCTTCAGGGAGTTGCCGGCCTTCTTGTGGATGAACTCGCGCAGCTGCCTTACCTTCTCGGAAAAAAGCTCGCGGTTCTCCATGGCGTAGTTGACCTCAAAATGGTATATACAGTGCAGCCGTTTAAAACGGTTGCAGGGACCGCGTGCCAATCGCCAATAATATAACCACGAAAGAAGATACGATTAATCATGCCAAGAAAGGACCTGGAGGACGCGTATCTCAAGCTCCTTGAGCAGGGAAAGAGCGTCGAGGAAGTGGAGGCGATTGCAGCCAAGGGTGGCTGGGGCCAGGGCGACTTCTGGCACGACTGGGCGCTGGCCGGAGCAATCAAACGCTACCACAAGAAGCACGGCAAGACGGACGCGATGCGCGCCTACGAGTACCTCTATTTCATACTCGCGATACTGCTCGTGGTATTCGTGATGAGCTATTTCTCAAGGCCGCGCGCATAGCCGGCCGTTCAACAACGATTATATTGGCCCCTACACTACTGAATCCGGTTTTCTATGGCTGGGGAAGAGAAGGCGGAAAAGCCCGATTTTGTACTGAAGCACGAGGGCGGAAAGCGCGTCCTCGTGATTGATTACCGCAACAAGCCCTACGGCGCGGACATAATCGCCTACCCGCTTGCGATGCGCAACGTCATCGAGCGGCTGGAGGAGGCCGAGGCCGACGAGGTCGTGCTTTCGGAGTACTACGAGCGCATCTACAACGAGGACCAGACCCGGATGCTCAAGGGCATAGCCGACCTTGCAAGCAGGCTGGAGGCCGAGGCGGTCTGGAGCCCGTCCAAGCTCGGTAAGACCACGGACAGCAAGATACTTTCCGAAAGGCACAACAAGGTCCTCATAATCATCAACCTGCTCTACGAGGACCCCTTTCGGGCGTACATGGAGCTCATCGGCGCAATCAAAGTCGAGCTTTCCAAGGCGCACGACCTTGCAGGAGACGCGGCTGCCGACGAGGAGACGTACCTTTCCAACCTCAAGTTCATCAAGGACGCGATGGACGCCACCGAGCTCATCCAGCGGACCAAGAAGTACATAGCTGAGCTTGGCGAGATTCCGGCTGATCGGAGCATATACCACTCGCTTTTCGAAGTCGCCATCAAGCCGTCGTTCATAGGCTCGCGCATATTCTTCTCGGGCACCGAGTCGCTTGAGTTGATCAACCAGTACGAAGTGACCTCGAGCAAGGTGTTCATCTACAGGCACCCCGAGAAGGTCGAGTACCTGTACTACCTCCAGCCGCCGGAGTACGACCTGGCCCCGGAAAAATACTTTTTGCTTGAGAAGACCAAGGAAGTCGTGGCAAGCCACAGGCCGGGAAGCGTGTCCTTCATGGACATCGGCCAGGCGAGAAGGTACTTCAAGAAAATCTACAGCGCGACAATCGCGGACATCGCCAACAAGAACGGCATCGAGCTTTCTTCCGAGGAGCGCGAGGACCTCGCGGTCATAGTCTCGCGTTACACCATAGGCTACGGCATACTTGAAATCCTGCTTTCGGACAGGCAGATTACCGACATCTACGTGGACTCGCCGCTTGGCAACAGGCCCATCTACCTGGTGCACTCGAAGTACGGCCAGTGCCAGACCAACGTGGTGTACTCGGAGGAGGAGGCCAAGGCACTTGTGTCGCGCTTCCGCGCGCTCTCCGGAAGGCCGTTCGACGAGGCGCACCCCATACTTGACTTCGACCTTGCCGACTTGGAGACGCGCATCGCGGTAATCGGCAAGCCTCTTGCCCTGGACGGCACCGCCTTTGCGTTCCGGCTTCACAAGACCACGCCGTGGACCCTCGCCCAGTTCGTTGACCAGAAGATGTTCTCCTCGTTCTATGCCGGGATGCTGTCGTTTTTCGTGGACGCGCAGGCCTCGATGCTCATAGTCGGAAGCCGCGGTGCGGGAAAGACCTCGATGCTGCAGGCAATGATGCTTGAAATCCCGCAGAACCTCAGGATTATAGTGCAGGAGGACACGCAGGAGCTGCCCATCCCCGCGCTCAAGAAGCTCAATTTCAACGTCCAGCGCATGAAGACGCGGCCGCCCCTTGGCGCGCAGAGCGAAGCCGAGGTGAGCGCGGAGGACGCACTGCGCGTGGCGCTGCGGCTTGGCGACTCGGTGCTCATAGTGGGCGAGGTGCGCTCAACTGAGGCGCGCGCGCTTTACGAGGCAATGCGCGTAGGAGCTGTCGGTAACGTGGTCATGGGAACCATCCACGGCGAGAGCGCATACTCCATTTGGGACCGAGTTGTAAACGACCTGGGCGTGCCCACCACGTCATTCAAGGCAACTGACTTCGCAATAGTATCCGCGCCAATCCGCTTCCAGGGCTCGCTCAAGCGTTCAAGGAGGCTCATCGAGATTACCGAAGTCAAGAAGGAGTGGAACGAGGACCCGCTCCGCGAGGACGGCTTCCTCCAGTGGGCCACTTTCGACGCCAACAAGGACGACATGGAGTTCTTCCGCGACAAGATGAAGGACTCGCCCTGGATAAAAAAAGTCTGCAGGATACGCGGGCTTTCCGACGAGGACATCTGGAAGGAGATAGACTCGAGGGGGAAGGCAAAGCAGCTCCTCGTGGACATGAAGAACAAGTACGGCGTGCCCGACCTACTGGAGGCACAGAACACGGTGAAGGCGCACATCAAGTACCTCCTGCTTGAGGAGAAGCAGCGCGAGGACTCGGGCTTTTTGGATTACGACAAGCTGCTTTCAGATTACGAGGAGTGGGTAGTGCAGAACCTCCTCAAGCCCCTGACGTCCGCCGACAATAGCCAGCAGCAGGGACAGTGAGTGCAAGAAGCAGTTCCAGTGATTTTGTTTGCCGCAAAAAACCGCCCCAAAGCAGGTCGCCAAGTTCCGGCAGTCTCTTTACGGCGACAAGCAGGCGACTGCGCAGGCAATCACGCCCGAAAGCAGGGTCTCCAAGACCCCGTTCTTCGTCACGCTCACGCGCTGGGGCGGAAAGCAGTTCTCAGGCCTGGCAAAGAACACCACCTTTTCGCTTGAGGAGGCCGAAGTCTTCGAGTTCATGGGATTCGGCGTAACATCCGACGAGTACAAGAGCACCTACACCGGGCTGATGGTCTACGGCCTGGCGATATGCGCAGTGCTTGCGGCCGGCCTGGTACTCCTTTTGCGCAGCAGCGTGGACATGAACATACTGTTCATATTCGCAGGCATACTCGCGCTTTTGCCCATCATCCTGAGCTACATCTACCTGAAGCTGCCGTTCTCGCTTGCTGAGAACGAAAAGAAGCTGGCGCTGGCATACACGCCCGAAATCGTCAACTACCTGGTAATGAGCATGAGGCTCACGCCAAACCTCGAGAAGGCAGTTGACTTTGCGGCAAGCCACGGACGCGGGAAGATTGCGGAGGACCTGAAGACCGTGCTGTGGCGCACCCAGCTTGGGACGTATTTCAGCGTGGAGGAGGGCCTGGACGAGCTTGCCTACCGCTGGGGGCCGTACAGCGACGAGTTCAAGCACGCGCTCATGCTCATCCGCTCCTCGGTTATGGAGGCAGACAGCAACAGGCGAAGCGAGATGCTCGAACGCGCAGCTGCCGACGTGCTTGAGGGAAGCAAGGAGAAGATGGACATCTACGCGCGCCAGCTTTCCCAACCTACGGTCTACCTGTACTACTTCGGTATCCTCCTGCCGCTTCTCCTGGCGATAATACTGCCAATAGGCGGCGCGATGACCGGGATGGACATCGCAAAGGCCGAATACATCTTCCTGGTGTACAACATCTTCATCCCCATCGGAGTATACCTGTTCGGCTCGAACATCCTTGGGACAAGGCCGCCCACTTACGTGCCGCCGGACATCCCCGAGGACTTCTTCTCGCTCCCAAAGAAGGGAATCTGGGAGGTCGGCTCGCTCAAGATACCCTACAAGGCCGCCGCAATCGCCGCGTTCTTTTTGCTCGTGGGCGCGGGCTTCCTTGCGGACAAGCTCGTGCTTGACGCAATCCCAAGCTACGAGGCCGCGAACAACCCCGTGGAGAACATGCTCCACATACCCTGGCTTTACGACAACTACGGCATCCTCTTCGGGCAATACTCGATATCGGGGCTGCTGCTAGGCTTCGCGGTCTGCATATCCATCTACCTGGTCGGAAAGTACTCGGCAAGAAAGAAGGTCCAGGACGAGGTGAGGCACATGGAGACCGAGTTCAAGGACGCGCTGTACGTGCTCGCCTCGCGGCTTGGCGAGAACCGGCCAATGGAAGAGGCGCTGCGGCAGGCCGTCGAGTTCCTGCCAAAGAGCAAGATTGCATCCGACGTGTTCCGCAAAATCCTGCAGAACATCTCCGAGATGGGGATGACAATCGAGTCCGCAATATTCGACCCCACCTTCGGAGCAGTGAAGAACTACCCGTCCGAAATAATCCGCGGCGGGATGCAGATAATGGTGGACTCGGTTGAGCTTGGAGTGAACGTGGCCGCAAAATCCCTGCTTTCGCTCTCGCTGCAGATACGCAACCAGCAGAAGATTGACGAGATGCTCAGAAAGCTCCTCTCCGACGTCACGACGATGCTTGGCACGATGTCGATGTTCATCGCGCCAATAGTGCTTGCGGTGGTCGGCGCGCTCCAGCGAATGGTGACCGGCGCCATAACGAGCTCGTGCGCCTCCCAGAGCACCGCGACTGCAGGCACCGCGAGCACCGCCAGCCTTGGCGGCCTGTCAACGGGCATATCATTCTGCCCCGAAGGGAAGAGCATCTCCGACATTTCCGCGGACCCGGCCACGTTCGTAATCATAATGGGCGTGTACTGCATCGAGATAGTCATACTCCTTACCTACTTCAACTCGCAGATAGAGGACACCAACAACGAGCTGCACACTTACATGTCGATTGCGTACGCGCTCCCGATAGCGACGTTCCTGTACGTCGCCGTGTCTTTCGCAGTAGGCATGTTCATGAACCTGGGATGAAATATGGCAGTAGAGACGTTCCCGCTCACTGAAATCGGCATAGTGCTGCTCGTCGCGGTAATGGGCAGCATCATAATGCGCTCGCTCAAGCAGAACGAGGTCCTAGGGTACATCCTTGCGGGGATGATACTCGGCCCTATCGGCTTCGGCTACCTGCAGCCGAACACGGGCCTGGCCGCGCTGTTCGGCGAGCTCGGGCTCTTCGTGCTGATGTTCTACCTCGGCATCGAGCTTTCGTTCAAGAAGTTCGTCGAAGCGGGCCCCAGCGCATTCATACTCGCGTTCGCCGAGATGGTCTCGCTCACCTGCGGGGGCGGGCTGCTGGTCGCCCTGTTCGGCTTCTCGCCGTTCTTTGCACTCATAGTCGGGGTGATGATATTCTGCCACTCGACACCTGTTGTCGCAAAGGTCATAGTTGACTTCAAGCTCTCCGACACCAAGGTGGCGAATATAGCCCACGCAATACTCGTGCTCGAGGACATGGTCGCCGTGCTGCTCGTGGTCTTCCTCACCAGCCTTTCGGCGAGCGGGAACGCGGTCAGCCTGTCGCTTACCGCAGTGGTGTTCACCGTTGCGATGTATTCCATAGTGCGCAGGCTCTCGAAGAAGGTGGAGGCGTACCTGCTCTCGCACGGCTACGGCCACCAGGAGACCTCGCTTTTCGCACTCGGCGTGGGGCTTGCGGTGTGCGCGCTTGCGTCCTCGCTGAACATATCCATAGTCATCGGCGCGCACTTTGCGGGGTTTGCGATGTCGGACACGCAGGCGGGGCAGAAAATCAAGAAGGACCTCAACTTCCTGCGCGACTTCTTCCTGCTGTTCTTCTTCGTAAGCTTCGGGACGACCCTGTTCTACGACTCCTCGCTTGAAGTGCCGCTGCTCCCGCCGCTTTCGGACCTGACGACCCTTGTCGCAGTCGCCCTCAGCCTCACCGCCCTCCTGATAGTGATGAACTTCTTCGTGTTCGGCCTCATAGGCAAGAGGCTGGGGCTGTCGTCTGACGAGGCCAGCCTCGCCGCCACGCTGCTGCTGCCGCTCGGCGAGTTTTTGGTCATCATCGCAACAACCGCGATGCCGGTGCTTTCCCCGCGCGAAGCAGCCATAATCTCGCCCCTTGCGTTCATCCTCATACTCATAACGGTCAGCGTGTTCCAGCCGCTCTACGACAACAGGCACCACCACCGCAGGGCGATGGAGCTGTTCCCCCAGAACCCGCTTCCTGAAAAGCGGCGCGTGCCGGCCAGGCACACGGACGAGACGTTCGACCGGCTCAAGCGCATAATGATTAACACGTTCACGATAATGTGCATCGCCGGGCTTGCGCTGTTCCTCTACGACGCCGTGCCGCAGGCGGCCATCCCGTTCAACTTCGGCCGCGAGCTGTTCTTTGCAATCGCGTTCATCGTGTGCGCCGCCTACCCGGCCAACGCGGTGTTCAAGTCCATCCGGTACATCTACCGCCACCAGAAGGGCCTTGCGATGCGCGGCCAGTTCGACATAACCAAATTTAAGCTGTGAACTCCTAAGGGAAAGCTGTATGATACAGAACGAGATGGGCTTCGAAATCCAGTGGGAGTACGTCATAATGCTCGCCGGAATCATGATGATACTCGTCGCATTCGTGTACGTCCTCTACAACACCACGAGCAGCGTGCGCGAGGCGGTTCACAAGAACTTCGGTACCGGAAATGACTACGTCGAGGCCGCGCCCTCGAACGAGACCAATACGGCATCGGTGCGCCTCGTTTTGCGGGACCTGCCGGGCGGATGACGCAAAGCCGCCGGGAGTTGAGCGGGCGTATGGAAAGACACATCGGGGGATATTGACGCGCATGAAAGGAAGCAGGCAAAAAAGTAGCGCGCTTTTGCCGTAAGGGGGGATTTCAATGAAGGACGAAGGCTCGGCAGGCAAAAAGCAGGAAAAATCAAACTCGCAGCTGCTTATTTACGCGGCACTCGGAATCGTGTGCATATTGGTCGTCGTCTTCTTGGCGGGCGGGTTCGGCACGACCCCCGCCGCTGCGCCGATTGCAAACACTGCCATTCCCACGGCCATACCGTCGCCTTCCCTTTCGGCGTCGGCGCCCACGCCGCAGGCACCATCCCCAGAACCAAGCGTGGTTGCGGAACGGCCAACAGTGGGGGCGGCAGCTCCCGGCATAGACGATTTGGGTCCTGCTGTCGAGGCGGCTGCCAACAAGGCGCTTTACTCAAGGAACGCAACCAAGAGCATCACCCTTTCACGCCAGACGTACAACGTCGGGCCGCTTACGAACCCGTCGCGCACCTACTACCAGGGAGACGTGGTCGCAATAGTTCAGAATGGCAGCAGCTTTACATCAGTCAACCTGAAAATCACCGTCTATGACGTGCTCAAAGGCGAGGTCAACTCCCACGTCGTGTCGGCAAGCTCGGTCCTGGACATAAACGGACGGCAAGTCTCGGTGTCCGGCTCGGATGCCGACTTCAAGGCGTCGCTGCCTTGCCTTGGAGGGTCCGTGTACGTCTATGCTGAAGAGGCCGGAAGGACGTTCACTCCGAGGGAGCTGTTCGAAGAGATTGTAGCCGTCTGCCCGGCGTAGGGAAAAAGAGGGAAAGCCACCGAAGGGATTTGAACCCTCGACCTATTGCTTACGAGGCAATCGCTCTACCAGTCTGAAGCTACGGTGGCGGCTGGATCACGGCAAAACACGAAAGTATGGAACGTGTTCCGCGTTTTGCCTATAACGCAACTGGATGCCCTTCGGCTTATTCCCAGTTCGTTATGTCAGGAAATTAAAGGGGCGTTCAATGTTTAAATTCTACGCCTTCCTATGACAACTTGCAAATGGAACCGCTAAAGGTGGGAATATTCCACCGCCCGGAAAAGGGGAACGAGCACTGCGAGGCCCACAGGTTCGAAATAGCCGTGGGCACCGAGGAGGGGCTACGCTCGAACTACGGAAAGGAGGGGTTCACCCTCAGGGGAGTACACGACTTTTCCGAGCTCAACCCGGCACAGAGAAGGTCCCTTGAGGACTTCCACGGGGGTGCGCGCACCAAACCGGGCGGCCACGTCCGCTGCGGCTACATGAACGCGGTCTGCGTGAGGCTTTCGGACCGGTGCAAACTCGCGGTGTTCAACGACTACTTCCCAAAGGACGACCTCCCTAGGGAACGGAACGGTCTTGGCGCGGTGTTTGAGGACTGGTGCCTGGAGCACCTGCAGAACCGGGAGAAGGTCACGCACGTGGCAACCGCCCGCTACCTAGACGGCCTTGCTGACGAGGAACCCGGCCTGAAGAAGAAGGCCGGGAGACTGCTGAACAGCCTGAAGACCAACCAGGAGCGGATTGACCAGCTTGAAAAGAGGGGTACGGACACGGCCAGGCCGCACCTAATCAGGCAGTGGAGAAAGAACCTCAGGAACCAAGTTTAAATTCCCCCTTCACCAAATCTCTTAAGAAAAAGCAGCCTCCGCCCTTTGGTGCACTTTTTATGAAGCTTGAACTGATGAACTTCCTCACTGGCTTCGTGCTGTCCGGAGCCATGGCCATGTTCATCGAGCGCAAGGATGTGCTCACGTTCGGCGGCATGCTCACGGCAATCGCCCTGGGCACCATGGTCTACGGCCTCGGCGGGCCCCTGTGGATGGGAGTGCTATTCGCGTTCTTCATATCATCAAGCGCCCTCACCAGCCTCTTTGAGAAGGAAAAGGAGAAGGTCAACCGCGAGCAGTTCGAGAAGGGAGGGCCCCGCGACCCCTGGCAGGTCATAGCGAACGGCGGGCTCTCGTCCGGCCTTGCGGCGGCGTACTTCCTCTACCCCCAGCCCATCATGCTTGCCGCGTTCCTCGGCGTGCTTGCGACGGTGAATGCAGACACCTGGGCCACCGAGTTAGGCGTGCTGAGCAGGCGCGTGCCCCGGCTTGTGACCACCCTCAAGTCGGTTGAGAGGGGCCGCTCGGGCGGGATTACCCTCCTTGGGAGCGTCGCCTCCCTTGCGGGAGCGCTTTTCATAGGCGGGTGCGCGGTTGTCCTCGCAGGCATCTTCGACCCGACGCTCCTGTACGCCATAGGCTGGGAAAAAGTGGTAATCATCTCCGGGCTTTCGGGTTTCCTCGGCTCGGTCATAGACAGCCTCCTCGGAGCGACCATACAGGCCCAGTACTACTGCGGGGTCTGCAAGAAGAACACCGAACAGCGCGTGCACCATTGCGGCACCCGCACCGTGCTCAAGACGGGCTTCAGCATAGTTGACAACGACACGGTCAACCTGCTTGCGTCCATAGCTGGCGGCATCATCGCGGCCTTGCTTTTCCCCTTGCTTTAAATTCTTTGCAAGCAAAAAAGTATTCCTGCCAATCCATTCCCATTTGCCGAGGTGGCAGAATCCGGTATTGCGCTGGTCTCGAAATAGCCTAACGCCCTTCCAATGGGATTTCGGCTTTCCCTGCACGAAACGCAGGCGAGAAAACCAGTGCCCTTGCGGGCTTTTGGGTTCAAATCCCAACCTCGGCGCTTCTTATTTTTATTTTCTAGTCAAAGCGGCTAAAATTAGAAAAACTAAAATGCCAAGTCCAGATATTTCTCCATCAAACACGTAATCACCTTACTCAAAAAAATCGAGCACAAACACGAGGGTGAAAAAAGAATTTAAGAAGATAGGTAAATTTTCTAGTAATGGGAAGTAAAACGAAGAAAAAGTATGTTTTTCAGTAAAAAAATTAGAAAACACAAATACGCATCATATTTTATTCGCCTGACGGATTAGCTTCTTTTCCAAGGAGGTCTTTTCCAAATGCAACCGCCAAAGACGCCCGAACTACCCAAGCCGAACGGCAAGAAAGGCATCGTCAACCTGTCGATAAAGTACGACGTGTTTACCGAGAAGCACCCCGAACGCGACAGCCAGCTTGTGATGATGCGCGTCAAGCCGTTGAACGGGGAAAATTCAGCGGAAGGCATCGCGGGCCACTTGGTGGGAAAAATCCAGGTCAACTCGCTCAGCGAGCGGATGCTCAAGGAGTTCAAGAGGGAAGGCCTGGAGATAGTGCCCTGCGACGAGGCGGGAAACGGCTTCATCTACCGGCCGATAAACAACAAGGCAGAAGTGACGCTTTATGAGAAAGTCCTCAAGTCAAGGAAGGAAAAGATTGAGGACACGCTTGCGGCAGTGAAGAAGGAATACCCGGACAAGCCCTCGCGAAGCAAAGAACACAGCGAAAGGATGTTCCAGTAGCCTACTTCTTCTTTCCCTTCGGGACCGCGCCAGCCCTGACGGCCCGGCCGTCCTTTCCGTTCCTTTTCCAAAGCAGGTAGGAATAGACGAAGAGCCCGAAGGACGCGACTATTATCAGGAACATCCCCAGGAGGAGCGCCTTGGGGAGCACGATTGCGCAGACCACGAGAGCAGCGCCGATTGCGTAGAAGACCTTTGCGCCGAGCTTGTGCGTGCGGCTCCAGTTGTCCTCGCTTGACAGAGCCCAGGGCGTGCGGATGCCTACGAACCAGCTGGGCTTGCAGTCCTCCAGGTAGTAGCCTAGGCAGACGAAAAGGAGGCCGAGGAGCACCGATATCGCCACGCCCATGTCGAAGCGGTAGCCGAGGTTGGCTGCGATTGACAGGAGGACTACCGCGAAGAAGAACTGGACGAGCGCGAAGGTCAGCACCCAGTATTTTTCGCGCGCCTTGGCGCCGTACTTGTACCAGAGGGGGTCGAACTTGGGGATTGCGTAGAAGAACACCAGCATCACAAGCGGCAGCGCGCCGAGCCAGACCAGCGAGCCGCTGCCAGAAAAGCCATTAGCCTTGCCGTCAACCCCCCAGTGGGTGGCGACCTTGCTTGGGAGGCTTGGGGCTATCCAGATGCTGAACAAAAGGCAGCAGAGGGCGAGGATTATCGCGGCTGAGAAGTACTTCGGCAGGTCCATAAAATAAGACGGGCAGCGGCGGGATAAAAGGGTTGTGATGGGCAACCGGGCGAGGGGGCCAAAGGCCAAGCGATTGCCTAATCCTTTGGAAGCGCCAGGACGGCGCCGGTGTTGGCGCTGGTCACTAGGAACGCGTAACGCGAAAGCCATCCGGTCCTTGCCCTGGGCTTGAACTTGGGCAGCGCCTTCTGCCGTCGTGCAATCTCGGCATCGCTCACGCCGACAAGCTCGAGCTTTTCCTTTCCGATGTCCATCAGAATCCGCTCGCCCTCGCGGACTATTGCAAGCGCTCCTCCCGCGGCTGCTTCCGGGGAGACGTGGCCGACGCAGGTGCCTGAGGTGCCGCCGGAAAAGCGGCCGTCGGTGACTATGGCGACGGCCTTCTCCAAGCCCATGCCGACGATGTTGGACGTCGGCGCAAGCATCTCGGGCATGCCTGGCGCGCCCTTGGGGCCTTGGAAGCGTATGACAACGACGTCGCCGGGCCTGATTTTTCCGGAAAGGATGGCGTCGTTTGCAGCGTCCTCGGAGTCGAAGCATCTTGCCCTGCCAACGAAACGCATGCAGGACGGGTCCACTGCAGCGGCCTTGATTACCGCGCCGTCGGGCGCGAGGTTGCCGAAGAGCACGCAAAGCCCTCCGCGGGAAAGGAACGGCCGGCTTATTGACCGGATGACTTTCGAACCTGAAACCTTGGCCGTTGCTATCACTTGGCCTACGGTCTTCCCGCTTACCGTGGGGCAGCCCTTATCCAGGCCGCCGGCCTTGGAGACTTCCAAAAGTATTGCGCTGACCCCGCCTGCCGCGTCAACGTCCTGCAGGTGGACATCACCGGTTGCGGGAGAAACTTTGCAGATGTAGGGCGTCTTTGCGGCAATCGAGTTGATGCGGGAAAGCGGGTATTCAAACCCCGCCTCGTGCGCAAGCGCAAGCCCGTGGAGCACGGTGTTCGTCGAGCCGCCCATCGCCATGTCCAGGATGAAAGCGTTGTCCAAGGACGCGGGGGTGACTATCTGGCGGGGGGTAGGGGCGCCTGCAATCGCCATCTCCACTATTCTCTTTCCAGCGGCCTTGGCAAGCTCCTCGCGGCGCTTGTCAACTGCAGGGATTGTGCCGTTTCCGGGCAACGCAATCCCGATTGCCTCGGCAAGGCAGTTCATCGAGTTCGCGGTGAACATCCCGGCGCACGAGCCGCAGCCCGGGCACGCGGCCTTCTCGACGTCGGAAAGCCGGATAAGCGGAATCTTGCCGGACTTGTATGCGCCCACCCCTTGGAAAACCGAGACTAAGTCAAGCGGCTTGCCATCGGCACCCTTTCCTGCAAGCATCGGGCCGCCTGAAAGGTAGATTGTCGGCACGTTGGTGCGCAAGGCAGCCATCAGCATCCCCGGCACTATCTTGTCGCAGTTTGCGATGCAAAGCAGGCCGTCAAGCTTGTGGGCTTCCACCATCGTCTCAACCGAGTCCGCAATCAGCTCGCGCGACGCCAGCGAGTAGTGCATCCCGGAGTGGCCCATCGCGATTCCGTCGTCCACCGCGATGGTGTTGAACTCGAAGGGCACGCCACCGGCCTCGCGGATTGCCTTCTTTGCAATCTGGCTGACCTTCCGGAGGTGGATGTGGCCGGGAACTATGTCGCAATAGGAGTTGGCTATGCCTATGAAAGGCTTCCCAAAATCCTCCTCGGAAAGGCCGCAGGCCCGGAAGAGCGCGCGGTGGGGAGCGCGGGAAAAGCCTTTCTTTACTTCGTCGGAACGCAACGCAGCCATCACGGTCACCGCGTCTCCACCCTAACGAACAGCTTGCGGATTTGCGAGCCCACCTTCTCGATGAGCTCGGCCTTTTCCTTTGCGTCAAGCTCCTCGAACTTGTGCTTGCCTGCCTGGTTTTCGGCAACCCACTCCCTTGCGAAGCGGCCGTCCTCAATCTCGTCAAGTATTGCGGACATCTCCCTGCGCGTTTCCGGGGTCACTACCCTAGTCCCGCGGGTCCAGCCGCCGTAGCGGGCGGTCTCGCTGACTTGGTTGTACATGAAGCTGATGCCGCCGGCTTGTATGAGGTCAACTATGAGCTTGAGCTCGTGCAGGCACTCGAAGTAGGCGATTTCAGGAGGGTAGCCGCGGTCAACCAGGGTCTGGAAGCCTGCCTTAATCAGCTCAGAGACGCCGCCGCACAGCACGGCCTGCTCGCCGAACAGGTCGGAGAGGGTTTCCTGCTCGAAGGTGCACTCAAAGACGCCGGCGCGCGAACATCCGAGCGCCTTTGAAAGCGCAAGCACGGTCTTGCGGGCATTGCCTGTGGAATCCTGATGGACCGCCGCAAGCGCGGGGGTGCCGAATCCCTCCTGGTAGGTCTCGCGCACCCGCCTTCCGGGCGACTTGGGCGCGACCATCACCACGTCGACGTCCTTTGGCGCAACAACCTGGCCGAAGACTATCGAGAAACCGTGGGAGAAGTAGAGCGTCTTGCCAGGGCGAAGGTTGGGCCTGACGTTCTCTTCGTAAACCTGCTTGTGCATCATGTCAGGCACGAGGATGCAGATTATGTCAGCGGCTTTCGCAGCGTCGCCCATCGGCATGACTGTAAAGCCGTCGCTTTTGGCAAGAGCCTCGCTTTTGGAGCCCGGACGCAGGCCGACCACCACGTCCAGTCCTGAGTCCTGGAAGTTGCACGCTTGCGCCCGTCCTTGTATGCCGTAGCCTATGACGCAGACTTTCCTTCCATCAAGGATGGAACCGGAGATGTCGCTGTCGTGCAGCACGCTTACCTTATACTCGCCGTCGTTCGCCATTTTCTCACCCATGGTTTAAACTAGGCGGGTTGCCGATTGTTCTCTTAGCGTATTGGTTTACAAGCAGGCGGGTAAAAAAGCCAACCTAAACGTGACAGGACAAGAACTGGCAAATCGGAAAATAACTGGAAAGGAAAAACAAAAGAAGAAAAGTGAAAAAAGAAAAATGGACGAAGCGAATTCTGCCCGAGCCTACTTCCTCGGGACGATTACCCACATTATGAAGTAGAGCAGGATGAACGCGCCGTAGAACGGCGGTATCATCGCAAGCGCAATCCACACGAGCCGCACTATGGTGGGGTCCATGTGGTAGTAATCCGCGATGCCGCCGCACACCCCGCCCAGGATGCGGTCCTTGGACGAGCGGTACAGGCGCCTTACTTTGGCGCTTTCCTTTCTGGTTTCTTTCCTAGCCATCAAAATCACCCTTTGTCGCAGCACTCGCATCCGCAGTCGCATCCGCACCTGCAGCTGCGGCGGAACGGGAGCGAGAGGAATCCAAGCACCAGGAACGCCGCGAATATCAGGCCGTAGTTCGACTGGATGAGCGACATTATCTGGATGAACGCCACGTGCGGCCAGTAGAGGTTCACTATCCCCAGGAGCGACATTACAACCCACGCCGCCCAGACTGCGCCAGCTGCGTCAATGAAGGGCCGTGCGAAGCGCAAAAACCGCGGCAGCAGGCGGATTGCGTACTTTGCGTACTCGAAGAACAGCGCAACTGCGAAGAACAGCGCGATGTTGGAAAGGAAGAACTCGGACACCGACGGGAAGAACCCGCCCTTCGCGCCCACGTCAAGGAAGCTCAAAAGCCAGGCGAAGATTGCAAGCATCGCGGTGCCGAAGAGGCTCTTGAATAGGGGTGAAAGCGCGCTCAGGTAGCCCCAGGAGCGGTGGCAATGGCAGTGCTCGCCGCAGTTGCAGGAGAATGAGCCTCCGAAAACGCGGGTTTGCGGCCTGCGCAAGGCGTTGTGGCGGCCCTCGAACCTCTCGTCGAAGCTGCTCTCGATGCGCTCGCCGAGGTCTTCCATGCTCTCGCCGAACTCCTCGCCCCAGTCCCGCATGTGGCGCGCGAACCTTCCGGCTCCGGAGCGGCCTTCGTAGGAACGTTTCCTGCTTCTTGCCCTTGTTGCCATAGTCATCAACCCTTGCGCAATGGGACGCCTTCCCATCAACCCTGCTTTATCATTATCCCGTCTATGAGGTCGCCGATGTCCTCGCACTTGTCAATGGCATCCTCGAACGATTCGGCAATCTCCTTGTACTTGAGAATCTTGAGGGAGTTGTTCGACTGGAACAGCTCGGCTATGTACTTGCGCGAGAGGTCGTCGGACTGGGTCTCGATGTCGTGCAGCTTCTCGCACTGCTTCTCCACCCCGACGCGGCCGTTGTGGAGCTCCTTGACAATCGCGTCAACGTTCCGGGTGGCTGTAAGCAGGAGGAACGACATCTTGACAAGGCCGTCGGAAGGCTCCTTGATGCCGAACATCTTCATGTTCAGCGCAATCTTCTCGATGTGGTCGAGCACGTCGTCGAGGTCCTGCGAAAGCTCGTAGATGTCCTCGCGGTCAAACGGGGTAATCAGGGAGCTGTTGAGTTCGCAGTCGATTTCGCGGCGCTTTACGTCGCCGCTCTTTTCAATCTCGCGGATCTGGACGATTATCGCATCGGCCTTGGCGTCGTCGGAGTAGTTGAGCATCAGCTCGTGGAGCTTCTCGGCACCGGCCACCATCTTGGAGGACTGGACCCTAAGCATGTCGTAGAATATCTTCTCGGTCGGGATTATCCAGCGGAGTATTCGCTGCACCAAAGCGCCTCACCAACACTGAATTGATTAGCAAAAGTCCCCTGTTAAAGCCTTCGGACGCGGGCGGCAAAGACGACGATTATAAAAACGCCGGACGATGATTACTTGGAGCGCAGTACGCGCTTTCCGGGGACCTTGACTTGATTGAGCTTCTCATCCTGCTCGTCTTCCTTTCGCTCTTTTTCGATTTCGTCAACGGCTTCCACGACTCAAGCAACGCCATAGCCACGGTCATACTGACCAAGGCGCTCTCGGTGAAGCAGGCGCTCATACTTTCAGCCACGCTCAACTTCATCGGCCCGTTCCTCTTCGGCACAGCGGTTGCGCAAACGATAGGCACCGGGATAGTGGCTCCCGGCGGCATCACCATGCACCTGCTGATAGCCGCGCTCGTAGGCTCGATTACCTGGGGCCTCATCACCTGGGCCATGGGCCTCCCAAGCAGCTCCTCGCACGCGCTCATCGGCGGCATAACGGGAAGCGCGATTGTCGCCTACGGCCTCGGCGGCGTGAACCTTGCGGGGCTTTCGGGCATATTCCTAGCGTTGGTAATCTCGCCGATTGCGGGAATATTCGTGGGCTTTGCGATGATGGTGCTGATGGTGTGGCTGTTCCGGCGCCAGAACCCCCACCGCGTGAACTACATCTTCAAGCACCTCCAGGTATTCTCCTCGGCGTTCGTCTCGCTTTCGCACGGCACCAACGACGCGCAGAAGACCATGGGGGTAATCACCGCCGGGCTGGTCGCTGCCGGCATGATCGATGGGTTCGCCGTGCCCTGGTGGGTCATGGTAATCAGCGCAAGCGCCATCTCGCTTGGCACGCTTTCGGGCGGCTGGAGGATAATCAAGACTATAGGGACGAAGATAGTGAGCCTGCGGCCGATACACGGTTTCTGCGGCGAGTTCTCCTCGGCGATTGTGATCCTTTTTGGAAGCATCAGCGGGATGCCCCTGAGCACAACCCACATAGTGTCCTCCTCCCTGATGGGGGTGGGCTCGGTTGAGCGCATCCACGCAGTCAGGTGGATCGTCGCCCGGAAGATAATCTGGGCGTGGTTCCTCACCATTCCCGCTTCGGCTGCGGTTGCCGCTTTCGCATACATCGTCGTGCCGGTGTAGTGCCCAAATCGCCAACCAGCCACTGCCTTACAAATCTTTTTATTCCCGGACGCGGACAAGTTACTTTCATGAACAACGCGGTAAAGGCGACTGATGCGGTCCGCACTTTCTCCAGCTTCCGCTTCGGCTATTTCTTCTATTGAACGGGCCAAGGAAAACTTGGTTCTCCGCTCCCTTGGGCTTTGCGGGCTTTTGGAGGCGGCCGGGAATTTTTCATCTAGCCGGCAAAATCGGCAAATGGGTAAAATTCGATGAACGCGGACAATGGGGCATCTGAAAGCAGGATGTGCGCAATCATAGGCGCAAAAGGCACAGCGCAGGCCACCGGGCAGATTGGCAAGGCCGCAAGCCTTGGCATCGGGCTTGTGGAGCTGCGCATGGACCTGGTCTTCGGAAACTGCATCCCAGATTTCGGGCTCGTTGGGAAAGCGCACGAGAATGGCCGAAAGTGCATCGTCACGTTCCGCGACAAAAAAGAGGGCGGGGCGTTCCACGGCGAGGGAAAGAAGGCGTTGATTCTGCGGGCGATTGAAGCGGGAGCGGATTTCGTTGACGTGGAAATCGCGCACCCGGAAACCATCAAGGCGGTTGCGCCGCAGGCAAAGGCAGCTGGCTGCAAAACCATCGGCTCGTGGCACGACTTTGGGACAAAGCCGGAATTAACCAAGGTGGTTGAAGCGGTAAGGAAGGCCAATGAACTGCCAGTTGACATCGCCAAAGTGGCATTCGCGGTTTCAAACGAAAAAGAAGGCAAGAAGGCCATCGCCGAACTTGCAAATGCGGCAAAGCTTTCAGGCATGCCGGTAGTCATATCGCCGATGGGCGCGGACGCCGCGAAAAACCGCGCTTACGCGCTGTCGCTGGGCTCGGAGTTTGCATACTGCATCCTTGAAGGCTCGGAAGGGATGCATGGGGTTCCGGCTTGCAGCGAGCTTGCAAAAAACTTGGCAACGTTGACGGGACAAGGTTAGACGACATGGCAATTGACGCAAAGGCAAAGGTGTTCG
Source organism: Candidatus Micrarchaeia archaeon (assembly GCA_041663565.1). Lineage (GTDB taxonomy): Archaea > Micrarchaeota > Micrarchaeia > Norongarragalinales > CAINOH01 > CAINOH01. The sequence goes on along the minus strand of JBAYMJ010000011.1, from coordinate 27,048 downwards.
CGGTAATCGGCGACCCGGTGGAGCACTCGCTCAGCCCGGCCATGCACAACGCGGCATTCTCGCACCTGGGAATCGACGCGGTTTACGTCGCATTGCACGTCACGCCGGCAAACCTGGCTGCGGCAATCGCAGGCTTCAAGGCAGCGGGAATAGCGGGGCTCAACGTGACCATCCCTCACAAGCTTGCGGTAATCCCGCTGGTGGACGGGTTGGACGGGAGCGCAAAAAGCGTGGGCGCGGTGAACACTATAATCAACCGCGACGGATTGCTGGTCGGGTACAATACAGACGTTTATGGTTTTCGCCGCGGCCTTGAACGGCTTGTCGGGAGCACGAAAGGGATGAGGGTAGTAATCCTTGGCGCTGGGGGGGCGAGCCGCGCAGTTGTGCAGGCCTTTGACTGGAGCAACGAGTTGGCTGTACTCAACCGGTCGGTTGCGAACGCGCAGAAAATCGCGGGGCTTGCAAAGACTGCAAAGGCAACCGCACTCGCGCTGGACGGCCAGAACATCCAAGAAAGCCTCAAGACCGCCGACTTGCTTGTGAACGCGACCCCGCTTGGGCTGCACGGCGAGAACCCGGTTCCGGACGGGCTTTTGCGGAAGGACCTGGCAGTGTTCGACCTTGCTTACGAGAAGGGCAAGGCAACCGCACTAGTAGGGGCTGCAAGGAGGATTGGAGCGAAAGCAGCGGACGGCAAGGAGCTGCTCCTTTACCAGGGAGTGAAGGCATTCGAACTGTTCACGGGAGAACCCGCGCCGGTTGAAGTGATGAGACGGGCAATTGAGGAATGATTATGGACCCTTTTGAATTCGGAAGCGCGTTTCGCATCAAGGTATTCGGCTCAAGCCACGGCCCGCACATCGGAGTTGAAATCAAGGGCTGCCCCGCGGGAGTGAAGGTGAGCGAGCAGGAGATTCAGGAGCAGCTTGACCGCCGAAGGCCGGGCCAGTCCGCGCTTACTACCCAAAGAAAGGAGCCGGACATCGTCGAGATTCAAAGCGGCATGGCCGACGGCATCACAACCGGCGACCCCATATGCATGATCATCCGCAACAGGGACGCCGCACCCAAAGCGTACGACAACCTCAAGGACACCCCGCGGCCGGGGCACGCGGACTTTCCAGCGAGGGTGAAGTACCCCGACCTGGACCTTTCGGGAGGCGCGTTCTTCTCCGGAAGGATGACCGCCTGCATGGTGATGGCCGGAGCTGTCGCGAAAAAGATGCTTCAAAAAGAGGGCATTGTGACGATGGCGTTCTTGCAGGCTGCAGGAAAAGCGGTTGCTGAAAAGCCGGTGTCCGAAGAGGAAATCCAAAAGAACACGTATGCCAATGCAGCGCACGCCGCAACGGCAAAGGACGCGGAGAGGATGGCCGCGGAGATGGAGTCCGCAAGGAAGAACGGCGACTCCGTCGGCGGAGTGGTTGAGGCGCGGATAACCGGATTGCCCGTTGGAACCGGGGGACCGTTGTTCGGCTCTCTTGAAAGCAGGCTCAGCTCGGCTCTTTTTGCAATCCCGGCAGTGAAGGGAGTGGAGTTCGGCTCGGGTTTTGCAGGCGCAAGAATGCACGGCTCGGAGAACAACGACGCGTTTGCCATACTCAACGGCAAAGTAGTCACCAAGACCAACAACGCGGGGGGGATACTTGGCGGGCTTGCAACCGGCATGCCCGTAGTGCTGCGGGTCGCGTTCAAGCCCACCCCAAGCATCGCAAGGCCGCAGGACACCGTGAACCTTTCGACGATGAAGGAGACCAGGATTGAGATAACGGGACGGCACGACCCGTGCGTGGCCGTGCGGGCGGTGCCGGTAGTTGAGAGCGTGGCTGCGATTTGCATTGCGGACATCTTATTGCAGGAAAGAGGGGAACAGAATGGCTGACGAGATTGAGGCCAGAAGGTTGGCCATTGACCGGATTGACCGCAGGCTCGTTGCGCTTATTGCGCAGAGGGTGGACGCGGCAAGGGTAATCGGAGCTGCGAAGAAAAAAACCGGGCGGCCAATCCGCGACAAGGCGCGCGAGGAAAAGGTCAAGCAGAACGCGGTTGCGGCAGCCGGAGGCGCGGTACCGAAACAGGGGCTGCTGGACGTGTTTGAGGACATAATCGAGTGCAGCGCGCAGGCGCAGGAAAAGCCCGGCACGGTTGTCGCATTCCAGGGGGAGCGAGGGGCGTACAGCGAGGAGGCTGCAAACATCGCATTCTCCGACTGCATACCGCTTGCTTGCAGGACTTTTCCGGACGCCATTGCGGCAGTTGAGAACGGTACAGCAAGGCATGCCATCCTGCCCATAGAGAACTCCGTCGAAGGCCCGGTTGTCGGAGTGCACGACCTGCTGCTTGACGCAAAGCTCAAGGCGACTGCTGAAATCCTGCTTCCGGTAAGGCACTGCCTGCTTGCGCTTGCAGGACAGAAGGCCGGGGACGTACGGGAAGTCTATTCGCACCCGCAGGCCCTTGGACAATGCGAAAAGACCGTTGCGAAACTATTGCCGAACGCAAAACTGGTGCCGTTCTACGACACTGCGGGAGCTGCGAAGATGATTTTCGAGCACGGGCTTTTGGGAGCGGCGGCGATTGCAAGCGAACGGGCGGGACGGGCTTACGGGCTGGAAGTTCTTGCGAAGGACATCCAGGACCAGGAGACCAACACCACCCGCTTCCTGGTGTTCTCGCAACCTGACGATGCAAAGCCCGGAGGCGACAAGACCTCGGCGGTGTTTACGCTGGCGCACAAGCCGGGCTCGCTGTACAGCGCCCTGAAGGGGTTTGCGGACGAGGGAGTGAACGTCTCGCGCATAGAGTCGCGGCCAATCAAGCACACGCCCTGGGAGTACGTGTTCTTCCTTGACTTCGAGGAGAACCCCGACAGCGCGAAGGGAAGGACGGTGCTTGACTGCCTTTCAAAGAACGTGCACAAGCTCAACGTAATCGGCTGCTACAGGAAGGCTGGCCAGAAGGAGGGTGCGAAGCAGTGAAGTTCTACGAGTTTGTCGAGCAGGCGCTTGCACGCCAGGCTGCGGGCGAGAACATAGCCAAGCTCTACATCGGAGAGCCGGACATGAAGACCCCCCAAGTGATAGTGGACGCAGGAATGGGGTCGATGGGAAAGACAAACGCCGCATACGTTAGCGCGCAGGGGCTGCCTGCGCTGCGCAAGATGATTGCGCAAAAGCACGGAGCAAGTCCGGAACAGGTGGTTGTCACGCCGGGTTCCAAGTTCGCCATCTTCGGTGCTGTGAACCTGCTTGCGCAGGAAAGGAAAGTCTGCATCCTCTCGCCCCACTGGCCGGGATTCGACGCGATATGCGCGGCGAACAACGTGCAGGCAGTGCACGTAAGAAGCACGCTTGAGTCAAACTGGGCTTGGGATGCAGCTGACTTGGACGCGGCGATTGACGCGGACACGAAGCTGGTCGTGATTTGCAACCCGAACAACCCTACCAGCACCGTTCTTTCAGGCAATAAGGTCAACGAACTTGCCGGAGTGGCGTCTGAACACGGCGTACAGGTTCTTGTTGACACCGCATACCAAGGATTGTCATTTTCTAAGATGGATGGCCAAATAAGGCCGTCCGAAAACGTCATCGTCGCGGGAAGCTTCTCGAAGGGATTTGCAATGACCGGCTGGAGGGCAGGCTACCTTGAGTCCAGTCCGGAGTTTGCGCAGAGGATGGTCTCGCTCGCCCAGTCCACCTTCTCGTGCGTGCCGCAGTTCGTGCAGGACGCGGCGATTTGTGCGATGCACAACCCGCAGATTGAGGATGTGATGGCAAAAGAGTACGAGGAGCGCGCAAAAATAGCCTGCGACGTCCTTTCCAAGAAGTTCGAATTCGCAAAGCCGCAGGCGGGAATCTACATTTTCGTGACCAAGGCCGGGCTTGACGGCGACAGGGCGTGCATGGAGCTTTTGAAAAGCGGCATCGGCGTCGCCCCTGGAAGCGCGTTCGGGTTTCCAGGATTCCTGCGCATCTCGCTTACCCTGCCGCAGGACGAGCTTGCCTGTGCGCTTGAGAAAATCAACAGGCTGGTGTGAATACAGGAATGAAAAAAGTCGCAATAATCGGGTTCGGAGCGTTCGGAAAGCTCACGGCATCGCACCTTGCGGGAAAATACGAGGTAGTAGTAGCCGACTCAAAGCAAAAGCCGGAGGATGCAAGGAAGCTGGGCGTGCGCCAAGTACCCATCGAGGATGCGGCCAAGGCGGACTTCATCGTGCTGTGCGTGCCGATTTCGCAGATGCAGGATGCGCTGAAGGAAATCGCACCCAACATTCGGCCAGGCGCACTAGTTCTTGACACGTGCTCGGTGAAGGTTCTTCCCTGCAGGCTCATGGAAAGCATGCTCCCCTCCGAAGTGGAAGTCATCGGCACGCACCCGCTGTTCGGGCCGCAGAGCGCGGGAAACGGAATCAGGGGACAGCAGATAACTGTCTGTCCGGTGCGGTCAAAACGCACGGAAAAAGTTTGCGCATTGCTGAAGGAACTCGGCTTGGACGTTGTGCGGCTTACTGCGGACGAGCACGATAGGCTGATGGCGTCCACGCAGGCAATCACGCATTTTGTGGGACGCGCGCTTGCAAAAATCAGCCCCAAAGACGCACCCGCCAGGCTCAAGAGCCACGAGAGGATGATGGCAGCTGCGGAGATGGTGCGCCACGACTCCGACCAGCTCTTTGCCGACATCGAGACGCTGAACCCTTATGCAAAGCAGGAGCGCAGGAAGCTTTTGGCGGAGCTTGAGCGCATGGAAAAGGGATTCGGAAAGTGAAAATCCAAAATGCGCATCATTGTTGAAAAGTCAAAGGCAGGCGGCACAGACGAGGCCCCGGCATCCAAGAGCTTCACTCACCGTGCAACCATACTTGCAAGCCTCGCAGAGGGCAGGTCGAAAATATCGAACATACTCGTCTCGGACGACACCCTGCTCACGATTGATGCGTGCAGGAAGCTTGGAGCAAGAATCAGCCTTGCAGGAAACGAGGCGATAATCGACGGTTTTGCAGGAAAGCCTGCGGCAAGGCCCGGCGAGACGATTTACCTTGGAAACTCAGGCACTTCGATGAGGCTTCTTGCATCCATTGCCGCGCTTTCGCCGGAGCCAGTTGTGCTAGATGGCGACGAGAGGATGAGGAAGAGGCCGATTGGGGATTTGCTTGATGCTTTGAACTTGGCAGGATTTTTTGCACAGTCAATAAACAACAATGGCTGCCCGCCGATAAAGGTTTGGTCGAAAGCAACCGGCATCGCGGACAAAATAACCGTCCGCGCTTCAACAAGCTCGCAGTTCGTGTCGTCGCTCCTTCTTGTTGCGCCGCTTGCGGGAAAGAAAACGACAATATCCATCGAGGGCGAGGCAAAGTCCAGGCCATACATTGAAATTACGCTGGAGATGATGCGGCTTTTCGGGGCAACAGCAAGAAACGGGGGCTTCCGGCGCTTTGACGTCGAGCCAGTTGGGCACTACACCTGCCGCGACTACACAGTGGAGGCGGACTACTCGTCAGCATCGTACTTTTTTGCAGCAGCCGCAGTGACTGGGGGAAAGGTTGCGGTTGCGGGCCTGAACCCGGATTCGGCGCAGGGCGATGCCAAGTTCATTTTGATGATTGGAAAGATGGGTGCGCGAATAAGGAAGGAAAGTGACGGCAAAATAACGGTAACCGGCCCTGCAAAACTGGTTGGGGCAGGAGAAATCGACTGCTCCGACTGCCCGGACTCGGTGCCGACCATTTGCGCGGTTGCGGCCTGCGCGCATGGGACCACCAAAATAGTGAACGTGGGCCACCTGCGCGCAAAGGAGTCCGACAGGATTACCGACCTGGTTGCCGAGCTGAAAAGGTTCGGCTGCGATGCAAGCGAAGGCCCCGATTGGATTATGGTAAATGGAAACGGAACTGAAGCACTCCACGGAGCAACCATTGACCCCCACAACGACCACAGGCTTGCGATGGGCTTTGCTGTCCTCGGGATGGCGGTTGGCAAAACAACCATACTTGGCGCGGAGTGCGTCTCGAAGAGCTTCCCGGATTTTTTTGAGAGGCTGGAAAGGATAGGCGCAAGGCTGGAAAGAAACGATGACAGCGCGGAAAGGGAAAACATCGTGCTCATCGGGTTCATGGGAACCGGAAAGAGCGAAGTGGCAAGGGAAATCAGCACCCGCACCGGAAGAAAACTGATTGACCTCGACTCCGAGATTGAAAAAACGGCAGGGATGAAAATCCCAAAGATATTCGAATCCGAGGGCGATGCGGGGTTTCGGAAGCGCGAGGCGGAGGAATGCGCAAAAGCATCCAAAGAAACGGGCTGCGTCATATCGTGCGGCGGCGGGGCCGTGCTTGACGGAAGGAACGTGACCGCACTCAAAGAGAACGGGAAGCTGTATTGGCTCAAGGCTTCGCCTGAAATCATCTGGGAGCGGGTATCGGAAATCGCCTCCAAAAGGCCATTGCTTGCGGGTGGCGGAATGGAACGGGTAAGAACGCTCCTTTCAATGCGTAAAAACACTTATGCAAAGGCTGCGGACGCCAGCGTGGACACTGCAAAAAAAAGCGTTGCCGAAATCGCGGGGGACGTGCTTTCGCTCCACTCGGCCAACAAAACGGTTAAATGCACCGAATGAGAAACCACTCCATGAAAGACGAGGACTTCATGCGGCTTGCGATAAAAAAGGCCCGCGAAGGGGTAAGAAGGGGCCAGACACCGTTCGGCGCGTGCATAGCCTGCAAGGGCAAGGCAGTCGTGGCCACCCACAATGAAGTCTTTGCGCACAAGGACATAACGGCCCACGCCGAAATCAACGCGCTGCACAAGGCCTGCCGCAAGCTGGGCCGAATAGACCTATCCGACTGCGTCATATACTCGACCACCGAACCCTGCCCGATGTGCTTCACTGCGTGCCACTGGGCCAGGATTCCGACGGTCTTTTACGGCACTAAGATTGCCGACGCGGCAAAATACGGGTTCTCCGAATGGCCCATCTCGGACAGGAAGATGGAGCTTTTGGGAAAGAGCAAAATCAGGCTGGTGCCCGGCTTTTTGCGGAAGGAGTGCCTGGAACTCTTCCAGGAGTGGTCAAAGAACGGGAAGAAAAGGACGTATTGAGGCGGATGATTGCATGGCTGGAAAGAAGACGAAAAACTCCAAAAGGCTCTACCTTTCAAGGAAGGAGCACAAGGTTGCCGGAGTGTGCGGGGGAATCGCCGAGTACGCCGAAGTCGACCCGACGGTAATCAGGCTGCTGTTCATACTGTTCGCGCTGATGACCGCCATAGTGGGCGGCGTGTTCTTCTACCTGCTTGCCTGGGCAGTCATGCCCAAGCAGGACTGAAGGGAAGAAGACCCCCTTCGGGTCCGGTGGCCCGCCGGGGCGCAATCACTTGAGCAGGTCCTTCTTCATCTGCTCGTACTGCTTCTTCGAGATTTCTCCCTTCGCGTAGCGCCGCTTCAGGAGCGCAACAGCAGTGTGGTCCACCTGGTAGGAGGCCATGTTCCGCTTGTACTGGGCGAACTTCTCCTCCAGCGCGGCAAGCTCCTTCTTGGTCGCTATGGGCGACGCCTTGAGCGCGCGGTCGACCTCGGAGCGCACGGTCTGCACGAGGCTGTCGCGCGTCTCCGCAACCTGGCCTGCAATCTCCTCTACAAGCTTCTGGGCCTCGTCGGGGTCTATGTCGCCGTCCTTCTCAAGCTCGCGTATCTTCTCCTCGATGGCTTTCCTTGCCATCGCCGAAAGCCCCGCGCCCAACAAAAGCGAATTGCGCACCAACTTGCTTGCCATGATAAACCCCCCTCGCTCCAACCCATATTCATCCCGAGCGCAATCTGAGAAATCAGCCGCGCTCGTGGTTAATCATCGAAAATACCAGCACAAACCCCAGGAAGCCGCTGATGCAGAACCCCAAAAGGCCGAGTACCGGGAAGTCGAACATCTTCGGGCCCTTGTCCGTAAGCATTACAAGCGACGAGCCCACTATGAGCGCCGAGACCACGAGCGCCATCACGAGCTTGTTGCCGATGCGCTCCAGGTCCGAGGAGAACACGTCGAGGTTCTTGTGCTCGAACTCGATGCTCATCTTTCCGGACTCGAGCTTGGACATTATGCGCCTCATGCTGGTCGGGAAAACCTTGACAAAATGCGCTATCTGGAGCGAGTTCTGCTTGAACAGCTCGACCAGGTTCTGGGGGCTGTACCTGCGCCTGGCCACGTTTTTTGCATATGGCGCAAAGACCTCGAGGGCGTTGAAGCCGGGGTAGAGCATCTGGCCGGTCCCTTCCATGAGCACAAGGGAGCGGGAAAGCATCACGAACTCGCGGGGAGTGCGTATCTTGTAGCGGGTCAGGAGCGACAGGAGCGCGGAAAGCACCTCGCCCATCTGGATGTCCTCAAGCTCCTCGCCGTAGCACATGTCCATCACGTCGGCCATCTCGGACTTGAACGCGGAAACGTCGACGTTCTCGTCCATCATGCCCATGTCGGTGAGCTTGGTGACAAAGCCGTTGAGGTCGTACTGCATCACGCACACGAAGACGTCGGTGATGTTTTCCATGAACTCCTTGTCGATGCGGCCGCAGTTGCCGAAGTCAAGGAAGCACAGCACGTTGTTCTTGAGCACGAGGATGTTTCCCGGGTGGGGGTCGGCGTGGAAGAAGCCGTCCTCGAGTATCTGCTTGAAGAACGCCCTGGCGCCGTTGCCCGCAAGCAGCTTGCAGTCGAAGCCCTTGCGCGAGTGCACCACGTCGGAGACCTTGGTGCCTTCGACGAACTCCATGGTAAGCACGCGCCGGGTCGAGTATTCTGTGTAGACTTTGGGCGCGTAGATGGTCCCGTCGTCTCGGAAGTTCTTGGCGAAGCGGATGGCGTTGCGCGCCTCGTGGCCGTAGTCGACTTCCTGCATTATCGCGCGCTCGAACTCCCGTATGATGCCGGCAAAGTCCGGCTGATCCTCCTGCTGGGGGCCGTACTTTCCATAAAGGGACGCCAGGTACTTCATCACCGCAAGGTCGTCCTTGATGGCCTGCTCGACGTCGGGCCTCTGGACCTTGACAACTACGAAGTCGCCGCTCTTGAGCATCGCGCGGTGCACCTGGCCTATTGACGCGGACGCCAGGGGCGCGTGCTCGAACATCGCAAAAACGGTGTTGGGGGCGTGGCCGAGCTCGCGCTTGATGACCGCCTCCACCTCGTGGAAGGGCATGGGCGCGACGTGGTCCAGGAGCTTGGAGAACTCGGCTGCAAGGTCGTGGCCGACCAGGTCCTCGCGCGTGCTCAGTATCTGGCCGAGCTTCACGTAGGTGGCGCCAAGCTCCTCAAGCATCATGCGCATGCGGACCGGGAACGGCAGCGCCATCAGCTTCTCGGACGACGCGTCGCCGAACAGGGGGATGGATATCCCGGTGCGCAGCTTCGCAGCCGCCACGAAGTCGCCGTAGCCGTACTTGACGAGTATCTTCGCAATCCTTGTCACGCGCGAAAAGTTGCGCCGGTTCTGTGAAAAGCCAGGAATGTTCATTGGAGCACCTCAGCCGAAGAAAAGGACCTTCAGCCCCGCGACCATCATCTCTATCCCCAGGGCGACCAGGAACAGGCCGAAGAGCCGGCTTATGAACATTACGTAAGAGAGGTTGACGCGCGGGACAAGGTATGCGATAAGCACGAAAAGGAATGCGACGAGGATGAACGCGCAAAGCAGGTTGGCGACAACCGGGATGGAGCCCAGCTCGGCGGTCTTGATTATCAGAAAAGAGAGTATGGCCGGACCCGTAAGGAGGGGGGTGGCGATTATGTTGATGAGGTTCTCTCCCTTCCTTGCGGAGTAGTCGCGCTCGTGCTCGCGTGCCATGCTCAGGCCAAGTAGGAACACGAGAACGCCACCTGCGATGCGGAAGGAGTCCAGGCTTATGCCGTAAACCTGAAAAAGCAGGGGGCCCAGGAACACGAAGCACAACGCAACCGCAAGGGCAAGTGCGACGGAAAAGACCGCGACCTTGCGGACGTTCATCTTCTGTTTGTAGGCGATGAACAGGAGGGGTATGGATGAAAGCGGATTGAGCAGGAAGAATATCTTGAGGATGAAATCGGCATCAAGTATCATTTTAGCGCCCGCAACCATTTGGGATTCCGTAAATATAAGCTTCCGCTAGGCGACGCCCAGATGCGAAAGCAGTATCTTCAGGCCGATTGCCAGCAGGGTGATGCCGCCGGCTATGTTGAAGCGGCTGCCCAGCATCGAGCCGAACCTGTCGCCCGCATAGGCGCCCACGAACGAGAGGATGAACGTCACGATGCCGATTGTGACTATCGCAAGCAGGAGCGGCACGTCGAGGAATGCGAGGCTGACGCCGGCTGCGAAGGCGTCTATGCTGGTCGCGACTGCCAGGATGGTGAAAGTCCGCATCGAAGTCGGAAGGCAGCGTCCCGCCTCGTCCTCCTTGCCGAAGAGGGAGTCGTAGAGCATCTTGAGGCCTATTGCGGAAAGCAGGATGAATGCGACCCAGTGGTCAACCCCGGCCACGAGCTGGCGCGCGCCGGAGCCGAGCAGCCAGCCCAGCGCGGGCATCAGGGCCTGGAAGCCGCCGAAGAACAGGCCGCAAAGAAGCGCGGTGGTGAAGAGCCGGTGCTTCTTCTTGTAGTCCTCCTGGCCGCCCAGGGTTATGGATACGGCGGTTGCGTCCATCGCAAGGCCGATTGAAAGGACGAGTATCTCGGTGAAGTCCATCGGAATAAAGTTGACAGGACGCGCTTATAGGCGTTTGCCGGATGCCGGGAGCCGGGAAGGCAAAGGCATATTAATGTGAAAAGTATGAATAGTATGATATGGCTAACAAATCAGACAAGAAGAGCCTGATTCCAATAAGGTGCAGGCACGACGTGATAACCACCGCAATCATCGGCCCGCGGGGACAGATAGTCATACCCAAGGAGGCCCGCAAGTGGCTGAACATCAACCCCGGCGACCAAATAGTGATGATGTCCAAGATGCCCGGCGCCATGGTGATCCTCAAGGCGGACGGGATCCGCGAGATGGCAACCCAGCTCCTGAACAAGATACGATAGAACCGCGCAGACAAATAAAAACCGTGCTTTTACATGTTCGAGATAGAGACCCGCAACCTGGTCAAGAAGTTCGGCAGCTTCACCGCAGTCAACGGGCTGGACCTGCAGGTGAGGAAGGGCGAGATATTCGGCTTCCTCGGCCCCAACGGCGCGGGAAAGACCACCACGATAAAGATGCTTACCACCCTGGCAGCTCCGACGAGCGGAACCGCCATAATTGCGGGATACGACGTAGCAAAGGAGCCCGCGAAGGTGCGCTCGCGCATAGGCGTGGTGCCGCAGTCGTTCTCGCTTTTTGAGGAGCTCTCGCCTATGGAAAACCTGTGGTACATAGGAAAGCTCAACGAGATTCCGGAGAAGGAAATCAGGGAAAAGAGCATCGAACTCCTCAAGGCGGTCACGCTCTACGACAAGCGCGACCTGCCCTCAGGCGGGTTCTCGGGCGGGATGAAGCAGCGGCTCTCGCTTGCGGCAAGCCTTTTGCACGAACCCGACATCCTTTTCATGGACGAGCCGACAACAGGCCTCGACCCGCAGAGCAGGATTGCAATGCGCGAAATCACCCGCGACCTGAACAACAAGGGCGTCACGGTAATTTACACGACCCATGACATGGACGAGGCGGAGAAGCTTTGCGACCGCATCGCCATCATGGACCACGGCAACATCATAGCAACCGGCACAGCTGACGAGCTCAAGCGCAAGGTATCCAAGTACGAGATTGCGGAGATTGGCGCGCCCGACGTGTCCAAGGAGACCGTCGAGGCGCTTTCGAAGCTTTCGTTCGTGCACTCAGTTGAGAAGGACGGCCCGCAGCTCGTGTGCGAAGTGTCCGACGGGAACGAGATGTTCTCAAAACTGTCGGAATTCTTCAAGAAAAGAAAGCAGCCCGTCAGCGAGATACGCATACGCAAGCTGACCCTTGAGGACGTGTTCATCAAACTTACAAAGAAGGACTTGAGAGAATGAGCAGGGAAAAGACCGCAAACAAGCGTGACGCTGAAGAGAAGCTCATTGACTTCGACAAGATAATGGCAATCATCGTCAAGAACTACATGGTGCTGCGCCGCGACAAGACGCGCATGATAGCACTGATGGTGTTCCCGCTCGTCATGATATCGATTTTCGGCTCAACCACCGGGGTCACGCCGAAGCACCTCGCGACCGCGATAGTGGACAACGACCAGAGCCTCGCCTCAAGCCAGGTGGTGAGCCAGCTGCAGACGCTTGAGACGCTGAGCATAAAGTACAGCGTGGGCAGCGAGTCCGAGGCCAAGACGCTTTTGGACGAAGGCAAGGCAAAGGCGGTAGTGATAATACCCAAGGGGTTTGAGGATTCCATCAACAGCGGCCAGCAGGCGACCATACGGCTGATGGTGGACCAGACCGACTCCAGCGTCGCCCAAATCGTGGAAGCGACCATCAAGGGGTTCATAAACGGGCTTTCAAGGCAGGCAAGCGCGCAGATGATAATGCAGGACCAGGCAAAAGCGGCCATCGCCGCAAGGAAGGCGGCCGCGCTTGAGGCGCTCCTTTATTCGGGGTCGCAGGCGACCGGAACAACCGACGCTTTCGACCTGGCTTCCGAGCAGTCCACGCTTGCGCGCTACAGGCTCCTGCAAGGCACGGACACCCTGACCAAGCTCTCGCAGGCCGTTGCGGCAAACGTCTATTCGCCGACCAACGCGGACTACCTCAGCGAGCTCACTTTCGCATACGACAACCCTTCAGGCAAGGCGTCGGCAGTAAGCGCACTAAACACCGAGCAGCAGTACGTGTCCCAGATGAACCTGTACAACGGCCTTGCGGCAGGCAACATGGTGGCGCTCCGCAACGTGGTATCCGCACAAACGCTGGTCGCGCAGGCAAAGGCAGGCTCGCTTGCGCTCTCCGCACAGCTTGAATCCGGCGCGCCGGTCGCGGACAGCGTGCAGGTCACTTTGGAGGACTTCGCCTCGACAGACACGGCCACGCTCGTCAACCCCATTACGGTCGAGACCGTGGAAGTATACGGCCAGAGGCAGGGTATTGACTTTGCGCTGCCGGCGCTCATTGCGCTGATTGCGTTCCAGAGCTCCCTGATGGGAATGGGGCGGGCGATTGCAGGCGAGCGCCACGACGGCTCGCTTACGCGCGTGTTCTTGACCCCGACTTCAAACATCACGATACTGCTTGGCACCCAGCTCTTCTACATGATATTCGAGACTCTCCGCGCGATATGCATCGTGCTTGTCGCGATGCTGGTATTCGGGCTGACCATAACAGGCAACCCCCTCGACGTCGTCGTCATCCTGATACTGTTCACCATGGGCGCAACGGGAGTCGGATTGGTGCTGTCGTCAATGGCAAAGACCGAGGAACAGTTCATGCCGATGTCAATGCTAGTAAGCCTACCCTCGATGTTCCTTGCGGGCGCGTTCTTCCCAATACAGACCATGCCGGCATTCCTGCAGGCCCTTGCGAAGGCGCTGCCGATTTACTACGCCGGCGACGCGCTGCGCGGCGTGATGGTCAAGGGGTTCTCGCTCATGCAGGTGCTGCCCGACATCCTTTTCCTGTCGCTTTTTGCGCTCGGGATGCTTGCAATCTCGACAATGGTGTTCAAGAGGGAAGTAATGTAAAAAAAAGTAAAATGTTTAGGTGATTGTGTATGAAGAAGGAAATCCTGTTCGTATTCGTTTTCATGGCGCTTGCGCTCAACGTGTCCGCGCTCAACCGGCCGGACGTGCGCATCGCGGACTACTCGATGCCTGCTGCCCTGCTTGCAGCCGGGCAGTCCGAGGTGACGCTCACTCTTGAGAGCGTGGGAAAACTTGACTGTGCATACCGCGTGATAGCACAGGCCTCGCCATCATACCCGATTAGCCTGTACGGCCCTGACGCGATAGTCGTCGGCGACCTGTGCAAGGCAGATGGCGCCAGGAACGTCTCGTTCGTGTTCAACGCCGACCCGAATGCCAACGCCGGGAACAACCCGGTCTCGGTCTCGATAACATATGAGAGCGAGAACGCGGCGCCCTACTCGACGCTGCAGAACCTCAACATCCCGGTCTCAGGCTCGCCCGAGCTCCGTGCGCAGGTCACCTCAAGCACGCCCATCGACATCCACCCCGGCGACACCGCAACAGTGGAGGTCACAATTGACAACACGGGCTCCTACAAGGCACAGGCAATCGAGGCTACGCTCAACGCGCCCGCGCCAATGGAGGTCAAGGCTGCCACCAAGACCGCGATAATCGCCGAGCTCGGGGCCAAGAAGTCGGCCAAGGTTACATACACGATTTTCGTGCCCAAGGCACAGAAGGCGGGAGTGTATGCGGCAAACGTCGCGCTTGCCTACATTGACGAGAGCGGAAAGCTCGTCTCCAAGACAATCCCCGTGAGCATCACTGTCGCAGCGAAGGCGGACTTGGCGGTGCAGCCCAGCGTTGACGTGGTGTACATCGGCACCAACAACGCCCAGGCCACGTTCACGATAACAAACAACGGCCAGGACACGGCCAAGGACCTGCGCTTGAAGATAATACCCCAGTTCCCGATTTCGACTGACGGAAGCGAGAGGCTGGTGGGCGACTTCGCCGCAGGCGCCACCACCCAGGTTGCGTTCAACGTCAACGCGGACAAGGAAGCCGCTGCCGGGAGCTACGCAATCCAGATACAGGCAACCTACAAGGACTCGGACGGCACCCAGTACCGCGAGAGCGTGGAGACCGGCATAACGGTCAAGCAGAAGGACCTGTACACGTCAATTGTGGCGGACTACTGGTTCATCTGGGCAATCGTTTTGATTGCGCTCGCGGTCTTCTTCGGAAGCAAGGCAAAGTCGATGCTTGGAAAGAAGAAATAGGACAAGAAGGGCAAAACCAACGGGGGCGCCAAGCCCCTTCCTTTCCCATTTTTCCCAATCCCGGCTTTTTTCCTTTCTTGCATATCTTTTTTAGCACTGGCACGCTAATTGTGCATTAACCCACCAAGGCGTACAGCCGCATCTGGCCTCAGAATAAGGCGTTTTGAATGATAGCAATCAGCGACTTTGGAGTCATCGTCATAGTCGCAACCATCGCGGGCGCAATCGCCATCATGCTCCGCCAGCCGTCGGTAATCGGCCTCCTTGTCGCGGGGATGATAGTGGGCCCCCACCAGCTGGGCCTCGTCGGCAGCGTCGAATCCATATCGAGCTTCGCCGACGTGGGAGCCATCCTGCTCCTCTTCGCCATAGGCCTCGAGTTCTCCATGGACAGCCTCAAGAGCCTGGGGGCCAAGGCGGCCATACTTGCGGCCACCAAGATGGGCATCATAATGCTCCTAGGCTACCTTTCGGCGGTGCTTTTCGGGCTCAAGCCCATCACGGGGATGTACCTAGGCGCAATACTCTCCATCACAAGCACGGCCATAGTCTCCAAGATACTCACCGAGAAGAACTTCTCCAACAGGCCCGAAGTGCCCCTTCTCATAGCCTCGCTCATAGTTGAGGACATCATCTCGATATTCATACTCGCGGTCCTCTCGGGCCTCGGCGGCGCCGGAGAGCAGGTGTCGCTGAAGTTCATACTCTCGGTAGCGAACTCGCTGGTCATATTCGGAGTGTTCTACCTAGTCCTTTCTCGGATACTCAAGATAGTGCTCGACTGGCTCTCCGAAAACCGGGCGGAGGAGACACTCGCGTTCTCCGCGCTGAGCATGGGGGTGGGCCTCAGCTTCCTCGCGCAGTTTGCCGGCCTGCCGGCGTCTATTGGCGCGTTCCTTGCAGGAAACCTCATCTCGTCGCTGAAGAAGGCCGAGGAGTTCAAGCAGGCCATCTACCCGCTCATCTTCGTCTTCTCCGCCCTGTTCTTCCTCTCAGTCGGGATGGTGGTGGACCTCGCCTCGATAATGTCCAACATCTGGCTCGTCGTGGGGATAGCGGCCCTCGCGGTCGTAATCAAGTTCGTCGCCACGCACATATCATACTACTTCGTCGAGGCGGACTCGCGCTCGGCCACGTTTGCAGGCATCGCAATGCTCTCGATAGGGGAGTTCTCCATACTTATCGCCCAGCTTTCGCACGGCATAGTCACCGAAATCGACCTGGTAGGCATCACCTCGGCGCTCGTGCTGGTCACCTCGCTTCTGACCTCCATCATGATTGACGACTCGGACTACATCTGGAGGAAGCTGCGGCGCATCCTGCCGGCACGCGTCGTCGACATCGGCAGGCAGATAGCCAGCCAGAACCAGCAGACGTTCCACGCGGTGCAGTACAACTACTCGTTCAACAACAGGATAGGCTCAAGCGTCGCCTTCCTGCGCGAGAACATCCTTTTGATGGTCATCATCTTTGGCATCATGCTATACTCCACCCAGTCCGCCCAGACGTTCGTGTTCGGCGACACCACCATAACCCTCCGCGGCCTCGGCCTGGGGGTTGCGCTCGTCGCGACTGCGGCGATAATGATAAGGACGATAATCGCGATGAGGAAGACCGACACCTATACCGCGCACAGCGCGGGGCTCCTGTCGATGTACCGCAAGCTGGGCCGCACGTTCGTGACCTCGGCCATAATCTGGGTCGCAGTTGCGCTCATAGTGGTGCTGGCGATGTTCGAGTCCAACCCCGACGTCAGCAAGATGATAACGCTCATCGCGATACTCGCGGTGGTGGCGGACATATACCGCCGTCGGGGAGGCAAGCCGGGAATGCTCCCGATACGGCCTAAGTATTACTAGTTCTAGAAAAATAGAAAAAAAAGGGGAAAGGGAAAAAGCGCCTTGGGGCTCAGCCGCGCGTCCTGTGCAGGAGCTTGCCCACGTGGTGGCGGATGCCTTGGTGCGGCCGGCCTTCGCGCTTCGAGTTGAAGAACACCTGCCACGCCACAATGATGAGTATCAGCGCCATCAGCCCGAGGCAGTAGAACTGGAAGCTTGAAAGGTCGGAGCGCGCCTTGAGCACGTCAGCCTCCAGGAGGGAGACCCTCTGCTGCAGGGACTGCTGGACTACCGACGACTGTGCGGCCTGGCTCTCGAGCGTGATTACCCGCGCCTCAAGCTCGCGCACGTACCCCGGCGGGGTGAGCTCTACGCCCCTCCAGTAGAGGGTGCCGTTCTGGGCCGAAAGCACGTAATCGCCGCACTGCAGGTATGTCTGCTGGGCGGCTACTGCCGCGGCGTCCTTCGTCGAAAGGTCAGCCGCAAGGACAAGTATCTTGCCGATGTTTGACTCGTCAGCAGGCTGCGAGTAGAACTGCAGGAACTCCGAGCGGTTGGTGATGGAGAGCGGCTTCTGGGCGCAGTCGTGCAGGACGGTGTTCGTGGCGTACTGCATGCCCAGCTGGCTCGTCTCCGCCGCGGAGAACGATGCGAACGACAATGCGAGCACTGCGAACAGTGCCAGAGCTGACTTCATAGGAAAACCCCCCTATTGGTGAAAAAATCCTTGGGTTGCATTAAGCCGCGGGCAAATAAAAGAATTCTGGATGGGCGCCGGCCGCTCCGGCGCGGTTTTTTCAGCCCTGCCGGGCCGGTTTCTAGGGTTGTTTTTTATAAGGGGTAAACCCTAATGAGTCCGGTGCAGCATTCAGGCTGCCGAACGCTTTACCCGGAGAGTGCCCCTTGCTATGGCCAACAACGTCTATTGGTTTTCCGAAATCAACAAGTCATCAGTAGCCATCGCCGGCGGAAAGGGCGCCAACCTCGGCGAGATGTTCCAGATGGGCCTGCCCGTGCCGGACGGCTTCGTGATATCAAGCGAGGCGTACTTCAACTTCACCAGGGCAACCAAGATTGACCAGCTCATAGCGTCGACCCTTGCCGGGCTGGACGAGCAGGACTCGGACAAGCTCGACCTGGCAAGCGAGACCATCAAGAACGCAATCCTTGCAGAGCCCGTGCCCAACGACATACGCACCGACCTGGTCCGCGCCTACAACAAGCTCTGCGGGGTCAGCATATTCCCCCTTGCCACACAGGAGATTCTGGTCGCGGTAAGGAGCAGCGCAACAGCGGAGGACCTGCCCGAGGCGTCCTTTGCGGGCCAGCAGGCCACCTTTGTCAACGTCAAGGGCGCGGACATGCTGGTGGACGCGGTGCGCTCGTGCTGGGCAAGCCTCTTCGAGGCGCGCGCAATCTACTACCGCATCACCCAGCACTTCGACCACAACAAAGTGGGGCTGTGCGCGGTTGTGCAGAAGATGGTGGACAGCGAAAAGAGCGGCGTTATGTTCACGGTAAACCCCATCGACAGGAACCCCAACGAGATGATGATAGAGGCCGCAATCGGCCTTGGGGAGGTCGTCGTGGGCGGCATGGTTACCCCAGACAACTACATAGTCGCAAAGGACTCGATGCAGATAGCGAACAAGACCGTAAGTAGGCAGGAGTTCGCGATACTGCGCGGAAAGTCGGGCACCGGTTCGGAAAGGGCGGAGCTGCCCGAGAACCTGGCCGCGTCGCAGAAGCTTACGGACGACCAGATAACCAAGCTCGCAGCATTCGGAAAGAAGATTGAGGACCACTACGGCGCGCCCCAGGACATCGAGTGGGCCGTTGAGAAGGGAAAGATATTCATAGTGCAGAGCAGGAACATAACCACGCTCAAGGACAAAAAGCCAGCGCAAACGCAGGAGGTGAAGGCCGCGATGGACATAGACGAGCCGATAGTAGAGGAACTAAGCAAGCCACAGGCACCGGCCGCACAAGCAGCGCCTTCACCCGCCGGACAGGCGGACATCCCAAAACCGCAGGTCATAGTAGAGACCGTGACCCAGACTACCTCCGCAAGGGCAAAGCCCATACTCAAGGGCCTCGGAGCGTCCCCGGGAATCGCTTGGGGGCCCGTCAGGCTCATCTATTCGCCCAAGGAAATCCACAAGGTAAGGCAGGGCGACGTGCTGGTCACCGAGATGACCTCGCCGGACTTCGTTCCTGCGATGAAGCGCGCAGCGGCAATCGTGACTAACTCAGGAGGCCAGACCTGCCACGCGGCAATAGTGAGCCGCGAGCTGGGAATCCCCTGCATCGTCGGCACGCGCACAGCGACTATCGACCTGAAGGAGGACCAGATAATCACGGTCAACGCGACGCAAGGCGTGGTGTTTGAAGGACGGCCGGCAACCGCGACATCCGCGGCGTCCAACCCCACCAGCAAGGCGATGGAGAAGGAGGTCGCTTCGGACGCGTTCATGCAGGAAGTTGTGCGCGCAACCAAACACCTTACCGGCCCGCAGAGCGACTCCGTGGTCACCGGGACCAAGATTTACGTCAACCTGGCCGAGCCCGAGAGCGCGGAGAAGATATCGGTAAAGCACGTTGACGGCGTCGGCCTGTTCAGGGCGGAGTTCATAATAGCCGGTTTCGGCAAGCACCCCAGCGCGATGCTCAAGCAGGGCAAGGGCGAGGAGTTCATTGACAACCTCGCGGACGGCATGCGCAAGATGTGCGCCGCGTTCTATCCCCGGCCGGTAATCTACCGCGCTAACGACTTCAAGACAAACGAGTACAAGAACCTCGAGGGCGGCGAGGAGTTCGAGCCCAAGGAAGAGAACCCGATGATTGGCTTCCGCGGCTGCTTCCGCTACATCAAGAACCCGGAAGTGTTCAACATGGAGCTCGAGGCCATCAAGCGCGTGCGCGAGACCTACGGGATGAAGAACCTCTGGCTCATGATACCCTTCGTGCGCACGGTCAACGAATTCAAGGCGTGCAAGAAGCTGGTCGACGCTTCCGGGCTTGCGAACGGGGGCTACGACTTCAAGCTCGGCATAATGTGCGAAATCCCATCAACGGTCATCCTTGCCGAGGAGTTCTGCAAGGCTGGAGCGCAGTTCTTCTCAATCGGAAGCAACGACCTCACCCAGCTCACGCTTGGCCTTGACCGGGACAACCCCATCGTCGCCGAGGACTTCGACGAGCGCGACCCGTCGGTGCTCGAGTCCATCCGGCTGGTCATCGAGCGCTGCCACAAGCACGGGGTTCCCGTCGGCATCTGCGGCCAGGCGCCTTCGGTCTACCCGGAGTTCGCCGAGGCAATCGTCGAGTACGGCATTGACTCCATCAGCGTCAACTCTGACGTCATCGAGGCAACCCGCAAGACGGTCGCAAGTGCCGAACGGCGGCTCTTGATGAAGAAGGCGCGCGGGCAGTAAGCACAGGAAAATAAACTGCAACGGAGGGGTCGAAAGATGATATTCGGCTTTTGCGGCACCATCGGTTCGGGGAAAGGGACTGCAATCGAGCTTTTGCAGAAGGAGTTCGACGTGGCTGGCTTCAGCCTTTCCGACGAGATTAGGCACGAGTGCAGGAAACGCGACCTGGGGCTTGAGCGCACCAACCTGATAGCGGTAGGCAACGAGATGCGGAAGGCCCACGGCGACGGCTACTGGGCAACCAGGACCGCGTCCAGGGTCAAGGCGATGCCGGGCTGGCAGAAAAAGGCCATCACAATAGACTCCATCCGCCTGCCTGCGGAAGTTGAGGCTCTTGTCGACGAGTTCGGAGACAAGTTCGTGCTGATTTCGGTTGACGCGCCGGTGGAAATCCGCTACGAGCGCATCAAGGCACGCAACCGCGCCGGAGAAAGCAAGCTTACCCTTGAGCAGTTCGAGGCGTCCGAGCAGAAGGAGCAGTCCAAGATTAAGGGCGAGCCCAACCTGGCTGCAACAATGGCGCTTGCTGATTTCGAGGTCGTAAACGACGAGAGCAGGGCCGAGCTTGAGCGGGGGATGCGCACGATTGCGAACAAGTACCACGAGAAGGCCAGGTAGGGAGAGGAATGGAGATACCTCAGTTGAAGAACAACTTCCATTGCGAAAAGCCGATAGACCTCTTCTTCGGAAAGGACCACCTGGGGCGCCCGATTGCAGTAGCAATGCAGGAAAACAACAGGGGCAAGTTCGGGATGATATTCGATTACGACGTTAAAGGCCGGCCCGTCACCAAGGAAGCCGCGGGCGGCGAGGCGCGGTGCCCCGAAAAGACCAAGCTGCACACAAAGGACGGCAAGCTCGTGTTCGTGGACCGGCACGACCCGAGGAAAGGCGAAGACTTCACGTCGTATATCCTGCACGGCCCCGCTGGCTCCCAAAGGACGTTCCCGATGCAGAAGGCAGCAAGGACCTGCCTTCGGGGAGAGCTTGGAACAAGGATTGGGGAAGCATCCCCAAAGCACGGGTTTAGGCCCTAAAACGAAAGCGTACGCCTGCCGCAATGCCGGGCAGGAAGTAAACCAAAACAATATAACTATTTATTGCGCAATAACTGTACAGTTATTGACTATGCTTAGAGGTAGGGGCAATGAACATCATACTCGGCGCGCCATACGAAAAGATAATCGACAATGCAGTGAAAAAGGGCCAGGCAGGCACAAAAGCAGAGGTCATACGCCAGGCGCTGAAGCTTTACCAGAGGTATTTCGAGGACGAGGAGACGCTGGTTGCAAGGGCGATTGAACGGGATATGGCGCGCATACGTTCTGGAGAAGTGAAAACCATTTCACTTGAAGAATTCAAGAAAAAGCACAACATAAACTAATTTTTGCATCATCCAAAGAAAAGGCCAGGAGTACACCATACTCCTTGGTCTTCCAGATGGGCTACCGACTTTCAAAATACGCCGAATCCGAACTAGACGCTATGGATTCAACCCTGATGCTGATGTTCGTAAGGCACATCGAAAAGGTCTCCAATATGCCTCCAAGAAGGCACCTGCGCTTTGGAAATCCTCACTTCGTGGAAAAAGTCACGAAAAGCGCCAGGTTCGCATACCGGATAGAGAACGAAACGGTTTACGTCGTCCGCTGCTTTTCCACCCACAAGGAATACGAGAACTGGTACAAGCAACTCTGACTATCAAGACGCTTGCAAACTAACCAACTATGGTCCCGCAGTCCCCGCGCCCTTCCACCAGCTTCCTGAGCTGGTCGAGCTTCTTGCCATTGGCAAAGACTATTTCGATTCCGCTTCTTGCCGCAAGCTTGCAGGCGACTATGTCGAACACGAACGGCGCCTTGGGCTCGCGGGTGTCCAGACGAGTCGCAAGCTCGATAAGCTGGTCGTAGGACATCTTCCTGATGAGCTTTGCCTTGGGGTTCTTGGAAGGGTCGGAATCGTAAATCCCATCCACCTTGGACAGGTTGATGAGCCGCTTGGCCTTGAGCCTTTCTGCAATGATTACTCCGGCATGGTCGGAAGTCGCGCCCTCCACAAAACCCGCGCCAACCGGGATTAGGTTGAGCTTGGATGCAAGCTGGGTCTCGGAAAGGTCGGTGATTGACTTGGGGTAGGCCACGTCCTCGCCCAAAAGCGAGATGAGAAGGGTGGCGTTCACGTGGTTTATCATCTGGCCAATCTTGTCGGCCATCACCTGCGTGCCGTTTTTCCTTACTATTTCCTGGTACTGGCCGGAGAACTTGCCTCCCCCGACTGAAACCGCGATTTTGTACCCGTCAAGATGCAGCTTCCTAATCAACGCTGCTGCCGACTTGACGTACTCCGCGTCGATGTCTCCGTTTTCCTTGAATAGGAGCGAGCCGCCAAGCGAGATTACGGTAAATTCCTTCTTGTCCATAAAAGCATCACCAGTTGAGGATAAGGCCGAAGTATCAAAAGCCCCTATTAATTCATTAACCATTAGCACCAATAAATATTGCTATAGCAGGGGTGGGCAACATGGCAGACTTTTCAGCAATAATCCGCGGCCTCAAGCCGGTGTTCGACGAGAAGGAGAAGCGCCAGGACAAGGTGCTTATCCAAAGCCGCGAAATCGTCAGGCTGTCAGCACGCGCAATACGCGACATCCACACCGGAGAGAAAGTCGAGCTTTCGGCAACTTTGGCCGAGCTTGAGAAGATGGTCCTTGAAATCCGGCAGTTTGACGACGACTTTTCCCACATCACCGAGCACTGCTACCAGGAATACGTCGAAATCAAGACGTTCCTTGCTGTTTCCTATCACCAGGACCTGCCCTCGCCCGAGGACCTCAATATGCCAGTAACTTCGTACCTGTCCGGTGTTGCCGACTGCGTCGGCGAGCTTCGCCGTGCGATACAGATTTGCCTCAAGGAAGACAAGGAAGACGAAGCCAACTACTACTTTGGCAGGATGAACGACATCTACGACAACATAATGCTCTTGAAATACTCGACTTCCATCATCGGCCCGCTCAAGCAGAAGCAGGACATGGTGCGCTCCTCAATCGACCACGCGAGAAGCGAACTGCTGATGGCGAAGTTTTCAAAAAGGCAGTAGGAAGACACGGCAAAAGGAAAAGAAGCACAAGGGGGAAATTCTTTTCATGGCTTCAGAACACGGTAAGTACAAATACCTTGCAGCATTCGACTTCGACTCCACGCTCATCGACGGCGAAATCATCAATGGGATTGCCGAGATTGCCGGGATGCACGCGCAGGTGTCCAAGATAACCAAGATGGTGGTCAACGGCGAACTCCCCCTTGAGGATGCATTGCACCAGCGTGCGGCGATGCTTGAGGGCGTGACCGTGCAGGACTGCATGCTTCTGGGCGACCGCATCAAGGTGATGGACAACATCGCGCCGACAATGGAGCACCTCAAGTCGCACGGGTTCTACATCGCAATAATCAGCGCCTCCTTGAACCCGGTTGCCGCGCGAGTTGCAAGCAGGCGCGACTTCTCCGCAGTTGACCAGTTTTTGTTCAACACCCTGCGGGCAAGCAACGGCAGGCTCACGGGCGACGTTGACATCAAGGTAGTTGACAAGGGCGCCATCGTGTTCAAGCTTCAGCAGGAACTTGGAATCCCCAAGTCCCACACGCTCTCAGTCGGAGACGGCTCGATGGACCTGCCGATGTTTGCGGAGTCCGGCCTCTCAATAGCGTTTAATGGAAAGGAAATCGCCAAGAAGGCCGCCATGAAGAGCGTGGACGGCAAGGACCTTGGCAAAATCATCCCGGTTGTGGATGAGTGGCTGAAGGCTAAGGCGAAATAACAGTCCTATTCGTACGCGGACTAATCCTTCACTCCCAGTTTCTTTGCCATTGCGGCAATCTCATCACCGGGCTTGGTCCCCCACGTCAGAAAGCCGTCTTTGGCCTTTTTGCCTAATTCTGAAAATCGAGCCTTGACGCGCGGGTCTGAAGCCTTCAATGCGCCGGACTCTATTCCGTGCCTGAGCACAACTGCGCTGCGAAGGGGATTGCCAGAAGACTCAACCCCGGTGGAGAGGACTTTGTTTGCAGACATCCGAAGAAAGGCGTCATCAAACAGCGACGGCTTGAGGTTGCCGGCCTTGATTGCCGCCTTATAGAAGGGCGCGGAAGAGTCCGGCCGGCCGTTCTCAAAGCGCTTTGCAACCTGCAGGAGCAAATCAACGTGCTCCTTGCCTAAGACCTTGCGGCTTACCGCAGTGTCAAGCAGCTCGCCTCCAACGGTGTTTACATAAGCAAGGTTATTGCGCAGCGGCCCCTTTGGCGGCAGCGCCACTTCTTCGGCAATGCCCAGGACGTCCTTTGAATGCGCAGCAGTTATCGCACCAGCGCTAATCCCGCGCTTCATGATCTGGAACGCAGTCTCGGGGTTGTTGTACTTCAAGGCAAGCCTGGCGTGCTTGATGACCATCGCCGCGTGCTTTGGAGTCAGCTTGCCGGCCTTGCTCCGGCTGTCGTATAGCTTGAGCAGGGGGACAAACCTATGCCGGCCATCCTGGTAATCGGAATAGCGGAGGACGCGGCTGGCGGTCTCATTAGTTAACCGGTCAAGTTCGGGAAGGGACAGTCTCCTTACAACAGCATCGGAACTCTTCGGCTCGGCGTGGCCTTCAAAATTCAACATCGCAATATTCCTGTCCACGTACCTGTCCTTTGCGCGCACGGATGCGAGTTTTGCCCTGTTCTTTTTGTCCAACACCATTGCAATCACCAAAAGACAAATGTCATTGTCTATGCCGGACTTTTAATTGCTTACACTTGAAAACCGCAAGCCTGCCGCTTGGAATGAAAGGAAGATAAAGAATTAGTGGGGAGGGGCTGGCAGGCCCCTCCCAGAATGTTGTTGGGGGTGGGTTGAACTGTGCTGTGAAGCACAATTACGCGCGATTCTGTGATTCCGTTTGTTCGGTCCTGTGATTCCGTTGCGATTCCGGTTGTTGCGGTTTTTTCCTGTGATTCCTTTGTGATTTGTTTCCTGATTTTCTCTTGATTTTACCGCGATTGGTTCGCGACTTGTTCGGGTTTGCTACCCGATTGGAAGGTAGTAAACCTTCCGTCCTGCTTGCTTCTTGGAAAGAAGTCCGGCGGTTGCGAGCCGGTTGAGGCGCGCGCACGCGGCGTTCTTTCCTTTGTAGCCGAACTTGTCGGCCACGTCCTGGGCGATTACCTTGCCCGCTTCCTTGACGAATCCTATTATTTCCATGTCGATGTCCGCGACAACTTCCTTGTTGGGCAAGGGTGCCGCGACAGCGACCTTTTCCACCGAATTCTTCTCAAGCATCTCCTCAAGCTGCGCGACGCGCCTTTCGAGGAACTCGAGGCGGTCCAGCTTGGCGTTTATCTCCCTCAGCACGAGGTTGAACGACGTCTTTTCGTCTGAAATCTTTGAAAGGTAATACGCCGTTGTGAGGGCGGGGTCCTTGACGGATTCCTTGAATGCGTGGTAATCGCCTACGATTCCTTCATCCAAAGCCATGTTAGGTACCTTTTTATTTTCGGATTGATTGATACTTGTCCGCGATTGTGTCGCGAATCGTGAGAATCAATCACGATACAATCATGATTCTATTAGGATATATAAATCTTCCTAGACCGCAGTTCGTTTAATCGCCTGATTCTCGTATTTTCAAGCCACCCCCGCGAAAACCTATTTCTTCCTTCCGGGCCAATTCCATATCCAAGGTGACTTTTTTGGAAACCCACGGCATCCGCATCGTTGAACGCAAGCCCCCGGCAGAGCTTTCACTCCAGGAGATGAGTGCCCACGCACAGCGGCAGGTTCAACGCTATGCAAACGCCGGAAAACTGAAAAATATCGAAAAACAGATTGCCGAGTCCAAAAAACCGCTGGCAGAACAAGACGGAACACTCGACGCCTGGTGCGAAAACATGACATTCCAGCTCTCGGAGCCTGAATCGACCTTAGAACCAAGGATAATCGTGCACAAGGACGCGTTAAAGAATCACGTTCTTGAACATGCCGGTCTGACAGTCAGTAACCTGCCATCAGAAAAGGACCTACGGAAAGCCCTGATGGAAATGGCAAGAACCAGCAACGCGCCGCACTCCCGCTAAAAAACCTTGGGCTGCCTAATACCCTAGACGAATTTTGCGGCCAGTTGCCGAAGGCGTTTAGCGATATGGACATCCTGTGCGTTGCGGACCTGCATGGCGAACTACAGGCCAGGCAATTCCTGTTCGAGTTCATCAAAAAGTCCAATCCGGACGCCATCATACTTGCAGGCGACGTGACCTGCGGCAGCGTTTCCTTTGCCGAGGACCTATTTGACGAGCTTGACAAGACAAGGATTCCCTATTACGCAGTGCACGGCAACAACGACCCGGAGACCGTGCAGGACTTCTTCGAGGAAACAGGCCGCGACCTTGCGGGAAAAAGGACGATGATAGGCGGAATCCCGTTCTACGGGCTTGGCGGAAGCGGGCCAACGCCGTTCAACACCGTTTGCGAGTATACCGAAGAGACCATTGAGAGGAAGCTTGCTGAGCTGAAAGTGCCTGACGATGGCAGATTCATCCTGGTAAGCCACACGCCGCCCCGCGACACCGCCTCGGACAAGACTGCTCACGGCAACCACGTGGGAAGCAGGTCGGTGCGCGAATTCGTGCTTGCAAAGAAGCCGGCTGTCGTAATTTGCGGCCACGTGCACGAGCAGCACCTGTCCGAGAAGCTGGGCGACACCATCATTGCGAAGGCTGGCACGCTGATGCACAAGAAGGCGCTTGTGCTGACGACTCCGGAAAACAAGGTCACACTACTATAAGATTGAAAAGTACTAAGTCACATCAGGGGTTTTGATTCTCTTGGCAAATTTCAGGGT